>JBDNFB010000233.1:0-19188 GCA_041690055.1 Myxococcota bacterium | reverse complement strand
CGACCAGCCCAAGCGACACCGCCGCCCGCGCTCACGCCCTGCTTCCGATTCCGCCGCGTGATCTGCCCGAGGAACCGATGCCCGGCATGGAACTCACCGATCAGCATCGCGCGCAGCTTAATGTCGACGAACGTTTCATTCCTGGTCCGAGCGGCGCGCCGGACGTGCGCGTGCTCGTCTATCGCCCGAAGGCGGCGCGGGGCCGCCTCCCGGTCTTGATTCATTTTCACGGCGGCGCGTTCTGCTTCATGCACCCTGAGACCTTCGCGGCGATGGAGGCTAATTGGTCTATGACGCACCAATGCGTCGTCGTCAGCGTCGATTACCGACTCGCTCCGGAACACCCTTTTCCAGCCGGCCCCGAAGATTGTTATGCAGGCCTCGAGTGGGTGGCCAAGAACGGAGATGATCTTGAAGTCGACCTCGACCGTCTGGTCGTCACGGGGGGAAGCGCGGGTGGGGCACTCTCCGCTGCGATCACCCAGATGGCCCGGGATCGGGACGGCCCGAAGATTGCGTATCAAGCGCTCTTGATTCCGGTGACGGATGATCGCCTGAAGACGCCCTCGTATTTGCACTCCGCTGATGCCGAGGGATTCAACCAGGCCGGCGCCGAAGGAATGTGGCTTCACTATCTTGGGGACGACTACGACCGGTCAAAGACCTCACCCTACGCGGCGCCTGCTCGAGCGACGGACTTCTCCAGCCTGCCTCCGGCTTTTATTCAAACCAACGGACTCGATCCGCTCCGGGACGAGGGTATCGAATACGGCCTCGCGCTCCTTTCCGCCGGGGTTCAGGTCGAACTTTATAACTGCCCTGACGCCTATCATGGCGCGCCGCCGAAGGACGCGCGAACGGCTGGAATTGCCTTCCGTGTCTACGATGCCGCGCTCGGTGCCGCCCTTAATCCGGATGCACCGACGGGTTCGATTTAGAGAGCATCTCCGAACACTTGTGGTGGCGGACCTCAATCTCGCAGGTGCCGAGGCCGTCGCTAAGCGGCTCGCAGCCAAGGGTGGAGAGACGCTTGCTGCGAGGTGTCAAGCTACCCAAGGTTTGAAGTCTTTGGGGCACGCACACGTCGGGCCGCCGTGATCTGCAATCTCAGACTTTACTCCGACGGTGCGTACCAGATCGGCGACGTGTAGGCGCGCTGCTGAAGCGTCGCGGGCGCCTTGGGGGGGCGTTCGGTTCCGAATCTCGCCGCGTCATAGGTCGTCCATCGCGGTGTCGGAATTTCGAGGACGCGGACGTAGTAGAGCGCCGGGCTTTTGAAGTCGAATTCCGGATCCTGCCAGACCGTCGTAAGCGATGTGTCTCCGATCGCGTTCGTATAAGTCGCCTCTGCGAGATTCACCGTATTGCCCACGCTCTTCCGGGCGCGACCATCGCGTCCGATCTTTCGTCCGTCGGAGACCGCCACATCGAAGATCCGCTCGCGCACTTCTCCCGTTGCAGAATCGGTGGTTAGCTTGACGATCTGTACGCGGTCGAGGTTGGCGCCTTCCGGATCACGTTGAGCCGAGACGAGGAAGCGAGGTGCCCCCATCGCATCACTGCGCGGCGTCAATTCAGCCCCCATCGGCACGCCGCCTGCGTATCCGACGGACGCAACATTCGGTCGCACGGCATCCTCAGACTCGAATTCCCATCCGCCGAAGAAGCGCACAACCATCCGCGGCCCCGTCGTCGCATAGGTTTCGCGACGGTCCATTGCATCAAAGAGCGAGGCCCGCGTATTCTCATGCGCCCAGACACCGGCATACCCAGAGGCAACAAGCGACCAGGTCTTCATGCCGTCCGGCAAGTTCTCAAGCGCGTCCGCCGGCATGTTGGCAAGAAACGCTTCCGGCAGATCCAGTGAGGCCCAATCATCCATCGCCCGCCCGGCATAGGGCTCGTTACTCGAGAACTTGCCCCAGAAATCCGCGTCATCCGCCGTGGCCAAACTGGTATGGGCGTCCGTACTCCCGATCAGGCCAAACTGAAACGGGTTGACGCCTAGCTGATTACCGAGAGCAAGCCCCCTGCCGAGGGCGGCACGAACATATTCACCCGCATACATCTCATCCGTATGCGGGCTGCGTACGTCCATCCCAGCACCGAAATCCCAAGTGCCGAAATCTGCAAACTCGTCATCCGGAGAGAGGAACGGAGCCGTTTCGCTATCGCCCTTGATCTGCGTGGCCTCAACGATTCGCTCAAAGCGTATCCTTGACTCGGCGTAGGCCTGCGTCAAAGGAATACCGTCCATCTGAGTCGCCTCGAACATACGCCCGGCGCTCATATTGCTGTTATGCGGGATCGCCATCACGCGACCGCCTGTCCGCGCTTCGTACTCGGCCAAGTAGTTCCAAAGCGCTTCCGGGTCTTGGCTCTCGACTGCGCTAAAGGGGACCAAGTCGCGCGTGCGGTCCGCATTGTCGCGAAACAGGACATTTCGGTGCAGATTGGCCGAGCCTGGCATAGACGTCCATTCGTAGCCGATGAAGGCCGTGAACTTGCCAGGCTCGTTCATGTGCTCCGCATGGTCGACGGCGCGCTTCCAGACCACGGGAACAAAGGAGCGATCGCCGATGATGTCGCGCCCCATGGCGAGAGACATCGCGAACTCGCCGCCAATGCTGGATCGTCGTCCTTCCTTTAAAAGCCCAAGCCATCGCGCCCCGGTTTCCGTCGCGAGGAGCGCGGGAAAGCCTTCTTCGAGCATCGGGTAGAGCCCGAGGTATTCGCTGTGATCCGAAACAAGCAGGAAGTCGAGAGGCCTTCGCAGCCGAATCGTTTGTCCGTTATGGGCAACGACCGGCTCTCCCTTAGCGAAGCGGAACGCATCGAGCGGCGTGAGCTTCTCGTTTCCCGCGCCGCCTGCATCAGGGGACCAACTGCTGTGTACGTGCGTGTCGCCCCAATAGAGATTCGTGGGGTAGTCGACATCGGCATAGGGGGAATATGATTCCTCGGGGTCCGCCGTGCTGCCGTGCGCGGGAGAGACAAGGCCAACACCAACACCAAGGCCAACGCAGACAAGAAGAGCAAATTGGGCAACCGAACGCGTATGCATGTCTATTATCCTCCGAACGGGAGTCTACGCGAATCGCGCCCGGCGCGACGGCCCGTATGAACATCTGTCGATTCCATTTCGGTACCTCGACAGCGACGATTCTGTCAGCGAAGCTCGAAACCCCGGACAGGACACATTTGCCCTGATCGCCCAGGCCGCGCTGCACGCGCGAGGAGAACGCGAACATGACGACGACTCTCGGCCAGTACTGCATCAATGTCGCCAACATGGAGCGCGCCGTCGCGTTCTATCACGGCGCGATCGGTCTTGAAATCACGAACACGATCGAAGAAGAAAATTTTCGCGAGACGATTCTCGGGACGGATGGCGGTGCGCGCCTGCAGCTGGCGTATCACTTCGGAAAAGACGAGCCTATCGCACACGTCAACTCGTTCTGGAAGCACTACGTCTACACGGAAGACTGCAAGGCTCTCTACGCCGCCGCGATCGAAGCAGGCGGCAAGTCGGTCATCGAACCGATGGTGCTCGAGCGCTGGGACTGCACCGTCGCAATGGTCGAAGACCCAGACGGCTACCAGCTCGAAATCATAGAGAACGAAGCTTCCCGCGGCGCCTAACGGCGTTTCCAGACGATCAGGTGAATCAGACGCGCTCTACGTCCTAGGCGGGCAAGAGGCGATCGCCATCGATCTCGGTCCGTGCTCAAATTTGATCGGAGGACAAACGATGCGAACGAGCAGGGCCCAGCTCTCAGCTAGATCGAGCCAAGCGCTCTTTGTCTGCTGATAGCCACGAAGACTCGCGAACCCGCTATCGCGGCCATATCCGCTCTGCTTGAGACGTGGACCGAAGAATGCGCCCGGCCGCGGTCGGCGGGTCTTCGAGCCCGTGGAAAGCGCGAACGTGAACGCGGGGTCACGCTCTCCGAAGCGAGAGCGCCACTAGGCTGCTGCGCCAGAGCAGGCGCATTTAGCGGTCCACCTCTCTCTGCTCCAACCCGCCGAAGGGAACGGCCCAATAGTGGAACATCACGGAGACGGATCGAACCTCGGGAAGGGTCTCCCTGATCACCTTGCCGTTGTCTCGGGATTCCAGCCGCGCGAACTCCTCGGCGTGCTCTGCGACCAGGGCGCCGACGCGCCTCCGTAGGGCTTCGCGCTCGGCCGCCAGCAGCCCGCGCCATATCGAGCCTCGGCGAAAGGTGCGCCGCGCTGCGTCGACGACACGGTCTACGTCGTCGGCTCTGCTATCCGGAATCAAGGCCCAGACCCGGGCCCCGCCCGCATTGTTCTAGCGCTGCTCCTCGTGAGTCTAGGGCCGCCGTAGATCGGAATCCTGGTCGGCCTGCCGTAGAAGTCGAAATGCTACACACTTAAACGTCTAATGTTCGACTCTGCTTGGCCAGCCAACTGCCCCCGAAAACGTCATGAGGTCTGCCCGATGCCCCAATCAGTCGCCCCGCCCTACGCCGATCTTCCCACCGACCCAGAAGAGATCTTCAGCTGCATCCTCGACTGGAAGCGACGCGGTCCGAATCTGATCCGTCTCTACCATCAGCTGCGCGCGGTGGCGCCCGTCTGGCAAGCGCCGGTCGAGCGCATGGGCAACCCTTGGGTGATCACGCGATGGGCCGACGCGGATGCGGTCGTCCGCAACTCTGCGCTCGTGAAAGACGAGCGGGTGCTAGGCCTTTCGGGAGTCGGTGCTGGAGGCGCATTCATCGATGTGCTCTCTCGGATGTTCGCCTTCATGCCCCCACCGAGGCACACGCGCATGCGAGGTCTCGTTATTAGTGCCTTCACCTCACGTTCGGTCGACAAGCTCCGACCCGGAGTGCAAGCCCTCGTCGATTCCTTAATCGACGAGCTCGAGCCCCGGGGCCAAATGGACGTTGTTCGTGATTTCGCATTCCAGCTCCCGGTGACGGTGATCTGCCAGCTGCTCGGCGCACCCGTCGAGGATGTCCCCCTGATCGCAGATTGGGCTTCGGTCTTTGCACGCCGCGCTGACGAGGGTGAAGAACTCGATTCGGAGATGGAGCGTCTGGGAGACGAGGCGGCCTCAAATTTCATGAATTATGTCCTCGAGTTGATTTCGATGCGGCGACACACGCCGACCGACGACCTGATCTCGCGGCTGATCGAAGTGCAACGCGACGCCGAAGATCTCGGCGATGCGGACATCGCGGCCACCGTCATCCTGCTCTTCCAGGCAGGGCACGACACGACGACGAGCATGATCTCCAAGGGCACCCTTGCGCTCCTGCGCCACCCCGAAGAGCTTGCGAGACTGCGGTCGCACCCCGACCTGATCGAAAATGCCGCGGAGGAGCTACTTCGCTACGACACGCCGGTCCAGCTCACGACTAAATTTGCCACGGCCGACATTTTCTTCCGCGACCATGTGATCCGATCCGGTGATGCAGTGAGCTTCATCTGGGCGGCGATCAATCGAGATCCAGAACGTTATGCGGATCCTGATCGCCTCGACCTCAAGCGCGCGGACATCGGACATTTCAGCTTCGGGATGGGTGAGCATTATTGCCTGGGAGCGAAGCTCGCTCGACTCGAGATCCAGGTGGCAATGGGGACGCTTGCCCGGCGGCTCCCCGGGCTGCGACTCGAGACGGATGAGCCGGAGTACAAGCCCCAGCTCCATCTCCACGGCCTCGTCTCACTGCCCGTGTCCTGGTAGCGGGAGGTCTAAGATCGGCTCCATTGGGGGAGCGTGACGGAGTGTGGGTCTGCACGTGGGTTGGACTTAGTGCGGATCAGCCGGACGTCTGAGCCCCACCTGGCGCGCATAGTCTTCAATCCGCGCGCTCACTAGACGGCACAGCGAAATGTTCGAGCGTGGCCTCAAGGTGGGTGCGGAAGATGTCCCAATCATTTTCGCTGATGCCCATCCCGACATGGGTGGTCTTCATGTCGCGACCGACGTACACGAGAGGACCCTCCGCGGGGGCGCAGGGAAAATCGATCAAGAGTTGCTTCTCGCGCCGCAAACCATCGTCACGATCGATCTTCCCCGTTTCCCGTTCGATGGCCTTTCGCGCCTTTCGCGCCGGGGGGATCGCTTGCTTGAGTGCCGGTCCACGGGATGAAATAGTGGCCACTCCGTCGATGCCCTCCAGGATTAACTAGGCCGTCCTCGCGAAAACGAGACCCCCCCGCGCGTTGCGCCCGAAGCGGGCGCGCTCCAGAATATCACTTGAAACCGCGACGGTTCGCCGCGGGACATAGACAAGGTCCAGAGATTCACGAAGGGCCCCGAGGAGAGATCGATGATTCCGCGAGCGTGGTTTTGGACCCTCGTGTCGATGTCGATCGTCCTGACGTTCCTCGCCCCAGTCGTACTCGGCGTCGAGGCTGGACTCACCCCGAGCTCCCCGTGGTCGGGTCAGGTCCGAGCCGTGCCCCTCTGGCTCGGCGTCTGGCTTATGGGAATCCTCTTTCCGACCTTCCTCGCAAGTCTGTTCTTTGTTCATCGATCGTGGGAAGCCCGCGCCGCGGCGGGCGGGTTCCTCCTGAGCCACGTACCTATGATGCTCCATATGTTCGACGTGACCGTGGGCGTTGTCGGCCTGGTGCATCTGGTGTGTTGGAGCCCGGCTCTGTATCTCCTCGTGAGCAAACGGCCCGATGTCGATCCAAAAACACCCTTCGGTATGTGGGTGCATGCAATGATCTTCGTGCTGTGCCTCAGCCTCGTCTTCGATCTGCGCGACGCGATGCTCTACTTCATTTTCTGAGGAGTCCCCATGAATCGACCGATCCCGGCCGTGTTCCAGACCGGCCTCGTCGCTCTCGTTTTGGTCACCGCGAGCGCCACGCAAGCCACTGCCGAGGGTCTCCACACTCGTCACGAGCAAGCGATCGCCGAAGTCGAGATCGCTCGACTTCCGATCGCCTACGCGTGGCCCGTCGATACGAAAGACATCGACCTGTTGATGGCAGTCTTCAGCGAGGACATCGTTTACGACCTGTCCGCCTATGCCTTTCCTTCAGCCACCGGCAAGACCGAGGGCCAGCACTTCTATGAATTCAGGAAGGAGTCCGGGGCCTGGAGGATCTCTCGCATGAGCGGCAGCCCGTTCTTCGGGAAATGGGAGACGTACGATCGCGCCGGCCTGCTTTGCTGCAAATAGAATTCGGGCAACGTCTGAGCGAGGCTTTGACAACGACGGATTTGCTTCCCCTATTTCCTGATCGCCCTTCCAGCGGAGTTCCCAATGCACGTAGGAAAAGCCCAACCCTTCGAGATCGACATCCCCGAGAGCCGGCTCGAGGACCTGAGGAGGCGCCTCGAATCCATTCGTTGGGCACCCGACATGGGAAACGACAACTGGCGATACGGCACCAACGGGGACTACCTCCGGGAGCTCGTCGAATATTGGATCGACCGCTACGACTGGCGTGCGCAGGAGCGCGCGATGAATGCGTACGATCACTTCCGGGTCCCGATCGACGGCATCCCGATCCACTTCGTCCACGTGAAGGGGAAGGGGCCCAATCCCCAGCCCCTGATCCTCAGCCATGGCTGGCCCTGGACCTTCTGGGATTTTGAGAAGGTGATCGGGCCGCTCTCCGATCCCGCCGCCCACGGCGGCGACCCCGCGGATGCCTTCGATGTCGTCGTGCCCTCGCTCCCGGGCTTCGGCTTCTCGACCCCACTCGAGAAGACGGGCATCAACTGGTGGAAGACTGCGGACCTCTGGGCCGTGCTGATGCGCGACGTGTTGGGCTACGAACGATTCTGCGCGCATGGGGGAGATTGGGGCACGCTTGTGACCCTGCAGCTGGGACATCGCTATGCGGATCTCCTGCATGGGATCCACGTGACGGGCCTAGCTCCGCTGGACATCTATTCCGGAGACCGCCCATGGGCGATCGGCGGACTTCTGGAGTCCATGTCCGAGGGCTCCGATCAGCGCGCCGCGATGATCGCCTGGGAGAAGAGGTTCGCGAGTCATGTCGCGGTCCAGCATCTGGACCCCCAAACCCTCGCGTTCGCAATGCACGACTCACCCCTGGGTCTGTGTGCGTGGATCCTCGAACGAAGGCGCAGCTGGAGCGATTGCGGCGGAGATGTGGAGAGTCGATTTAGCAAGGACGACCTGATCACCACGATGATGATCTATTGGCTGACCGACAGTTTCGTCACCTCCGTCCGCTACTACCAGGAGGCGGGAACTCATCCCTGGCGCCCCGACCACGATCGAATGCCGGTCGTCGAGGCACCGACCGGGATCACCTACTTCGAGCCGGACAAGCCGCCGGGCGAGATGGAGTGGAGCAAGACCTACTTCAATCGTCAGTTTTACCGGGTCCATCCGACAGGCGGTCATTTCGCACCCGCGGAGGAGCCCGACCTGCTAGTCGAGGACATTCGCGAGATGTTCCGGATCTCGCGCTAGCGTCGCCGATCTGATGTCCATGACTGATTGCTCCTTGTTTTCAACGACTACGAAAGGTGGGCTGCCTGCCTAGGCGGCCCGCCGAGTTTTGGCACACTACGCCGTCAGCGGGCTCCAATACTGAAGGACTCAGGCTGCCTTGGGCCCATCCGAGACGGAACCGCGGTCCGCGACGACGCCCAGTCGAGCCCGAGCCGCTCTTCGCCGGACACCGAGACTTCTTAAATCCTCGAGAACCAGGTACGCGCTTGGAAGTAGGAAAAGCGAGATTGCAGTGGCGAACACGACGCCGAACGCCAGCGAAGTTGCCATGGGGATCAAGAACCGCGCCCCCAGCCGATCTTCGAGCAGCAGGGGCGTTAGGCCGGCAAAAGTGGTGAGCGAGGTGAGTACGATCGGCCGGAAGCGAGAGAGGCCCGCGCCGCGGACCGCGTCGAGCAGATGGATCTCTTCGTCTCGCCTTTGGTTCACGCTGTCGACGAGGACCAGGCTCGAGTTCACGATCACGCCCGAGAGCGCGACGACGCCGAAGAGAGACATCATGCTGAACTCAAGTCCCATCACGACGTGGCCGACGATCGCGCCCACCAGGCCGAAGGGGATGACGGCCATGATGATGAGGGGCTGCGCATAGGATCGGAGCGGGATCGCCAGGAGTGCGTAGATGACGAAGAGGGCGAAGGAATAGCTTCGACCGAGGGACGTGACCCCTTCCGCCTGCTCCTTCTGTTCTCCCTCGAGCGAGTATGAGAGACCGGGATAGTCGGCGAGGAGTTGAGGCAGGACACGTTGCTCGGCGTCGGCGATGACTTGATTGGCATTCGCGAAGTGCTGGTCGACGTCGGCTGTGACGGCGATGACGCGTCGGCGATCGGTTCGCTGGATGCTCGCGAATCCATAGCCCCTTTCGGCGCGGGCGACGGTATAAAAGGGCACTTCGCCGCCGGCGGGCGTGCGGATCCGGAGGTTTCTGAGGTCGGCGAGCGAGCGACGCTGGTCCTCGGGATAACGCACCATCACCTTGACGTCGTCGCGTCCGCGTTGGATGCGCTGGGCCTCCTCTCCGTAGAATGCCTGTCGAACCTGGTGCGCGACGTCCGCGAGACTGATCCCGAGGGCTTCCGCTGCAGGAAGGATCGCAAGTTTGATCTCCTGCTTGCCCGCGCGAAAGGAATCCCCGACGTCGAAGACGCCTGGATAGGAAGCGAGCTCTTGCTTGAGGCGATCTGCGGCGACCACGAGCTGGTGAACGTCGTCCGACCGGAGTTCGATGTCGATCGGATTTCCCATCGAAACGTAGTCCGAGCTGAAAACGAGATCCTCCGCTTCCGGGATCGGCGGCGAAGCCTTTCGCCAGCGCCGCACCACTTCGGGGGCGGAGATGGGCCGGATGCTCTCGAGTTCGATCGCGACCTGCCCGAGATGGCTCCCCTTGCCCGCTTCGGGGGCGGTCGGACCGTTCTGGAGCGGCGGTTGCTCACCGACGGACACGAGAATGTGTCGCACGATCGAGCCGTTGGCCAGGGGGAACTCCTCGTCGATCTCCGCTTTCATTCGAAAGGCCGCTTGCTCGAGCTGAGCGATCGCGGCAGCCGTCGTCTCGACGGGTGTCCCTTGCGGCAGGCTCAGCGCGGCCGTCACGTAGTCCGCCTCGATCTTCGGGAAGAACGAAAAAGACATCCGGCCGCTGACTAACACACCTGCCGTGAGGAGAAGGAGCGCGATTGCCGTCGCGACCGTCGCATAACGCCAGTGCAGCGCCCAGACGAGTGCCGGGCTGTAGTAGCGGTCCGCGAAGTGGCCGAGCGCGTGACTCGTTTTCGTCTGGAGTCGCTTCCAGCGCGCCTGAATACCGCTGCCGGCGGCCGTGATCTCGTCGGCTTCGGCATCGACTTTTAAGTGATGTGCGAGATGCGCCGGAAGTACGAGCTGCGATTCGATGAGCGAAAGGAATAGGCACATCGTGACGACGACACCGATCGTGCCAAACATCTGGCCGGTCTGTCCCGGGGAGAGAATCATCGGAGCAAACGCGGTGACTGTCGTGAGAACGCCGAACACCACGGGCTTCGCGACTTGCTGGGCTCCGCGCACGGCGGCTTCGACGGGAGCCAGTCCCTTGCTTTGATGCGTGTAGACGTTCTCGCCGACGACGATGGCATCATCGACGAGGACCCCCAGCACGAGGATGAACGCAAAGAGCGTCAGCACGTCGATCGAGACGGAGAAGATCGGGAACAGCGCAAGCGCACCCAGAATCGAGATGGGCACCCCGATCGCAACCCAGAAGGCGAGCCTCAGTTGCAGGAATAAGGCGAGGATCACAAAGACGAGTGCGAAGCCGCCGAGGCCGTTCTGGATCAACACGTCGAGACGGTCGCGGAGATAGCCCGATCCATCGCGCCAGATCGTGACCGACAAGCCCTGCGGGAGACTTCGCGCGAACTCGCTCACGTAGTCTTTCACGTCGGCCACGAGCTCCAAGACCTTCTGCTCTCCGACTCGGTAGACGTAGACCATCACGGCACCCTCGCCGTCGAACTTCGCATAACGCGGATCTTCCTCGAAGCCATCCACGACGTTCGCGATGTCGCGCAGAAGCACACGGGTCCCGTTCGGTCGGGTCAGAACGACGATGCTCCCGAATTCTTCTCCGACGTAGGCCTGTCCGGCGGAGCGCAGCAGAATCTCACCCCCGGCGGTCTTGAGAGAGCCTCCTGGGAGGTCGATCGAGGAGCCCCGTACGGCGTCGACGACCTGAGCGAAGGTCAGGCCATGTCGCCGGAGCGAATCTTCGGAGACTTCGATCGAAATTTCGTCGTCGCGCGCATTCAGGAGTTCGACCTGAGTGGCGGAAGTATTCGCCGTGATGCCGTCGCGAAGGCGCTGGCCGTGAATCTTGAGGGCGCGTTCGCTCGCTTGTCCCGAGAGGGCGATCTGGAGTTCGTTGTGACGGATCGTGTAATGGCTGACGAGCGGCTTCTCGGCCTCCATAGGAAACGTGTCGATCCCGTCCACCTTGTTCTTAATCTCGGAGAGCGCGCGGTCATGCGGATAGCCGGTGATCAATTCGACGTTCACGCCGCAGGCGCCTTCCGTCGCGACGGAGCTGATGCGGTCGATGCCTTCAATTCCGGCGATGGCTTCTTCGATTCGTATGCAGACACCGGATTCGACTTCTTCAGGGGCGGCGCCGAGGTATGCGACGCTCACCTGGACGATATCGACCTCCATGTCAGGCATCGTCGTTTGACGGATGGCGGGGAGCGCGATGAGCCCGCCTAGCACGATCAGGCCCATCAGCAGGTTTGCTGCGACCGGATTGTGTACGAACCAGGCGATCATGCGGTTCACGGCTGGTGCTCCTTGAGGACCGGGCCTTCGGCCGCGAGCCGGACGAGCATCCCGTCGAGGGCACCGCGGAGCGGCGTAATCGCGACGCGTTCGCCCGCGCGAAGACCGCTGCCCACCACGATTTCGTCCCGGCGATTGCGCAGGACTTCGACCCGTCGGAAATGGAGCCGGCTTTGGTCATCGACGACGTAGACCTGACTGTCTTCGCGAAGAGCTGTGGTCGGAAGGAGCACCGCGTCTGTGATCTCGCGGCCTTCGATCTCAGCCTCGACGAACAAGCCGACCGGGAGCGGCAGGCTCGAACTGCCAGGCGATCGACCGTAGGGGTCGCCGACGCGGGCCACGACGGTCACGGTTCGACTGCGCGCATCGATCTCGGCGGTCGTTCGTACCAGATGCCCCGTCCATTCGTTGCGAACGCCCGCGAAGTCCGCCCGCAGATGTACGATTGGTCCATCACGCATCTCGTCCCTGGCTGCATCGCGGAAGGGGTGTTGCAGATCGATGAAAGCCAGATCACTGTCGGGAATCGGCAGAGGTACTTCGGCGTAATCGATCGCATAGAGTTGCGCCAAGTCATCGCCGCGTCGTACGAACTGACCGATGTCGACCTGCTTGTTGCGGGTGCGGCCTGCGTACGGCGCAACGACTTCGGTCCTCGCCAGGTCCCGTTCCGCTCGCGCGACGCGGACGCGTGCCTCACGGAGCGCCGCATCGGCTGATCGATACGTGTCCCGTGCCTCGTCCGCCCGCGAAACGCTCGACGCGGATTCGGACACGAGACGCTGCTGCCGCTCGTGTGCTCGCTTTGCGCGGGAGAGCGAGCTCGTCGCGCTGTCCCGGTGGGCATTCGCCGCTTCGAGTTCCTGGGCGTAATCGGTCGGATCGATCTGGACCAGCGGTACACCGGCTTCGAAGAATCCACCGTCGGCGAGATTCGGCGAGACCCAGAGGATTTCGCCGGCTACTTGAGAACGAAGCTCGCTCTCGATCGGAGGTTCGACCGTCCCATAGGCGGTTACTGTTAGGCGAAGCTTTTGCGGCGTAACGGCGACGGCACGAACCAGGGGCGCGACGGATTCGACTTCGTTGCGCACGACCTGCGGTCGCGTCACGATAAACAGGAAAAAGCCGAGCACGCCGATTGCGACAATGAGAAAGGGGACGAGGACGCGGCGACTCATTTAGGCGCTCCGTTCGGGGCCGGCGGGGCGAGGCTTCGTAAGCCACTTCCGGCATAGGTCAAGAGGCCATTCAGGATGGCTTCGCCGTCTTCGTCGATCGGCGGCATCATCCCGAGTTCGGCCTCTTCAGGCTTCGGACGCTTGAGGTGGCCCGCAGCGAAATGGACGAGCAGTCCGGTCGTCAGGTCATATGCGATCTCGACCTCCCGCCGGGTTCGGTCGGGAAAGGTCCGTTCGAGGGCTTCCAGAAATCGCGCGTCGACCTCGCGAAACAGTTCCGTTCGGATCGTCGATACGATGGGTGCCGGATCGAAAAAGAGCCGGGTTGCAACCCATCCGGGCCGGGGTGTGAGTTGGTGGTTGGACGCGCGCACCTCGAAGAGCGGCCGCACATAGGCCTCGAGGAGCGCTTCGACGGGGACGGGCGTGCCTTCCGCCTCTGCCAAAGATTGGGCCTCTTCGAGTCGGATCAAACGAAGCGAATTGAGCGGCATGGCTCGTCTACGCAGGACCTCCTCGAGGAGCGCTTCCTTGGTCCCGAAGTGATAGTTGGTCGAGGACAAGCTCGCCCCTGCGCTTCTGGCGAGCACGCGCATCGTCGCGCCCTCGAAGCCGCGCTCGGCGAATAAACGCTCGGCGGCGGTGAGGAGTCGCTCTCGAGTATCGCCGCGACGGCCGGCCGGGCTTGAGGTGGGGGGCATTCTTGTTTCTGTCGAGGGGTCCGCATGGGGTGTGACAGAAGGAAGGATCGAGGGGGAAATAGGAACTCCGGGGTGGCGTTGAAAGAATAGAACGTACGTACGAACTACCTGACCTGCAAACAGAAATTTGGGTTGGCCGCGTCGCCGCATTTGATGATGAGTTCGAAGGACGAGTGGAGCATACGGGTGAGGAAGCGGTAGCTGTCCATCGTAATTACTCCATATTCGCTCTAGGCAGCTCTCTGAAGTTCTCGCGTATAGCGATGACGAAGCCCGCCGACCTGCGGAAGTGCGACGATCGGCCCGATCTCTCGGGGTTCGATCGGCCGATCTTCAGGCGCGTCCTTTTCTAGTCCGAGGTGAGTTCGATCCGCGTGGTCGTAGTCAACGTACGACCGAATCACACTCCTAAGCTGGCGCTCATTGATCGCGCTCACATGGTCCAGGCAGTCTCTTCGAAGGCTGCCAATCCATCTCTCGGCGAATCCGTTCTGCCATGAAGATCGAAAAGCAGTGCGAATTTACTCGAGTCCCAGCCCATCAACTCCGCGGATCACGCCGGATCTTCGCGCGCTGACGGCGACGCCGACCAGCAGCGCCAAAGAGGAACTCGAGCATCGTGCGGGGAAGGAGAACGGCGACGCGAGTTTCGGGAAGAAGAGGGATGGCGAAAGCGACCCGATCGAGGACCGGGATCGCAGTTCGACCGGGGGCCTGGTCAAGCAAGGGCCAGGGCGGTTTCTTGGACGTTAGTTCGCGCTCGGGGGAACCGGAGGAATTGAAGGCTCAGCCGCCTGGATTGATACGTCCGCGGATCGGATCGGGCTTCCGTGCTCGGATATTTCGCACGACTTCCGGGGGCAGGTCGAGGCCCATCATCCAGGCTTCCGCCCCGATCGGATCCTTGGCAATCCAACTCCGTCCGACAGATTGCCAGACCTGAATGAGACTCGAGGGATCCTCGATCTGAGTCGAAAGCTCAAGCGCTCGTTGATGGTCCTTCTTGGCGAGGTTCATGAGGTAGAGCGAGTAGGCGGGCTCTAGAGGCTTCGAGTAGCTCTGCATAGACATCCAGGAAAGAGCGGCCTCGCGGTCGCCGATGAGAAATGCGCGCCAGGCACGTTCGACGACCTTGTGCTTCTGCGGCACGTCGGTCGCTAGCGCCCAGACGAATGCAGCGGGTCCGTCGTCGTGCGCCCAGCGATTAATCATGTAGGTGGCTGTCTTGTTGCCGGCCGGGGTTCCGGCGTTCCGCTCGGTGAATTCCACGGCGCGTTCCGAGTTGACGGGGATGAGTTGGGCCGCCAGGCGACCCATCAGTTCTCGCTTAGTTCGAAGCTCGTAAGGGTCTTCGGGCATGGATTCCGCGTAGTCGATGGCGTAGTCGACGCCGCGTGTCTCGATCATTCGACTGACCCAGAGGATCACGAGTTCGCCTCGTGGCCGCACTTCGGTGACCTGATCGATGATGGCGAGCAGATCGTTCGGATCGGTCTGTGGGTGATCGAACCAGCCCTTGATGACCGATCGCAATGATTCGAGTTTGACACTCTCGGGTTTCGGCGGCAGCGCCAGTGCTGCCGCGAGGGCGGTTTGCGGATCCTTTCGAACCCATTCGAGCATCACCGTCCGGCTCCACGGATCATCGCCGCCCCAATTGGGTGGAATCCGTCCGCCGAAGGCCCCTGCCGGATCGAAACGGGCCCACCATGCCGCGAACAGGACCTCGGCCACTTCGTCGACCTGAGGACGCTCTTGTGTGTAGACCGCCTCGATGATCTCGAGATGAGTTGGGTTCTGCTGGGAGAAGAAATCCGTCAGCGCCCGGGCGCGCACGAGCGGCTCCTGGAGATGGAGGATCGAGACGAGATGTTCCTCGACCCCTTCTCCCTGCAGCATTTTGACGTCGCCGGATTGCGATCGACCGATCCCAATACCGACGCCCAGGGCGAGGACTGCGATTCCTAGATTGACGGCGACGCGCGAGAAATTCATGAACGGAAGGCTAGATCATTCCATCCGGGTTGGTGACCGCTCGATCGAATTTCGATGGCTTAGCGCACAAGATGCAGCGCCGTTGCTTGTCGCTGAAGCGGCGCTCCCTCCTACTGGGAACCGCCGCCGATCGCCTGCGCTTCGCCGTTGATTTCGAGCGTCGTTTTCAGGGGGACTGGTTCCTGGACGAGGGCCTCGATGAAACAGCCCTGTTTCGCGAGGCGAATGACCGCGGCGATCGCCTCGGGGTCCGCCTCGGAGTCGAGGGCGACATGCGTCCGGACCTCACGACAGGCGGCCTTCACATCGCCCCGAAGCACGGAACCGCGGAGCGTCCAGTCCATCTCCACGCGACAGCGCGCGTCCTGGATCTCGACCTTTTTGAGTCGCGCGTACCGCGCGAGCTGGGAGAGCAGTCACCAGCCGAGGGCGAGCGCCGCATAGGCCAGCGGCGGCGGTGCCTCGTCGTTTCCGCCGTAGCCCTCGGGCTCGTCGGATTCGATCGTGTGCTTCCCGTAGAAGCCCTTCTTGAGAGCGCCCTGGCCCGGCACCGTCGCAGTTTCGACGACGACCGTATGCGTCATGCCGCCCTGCTCGAGGTCGTTCCCGCTCGAGATTGCGTCTTCGTTCACGCCCGTATCTCCTTCTGGTCTCAGTCTCAGCCGCGATGGCTCTGCGTTCTACTGCAGATTGGGGAGGTTTGTGCTCGACGTCATGCCGCCATCGATGACGAGGGTCGTGCCGGTGATGAAGCCCGCTTCGTCCGAAGCCAGGTAGACCACGGCCATGGCGATATCCTCCGGCTGCCCGGGTCGGGCCGCCGGAACGCGTTCGACGATGCGCGCCAGTAGCTCGGGTTGATCCATGTAGAAGGAGGTGGCCGCCGTGTCGATGAAGCCCGGACAGACCGCGACGGCCCGGATATGGTCCTTGCCGTGATCGAGCGCGAGTGTCCGCGTGTAGTTGATCACGCCGCCTTTGGCCGCCGTATAAGCGCTCAGGCCGTACTCACCGAAGAGGCCCGACATCGACGCGTTGTTCACGATCACGCCGCCGCCGCTCTGCTTCATCAGAGGGATCGCGACCTTGCAGCCGTAGAACGTGCCCGTCAGATCGATGTCGAGCATCCGTTTCCACTCTTCGATCTCGACATCCGGGGTCTCGCCAAAAGTGCCGGTGCCCGCATTGTTGAAGAGGATATCGAGACGACCGAACTCCTCGACCGCGGTTTTCACGACGCGCTCGACCTCGTCGAAGACGGTCACGTCGCATTTCACGAAGATGGCGTTGCGGGCATTCTTGGCGTCGCGACTCTGGTCATCGTCGCGACCCTGGTCATCGTCGCGACCCTGGTCATTGACGGCCGCTTCGACCTCCTTCGCCGCATCCAGGTCGCGGCCGCAGAAGACGACCTTGGCACCCTCGCGGACGAAGGCTTCGACTGTGGCGCGACCGATCCCTTTGGTGCCGCCCGTAATCACTGCAACTTTGCCTGCCAATCGTCCTGCCATTCGGTCCTCCTGCTACCTGAGTATTTGATTGAGTCGCATTATCTCGCTCGTTGAACGCTAGGGCAATTGGGCTCTCGGATTCAAGCTGCTTGATTCCGCCCGAGGCTTAACGTCATGGGCCCCGAAGCGAGTTGACCCGATGGTGGCTTCGAGTAACAGTCGAGACGACTCGGGGCGCGATCATGGATGACCACTGATTCGGGCGCTGCGCAGGAGGATAACGGCGATGATCGAGCACAGGGACAACGAACAGGTCGGCGCTCAAGCGGCGACAGGCGCGCAGCAGGCGAGGGTGATTCTTGGGTCGGCGCTCGGGGCGAGCGTTTCGCACACGTCGATCGCTTTGCTTTCCTTCGGCGTCCTCTTGAAGCCCCTGACCGCCGCCTTCGGCTGGGATCGCGCGCAGGTCTCTCTTGCCATCATGCTCGCGACGCTCGTCGTCGCATTGGGCACGCCCTTCCTGGGGCGTCTCGTCGACCGTTTTGGCGAGCGTCGGATCCTGTTCCCGGCGATGGTCGGCTATGCGTGCCTGTTTGGGGGGCTTGCCTTCCAGAGCGGAGCGCTCTGGCAATTTCATGTGTTGTTTGTCGGCGCCGCGATTGTGGGAATCGGATCCAATTCGGTGGTCTACGCACGGATCATCACTAAGAGATTCGACGAACGACGCGGCTTGGCGCTCGGCCTGGCCATGGCAGGGGTCGGGCTCAGCGCCGCGGCGATCCCGCCGGGTGTACAGCTTCTCATCGATCATTCCGGTTTGCGTGGTGCCTATCTTGGCCTGGCGAGCGTCGTTCTGTTCTCGATTCCGCTGGTGGCCTTCGCCCTGCGCTCGCCCGACGAAGAGCGCACGAAGTCGGCTTCGGGCGCGTCAGGACTTGACCTCGAGCAAGACACCGAGTCGCCCTCGGCGCTTGGCGTGGGAGCTGGGGGGCCGGCGAAACCGGTGTTGGGCGTATCAGCGCACGACGCGATGCGCATGCGAAGCTTCTGGACGCTGGCTGCGGTGATCTTGTTGGCCGCGATTGCGATCCACGGCTGCAGCGTCCACCTGATCCCGCTCCTCACCGATCGCGGGAGTTCGGCGCAGGCTGCGGCGGGCGCGGCGGCATTCTTCGGCGGGGGCATGCTCTTCGGGCGAGTAGTCGCTGGCTACCTGATGGATCGATTTTTCGCGCCTCGCGTCGCGGCGCTGTTCTTCGTTGGCCCCTTGCTGGGCATGGCGCTGCTCTTGTTCGAGGCGCCTTCGGCTTTCGCGCCGCTCTGCGCGTTGCTACTCGGGATCGGAGCAGGCGCCGAAGTCGATGTGATCGCCTACCTCACGAGTCGCTACTACGGGCTCCGCCATTTCGGCCAGATCTACGGCTACTTCTACGCAGCCTTCATGATCGGCACAGGAATCGGTCCCTTCGCAGTCGGTGTGGGGTTCGAGGCAACGGGAAGCTACGTGGCACCGCTGCTCGGCACGGTCGCGGCCACGATCCTGTTATGCCTGCTTTTGCTCAGCCTGGGCCGATATCCCGAGTGGGAGCCGGCCGTGAGCGCGTAAGCGCCCCGTGAGACCCACGCCGCGTCGTCGACGAGCAGAGCGTCGCTATCGAAGGATAGGGCGTCAACCCATGAGACGTGGACAGTAGAATGCGCCTGGCACGAACCCTGCGATGTCAGGGGGTATGTCCAATTCTCCTCCTCTCCGTCGCCCTCCGTTTTGCCCTAACGCTCGCTGTAAATCCAGAAAGAATCCAAGCACTTGGCGATACGTCAAGAAGGGATTCTTCTTCCGAGATCAAGTCCCCAAGAAGATTCAACGGTACCGCTGTTCTCATTGCGGTCGGTACTTTAGTTCACAGACCTTTTCTGCCGACTACTGGCTTCGACGCGCTGAGCTGCTGGGACCGATCTTTCATCGACTCGTGTCCTGCTCCGGGTTTCGCCAAATCGCTCGCGAGTTCGGCGTTTCGCACTCGGCGATTCGAGGATTAAGTGACCGGTTGGGGCGGCATTG
>JBDNFB010000232.1:0-37424 GCA_041690055.1 Myxococcota bacterium | reverse complement strand
GTCGAATATTGGGATATCGAGATCTCGCCGATTGAAGGGGCACCGGACACCTTCATCACGGAGGCGCGCGTTTTCCCGGAACCGTCTTGCTGGGGCGTCAACGTGCCGATCGATCGGCCGGCCGAGGTGCGAATTCGAGGCGTTTCCGAAACTCAGGTATCCGGATGGAGCGGGTATACGATCGTTCCCGAGCCTGCCTTTTCGCTCTCAAGCGGGATGTCGGTTGCCTTGCTTTCGCTGCTCGCGCGACGCCGCTTCTCGCAGCGTCGGGGAGGCTCCGCGGCACGCGCTCGGAGTTGCTCTTAGGTCCCCGCTTGGCCCGGGTTCGGGAATTCCTTGATGTAGAGATCCTGTTTGGAGTAGGGGATCTCGATGTCTTCCGCCGCGAAGCGCTTGTAGATCGCCATGTAGAGTTCGTGGGCGATCCGGCCTCGATCTTCCGGATGCTCGATCCAAACGAGCAGATCGAAGTCGAGGCTTGAGGCGCCGAAGCCGCGCATGCGGACGCGAGGTTCCGGGTCGGTGCAGGTCTCGGCGTGCTCAGAGCCGACCTCGCACAAGGTCCTCGCGACTTGGTCGACGTCGGATCCGTAGGCAACGCCGACCTGGATGCGATTGCGGATCTTGACATAAGGACCGCCGCTTTCGTTCACGATCTTGGCATTGGCGATGACGCCATTCGGAATCGTGATCTCCAAATCATCTCGCGTGATCAGGCGCGTGCTGCGTAGGCCGATCGCGGAGACCTTACCTCGTTCGCCGGAATCGAGATTGATGTAGTCGCCGATTTTATAGGGCGCATCCGCCACGATGAAGAAGCCGGAGAAGAGGTTCGCGAGTGTGTCTTTTGCCGCGAAGCCGACGGCGATGCCGACGATGCCGGCAGAGGCGAGCCAGCCGATGGGATTGATTCCCCAGATCAACAGAAGGACGTAGCTACCGACCAGGATCGTGAGGAGTTTCAGTGTGAGGTCGAGGAGCGGGACGGTTCGCGGCTCGATCAAGCTGAAACGACGATTGTTCTCCAGCGAGGACAGCAGCGCTTCCGTGATGCGCAGCGTGGCGCGCATCCAGCTGGCAACGATGATCGAGAAAAAAACGCTTATGAGCAGAGACGTTCCGAACGGAAGAAGCGCCGCCTGTGTCGCGAGAGCGAGGCCGAGGTAAACGACTGTGGAGAAGATGGGCTTACGGAGGTTCTGCAGGGCCTGGTCGTCGACGAGTGATGCGGTCATGCCTGTGAGGCCACGCAAGCTTCGAAAGATCACCGACCGGATAACGATCGCAAGCAAAAGGAAGAAGAGGGCGATCACGGCCGCGCCCACGATGGGGTAGGTGGAAATCACAGCCCAGGCAGGCTGGAGCGCTTCCGGAAGCCAATCCGCAATGTCGGGCAGGTACTCGGTGAAAGGCTCGGCCGGAATCTCGACTGCTTCTTCGGTTGCTGCAGTCTTCGTCTTGGTCGGCACCATTTAGATCCTCCGAATCAATCGCGCGGCAGAAAGGTCGGGCCTCTCAGGGTACCGGATCTACCTGAGGAAGCCTGCTTCGTCGAGTCCCGGGGGCCACCATCGTGGCGATAGACTGAGTCCTGGACAGGCGATCCCCGCTTTCCTGGGTACTCTTCTGGCCCGACCCATTCATAGAGGAACTCCGTGTCCATGGCGATCGACCGAATTCGCATCGTGCTCGTCGAGCCGGCCCATCCCGGAAATATCGGAGCCGTTGCGCGGGCGATGAAGACGATGTCTTTTTCGGATCTTGTGTTGGTTAGGCCCGCCGAGTTTCCATCTGAAGAGGCGGACCGGCGCGCGATGGGTTCAATTGACATTCTGCAGCGAGCGCGTGTCGTCGAGGGGCTGACCGAGGCCGTCGCGGATTGTCAGCTCGTGATTGGTGGCTCCGCTCGCGAGCGCACGTTTCCGCATGAAGTCTTGGATGCCCGGGCCTGTGGCGAAAAGCTCGTGGCGGAGACGGAGGGTGGAATTTCGGCTGCCTTGGTTTTCGGTCCTGAGCGGACAGGGCTCGAAAACGCGGATCTGGACCGATGCACTTTCCAGGTGGTGATCCCGGCCAATGAGGCGTTCTCGTCGCTCAACCTGGCCTCCGCCGTTCAGCTCGTCTGTTACGAGGTGTTCGTCGCGCAGAGGAACTTCGGCTTGGCCGGACTGCCCGAAATGTCCGAAGAGACGCGACCGCCAGCGAGCGGGCACGTGAAGCCGATTCATCAGCCTTCAAGTCAAGTGGAGATGGAAGCGTTCTTCGCGCATCTCGAGCGTGCGCTGGATTCGCGGGGTTATCTCGAGGGGGATATGCGAGAGGTGACGCTCATGAAGCTCCGCCGCCTGTTCGGTCGCGCGCGACCGAACCGCGGCGAGATCAAACTGCTACATACCCTCACGCGATTCGTTCACCGTGATGGCGGGTAACAGGCGGGTGAGAGGTGCATGACCGGTGAGCAAGAGGCGCGCGCGGCACAAGCGGCATGAAAGCCGTGAGGGCCGACTAGGTAAGCCTAGCAATCCGCTCGAGGATGTCTGCGAGTGCGGCGGGTTGGCTCATGAACGGAGAGTGATCGGTGTCGAGTTCAATCGAATCGGTACAGCGACGCGCCATCAATTCCTGATGCGCAGGATCTATGGCTCGGTCGCGAAGGCATTTGATGTACGTGGAAGGCATCGTCTCGCACCGGTCTCCCTCGGCCGATTTGGTCACAACTTCGGTCACAACTTCGGTCACAACTTCGGTCACAACTTCGGTCACAACTTCGGTCACAACTTCGGTCATAGTGGCGCCCGGCTGCGGGCAGAGTCGCCGGATCGCGGCGGCCGCTTCGGGGGGCGTGCAATCTCCGTACAGGACCTCAGCGGCGAGTTCGGGGTCGAGCGTTGTGCTGCCGTCGGCCTGGGGGCGGATCGCTCGTTGAAGCAGGTTTTCTGTTGCGGCAGTTTCGTGGGTCAGATCGGATTCAGGTTCTGTCGCGAACGCGCGCATTTCAGAGACGACTGACTCGCCCGGATTGAGGACGAAGGCCGCCACGTACACTAGGTGTGAGACGAGAGGTGAGACGAGATGTGAGATGTCGTCGCTCGAGTCTCCGGCTTGATTCAGCGTGGCTTGCGTGATGACTGCACCACCGTAGCTATGTCCGACGAGCACGAACCCCGAGTCCGCATCTCCCCCTCCGCGCCCCGCACGTCCTCCTTGTTCGATTTGGTTTGTTCGCTGGCTTCGCTCTATTCGCTCTAAGTGACTGCTGTGTTGCAGGTGATTGTGCAGGTGATTGAGAGTCGCCCGGACATGGTTCGCGTCGTCATACAGCCCGCCGAAAGGAGAGAGGGAACTCCCGTGGCCTGGGAGTTCAATCGCGTGCGAAGGCACGCCGCGGCGATCGAGCTCTGCTTGGAGAGCGGACCAGCACCATGCGCCGTGCCAGGCTCCGTGCACGAGAACGATAGCTCGCGGTATTGTCGAGTTGGCGTTGGACATCTCAGCAATGTAGGCGCCGCCGCTTCCTCATTCCAGCTTTTGCGGGGATTGATCGAAAAACGATGCGATGCCGATATATGTCGATCGTCGTTAGGCATCTACCTATGCCGTGACCCGAGCGATACTCGGTCGCTCCGCCAACCGTGGCATCAGCTCCACGCCGACCCTATTGCTTGCGAGCATTCCCGCCAGGCCGAAGCAGTAGTAGGTATACAGGTCGGCGATCGTGAAATCCGCGCCCATTGCATACTGGTCGAAAACGTAGAGGCGGTCGCCGGCCTTGATCCCGCGTTTCAGATCAGACTTCACCAAGGACTTAGTCTTGTCGCTGGCGGGTTGCTTAATTGGCAGCCGCCCCGGTGTTTGCCGCTCCTGCGGCTTCTACACGCTCTACGCCTTCCTCCTCTTCCTCGCTCTCTACGGACTCGGCGGCAGTTAGGGCTGTAGGTAGCCGAGCGCTCGCAGCCGGGCGGCCTGGTACACGGTGACTTCTTCGCCCCCGCAGCGTTGGCCGGTGGGGCCTTCTGTAAGAGCTCGATCTTGGCGACAGCCTCGGTTTTGTCCTCGTTCGGCTCGCGACAAGCGAGCAAAAAAGGAGCAGTGGCCGGAGCGAACGAAAGCAAAAAGAGGTGGGTCGGGCTGGAGCATTGGGCGATGGAAGGCAGAATTCCATCGGGCGACGATGAGGTTCAACGCAGAGCCCCTAGCAACCTCTCGGGTTGGAGCCCGATGATTGGGCGCATGTGTTGAATCAATGTTTCAAAAAGCGGCGTTGTTCGGGAAGTCAGGTGTATTCTTGCGCAGATGCTGCGCACGCCTTTCCAGATGGCTGGGTCTGGATGGGACTGACTCGGGCCTACGCGAGATGACGAGGCGAAACGAAAAGGACTCCGTTTTGAGCAAACCATGGAAGACACTGGATCAACACGAGAGTCCCAATGGCCTCTTCGAGCTACGCCAGCGCGACGCCAACGATTTTCTGATCTGCATCGATGGTCGCGTGCTCATGAATAGTCGCGCGAGTCGCTCGGAGGAGGAACTCGGAATTCAGACCTGTCGGGACCTTTCTTCGAAGGCACGGGTTCTGGTCGGCGGACTGGGGATGGGGCTCACACTGCGCGCGGTCCTCGATACGCTCGGCGAAGGCTGTCGGGTGGATGTCGCGGAACTTTATCCGATCGTTGGGGAATGGTGCCGGGGACCGCTTGCGGAGTTGTCGGGCAGTGCCGTCCTTGATCCGCGCGTTTCGCTTCGGATTGAAAACGTCGTGAATTCGATTCGCCGTGCCGCCGAGTCCAAGTCGACCTATGACGCGATTGTGCTCGACCTGTTTGAGGGGCCGCATGCGCACACGCAGGTGAAGAACGATCCGCTCTACGGGAGCCGCGCGATCGAGCGGACGTGGAACGCACTTTCTCGTGGTGGCCTCTTAGGCGTCTGGGCTGAAGCCCGCGAAGAACAATTCGAGGCGCGGCTGCGCAAGAAGGGGTTCGTTGTCGAAACGCGGCGTCCGGGGCGGGGTGGTCTGCGGCATTGGATCGTCTTGGCGAGACGACCCTAAGCTCTGTGACGTTAGGCGATCAGCGCGCTGAGCTGTTCGCGAAGGGCGGTTTCAGTTAGGCGGCGGGGGTTATTGTTGACGCGCTGTGGGTTGAATCCATTTGCGACGATGATATCGATGTCCTGGGGTCCGCTGATTGCGAAGGCGCGGGGGTCGGAGGAGAGTCCGATTAGCTTCATGCGCTCGGTATAGAGCCGGGTCGCATCCTCCACGTCCTTTCCGCCGAGAAGAGAAACGAGTTCGTTCATCGTGGCTCGAACGCTCTCGGGGCCATCGGGATGAAGGCAGTCTTCCTCCTGAACGCCGGCGTTGTAGGCCAGGATCCCAGGCAAGACTAACCCAACGGCATGGCCATGCGGCACGCCGAAATGAGCCGTGATGGGATAGGAGATGGCATGGGGCGCCGTGGTCTTGGTGACATTGATGGCTTCACCAGCGAGATGTGCGGCCTGCGCCATAGCGAGTCTTGCGTCGTCGTCCCTGTGTAGGACCATCGCCGGTAGGTGCGCCCAGGCAAGCTTGATCGCCTCTTGCGCTTTCACACGGGAGGCGTCGGTGGCGTGAATGGACCAGAATGATTCGATGCCTTGATTGAGGGCATCGAGGCCGGAAGCGGCGGCGACATGCTTCGGGAGTGCGTTCAGGAAATCCGGGTCAACAAGGGCGACATCGGGCAGCATGCTCGGATGTGCCACGGAATATTTCGTCTTTTCGACGTAGACCGCCGAGAAGTGCGTCGCCTGGCTTCCTGAGCCCGCCGTTGTGGGAAGCGCGATGAGCGGGATCGTTTTTGCCTCCAGTTTCGCGCGTCCTTCGACATATTCAAGAGGGCTTTGATCCGCTTCTGCAAAGATCGCGATCATCTTCGCCATGTCTATTGCCGTGCCGCCGCCGACTGCAATTACGAGGTCGGGTGGAGCGGCTTGGCAGAGGGCGAGACCCTTTTCCACATCGACGAGTTTCGGGTTCTCTTCGAAGTCCTGATAATGGATCACCTCACAAGCGGCGAGGGCGGCGTCTGTGATCGCTCGGGCTCCCGAAAGTCGAAACGATCGGCGGCCGGTCACGAGGAGCACGCGCCGCGCCTTGAAGCGCTCGACATACTCCGCGAGGCGCTTGGCAGCGCCGGCTCCACAGATCCATTCCTGTGTCATGAGCCGGGTGTCTTCTCGAGATTTCGCATGAACTGGATCTTGTTTTCGTTGGGCGTGGTTGTGGGCCGACCGAGATCGGATCGCCCTCCCTTATCCACGCGGATCTCGAGGAGAACGGGACCCTTTGCCTCGCGCAGCCAGGCGATCGCCTCGGCCATCTCGTCGAGTCGCTCGATGTACCGTGCTTGTGCGTATCCGCAGGCGCGCGCAATCGCGGGAATATCGATCGCATAGCCCGCCGTCGGTTGGCCGCCTACGGAATCGTGCGCGCCGTTATTCACGACGATATGTTTGAAATTCGAGGTCCCGCGCGTTCCACTCACGGCGAGACTGCCCATATGCATGATGAGCGCACCGTCGCCGTCGAGGCATACCACTTGGCGTTCTGGCTTAGCCATCGCGATCCCGAGCGCGATCTGGGAAGCATGCCCCATCGAGCCCACGGTCAAGAAATCGCTCGCATGGCTCTCGCCGCGAGCGGCGCGATGTTCGAAGAGTTCTCGCGAAGTCTTGCCGGTTGTTGAGACGATGACGTCTTCGGAGCGAAGGCCCTCGGCGACGCCGATGACGGCCTGTTCCCGTTTCATTTCAAACCGGTCCGGTGTCTTACTCTGCAAGGCGTAGGGCGAAAAAGTCTTGGCGCGGACGACGATCGCAAACGGCGAAGAGTCCGATTTGGCCTGATTTACCGCCCGTGCGATGGCGCGCTCGGCTTCTTTCGTGGTGTCGGGGAGGATCAGATACGGGATCTCCATGGCGTCGAGGGTGGCGATCGTGACGCGCCCCTGTTTTACGTGCTGGGGCTCGTCCAGCTGCCCCGGCTCCCCGCGCCAGCCGATCATCAAGAGCATTGGAATCCGGTACACCTCGGGATCAGTCAGAGAGGTGAGTGGATTGATCGTATTGCCGAGACCGGAATTCTGCATGTAGACCAGGCCGAGTAGGCCCGTCGCGAGGTAATGACCTGTTGCGAGAGCAATGGCCGCGCCTTCATTGGCCGCAATTACGTCGCGAGCGGGATCGGCATTATCCGTCACGTACGCGCAAAAGTCTTTCAGCAGGGAATCGGGCACCCCCGCGAAAAAATCGATGCCGCTTCGGCCGAGGAGCTCGAAATAGTCTGAGCAGTCGATCATTTCAGTCGCCCGGGATCATTGTGATGATCTCTTTGATCGGCATGCAATCCTCTGACGCTTCGAGAGATCGCTCATGTTTGAGAATCGATTCCGCGGTGCGCATCATCGCGGGGTAGGCGGCGCGCAGCAGATGGTTCGCATAGATCACGAGATTGACGCCGGCTTTCGCTAGCTCTGTTTCAGTCAGCGCGTTGTAGGTCGTGGGGACCACTACGAGCGGAACGCGTTGTTCGAGCTTTTCGTAGACGCGGCAAAACTCAAGCACTTCGTCCGGCGACTTTTCCTTGCTGTGAATCATGACGCCTTCGGCGCCGGCTTCGATATAAGCCTTGGCGCGTTCGATGGCATCGTCGACCCCTTGCTTTAGGATCAGACTCTCTATGCGTGCGATGATCATGAAGTCTTCGGCGACACGTGCGGCTTTGCCGGTTCGGATCTTATGGCAGAAACCTTCGATCGTGTCCTGTGTTTGCTTCGCCTCGGTGCCGAAGAGGGAGTTCTTCTTCAGTCCGATTTTGTCTTCGATGATGACTGCGGATACGCCGAGTCGTTCTAGCGTGCGCACCATGAAGGCGAAATGCTCGGGGTAGCTTCCTGTATCGCCGTCATAGATGAGCGGCTTGGTGGTGGTCTCCATAATCTCCGCGATCGTGCTGGCGCGTGAGGTGAGGTCTACGAATTCGATGTCGGGCTTTCCGCGGTTGGTGGAGTCGGTCAGGCTGGATAGCCACATAACATCGAACTCGCGCTGCTGATCGTTGACCATTGCACGCGCTTTTTCCGCAATCAGGCCGGTCAGTCCACTATGCGTTTCGATTGCGCGGACGATCGGTTTTGCGACCAGCAGGCGGCGCAGTTGTTTGATGCGGATCTCGGGGGTTGTGCCGATCTCGCGCTGCGCGGCGATGAGCGCGGTGGAGGACACGCCGGGGGTGTATTCGGGTTCGACGAGCTTGCCGCCCCAGTCAGCGAGGGCGTCTATCACGGCCTGTCGGACGTTTCGCTGTACCCCCGATTGCCAATCTGTTCCGTGGACGACGAAGTCGGGTTTGTATTTCTTCAGGTTGGGCACATAGTCGAGCGTGTCCTGCTTCACAACGCGGGAGACGCTACGCAGTTCTTCGACGACCTGGCGGCGCTGCTCAAAGGACATGTACGGCAGTCGCTTGTAGCTGGCGATTGCTTCGTCAGTCAGCAGGCCGACCGTGACCTCGCCGAGCTCCGCGGCGACGCGAATAATATTGAGATGTCCGGGATGGACGAGGTCGGCACTCATACCCACATAAACAGATTTTGTTTCCGAGCTCGCCATTAGGCCGCTCCTCCTGCGGCTCGATCCGCGTGGATGACATTTTGTCCGGGGCATTTTCCGGCATCGTGTCCGGCGTGTTTAGCGACGACGTCGAGTATATGGCGTGCGCCGACTTCCCCCGACTCGCCGAAACAGAAAAGATTCTCATCGCGGAGCGCCCGTATTCGGTCGCCATAGGCGTTTCGATCTCGCATGAGTCGGCCGACGGCCTGATTGATCTGCGAGATTTCTTCGGTCGGTAGAACGACGCCGACTTCGTTTCGGATCTGGGCCTCAAAGGGCTCAATCTCAAGAGACTCATATCCCTCGTTATGCACCTTCCGAGGTACGTCGAGGTAGAGGACGGGACGCTCGGTCCCGAAGGCGTATTCCTGCGCGATCCCCGACCAATCGGTGATCAAGATATCCGCTCGGAGGAGCGAATCATCGGAAGCGACGGATCGTTCAACTATGAGGCTCGGATTGTCTTTGAAATGTCGCGCAAAGGCATCGACGACGTCCGGCGAGCGCTTGATCGTTTCCGGGTGAGGCCGCAAGATGACTTCATGTCCGACACTCAAGAGGCGCTCGGCGATTTCGATACCATGCTCTTCGAGGACGTTATGTGCCGCCCAGGACGGGGCGATCAGAATGCATCCCGTATCGGTTGAGTTCGTCTTGGCTTGGCCGGTCTCGGAGTCGATGCGGGAGCCGGAGTGCGCGCTTCGCTCCTGCGCGGCGCGCCGGATACGCTCGACGCGGTAATACCCGGCTTCGATGAGCTGCTTTTTCGGTAGGTCTCGGAGCTGCTCATCGCTCTCTATTTCTTGCACCATATACGGTCCGCAGCAGAGTATCGAGTCGTAGTGATCAAAGGCGCGCGGCTGGTACGCCATATGCGTGCTGTTCAAAGAGTGAAACGCATAGACGTAGTGCACGGGGTTCACGGATCGCTTGATGTGATGGAGGTCGAGCTCCGTCAGCGTCATGACGAAGGCTCTGCACTTCACGAATTGCATGAAGAAGGGGAGGAGCTGGTTCAGATAGAAGGCGCGGATTTGTGGGTCATCGGCACTGAGCCTTGGATCATTCGGGTCCGAGGTCACATAGCAGAACGGCGCCTGGCTCTGGTTCTTCAGGCCGTGGACCAGGCCCTCGAAATAGGCCCAATAACTCGCGCTCTCCGAAAAGAAGATGATGTCTTTCTCGGCTTCGGGCGTTCGGAAGGCGAAGCGAAACCATTCGCGCAGCTCGCCAATCAGTCCCACGAGCAGTCCTGGGCCGCGATTCTTGCGTCATTTACTGTTGAGCATCGCCCCCATCGGCTCAGCATAGTCATCCCTTGTCTCGTTTCGGCAATTATGACGCATGTGAACGGCCCGCGCCGAATCTCGAGCCGTTTTAGAGGCCTCTCTCCGAACCGTGCGGAAGCTCCGCCATCGATCCGCCTGCGGGTTGGTTTACGGAGGCCTTACGGAACGAGATCTATGCGGGGAGTAACGAACGAGCAGAGCAAGATCCAAGCTGGGCACAGATCCCCGTTCTCCTTTAGCTCGCTTCCTGGCGTGCGGTGGTGCTGGCTTGCTTCGAGAATATCTGTCGGTGCCGGCTTACCAAAGAGGTAGCCATGCGCGTATCCGCAGGGACGAGCGAGGGAAAACTGAAGGACCTTGGACTGCCAGTTGGGGCGCGTTCTTTCGTGTGGGGCCCGTAACCGTCTCGCGACTCCAACCGTAGGTTCTTTTGAGCTGGAAGGAGGCACTGCGTGGGCCGGTGCCCCTGCAGCCGCCTTCCGTTGCGAGTGAGCTTCGAAATGACTCTGAACGCCCCGAGTTTCTCAGCCCCACGAATGGGGCGATGCAGGAAGTTTGGCTTCGCCGCTGCTCTGTTCGCATGCGTGCTGGTCCTCTCCGCATGTTCTCCGGAGCGGCCGGAGGCGGATGCGCTGCTGATTCTCACAGGGTCGAGCACGGTCGCACCCGCTGCCGCGGAACTCGCAAGTCGATTCGAGAAATCACATCCTGGGATCCGAATCGATGTGCAGAGCGGGGGCTCATCCCGGGGCATCGCCGATGCGCGGAACGGTCTCGCTTCGATTGGGATGGTCTCTCGCGCGCTGAAAGCAGATGAGAGCGACCTCCATGTCGTCACGATTGCTCGGGACGGAGTGGCTCTCATCGTTCACGAGAGCAATCCGGTCGACGCGCTCAAGCGCGAAGAAGTGATCGCTCTCTATCGTGGCGAGGTCGACGTCTGGAGTCTTTTTGGCGGCTCTGCAAAAAGACCCGTCGTGGTGCACAAAGCAGACGGACGCGCGACGCTCGAAGTTTTCCTTGCCTATTTCGGACTCGACCCGCGGGAGGTTATAGCCGACGTCATCGTCGGAGAGAACGAACAGGCGATCAAAACCGTATCCGGGAATCCGAATGCGGTGGCCTATGTTTCGATTGGTTCGGCGAGCGTGAACATCGCAAACGGAGCCCCCATCAAGCTGCTGTCCATCGATGGAGTGACGGCTTCGCTCGCGACGCTCCGGGAAGGCCGCTATCCCATCTCCCGTCCCCTCAATCTCGTCTTGAAGGATCCGCCTAGGGGTCTTGCCGCAGAGTTTATTGCGTTCGTTCGCTCGGAAGCGGCTCGCGACGTTTTTGATGCACTGTCTTTCGTTCAGGTTGCGCAATGAATTCGAGGAAGAATGCATGAACGCACGCGGGCGAGCCGCACTGTGGCGGGATGGGTTTGTGGGGCGCAGATTGCGCGGTTTTGACGTCGATGAATTCACGCTCTCCGGGATGCGCCTGCTCGCGGTCGCGACCTCCGGTATTGCGATTCTGATCGTTTCGTATCTCTTGGTCGGGAGTCTGCCGGCGCTTCAGGCCGTGGGGGCAACCCGGTTTCTGACCGATCGCGCATGGCACCCAACGCAGGGCGAGTTCAGTCTCGTTCCCATGCTGCTCGGCACGCTCTGGGTCACGGTCGGTGCAGTCTTTCTCGCGTCGCCCTTCGCATTAGCCAGTGCCATCCTTGGCCGGTTTTTCATTCGCGGTTTTTTGGCACGCATCTTCCGCCGGATGCTGGAGACGCTGGCAGGGATTCCCTCCGTCGTGTTCGGTCTTTGGGGATTGACCGTGCTGGTGCCCCGGATTGCGGATTTTGCCCCTCCCGGACAAAGCGTGCTGGCCGGGATTCTTGTGCTCTCTTTGATGATTCTGCCCACGATCGCTCTGCTTGCGGATAGCGCTCTTGGCGCCGTGCCGGAGGCTCAGCTTCGCGCGGGGGCCGCAGCAGGGCTTTCGAGATGGGCCATCGTTCGCGGGCTGGCATTGCCTGCGGCGCGGTCCGGGATCGGAGTCGGAATAGTGCTCGGCGCGGGGCGCGCACTCGGCGAGACGATGGCCATCGTGATGGTGATGGGAAATGTGGTTCAGATTCCGACCAGCGTTTTTGATCCAGCGCGGACCTTGACCGCCAATATTGCACTCGAAATGGCCTACGCGAGTTCAGCGCACCGTTCGGCGCTCTTTGTGAGCGGCCTCGTTTTGGCTCTGCTGACGATCGTCTTAGTCTGGGTGAGCGATCGACTGGGGCAGGACTACCGGGGTGAGCAGGGGGCCGCGTATGGCGTTTAGCCTCTTACCGAGTCGGTGGCACGAATCGCCTTGGCGCTGGCGGATGATTGCGATTCCCCGTGACGCCGGAGCGCACCTGCTGATTTGGACAGCGGCACTCATCGTCTGTGCGGCCTTCGTTGCTGTCTTGTACGACGTGGTGAGGGAAGGGGGGGCACTTCTCTCGCTCGACTTCGTGATCCAGCCGACGGCGGACCTCGGGCGCGCGGGCGGCATCGGTCCGATTCTCGTATCCACGGGAATGATCCTTCTTGTTTGTCTCCTGGCAGTGCTGCCGCTCGGGTTGGGCTGCGCGATTTGGCTTTCGGAATTCAGAGAGGATCACGGCGTGTCGGGGCGCTTCGTTCGAAGGAGCCTCGACGTGCTTGCGGGTCTCCCCTCCATCGTCTTTGGCTTGTTTGGCTATACCTTCTTTTGCCAGGCGCTTGGCTTGGGCTTCTCGATTCTGTCGGGTGGACTCACGCTGGCCTGCATGGTGTTGCCCGTTTTCATTCGAGCGGTCGAGGTCGCGCTGCGTGCGGTGCCCCACGAACTCCGCGCCGCGTCGGCAGCCTTGGGTTTCTCGAAGACGGCCCGTATCCACCGATTCGTTCTTCCGGCCGCCGTACCCGGCGTCGTGGTGGGCGTGATTTTGGGGATTGGCCGCGCGCTGGCGGAAACCGCGGCGCTCCTTTTTACGAGCGGCTATGTGACCCGGATGCCCGAGTCGTTCTCGGACTCGGGTCGCGCGCTTTCGGTGCACGTGTATGAACTCGCAATGAACGTACCGGGAGGGGATGCAGTGGCGTACGCGAGTGCACTCGTTCTCGTCATCTTCCTGATCGGAATCAATATGCTGGCGACGGCGCTCGTTCAGCATTGGCAGCGCCGCAAAGGATGGGTCACCGCATGACGAAGAAACAAGATCGGCCGAGCTTTCAGCCCTGGCTTCGACATCAGGAGGAGGCGGATTGCTGTGAGCCAGAACCGCTGATCCGCGCACGCAATCTCAGCCTTCGTTACGGCGAAAGGGTAGCTTTCGAGGACGTTTCGCTGGATGTCAACGCGGGCTGTATTACTGCGCTGGTGGGCCCCTCGGGCTGCGGCAAAACGAGCTTTCTGAACTGCATCAATCGCATGACCGATCTATTCCCCAAGGTGGCGGTGACTGGCGAGCTTGAACTTGCGGGGATCAATCTACTCGACCCACGTTTGGATGTGATCGCGCTGCGCCGCCGAGTGGGGCTGGTGTTTCAACAGCCGAACCCGTTTCCGCTTTCGATTCGCCGGAATCTTGAGCTTCCACTGCGCGAGCACGGCATGCGAAGCCGGGCCGCGCGGACAGATGCGATTGAAGAAGCGCTTATTGAAGTCGGGCTTTGGGAGGAAGTGAAGGACCGTCTCGACACGCCGGCGATGGCGCTCTCGGGTGGTCAGCAACAGAGGCTGTGTATCGCCCGTGCGCTTGTGCTCTCGCCCGAAGTCCTCTTGATGGATGAACCGTGCAGCGCACTCGATCCCCTCGCCGGCGAGGTCATCGAAAACCTGATCGATGAGCTGCGTGGTCGAGTTACGGTTTTGATCGTCACGCATAACCTTGCTCAGGCGCAGCGGCTTGCGGACTGGGCCGCGCTCTTCTGGAAGCAGGGCGACGCGGGGCGCCTCGTCGAATACGGAGCCGTGCAGCAAATCTTCGAGGCGCCTCGAGAAAAACTGACCGCCGCCTACGTACGAGGCCGCAGCGGCTAGGGCTCAAAAGCGCGACGGCTCATTTGCGGCTCGGCCTATCGACTCTTAGGCAGACCCAGCTCGACCTCTGCGATGAGGCTCCGCAAAATCTCCACTGTCCCGCCGTAGATCGAATTGACTGGCGTTTGTCGGAAGGCCTCTTCGAAGCTGCCTTCCGCGATGGCGCCGGGCTGACCTTCTGCGAGGAGCGCCGCAGGCCCTCCAATCCGCGTCCAGGCCTGAGCGTCTTCAAGGTAACTGCTCGCGGAAAATGACTTGGTCATTGCTCCCTTGGCGCCCAAGTTCATGCCTTCGGCAGAGAGCCAGGTCGATCGATGCCTGAGCAGGCGCGCGACCTCCGTATGGATTGCGGTTTGACCCAGCTGCTCTCGCACGCGGGGATCATCGAAGGGGCGCTCGCCGCCCGCTTGTTCTTCGAGGGCCCAGGCGCTGGCCTTTTCAAGGAAGCGTTCCTGCAGGTCCGCGAAGCCCATGGCTTGTTCGAGCCCGAGAGCAAAGCGAACAACGGCCCATCCCTTATCGACTTCTCCGACGCGGGCAGAGTCCGGAACCCGAACCTTGGTGAGGTAAACCGCGTTGCTGCGTTCGCCGCCCATTGTGTGCACCGGTTGGATGTCGACTCCCTCAGCATCGGTGGGGACGATGAAGAGGGTGAGGCCGCGGTGGGGCCGATCGAGAGTGGCCGTCCGCGTGAGCATGAAGATGTACTGCGCAACGTGCGCAGTTGTGGTCCACATCTTTTGGCCATCGATGATCCAGTCGTCGCCGTCGCGGGTTGCTGCGGTGCGCGCTGCCGCGACATCCGAGCCGGCCCCGGGTTCGCTATAGCCGAGGGCGAAAGCGATCTCGCCGGAGGCGATGCGTGGGACGAGATTTTTTTTCTGGTCCTCCGTGCCGAGCGCCATGATAGTGTGCCCGATGAAGCCGCTATTGAGCAGGCCGATCCAAGGGAAGCCGGCTTTGCAGAGTTCCCAGTAGAGGGTGAGCATTTCGAAGGGATCCCGTCCGCCTCCGCCGATCTCTTTGGGCCAACCTGCGGAGACCCAGCCTTCGGCCGCGAGCTTGCGGTACATATCCCAGTCATGACCGCCGCCATCGGCGACTGCACGTTGGCGCTCCTCTTCTGTGAAATGCTCGGTCAGGAAGGCGCGAATCTCGCGGCGGACTTCGTCGGCTTTCTCCCCCAGATGAAAATCCATGCTAGGCCTTCCTTTCGGACGCGGTGAAGGGGGGAGCGTTCGTTGCTGTGCCCGTGAGCGAGAGTGCTGCGACGCATTGCAGCTCTTCACGCGCACCTCCCGCGATGGACGCCAGAGCGCCTGCTCTGCGATAGAAAAGCTGAATATCGTATTCGCTTGCGAACCCGTACCCGCCATGGGTATGCAGGCTGACGTCGGTTGTTCGGCCGGCGGTCTGAGCTGCCCAGGCGAAGGCCATCGAAGCGACTGCCTCGAAGCGTGCGGGCTCGGCTTCGCCGGCCCAAGCCGCTTCCCAAGCCAGTAGCTCGGCGCCGTCGAGTCGGGTGGCGGCTTCAGCGAGGGGGTGAGCGATGCCTTGAAAACCGCCGATGGGGACACCGAATTGGATTCTCTCGCGAGCGTATTCGGAGCCAATTTCGAGGGCGCGCTGTGCGAGGCCGACGAGCCAAAATGCGGCGAGCAGCTTCCATTCCGCGCTGGCGCGAGCGATGGCTTTCTCTGCCACGGATCCGCGGGCGAGGACGACGCAATCGTCGTGCTCACGCTCTGATAATCCCCATCGCGCGATTGCGCCTGACCCCGAATCCTCGAGCCGTGCCGACCGACGGCGCTCGGCACCGCCAATCAGATAGAGCGCATGTCCGTCGTGAAAGAGAACCTCGTCCGCGACGGAGCCAAAAGGAACTAATCGTTCGCAGTTTTCTGCATCCACTCGAGATTGCGTTCCCAAGACGGCGAAGGGGCGCGGCAATACGAGAGATGAGAATGCGGTCCCCTCGGCGAGGGCCTCAGTCGCCGCGCGCGCACGATCCGGGCGATCGCCGTCCCCGTCCGCGAGGCCTGCGAGAAGCCGTCCGGCTGCTGCGACTTCAAGAAAAGGAACGGGGGCGAGTGCGCGGCCTGATGCTTGAGCGACCAGGCCGAGTTCGAGCAGACTCATATCGAGCCCGCCGAAGGATTCGGGCAGGCCCATAATCTGTGCGCCGAGTTCTTGGTAGCGGGACCAGAGCGTGGCCGAATACCCCGTGTCCTCGCACTCGCGAACGAGTTTGATCGGGCATTCCCTTTCCAGCATTTCGGAAAAGGTGCTTCGCAGAATTTCCTGCGATTCGTCGAGAGTCAGGTCCAACTATGCATTCCTTCGCGACATGGTTTGGGCAAAAAGTCGGGCTACGGGCCAGGGCTCAAAGAGGCGAACCGAGAGACAAAGACAGCGACAAAGACAGCGACAAAGACAGCGACAAAGACAGCGACAAAGACAGCGGCAGACGCCGCCGCGTTTCATTTGTAGGAAGCTAGCGGCTCAGACGAGCGGGTCGCCCATCTCTGCGTAGACATTCGCCATGGTGCCGCCGAAAAACTGGGTCCGCTGGGTCTCCGAGAGCGCCTTGAGAGGGGCCTGCATGGGGTCGCGGTAATAGGCAATGGGATCGGTGAACCCTTCAAAATGGGGGAAGTCGGAAGAGAAGACGATCATTTCCTCTGGAAGGTCGAGAATGATGCGGTCGAGGGGCTGGTCGTTGCCGCCCGAGAGCGGCGTGGCTTTGACGTTCCGCGCCAGGTATTCGCTCGGTTTGAGCGGCAAAGTGTACTTCCCAATGAAGAGTTCCGCGGTGGGTGAGACGCGGTCGTCGATCTCGCGGTAGAGATAAGGGAGCCAGCCCGTCCCGACCTCCGCCAGAAGAAGGGTCAGCTTCGGAAAGCGCTCGAATACCCCCGAATAGATGAGAGCGTAGATGAGGGTCATTGGAGCGACGTGTCGATGCGCCCCACCAATCATCCGGAGCAGCGTCGTATCGCCCTCGACGTTTGCCCAGCCCGGATCGAAATGCATGCGCTCGAAACCAGTGTGCAGCATGGGTGTCATACCAAGGTCACACGTGGTGGCCCAGATGCGATCCCAGCTGGGATGAGACGGAGGCACGCCTGCGACCGGGTAGGCGGGGACGAGGAAAATGCGACTGCCTTGGGCTCGCATGCGCGTGAGCTCTGCGACGGCGAAGTCGAGGTCGGCGAAATCGAGGGCGGTGACGGGCAGGAGCCGTCCCTTCGACGCGCGGCAGGTCTCGGCCAGCCAGGTATTACAGGTGCGGAGTACTTCTTGTCGGAGAGCGAGGTCTTCGATCTGGAGGGTGTAGGCGATGCCCGAGAGGCAAATCACATTTTGGATCGCGATCCCCTGTTGGTCGAGCCAGGCGAGCCGAGCCTCCGCGTTGGCGACTTGGAATTGTGCTTTGCCTTCGAACTCGGAGCGGCGCTCGGCTTCGGCTTGCTTTTCTTGACCGAAGAGCGTGAGCAGGCCGGGAGGCAGAAGCTCAGAAAGGGGTGGGCGTTCGGACTCGGGAACACCGCGCAGGAGATCCCCGACGATGGCATCCACGGCAAGCAGGCTCGGATTGAGTTTTGGGAGCCTCGCCGCTAACTCCGGATAGGGCACAAGCCAATCCGCCCCGGGCTCGAAATGGGCGTCGACATCGATGATCATCTTGTTTCTCTCCCTGAGCTTGTTTCGGGGACACGAACGAGAGCGATTAGCCGGCGGCGTCCGCCCGTTCGAATACGCTGCGCGCGAGGATCAGTCCATCGATCGCGCGGGGGAAACCGGTGTAGAGGACGGCGGTCACGAGCATTTCTTCGACTTCGACGCGAGTGACGCCGTGATTGAGTGCGCCCTGGATATGGATCTCAAGCTCGTGTTTCAGGTTGAGCGCGGTGAGCACCGAGATCACGATCAGGCTGCGATCACGGCGTGAGAGCTGCGGCCGGGTCCAGATCTCGCCAAAGGCGGAGTCGAGGACGAGATGTCCCATCGCGCCTTGCGAGGCAAGAATCTGTTCCTCCGTGAGCGCCGTATCGAGATCAGGCATTCCGAGCAGCGTCTTTAGGAACTCAAGCCCATCGCGGCGCCTGTCGGCGTCGCTCTTTTCTTCCAGCCGCGCCGCGGGGATCTTGCGTTCAGGCGTGCCGTCTCGTTCTGCGAAGACCGCATCGGCCAGGCCCGCGCCCGCCAGCGCGACGGGCATGCCCGCATAGGCGCTGATCTGAACAAAGATCTCGTCGATCTCTTCCTGTGTGAGGCCATGATTCAGGCCGCCGCCGATATGTGCGCGCAGCTCCATCTCGCGACCGAGTGCGGTCAGCATCGAAATGACAACGAGGCTGCGATCGCGGCGGGAGAACTCATTTCGCGCCCAAATCTCGCCCGTGCCGGTCCGCAAGGCGATATCGCCAAGCGCCCCGCGACGTTCGAAAAACTCGCCCATGGCCCGGCCGCTCTCGGCGGATCCTGCGAGGGTGGAACAGACGTCGAGGCCACGTTCGCGTCGGGCTTGAGGGTCGGTCATTGATTTCTCCGGCTTGCCGTTTAGGTCGAGTACAAGATCGAGTGCAGCCCGAAAATCCTAGCAGCCCTTTTTTAGATTGGGTCGGCATCGAAGTTCGCTCCGGGCGCTCCGGACAAGGACAAAGCACCGAGGCCGGAGGTCGCCATGCTCACCATGAAGCGGTCGAAAAGGCCAATCGACATCGAGATCAAAACGGCAAGCACCGATCCCGTTGCGGACATACCGCCGTTCACAGCCCAAGCCCGGGATACGAGCTCGAGGGACACGCGAAGCGCATGCCCTTGCAGACTCTCGGGTGCGATTCCGGGACATGCTGCAAACGCACTCGATTTGGCGCGCATCTATCAGGATGGCCGCGCGCGCAGAAACGCATAACGGGGGCTCCTGCGCGGTTGAGTTGGGCACTACGGCGCGGCAACTCGCATTGAAGCGAGCGCAGGACTATCGAGTGGGGTGCTTTGCGCCGAACTGGGTGATCAGCAGGCTGGAGCCGATCATGGCGAGTCCTTTGAGAAAGAACGAGAGCTGAATCGAGCGCATTTGCTCCGTTTCGGCATTGAGCATCTCGTATCCGTGGACCGTGAGCGTGACGGGAATCAAGAAGATCACGATCAGCCAGGCGCCCAGGCGCGCCGATCGATCGAAGAGAATCATCACCGCGCCGAGCAGCTCGACTACGCCCGAGATCAATACCCAAAACGTGCGAAACGGAATCGATCCGTGCATGAGGGAGACGTAGCCCTCTGTATCGGTGAAGTGCGTGATCCCCGACGCAAAGAAAATCAGCGTGAAAAGGAAACGTCCTGCGAGCGTAATCGCGGGATGGTGAGGCAGGGGGAGGAGCTCATTAGGGGCATCGGAGGCGTGGGAGGCATCGGAGGGGGCAGAGGACGAGGAGGGCGAGACTGACATCGTGGAGTCTCCAAGGAGCGGGATAAGTTGGATGCTGTGAACGGACTGGCACTGGGTTCGTTTTAGGCGCGCTAATTCTCAATCTCAAAGGTAACGCCGGCCTTGGGGAGGCGGGCGAGGAGCGCATCCCCCATAGCGCTGGCGGGGGTCCAGACGCCGCCCCCCACAGCAAGTTCGTCCTTAGCGAGACAGACCGCGCTCTCGGCAAGCATCCGCGACGTCGAGCCGTAGCCCGGATCCCGGTCTCCCCGCACGCGCGCGCGAAGAACCAGGCCGTCGAGGGTGCGACCGCGCAGGCGGAGGTCGAAATAGCCGTCTTCTCGCTGCTTCGGGGTGGGGCCATCGCCGGGCTGAGGCACGCGCGATGAAGCCAACCGGCGCAGGGGCCCAATCGACATCGCCGCAGTCACGGCGGCCGATCCCACACTCATCGCCGTCGCCTTAGCGAAGCCCACCGGCCCGGCGCCCATCAACATCGCTTCTCCGTACCGGAAATCTTCGCCGTACGCGTATTCGAGAAGCGCATTCGATCTTCGAACGACCTTCGTGTTGATCGTGGCCATGACGAAGGGTGCGGTCCACTGCTCAAAATCCGAATCGTAGTGAGGCGTCAGACTCTCGGCGCGATCGGGTCCCCACTGATCGCCTTCCGGGTTTAGAGAGTAGGGCGCGATCATTGCTTTGCGTACGGCCGGGTTGCCTTCGGCTTCTTCAAGCATGGTCAGCATGCTGGCGATCGTGCCGCCGCTGGCCGCGCCGCTAAAGCCTTTGACACGCAGTTGAATTTCGCAGCACGGCTCTGCGTGTCGAGCGCGCATTTCTTGCTGTAAAAAATAGACGCCGATATCTGAGGGGATGCAGTCGAAGCCGCAGTTGAAAACGATCCGCGCGCCCGATGTTTCCGCGGCCTCTTGATGCGCCTCGATCATCTTTTTCATCCAGTGAACTTCGCCCGTAAGGTCGCAGTAGCTCGTCCCGTTCGCGACGCAGGTGGCCACGAGCTTCGATCCATATTTGGCGTAGGGACCGACGGTCGTGCAGATGACCTTGGTGCGGCTGCAAAGCGCATCGAGAAAGGCTTCGTCATCGCTGTCACCAATGAGTGTCGGGATCGCTTCGGCATCGAGACCAGTTTCTTCGGCGAGCTCTCGCTTAATTCGGTCGAGCTTCTCCGCGTTGCGGCCCCCGATCGCCCATCGGAGCCCCGCATCAAGCCCGTACTGCGTCAGCAGGACCTCCGCGGTCAATTTGCCCGTGAAGCCGCTGGCTCCCCAAATCACAACTTCAAATTCGGGTTCTTTGGATGCGGTTTTGGCGGTGGCTTTTGTGGCGGTCTTTGCGGTGGTCTTTGCGGTGGATGGCACGTCAGAGCTCCTTGTCGATCGGCGCGGTGGGGGAAGCCTAGCCTGTGAAGTTCGATCGAACCCGATTCGTAAGCTGAACTCGCGGTCCACGCTTGAGGACTGACTCGGCTTGCTTTCAGGGCGTGGAGACAAGGACTACGCTCCGCAGTCCAGGAGACTTCATGCGTCACGAAATCGCCGACTACCAGAACTATCCGGGGGCTCATTGCGGCAGCGTCGCGATGCGCGGCCTGCTTGGGCATTACACCGGTCTTGAACTGCCTGAGTCGGCCGTGTTTGGGCTCGGGGCGGGCGTCGCTTCAGTGTTGCTCACGACGCCGGGGCTGGAGACGCGCATGACCCTTTTCGGGCGCACGATCTCGATGGAGCAGGATCTCGCTCGGCATCTCGGCATCGACTACCGGGAGCAGCCGGAAGAGGACGATGACCGAGCATGGGAAATCGTGCGAGAAGAAGTGTTGGCCGGACGACCGACCATGCTTTCCGGCGACATCCTCTATCTCGACTACCGAGAGTTCAAGGTTCATTTTCCGGGGCATCGCTTTGTATTGCTCGGCTTCGATGACGAGGCCGAGCAGGTATTGATCGCGGACCGGATCCGGCCCGAATCTGAATCGTGCTCAATGGGTGCCCTGCGCAAGAGTCGCAATCCGCCGGGTGCGCTGTCGACCCATAACCTCTGGGGACGGTTTCATAGCCGGGAAATCGGAACGGAGTTGGTTGATGCGGCTCGGAAGGCAATCGAGACCTGCTCTTCGACGATGTTAGGGTTGACTGAAGCCGATTCCGCAGATGGGGCCGGACTGTCCATCGGAGACGGAGAAGCGCCGCAATTCATTCAGGGGGTCGCGGCCACGCGTGCCTTCGCAGAAGCGGTTCCGGCTTGGGCAGACGCGGAGGACGGTCGTTCGCTCGCAAGCTACAACGCGAGCTGCATAGAGAAGTTTGGAAACGGCGGCGGCAATTTCCGAAGGCTGTATTCGGGATTTCTGAGATGGGCCCACTCCCTCGATTCCGGTCTTGTGCCGGCGACTGCGGAGGCCGAGGCCTGGGCCGCGGCAGATGCATGGACGGCGGTCAGCGATGCGCTTTTCCAAGCATCGCGTCCGCAGAGCGACGGCGTGCATTTTGAGGAAGCGGCGCGCCATGCGCGGCGGGTCGCGGAGCTCGAAGAAGCGCTGTTTTCGCGTCTTGCCGATTAGCTATGCGCGCGCTCGGGCGCTTGAACCGGCGCGTTTCGGGACGTGCCCGGAACTTCGTCCCGAATTGCGCCGGTATTGTCGCCAGGCAGCGAAATAGCGCCACGAATGCCGAAGGCTCGGCTCGATTTGCCACGTGAGGCCGCGAGTTCGCAACAAATCCTCGTCCTTGGTGCGCGTATCGAGCTGATCCAGCAGAAAGAGTGCTTCAGCGGCTTGGCCATCGCGTCCCAGAAACTGCGCGAGGTGGAGGAGCACGGCGGGGTTTCCGGGTGCCATCTGGCGTGCATCGCGGAGAAGCAGAACGGCTTGGCTCCGGGTGGTTCGGCGAGCGAGGCGAACGGCGCATTCTTGGAGTGCTTGGAGCGCTGACTCGTGGTTGCCCTGAGCGCGTTCGGCGCGGGCCAGAGCGCGGTGCGCCTCGAAACTTCGGGGAAGCACGGAGGCGGCTTTTCGTAGCAGTCGAAGACGCTGCGCCTCGTCGCCCTTTTGATCGAGAGTCTCGGCGGCGATCGCAAACGATTCCCACGCCTCGGCCGATCGTCCCGCGCGAGCGAGCAGCGGGGCGGTGCGATAATGCAGTTCCGCATTGCGGGGCTCGGCAGCAAGAACCTGGCGATAGAGCGTGAGTGCGCGTCGCCAGCGGCGTCCGGCTTGTAGGCGCTCTGCCTGGTCGATTAGGACCTTGCGATCGAAGGGGATTCTTCGGCTGAGGATCGACATGGGGCCTCTTCTAAGTCTCCGAGGTTTGAGGGAGGGTGGCGTGGACCGCTTGGGAGACTTGATATGCATCGGCCTCGAGGGCGCTGCATCCGGTGATCCAAGTCACGGGGGGAGCGGCCCTCGGTCGAGGAGCGCTTCTGAAGCAGCTCGAGTGTGGCTCGTGCGCAGGTCACGTGCGGGAGCAGAATTCGCCTAGACTCGTCACATGCGATCTCATCCCAGCGATTTCTCCGGTTCTTTGCAGACGACATTCCTGTTGCTGGCGGTCGCCGGAATCTCGTTGCTCTTTCTTTGGATGATCAAAGCCTTCCTGCTCGCGCTCTTGCTCGGGGCGATTACGGCCGGTCTCACGGATCCTCTGTTTCGCGGACTCACGCGATTTTTCGGCGGTCGCAAGGTTCTTGCGGCCATCGTGGTCGTTGCGGGACTGGTATTGCTGGTTATTGGCCCGGTGTCCGCCCTGCTCGGCGTCGTGGTGAAGCAGGCAGTCGAGATCACGCAGGATGTGGGGCCCTGGGCTGAGGCGCAGATCGCGAATCCAGACTCGATTTCGATCTGGTTCGAGCGCATCCCATTCAAGGACTACCTGCTGATTGATCCGGTCCTGCCCGAACGGGAGCGTGTCATCGAAATACTCGGGGATACGGTCAAGGGGGCGGGCTCGCTCTTGATCGACGGTCTCGCCGCGGCAGGCCGCGGGACGGTCTCGTTTTTGCTGCAGCTCTTCATCTTTCTCTACTCCGTTTTCTTCTTCCAGCTCTCGGGGCGTGAGGCGCTCGATCGCATCCTGTATCTGAGTCCGCTCGATGCCGAAGATGAAGACTTGATCATGGAGCGCTTCCTTTCGGTGACGCGGGCGACTTTACGCGGCTCTCTTCTGATCGGCGGGCTTCAAGGACTATTGGCGGGGCTTGGTTTTGCGGCGGCGGGTGTGCCCGGCGCGGCGTTCTGGGGGACGATCGTCGTCGTGCTGTCGGTGATCCCGGGTGTGGGGGCACCCATTGTCTGGATTCCTGCGGTGGCTTGGATGGTGGCGACTGGCTCGCTGTGGGCGGGCGGTCTGCTCGCACTCTGGTGCGCACTTGTCGTGGGGAGTATCGATAACATCCTTCGACCTCGACTCGTTGGATCCGATGCCAAGATGTCTGACCTCATGATCCTGATCAGCACACTCGGGGGCATCTCACTCTTTGGCCCCGTCGGATTCATCGTCGGACCGGTCGTCGCTGCGATCTTTGTGACGCTGTGGGGCGTCTACGGGCGAGCCTTCGCCGACTCGCTACCTCCGCCGTCGGGTCCGCCTTCGGACGTGGCCTAATCGGAAGCTTGCCGGCTGTTTGATGAGTGACCGTGCGAGAACTGTTCAAAGCCGAGGTAGACCTGATAATTAGGCAACCGACGGCGCAGGCGTACGCCCTCGGTCGAGCGACACCAATAGTGCAGAGCCTTAGTGGAGCCGGTGAATCGCTGGGTGGTCAAACGGCGCGTCTGCGCCTCATCGAGCACTGCTGGGGCGTCAATGAGCTGCGGGTTAGCCTTGAGAGCGCTGAGGCTTGTCTCGAGGACGCTAAATGCCATTTGTACCGCTGTGCTTTCACTCTAGGTTTTTATCGAGCAGGGGCGGGGGAAGTTTGAGGCTTGAGCAGGGCGGCAGTCTGCGATTTGCTTGTGCTGAGCGAAACGGATCTCAGGTGTTCTCCTTGGGTGGGGGAGGGGCTGCTACGATTTCGCCTCCAGAAATGCAGCTTGCTGAGAAATAGAGGGGAGGCGCCCTTCTTTGACTAGGTTGATGGGGTCGACGAGATCTACGGTCCCGAGATAGCCGCCGCCGTCTGCGATTGCGTCGTGTGCCGCATAGCCGAGAAGCGCTTGCGCTCGGACGGGCATTTCTCGGATTGTTTCGCCCGGGACGCTCAGGTATTGGTTCTCCTCGGTGCGGAGCCAGCCCGCACAAAACGAGACATGCATGCCGCGCCGCCCGCGATCTTCCGTCACATTGGCCCCGCCGGCGTGGATTGCTGAACCGAGATAGATCACGGCGTCACCTGCACGCATCTGCGCGACGGCGATTTCATCGTCCTGAGCTTGGCGCGCGCGATCCCAGGTATGGCTTCCGGGGACGACGCGGGTCGCTCCGTTATCCGCGTCGAAATCGCTGAGGGCGATCACGGATGCGAGCTGCACGTCGTTATGCGGCCTCGGGAGATGCGGCCAGACATCCTCGTCACGGTGAAGGAGCTGCTGTTCAGAACCCGGGCCGCGGTCCATCACGTGCGCGATGTTAAGGATATAGCTGGAGCAGGATCCGAAGAGAATCTCGTCGCAGACGGCCTCGTAGGTGGCATGCGTCAGGATTTCATGGCTGAAGATCTTCGAGTGAGCGGCAACCGCTGTGAGATGCCGCGTCTTGTCGCCGAAGAAATAGGCGATCATGGGATTCAGGAACTCGCGTTTCGGCGACAGGGCGTCCATCAGCGGGTCGAGCTCGGCGTTGAAGCGCGTGAGCAGGTCGCGATCGATGAGGCCTTCTACAATGACGCCGCCGTGTTCGGCGAGGGCCTTCGTAATCTCGGGTGGCTGACTTGCGTGAGCGCGGGGGAGTTCTGCGGACATAACGATTCTCCTTCGTAACGAAGGATGCACCAGAATGGGGGCTACGACGAACTCTTCCGGCTAAGTAAGCCGCGGGGAAAACCGTTCAGTCGCGCCACGCGAAATGCCCGATCAGCGCCCCCGCGAGTCCCACGATGAGGATCGGCGTCAGATGGAACTTGAGCGCATGGACCGGGTCGTACAGGCAGCCGAGCTGCATCCAGAGCGCCGGAATCGCCGCGGCAGCCGCGCCCACAAGGAGGCCGGCACCGGCATGTGCCGTGATGATCCGCTCCCTCAAGAGCCACAGCGCGAGCAAATAGGGCGGTGTCGCGAGGACGAGTGATTGCGCGAGGCAATGCTCGCGCCTGCCGAGCATGGAAACTTCAAATAACGGGTGGGCCACGCCGTACGCGATGAGCCCGAGCCAACCTGAAAACAGGATCAGCGGCGGGATCCAGAGCCGGCGAGTGTTGGGCGTCCCCGGAACGCCTATTTCGAGGCCCGCCCAGATTGCTGTGAAGCCGGTCGCTAAACCAAGGCAGAGCTTGAGGCCAGAGCGCGGCGAAGCGACGAGCGCAGCCACTGCACCGCTGCGGACCGGACCACTCATCAAGACGGCGCTCGTCACAAAGACCCAGGATATTCCGGCCCATAGCAATACGGCCGAGCCCCAGGATCGGGCCACGCGTACGGGAGTCAGATCCTCGATGAGCGCATCGATCAGCGGAGATCGTCCGTCCACCGACGGGTTTGAATGGAGATCGGGCAACGACAAGCGAGGCCTCCGCAAAGAAGACAAAGACGGATTGCTCTTGAATACGCCGGCCAAGGGATGCGGGTTACACGGATCGCGTGGCGCGCCTCGGTTTCATTGCGAGTCCCCTTGGGCTGGGCGAAGGTCAGGCCGTGCCCCGATCCGCCTCCGACCGACCCCCCAAGCGCTCTCTGAACGCTTTCTGGAGAGCTGCGCGCATCATTTGCGCGGCGCCTCTTGAGGCTCGAGCGCCCTTGGTCCTCGCGGCTGGAGCGACACTGGGAGCACTCGCCCTTCTCGGGGGCTGTGAAGGCGAATCCGAGTCCCGCCCCGCGAATCAAACGTCTCCAAGCGCAGCCTCATCGGAACAATCCGTTGGCGTCGCGCCCCGATCGGCAGAGCATACGAACTGGATCGGCAGTGCCGCCTGTATCGCCTGTCATCCAGATGAGGGGGCGGCGTGGCGTACTTCTCATCATGACCGGGCGATGGAGGAGGCGGGGCCCGAGACGGTCGAGGCGCCCTTTGGCGGCGAAGTGTTTGAAGACGAGGATCAGACCTGGCAATTCGTTCAGGAGGCGAATGAATACTGGGTGGTCCGCCGAGCTGAGGAGGCGCCGCCGGATCGCCTGCGAGTGCTTTACACGTTCGGTGTCGAGCCGCTTCAGCAATACCTGGTCGAACGGGAGCGCGGCCGGAGGCAGGCGCTGCCCGTGGCGTGGGATGCGCGAAGCGCGGCCGATGGCGGCGGCCGATGGTTCTCGCTGAACGGGAGAACTTCAGCGCCGCCCGGCGATCCGCTGCATTGGGATTCGCTGGCCTATAACTGGAACAGCCAATGTGCGTCGTGTCATTCAACGGGACTCGTGAAGGGCTTTGACGAATCCACGGGCCGATTCGAAAGCGCCTTCGCCGAAGTCGACGTGGCGTGCGAAGCGTGTCACGGACCGGGCGCGCGCCATGAAGCTGACCCAGAAGGGGGCGCGTCGCTCTTCGACGTCGCATTCGAGCCGCATAGCCCCGATCGCTGGGTTCTGCCTCCGGGCCAGCGAATCGCGTCCCGCAGCGCTCCGGTCGAGCACGATGATGAACTCGATGTCTGCGGTGCCTGTCATGCGCGCCGCTCGCCGCTTGTTGACGGCGCTTCCCCGGACTCGAGGATGCTGGATGCGTTTCGGCCTTCGCTCGTGGACGCCGATCTCTATTTCGACGATGGGCAGATTCGGGAAGAGGTCTATGTCTGGGGCTCTTTCTTGCAAAGTCGCATGCATGCCGCCGGCGTACGCTGTTCCGATTGCCACGAGCCCCATTCACTGGCTCTCCGTCGCCCCGGAAACACGCTCTGCACGAAATGCCATGCGCCGACCGTATTCGACGGAGAGACGCATCATGGTCACGTGACGGGCGCCGCGGGGTCGGCATGCGTGGACTGCCATATGCCCGAGCGCACGTACATGAAGGTCGATGTACGGGGGGATCATTCTTTTCCCGTGCCGCGCCCACAGCACAGCTCCGCCCTCGGCGCGCCGAGCGTCTGTGCGACATGCCACGCGGAGCAGAGCACAGACTGGGCGGCTCAAGCGATTCGTCGCGGGGAAGTGGGCGGACGGGATCCTGAAGCGTCGCGCGTTCCTCATTGGACGGATGCGCTGGTTGAGCAAGGGGCGCCGCGCAGCGACGCGAAGCGCTGGCTTGAGATCGCGAGCGACGCTCGGTCTCCCGAATTGATCCGCGCGAGTGCCTGGGCGCGTTATGCGCAGGAAGCTGCGGGCGCGCCGCCGCTTGAGTTTCTAGAAGCGCGGTTTACGGGGGCAGGGTCGCTTGAGCGATTGGGGCTGATCGAGATCGGCCGGCGCCTTTCTCCAGCGCCTCGTGTCCGTCTGCTCGTGCCCTTGCTCGAGGACGGCGCGCGGGCGGTGCGCGTAGCGGCGGCGGAGGCACTCCTCGATGTCCCGGCGGCCGAGTTTTCCGCGGCCGGGCGTTCCGCTCTGGCGCGTGGTCTTGGGGAGTATCGGCAGGCGCAAGAAGGGAATGCCGAGCGGCCCGAGGCCCAGCTCAATCTGGCGGGGATTGCGCTCGCGTACGGCGAAACCGAGCAGGCGCGTGCGGCCTATGAGCGCGCGATCGACTCGGCTCCTTATTTCGTTCCGGCCTACGTGAATTTGGCGGATTTGGAGCGGGCCCTCGGTCGAGATGCGGCTTCGGTGGCCCGGTTGCGGGACGCGATTGCGCTCGTGCCGGATGAGGTGCAGGTGCGGCATGCGCTCGGACTTGCACTGCATAGGATTGGAAAGAGCGATGAAGCGCTGGCGGAGCTTAAAGCGGCTTCGCGCGCTGCGCCCCGGGATCCTCGGCTTCGCCTTGCCTACGCTTTGTCGCTTTCTGGTGTGGGGCGCCGTGTTGATGCGGTCGAACGCCTTGAGGAAGGCGTGCGGTTAGGCGCGGCCGACGGCGACGTTTACCACGCCTGGGCGAGCCTGCTACGTGACTTAGGCAATGTGCAGGGCGCTCGCGACGCCGCGCAGGCCTGGCGGAAATCGATCCCGACCGATCCTCGGCTCGAGTCGTTTCTGCGCGATCTGGAATTACGAGATCGGTCTCAGCCGAGCCCTGAATGAGACTGCCCCGATTCGGGATGCTCCGTTGGCTCGATCTCGCCGCGTTCTTCCGCCGTCAGGAATTCGTACGAGAGGAGGTCGATCCGCGGGTCCTGACCTTCATCGGGGACGACCGAAAGGCTGACCCAGGGCAGCGCAGCTTCTCCCGCATTCCTACCAAACGTGAGGACGGCGAGAATCTGGCATCGATCCCTTCGGAAGCTCTCGGACTGCAGCTGTTCGGTCAGCATCCGGGTGAATCCGCCAAAGGTCCCCACATAACAAGCGCGCGCCGAATCCATTTCGCCCTGGATGCCGCAGATCACGTACCGGATCGCGCCGCTCGTGTAATCCTTGTGACAGAGTGTGTCGTCATCAGACTGGTCGGCGCGTAGGGTGAGCTCCCGCCCGGTGATCGCGATGGCATCGCGAATCTCGGAGTCGAAAGCCTCTTCGATAAACTGCTCGAAGGCCGGCGAAATTTCTTCGACCCGGGCGAGGTGGAAATCGAGGCATTCGCGATAGGTATCGGTGGGCTCCTCAGGGGCAATGCCAGCCCCAATTCCGGCCCCAGTTCGAGCCTTAGTTCGAGCCTTAGTTCGAGCCTTAGACGGCTCCGGGAAAAAGGGAATCCGAGCGCGTCGTTCGTCGGGATCGGAGTCGACGAGGGCATCGTCGAGGTTCTCGACCGGAGCTGGATCGACGCGTTCGCGCTCGGAGGCGATGGCAATATCGTCAATATCGTCTGCGGCTCGCACTTTGCCTGATTGCGACTCGGCGATCGCCGGCTCAGCGGGCGCTTCCGCGCCCGTTCCTGCTTCCGAGACGCTGGGGATGGCGGGGGAATCGGGGACGGAGTCGATCGCGTCGGCCGCATCCACGTCGGCCGCGGGTCGGTCCTCGGCCGGTGGACGCTGCGCCGATGGGGGCTTCTGATCGCGCCAGCCCAAGGGCGGGGTCGTGCTTGAATCGAGGAAGACGGTGGCGCCGCCAGGGACATAGCCGGCGAGGACGAACATCAGATCGATGTCCGCGAAGCGGATATGGTCGCCGCCCTTCAGAGGGACGCGGTTTTCCGGGGAGATGCGCTTGTCGCCAATGCGGGTGCCGTTCGTGCTGCGGCGATCCTCGACCCAGTAGCGACCGTCATGCACTTCGATGACGGCATGCTCGCTCGAGATGGTGTCGTCATCGAGAATGATATCGTTGTGTTTGTCGCGGCCGATTCGGTTGCGGCCTCGCTTGAGCGGGAGGGATGTCCCGGTTTCCCCGAGTTGCCCGCCGAAATCGAGGAGCTGCGCAGCGGGCGCATCCATGTCGAGCTCGGCTTGCGCGATCAGCGCGTCAACGGATTGCGTAGGTTTCTGGCGTCGCCAAAGAAGCGTGCCCGCGATGAGCAGCACGGCGACGGGCATCCAGGCGAGCAGGCCGATCGGTGAACTCAGGTCGAGCGGACTGGCATTCGGGGCCGATGCCACGTGAGGAGCTGTTCGCGGCGCGTCCGCGGTGCCGTTCCCGTCGAGCGAACTCGGTTGGAACGGAGTGACGGCGCCCGAGTCGGCTACGGAGAGCGCGTAAAAGTCACCTTCGGCCACTTTGTTCACCACGTCGGCGACGACGGTGCTCAGTTCATCTGCCTGGTAGGCGCGGTAGTAGCTGGCGCGCGTCTTTTGGGCGACGGCCTGCATGAGTTGATAGTCGGCGGCATCGGTGAACGCGATGCTGAAGATGCGAATGCCAAGCGTACGGCTTTCGTCGGCGAGCTCCTCACGGAGCCACCAGCTTGCGTCGTAATCGCTTTGCGGATCGCCGGTATCGATCTGTCCGTCGCTCAGAAACACAATGGCGCGGCGGCCTGCCTCCCGGCCGTTCTGGCGTAGTTCGTAGAGCGCGCGTTCGATGCCGGCGGGGCTGTTCGTACGTTGGCCCGAGAAGTCGAGAGCGTTCATCGCGTCGCCGAGCAGGGGCTCGACAGGGCCGCTTGTGATCGGCGTAAGAGGCTGGACCAAGCGGGCCGTCCCGTCGAAGAGGACTACGCCGATGCGGGCATCGACGTCCTTTGCCTGGCCGAGCGAGCGCGCGAAGTTAGAAACGGCTTGTCGGGTGAGATATTCGGGATCGTTTTGTCGCATGCTGCCCGAATTGTCGAGCACGAAGACGACATCGACGGACTGGGCGCCGTTCGAATCGCCGGCCGCGGCGGCAGGGCGCGCGAAGGAGAACGTGAAGGCGAGGAGAGAAAGGCTCGAAAACGCCAAGCCGATTCCGGCCGCGCATCCGACTGTGAACAGAAGCGCGCGGCAGAGCTCTTTGATTCCTAGGAACGGTTGATTGGGTCGCATTCCGACTTCTGGCATTCCGAATCCTTGCAATCCGAGTCCCTGATTGGACCGGCGGGTGATTACGCCCGCCTAAGTGGCATCGGTCAGTATAGGCTGGTCACGGGTGAGTCAGCCCACCCTGAAAACGCAGGACCGCAGAGGTGGGTCGCCGTTCGGTCGGGTAGGGGACCGGTGAATCCACTTTTTTTGAAACCTTTTCATGTCTGAGCGCATTCCGCGCGGATCCCTCGGGTGTGGTATCTCCCTACGGTGCCGGCCTTTGCGACAGAGGAAGCCGAGACGAACCGAGTGGTTGTCGCCTCGCTTGCCGAGCTGCGAAGCTATTCTGCTGGATCGTGAGGCTATCTTGCCGGCGAAGGTGCCGAGGGCCTGCTGTCCGGGATGGCGGCAAGCGCAAGAGAGGGAGCAGAATTGGAAGCCTTGTTTACTGCCGAGAACTTGATTGCGCTGGCCACGCTGACCAGTCTGGAAATCGTTCTCGGAATCGACAATATCGTTTTCATTGCGATTCTGACCCAGAAGCTTCCGGTCGAGAGCCAACCGCGGGCCCGACGGATTGGACTTCTCGGGGCCATGTTCATGCGCATTGGCCTTCTGCTTCTCATCGGCTGGGTGATGGGCTTGACCGAGCCGCTCTTCAATCTGATGGAGCGCACCTTCTCCGGGCGGGATCTGATCTTATTGGGCGGCGGGCTTTTTCTTGTGGCCAAGGCGACCTGGGAAATTCACGACAAGCTGGAGGGCGAAGAAGCGATCGGAACGCCGGCCGGCGCTGCCTCCTTTGGCGGGGTGATCGTGCAGATCATGCTGCTTGATATTGTCTTCTCGTTGGACTCGGTCATTACCGCAGTCGGAATGGCGAAGAGCATCGTCGTGATGATGGCGGCCGTGGTGGCCGCCGTGGGAGTCATGATGGTTTTCGCGGAATCCGTGAGTCGATTTATTGAAGAACATCCGACGATGAAGATGCTGGCGTTGTCCTTTTTGATCCTGATCGGCGTCATGCTTGTGGCGGAAGGGCTCGGGCAGCACGTCAACAAGGGGTACATCTACTTCGCGATGGCGTTCTCGCTCTCGGTGGAGATGGTGAATATCGCGGTGCGTCGCCGGAAATCTGAGAGCTCGGGGCGCAGGACATGAAGATCGCGCGCAGGATTCTGATTACGCTCTTGTCGATCCCGTTCGTCCTCTGGATAGGGGCATCGATTGCGTTGAAGCTGACCGCGCTGTCGGATCTGCCCTTTGGTGAGGTGTTTGCCCTAGTCGGGAGTGGGCTCAGTTCGACCGTGATTTGTTCAGTGACGGGCTGCGATGCTGAGCTTCAGGACGGAATGGAGATCAAGAACTTTGATGAAACGCTGGTGGCCGGGACCCCTGTGGCTCTGGACATTGACGAGTGGGGGCGGGTCTATGTGGCTGAGACCGCTCGCCAGAACGCGGGGGCGGAAGACAATCGGAGCCATCCCTACTGGCTGATAGATGATCTCGCCTCGCGGACCACAGAGGATCGTCGCGCGTATTACGCCAAGCATATCGCGAACGGAAATGTGGAGGACGCGGATCTCTTTACGAAGGCTTCGGACCGCGTGGTTGTGCTTGAGGATCATGACGGAGACGGAACGGCGGACGCGCGTTCGGAGCTGGCAGCGTGGAACGACACCGTCTCGGGTTTGGTAGCGGGCGTCGAAGTGCGTGAGGGGTCGATTTGGGTGACCGCGATCCCGTCGCTCTACCGACTCGAAGATCAGGACCGCGATGGCGTTGCCGAAAGTGAAGAGGCGTTGCTGACTGGTTTCGGGGTCAAGACTTCGTTGATCGGCCACGACCTGCATGGACTCACATGGGGACCCGACGGGAAACTTTATTTCTCGATGGGAGATCGCGGCTATCACCTGACGCTTTCGGATGGAACGGTCTTTGAGCCCTCCATGGGGCCGGGGCGGGGTGCTGTGTTTCGGATGAACGAAGACGGGAGTGGTCTCGAGGTTTTCGCTACCGGCGTGCGCAATCCGCAAGAACTCGCCTTTGATGATTACGGAAATCTCTTCACTGGGGATAACAACGGAGACGGTGGCGACCGGGCGCGGATTGTATACGTGGTCGAGGGGGGTGAGACGGGATGGGCGATGCCTTTTCAATCCCTTACCGGAGACTATATCCGCGGTCCTTGGGTCGCCGAGCGGCTCTGGGACCTGCAGCACGACACGCAGCCCGCCTGGGTCCTGCCGCCCGTCGCACATCTCGGGAATGGCCCTGCCGGATTCGTTCACTACCCGGGACTCGGCCTGCCTTCGCGTTACAGCAATCATTTCTTCTTGTGTGACTACGCCTACATGCCCGGTCGCAGTGGCATTTGGTCCTTTGCCCTAGAGCCTAAGGGGGCGGGGTTTGAGATAATGGATTCTCATACCTTTATCTGGTCCATTCTCGCAACTGATTTCGATTTCAGCTGGGACGGTCGAATGTTCGCCAGTGTCTTCGATCAGATTGCCTTGACGCAGAGAATCGATCAGATCGAGCATGCCGAATCGCGCGCCGACGCGAACGTCGCGGCGATGCCTGCCATCGTGCAGGAACCGATGCACGAGAAGACTTCCGAGCGCTTGCTTACGCTGCTCGCTTTCCCGGACCAGCGGGTTCGCTTGCGCGCACAATATGAGCTCGCGAAACGCGCCGAGTCGGCCAGCCTGGCGGCGGTTGCGAATGACCGTGCGGCGAGGCTGGTGACTCGGCTACATGCGCTCTGGGCCCTCGGACAGATCGGTCCCGCTGCGCTCGATGCGGTGTCGCCGGCGGGCGGAGCGCCGAGCGGGGGCTCAGATGAGGCCGATGAATTCCGCGCGCAATGGGCGAAGACCGTAGGCAATGCAGGGGCGACGCAGTTTGCTAGAGCATTACGAGAAGGGTTGCATGATGTCGCGCCTCGTGTTCGGTTCTTCTCGGCACAATCTTTAGGCGTGATCGGAGATCGAGAGAGCGTGCCCGCACTCTTTGAATTGATCAGCGAAAACGCGGACCGAGACGTCTTCCTGCGGCACGCATCGGTCTGGGCGCTTCACCGAATCGGCGACTTGGATTCGGTTTGGGCACGTGCCCAAGCCGGGGATCGCTCCGTCCGTCTCGCGGTGTTGCTCGTGATGCGCCAAGCCGGGGACGCGCGGATCGCACGGTTTCTTTCGGATGCGGATCCGCTGCTTGTGGTGGAGGCCGCACGGGCGATTTATGATTGGCCGATCGACGAAGCGATGCCGGCGCTGGCGGCACTGGCGCCTTCGCTCTCGCCGGCGGATGCCGAAGATACGCAGATCGGGCAGGCGCTCCATCGCCGCGTGATCGGCGCCAACGTTCGCTTGCGGAGTGAAGCCGGCGCGCGAGCGCTTGCGCGCTACGCGACGGATGAGGACCAGCTCTTGGCGATGCGCGAGCTTGCGCTGGAATCCATGGCTGAATATTCCGTGCCGGGTCCTCGCGACCTGACGCAAGGCTTCTATCGGCCCTTGGCGGACGCTGATCCGGCAATTCTGGCTTCGGTCTTGCGCGGGGACGGACGGGCTCTGATCGAATCCTCCCTCGGATCTCGGGCGATAGAAATCGCGAGCATTATCGGTGAGTTGCCTCTTGAGGATAAGGAGCTGCTTGAACTTGTGCGTGCGGCCGACTCTAGCGATGCGGAGCGAGTATCAGCGATTTCGGCCCTAGTTGCCCGAATCGAGGGAGACGCAGCAGAGGATGCTACGCGTCGGAAGCAAGCCGAGGCCGTGGTTGAACTCGCAGCGAATTCTTCCAGCGCTGCTCTTCGAAGCGCGGGGCGTGACCTGCTCTTGGTGCTTGATTCCGAAGCCGGCTTGCAGGCATATCTAGCCGCGGCAGAAGGCGGCCCGACGGAGTCCGAACGCAAGCAGGGCTGGCTTCGTCTCGGCGAGATCGACGATCCGCGGGCGCGTTCAGTACTCGCGCAAGGTCTCATCTATTGGCAGTCGGGCGATCTGGCTCCGTCGATTGCACTCGAAGTGGAGGAGGCGGCTCTGGCGCAGGGAGATGAAGCGTTGGCCGAGCGGGCGCGTCTCGCCTTTGCGCCTTCGCCGGAGAACCCGGTCGCGAGTCGGCGTTGGGCGCTTGCGGGCGGCGATCCCGCAGCGGGCCAGGCGGTCTTTCAGACGACCGGGGATTGTCAGCGCTGTCATCGCTCGGAAACTGGCGTCGGCGGCGGACACGGCGGTGGTGCAGGGCCCTCGCTTGCCGGTGTGTCGGCGAAAGGGGCGCAGCATCTGCTCGAGTCCGTTCTGATTCCCAACGCGCAGATCGCGGAGGGTTTCGGAAGTATCGTAGTGACGAAAAAGGATGGCTCCACGGTGGCCGGTTTGCTGATCGACGAGGACGCAGACGGGATCGTGCTCGAAATCGGTGGCGGCAAGCGCGTTTTACTCGCGCTGGACGAAGTCGCCGAGAGGACCAATCCGGTCACAGGTATGCCGCCTATGGGGCTGACCCTTTCGCCGCGGGCGCTGCGCGATGTGATCGCGTACGTGCTGACGCTCTGAATCGCCGGACTGGATCTCTATGAGTCACGCTTGGACCCGTAACTTGATGTTCTTGACGCTCTTTTGCGTTTGGCCTTTGCCTCTGCTTGGGCTTGAAGGTTCCTTTGTGCCGGCCGCGCGGTTTCTGCAGCTGGGTGTTTCGCTTGTCGCGCTGATTCTGATTGAGGGATCGGGGGGTATTGTCGGGCTGATCACCGGGCTGATGTTGGGGCACGCGATCGTGTACGGCATCCTGCTTTGGATCGGGGCTTCTTTGCTGGCTCGATTCGTGTTTTCGCGGATCGACGATGTCGTTCGACCGCGGGTCGTCATTGTGGTCATGGCCTTCTTCATTGCCTGGGGAATTTTCAGTCGGCCCTACGACACGCAGTTTCATCATTCTCACGCTCATGCGTCGCTTGCGGAGTTGTATCAATGAAGCGAGTGGCATGGTTCTCGACGATTTGTGTGGCGATCGCGGTCATCGCGGCGTCGGGTGCGCTCGCGAGCGACAGCGCGGGCGGCAACGCGAAGGCCAGTTCAGAGGGCAACGCGGACGGCACCGCGAATGCGAATTCGGACAACGAGGTCGAGGTGCGCCCTGTGGCTTCGGGGTGGCCGCTTGAAACGGTTCGCCCGCCGCTGCCCGAGCGTGGCTTTCGGCGCACGGAGCAGCGCGATCCCTGCCGCACCCATGATCCGCTCCGGCGCGCGCATTTCGGGGATACGCATGTGCATACGGCGCTGTCTTTCGACGCTTGGGGACAGGGCACGCGGGGGCGTCCTGATGATGCCTATCGGTTCGCGAAGGGCGAGGAACTCGGGATCCAGCCCTACGATGAGGAGGGGAAGCCGGGGCAGCGCGTGCAGCTGCGGCGACCGCTCGATTTCGCTGTGGTGACGGACCACGCCGAACTGATGGGCGAGACGCAGATCTGCGGCACGCCGGGCTCGCCAGGATATGACAGCTGGGTCTGTCGTTTGAACCGCTTCTTCCCGAAGCTGGGTTATATGGCGGTGAATGGGCGCGTGTTTCAGGCGATTGGGAAGCCACGCTATTCGATGTGCGGTCCGGACGGCGCGTTGTGTCGTGAAGTGGCGCTCGGCCCTTGGCAGGAGACGATCGAGGCGGCGGAGGCGCATTACGATCGGAGCAGGCGTTGCGTCTTTACGAGTTTCATCGGGTACGAATGGACGGGCATGCCCGATGGCCAGAAGATTCATAGGAACATCATCTTCCGAAACGAGAAACATCAGACCGTTCCGACGAACTATATCGATACGCCGACGTCGACCGGCCTTTGGAAAACTCTGGAGCGTGAATGCCTCGACCGCGGCGATGGCTGTGAGGCGATCGCAATCCCGCATAACCCGAACGTCAGCAATGGTCTGCTGTTTACTCTGAACAACGAGGATGGCACTCCGATCACGGCTGAGGATGCTTTGCTTCGGGCGCGACTCGAGCGACTCGTCGAAGTCACTCAGCATAAGGGCAGCAGCGAGTGCGGCCTCGCGTCGGAAGACGAGCTCTGCACCTACGAAAAACTACCCTTCGCGAAACTCGGCGAAGAGACTTCAGCGGCGCTCGGCGGTACGCCGATTCCGCCGCTCAGCTACGCGCGAGAAGCGCTTGCTGAAGGACTCGTGCAGCAGCGCGCCATTGGCGTGAATCCCTTTGCGTTCGGGCTGATTGGTTCGACCGATTCGCATCTCGCAACGCCGGGCCTGGTCTCGGAATCGGATTTCGTGGGGCACGCGGCGGGCACAACTTCTCATCGACTGGAAACGCCGCCGATGCCCGATTCGCTCTGGTACAATCCGGGCGGTCTCGCAGTGCTCTGGGCGGAGGAAAATTCGCGGGACAGCCTGTTTGCCGCGATGCAGAGG
>JBDNFB010000231.1:0-23572 GCA_041690055.1 Myxococcota bacterium | reverse complement strand
GGGGGGGGGGGGGGGGGGGGGGGGGCGTCGCGAAAAGTAGCGGTGGGGACGAGAAAATCTGGAACTCCGCTCAGCGAAGCGGCGTCTTTCTCCCTGAATCATTCTTCATAGTTCTTCTCCTTTGGTTGGTTGGTTGGTCAAGAAAAGAGCCCGTACGACGGCCGTCGTACGGGCTCTCTTTGTTTGTGTCTGGTCCAGCTGGGGTGCAGAAGGTTGCCGGATTTCCCTGCTGCCGCACTGCCGGCACTGCCGTGAGGAAGAGAGGCAGAAGAGGCAGGTAGAGGCAGCGCGGTCGGGCGCTACTCGTCCGAATCCGACTGCGCCGCTCGCCGCTCACGCCACGCCGCCAGCCGCTCGGTAATCTCTGATTCAGCGCCCCGGTCAAGCGGCTCGTAATAGACGCGCCCGCGCAGGGCCTCCGGCAGATTCTCCGCGGCCACGAACGCATCCTCGGCGTTATGCGCATACACGTAATCGTCGCCGTAGCCGAGCTCCTTCATCAAGCGCGTCGGCGCGTTGCGCAGATGCTTGGGAACGGGCAGCGGTCCCTGACCTTGAAGATCGGCGATCGCCTCGCCGAGCGCGGCATAGGCGGCGTTGCTCTTGGGCGCGCAGGCCAGATAAGTGGCGACCTGAGCCAGTGGGATGCGGCCCTCGGGCATGCCGATCTTCTCGACCGCCTGGTGCGCTGAAACCGCGAGGGTGAGGGCGGCGGGATCCGCATTCCCCACGTCTTCGGAAGCAAAAATCACGAGGCGGCGCGACACGTAGAGCGCGTCTTCGCCCGCCTCGAGCAGGCGCGCGAGGTAATGCAGAGCCGCGTCTGGATCGCTTGCCCGCAGACTCTTGATCAGCGCCGAAACGACGTTGAAATGCTCTTCTCCATCTCGGTCGTGCCGCAAGGCGATTCGCCCGACGGCCTCCTGCACGGTCTCCGCCGATAAGGGCTGCGCGCGCTTGCCCGAGGAGAGATGAACGCTCGACGACACCTCGAGCATGCCGAGTAGGCGGCGCGCATCGCCCTGAGACGCGAGGATCAAGGCGTCACGGGCATCGGCGCTGACCTGCAGCCCCGATGCGCCGAGACCCAGCTCCGAATCCGCGATGGCGCGGTCGATTACCTGTCCAAGCGACTCCGCCGAGAGCGCCTCTAGGGTGAGGACGCGACAGCGGGAGAGCAGCGGCGCGATCACGCTGAAGGACGGATTCTCCGTGGTGGCCCCGATCAGCGTGACCGAGCCCGATTCCACATGGGGGAGGAGGGCGTCCTGCTGCGCCTTGTTCAGGCGATGAATCTCGTCGATAAACAGAAGCGTGCGAAGCCGCGTGCGCCGCGCTGCCTCGATCGCCTTGCGAATTTCCGGCACACCGGCCGAAACCGCAGAAAGCGGCACAAGCCGTGCGTCCTGCATCTCGCCCAGGATCCAGGCCAGCGTCGTCTTTCCGCTCCCGGGCGGCCCCCAGAGAATCAACGACGGGAGCTCCCCAGCCTGGAGCATCGTATAAAGCGGCCTGCCCGGAGCCAGCTGCTCCTCATTCCCGACCATGTCCTCGAGGCGCCGCGGCCGCATTCGCTCCGCCAGGGGGGCGTGGGGCTCGAGTTTGCGTTCGGTGCGCTCGGGGAACAGGTCAAGGGTCTCGTCCGGACTCATGGGCTCATGCTAGCGGTCTCGTCGCCCTTGAGTACCGCGGCCCGACGCGGGATCATGGGGCGACCCCGATTTGGGGCTTGGTGGGATAGGAAGAGCTCGATGATCGAATTGCTGCGAATTGAAAACCTGGCGCTGGTGGAGTCAGTGGAACTCGAATTTGGCCCGGGGCTGAACGTGCTGACAGGCGAAACCGGCGCGGGTAAATCGATCATTCTTTCGGCACTGGCGCTGCTCACGGGCGGCCGCGCGGCGAGCGATGCTCTGCGCAGCGGAGCCGATGAAGGCGTCGTGGAAGCTTTGTTCCGCATGGACGGTCATGAGGATGTCGCCAACGCCCTCGTGCATCGCGGACTCGTGGACGGCGAGCTGGTGAAGGCTGCAGAAGACGAGCCGGCCAAGCCCGGGAAAAAGGGCAGCAAGAAGGCCGCGGCGGCGCAGGCGGCTCTTGCGGCAGAGGAAGCGCCCGAGCTGATCGTGCGACGGACGCTGCATGCTAATGGGCGGAGTCGCGCGCGCGTGGGTGGGCAGCTGGTTCCTGTTTCGACGTTAGTGGAAATTTTTGGCGGGCAGCTTGAAATTTCGAGTCAGCACGGCTCCCAGGCGCTGCGACACGCGGAGGTGCATGCGGTTGCGCTGGATGCGTATGCTAACCAAACAAGCGTGCGCGGGATTGTGACGCGCATGGTCACGCGTGTCGGCGAGCTTGACCGCGAGATCGCAACACTGCGCGCGGCTGACGAAGAGCGGGCGAGACGCCTTGACTTTCTCGAGTATCAGCGCGACGAACTCGACGGCGAAGAGCTGGATACGGCAGGTGTGGCGCAGCTGGAGGCGGATCACCGACGCCTTACGCATGCCGAGCGGCTTGCGGAGGAGATGGCAACCGTGGCTTCGGCGTTAGGTGGAGATGGCGGTGGTGAATCGGCGGAGTCGGCCATCGGTGAGGCGCGGCGCGCGCTGGCCTCTGCGATTCGGATGGATCCCGAGCTGGAGACGCTTTCCGCCCGACTCGAAACCATTGAGTCCGAACTGAGAGACGTTTCGGTTTCGTCTGCGGACTATCTCGCCGATCTTGAAATCGATCCGGCGCGGCTTTCGCAAATTGAAGAGCGCATCGGTCGCCTTGAAAACTTGCGGAAGAAATACGGTCAGAGCGTTGAGGAGATGTTTGCGCATCGCGACGAGATCGAGCGCGAGATCGAATCGCTAACCGGGGCCGACGATCGCATTCGCACGCTCGGCAAGGAACGCGAGAGTGCGGTCGAGGCTGCGAACGCCGCTTCCGCGAAACTTTCAAAGGCGCGTGCGAAAGCCGCCAAGAAGCTTGCCAAGATTGTGGAGGCAGAGTTAGGCGACCTCGCTATGAAGGGCGCTCGCTTCGCCGTCGATCTCTCACCTCTGTCCGCCGATGACCGCCCCGACGGCCTTGAGACAGGGCCGGGCGGGCGGGAACGTCCCCAGTTCCTGTTCTCAGCGAATGAAGGAGAAGTGCCGCGACCGATCCAGAAGGTGGCGTCCGGCGGCGAACTCTCCCGTCTCTTCTTGGCGATCAAAAACTCGCTGCGCCGTGCGGATCGCAATATGGTCATCGTCTTTGACGAAGTGGACGCCGGCATCGGCGGCGCCGTCGCCGAGCGCGTGGGCCGAGTCCTGGCGGAGCTCGCCACGGAGCATCAAGTACTTTGCATTACGCACCTGCCCCAGATCGCGGCCTTCGCCGATCGGCATTTCGTGGTCCGCAAGGAGAGTACGAAGGGCCGCACGCGGACCCATGTGGCGGAGGTCCGGGACGACGCGCGGATCGACGAGCTGGCCCGCATGGCGGGCGGCGAAAACGTGACCGAGGTCACGAGAGAGCACGCTCGATCTCTCCTTCAGCCCTGAGTGAGTTTTTTTAGCCTCAGAATTGCCGCGTGATCTGCGCCAACGCGCCGCAGACCGTCAAGAACTATGCGTTTGTCGCCGATGAGACCCTAGAACCTTCAGGTTTTGAGGAACTCGGCAGGACATGTCTTTCGACGCAGAAGCGGAACCGACCGTCATTGGGAGCCCACGCTCCCGACCGCCCAGTGGTGCGTCGGCTCTCGTTCTCTCGGGCTTTTATGAGGGCCTTGAGGTCCTCTTGGACCGTGAGCGGTTTGTGATCGGACGCGGGCGGAAGGCCGACCTTGCGTTGGCGGAAGCGACCATTTCGCGTGCGCATGCAGCGATCAGTTTCGCCTTCGGAGAGTTCTTCGTGGAAGACCTGGGAAGTACGAATGGCACCATGGTGAATGGCGCGCGAGTCGAAAAACAGCAGCTGAAGACGCAGGATGAAATTCAGATGGGCAAGCTTCGCATTGGTGTGACGCTGCCTGAATAGGGTCGCCCTGGACCTTTTACAAAACTCGCGTGTGCCGCTTGGCGGAGCCCACGACGAAGTGGAACGAAACGGAGAATCGATGGAGTCGTATACGCTTATCTGGGTCAAAGACGCGCACGCGCGGCCCGTCCAGATTTCGATTCGGAAGCGCCGCGTTCGCGATGCGGCGCTCGCCGCAATCGTCGTGGTATTGATCGGCGCGGTTGCGGTTTGGGATTATTGGCGACTGCGCGCGGACAATGCCGAGCTTGCCGGTTTGCGGGTCGAGGCAACGGAGCAGCGCGAGCAGATCGCGCTCTTCGGTACGCGTCTCGCCGACGTGGACGGCCGGCTTGAAAGGGTGGCTGAACTCGAACGTAAGGTGCGCATCATCGCGAATCTGCCGGGAGCTGCGGGCGTTGGCGGCGAGGATCTCGTTGAGATTGTGCCGACGAATGCAGAGGGCACGCCGCTCCCGATCGGTGTACCGCTCGACCAGACGCCGCAGGCCGGACAGGGCGGCGGCGAGCCACTCGATCTTCCCGAAGGCATCGTCCCGGGTGTGGCCGAGCTCGAAGCCCTCGAAGGCTTTGCTCTTGGCATCAGTTCCGGCGCCGATGTGCGTTCTGGCTCCCTCGAAGATCTTCTTGGCCAGCTCAAAAACAAGGGGCAGAAGAAGCTTGCTTCGAGCCCGTCGATCTGGCCGACGAAGGGCTGGATGACCTCACGGTTTGGTCCTCGCATTTCGCCGTTTACCGGTCGGAGCCAGCAGCATAATGGGATCGATATCGCCGCGTCCGGAGGCACCAAGATCGTCTCGCCGGCGCGCGGTCGCGTGAGCTTCGCGGGCAAGAGAGGTCCTCTCGGTAACGCGATTGTCGTGGACCACGGCTTCGGCGTGAAGACTTGGTACGGCCACACGAAGGAAATCTTCGTGAAGACGGGCGAGACCGTGGAGCGCGGGCAAGCCATCGCCGCAGTGGGCAGTTCGGGCCGCAGCACGGGCCCGCATCTTCACTACGTCGTCGAAGTGAACGGGAAGCCGCGGAATCCCCTCGACTATATTTTCGACTAGGTTTTTCGACTAGATCAGGGTTCCCTGTCGCGGGTGACTTGAAGAGGCCCTGATTCGCGTCTGAACGCGTGGTATTTCGGCCGCTTTTGTTGGCGGCCATGTTTGCGGTGTAGTTTGCTGCGAAGGTTGGGCTCTCCTAACCTCTCTTTTCTTATAGATTCCACCCCCTTAAGAGCGTCGACACTCTCAGTTTACCTTGAGCCTCCTCAGATTACCTTGAGCTTCCTCAGTTTACCTTGAGCTTCCGGCACCCACCTTGAGCTTCCCGCGCCCTCTGGATTCCAGAGTGCGTGCGGGGTGCGGATCGGGCCCATGCAGCGCATTCTCAGCAAAGTTTTTGGCACCAGTAACGACCGCGCGATCAAGCGGATGCTGCCCCTTTTGGAGCAGATCAACGCGCGCGAAGGTGAACTGGCGAAATTGTCCGACATCGACCTCGCCGGACGCACGCCGATCTACCGCGAGCGACTCGGCAACGGCGAGCCCCTCGACGACCTTCTGCCCGAAGCGTTCGCGACAGTCCGCGAGGCTGCGAAGCGCTCGCTCGGTCAGCGCCACTACGATATGCAGATGGTCGGCGGCATCGTTCTTCATGAGGGACGCATCTCCGAAATGAAAACCGGCGAGGGCAAGACTCTTGTCGCGACACTCCCTTCTTATTTGAACGGCCTGACAGGCAGGGGCGTCCACGTTGTCACCGTAAATGACTTCCTCGCCGCCCGCGACGCCGAGTGGATGGGCCAGCTCCATCGCTTCCTCGGCCTCGAAGTCGGCGCGATCGTGCACGGCCTCGACGACGCCCAGCGCAAGGCCGCCTATCAGGCGGATGTCACCTACTGCACGAATAACGAACTCGGCTTTGACTATCTGCGCGACAACATGAAGTTCTCGCTTGATGCCTGCGTTCAGCGCGAGCTGCATTTTGCAATCGTGGATGAGGTCGACTCGATCCTGATTGATGAAGCGCGTACGCCTCTGATTATCTCGGGACCGTCCGAACAGAACACGCAGATCTACACGATCGCGAACCGTCTGATTCCTTCTCTTGAGAAGGGCGCGGCAGCGGAACCGTCGAAAGGCATCGAAGAGTCCGGCGATTTCTGGGTCGACGAGAAGGCGCAGTCCGCCACGTTCACGGAATCGGGCATTCAAAAATGCGAGAAGATGCTCCGCGTCGACAATTTGTTTGATCCCGGGATGTTGCCCGTTCTGCATGCGCTGCAGCAGGCGCTGAGCGCGCATTCGCTGAAGCGCGCGGACGTCGACTACGTCGTGCGCGTGGGCGATGACGGCAAGAAGGAAGTCGTGATCGTCGACGAGCATACCGGCCGGCTGATGCCCGGGCGCCGCTGGTCCGACGGCCTGCATCAGGCGGTCGAAGCCATGGAAGGCATTCAAGTGCGCAGCGAGAACCAGACCCTCGCCTCGATCACCTTCCAGAACTATTTTCGCATGTACGACAAGCTGGCTGGCATGACCGGTACGGCCGACACGGAAGCCGAAGAGTTCGCGAGCATCTACAACCTCGACGTGTCGTTGATTCCGACTAATCGCCCCTTGCTGCGCGATGACCAGGCGGATGTGGTCTTCAAGTCGAAGAAAGAGAAGTTCAACGCCGTCGTCGAAGAATTGAAGGCGCGGCACGAGATTGGTCAGCCCGTGCTCGTCGGCACGATCTCGATCGAAACCTCGGAAATGCTCGCCAAGAAACTCAAGCGCGAGGGCGTGAAGCACACGGTCCTGAACGCGAAGCGGCACGAGCAAGAGTCAGAAATCGTGGCCCAGGCCGGTCGCAAAGGCGCGATTACGATCTCGACGAATATGGCCGGTCGCGGCACGGACATTCTGCTGGGCGGCAATCCCGAGCAGATGGCGCTCGAGCAATGCGGGCATGACAAGACGCATCCAGATTTCGAAGGGCAGCTCGCGAAATTCGAAGCGAAATGCGGGGCCGAAAGAAAAGAAGTGCTCGCAGCGGGCGGTCTGCATATTCTCGGCACAGAACGACACGAGAGTCGGCGCATAGATAATCAGCTTCGCGGCCGTGCCGGTCGTCAGGGCGATCCGGGCTCGAGCCAGTTCTTCCTCTCGCTCGAAGATGATCTGCTCCGCATCTTTGAAGCGGACCGCGTGAAACAATGGTGGGACCGCGTCGGAGTCGAAGAAGGCGAGGCGATCGAGAACCGCATGCTGACGCGCGTGATCGAGGGCGCGCAGAAGAAGGTCGAGGGCCGCAACTTCGATATCCGAAAGCATCTCCTCGACTACGATAATGTCATGAATAAGCAACGTCAGGCTTTCTACGCCCGGCGTCTCACTGCGATGTCCGCCGACGATGAAACCCGCGCTGAAGAAGTGCAGGCCTGCGTCGAAGGGTGGGTGGCGAATATGATCGAAAGCCATTGGCCGCAGCGCGGCGAACCCGAAGACGATGAGTGCGTGGAAATGCGCCACGCGATCGAAGCGCAGTTCGGCGTCTCGTGGTCGATTGAAGAACCTCCGTTCCTGACGACCACACGAGGCAATAGTGGCGAGCGGCATGGCGATCGCGACGAGCTCGGGCATGCGATGCTGAGCGAGCTGGGCCGTATTCTTGACGTTAAGAAGGAAGAGGGTCGGCAGCTCAAGGAGGAGGAGTACGCTTCCCTCGATAACTATCCGGCCTTCGATGACATCGTGCGCGACCTCCAGCTCCAGATCCTCGACAATCAATGGAAGGCGCACCTGCATACGATGGACGCCCTTCGCGAGTCGATCAATTTGCGCGGCTACGCCCAGCGTGATCCGAAGATCGAGTACCAGCGCGAAGGCTTCGGCCAGTTCGGCGAGATGGAACAGCGCATCGACGACCAGGTCGCGGAGTTCGTATTCCGCTTCAACTACCCACGCCCGAATCTGAAGCCCCAGGCGACGGCTCGGCGCGTGGATCCGGCGGGAAATGGCTCGCAGCCGACACCCGCCAGCCAGGCCGGCGCAGCTGCTGTCGGACGTGCGAAGCCCGCTTCCGCGGGCGCGACCGGGGCGGCCGGCGCTGCGACGGGGAATCCGTCCACTGGCAAGGTGGGGCGGAATGATCCCTGCCCTTGCGGTAGCGGCCAGAAATACAAGAAATGTCACGGGGCTTAGGCTGAGATGAAAGTTCGACGCGAAACGCGACCCGTTCGTGGCTTTCGCGCTGCGGGGCTGAACTCCGGGATCAAGTCTGATCGAAAGGCGAAGGATCTCGCTCTGATCGTGAGCGATGAAGTCGCGAGCGCCGCTGCGATCTTTACGACTTCGACCGTTGTGGGCGCGCCGGTCACGGTCTCGCGCGAGCGCGTGAAGTCCGGCCGCGCGCGCGGCGTGGTCGTGAACAGCGGCTGCTCCAACGTTGCGATGGGTGCGCGCGGGATTCGCGACGCGAAGACGATGGCGCGACTCGCCGCGGAAGCGGTGGGCTGCGCACCCGATGAAATGTTAGTCGCCTCGACAGGCGTGATCGGCGAGCCATTGCCGTTGGACGCGCTGCGGGTGGGGATTCCGCGTGCGGCGGCGCGGCTCGCAGAGGACGGCTTTGCCGACGCTGCCGAGGCGATTCGCACGACGGATACCCATGCCAAGGCGGCGTCAGTGCGCTTCAAGCTCGACGGCGTGTTGGTGACGCTTCAAGGCATTGCCAAGGGCTCGGGCATGATCGAGCCGAATATGGCGACGATGCTTTCCTTTGTCACCACGGACGCGAAGATCGCGCCGGGCGTCCTTCGCGGGATGCTGAAGCGCGTCGCTGACCAGACCTATAATTGCCTGACGGTGGACGGCGAGGGCTCGACGAGCGACACGGTCGTCCTTTTCGCAAATGGGGCAGCGGGCGGTCCGGCGATCAAGGGCGGGAGTGCTTCCGCGCAGATCTTCGAAGAGGCGCTTGGGGCCGTTTGTGAGGACCTCGTCCGCCAGATCGCTCGGGACGGCGAGGGGGCGACGAAGCTCGTGACCGTCGAAGTCGAGGGGGCTCGCACGGCAGCGGAGGCCAATCGGGCAGCTCGGCGGATTGCGAATTCGATGCTCGTGAAAACCGCGGTTTTTGGGGGCGACCCCAACTGGGGCCGGATCATGCAGACAATTGGTGCCGCAAGGATCGCCTGGCACGAGGAGAAGACTCGCGTCCGGATAGGCAGCGTGGTGGTTTTCTCGAAGGGCCGATCGGCAGGCACGGCGGCCCGCAAGCGGGCCGAAAAGGCTCTGCAGGCCGAGGAGGTGGCCCTTCGGGTGGACCTTGGGCTCGGAGCCGGCTTTGCGAGGGCTTTTACCTGCGATCTGACCTACGACTACGTGAAGATCAACGCCGAATACACGACTTGAGACGTGGACCGAAGATTGCGCCTAGGAGATGAAGATAGATATTCCGCTGCCCTCGGCCGTCCTAAGCCAACTGAAAGCCTCCTCACTTCGAAATCCGTGCGAAGCGCAATCTTCGGTCCACCTCCCAGGGCTTGAACGGGGGGGGCTGGCGGATTCCGCCCCTTTGCGGCAAGAGGTGCATGGTTTCGACCTTGAGATTCTGCTAAACACCTGCCAAATCACACGTTCCGAGGCCCCCCTGGCGGTGCCTGGAGCATCAAATCCACGACTCGACCCGTCCCGGAACGACCGGATACGGGCCGCATAAAGCGTGACCCAAGCCTGCTGAATCTCGAAAGAATGAGATTCACGAAAGAGGGTGAAGGTCGGAGACGAGGATCTGCATGCATCAGGTCAGGGAAATGGACGGCTCGGGGCGGAGGCCCAACCGCAAAAGGAGTAATGATGTCCGATACGCCGGCCACACCCGAGGCCGCGGATCCTGCTGCAGCCGCGGCACCCGCAATTTCTACCCCCACGACGCCCGCCGCACCTGAGGCTACCCAAGGTACGGCAGCCACTACTGCTGAACCGACTCCTGAACCGACGATGGAGAGCGCGCTCGCGAGCTCGTCCAAGGAACAAGAAGTTTCCGTTCGTTCGTTGCTGGAGTCCGGCGCGCATTTTGGCCATCAGCCGGGACGCTGGAACCCGCTCATGAAGCCGTACATCTTTGGCGAGCGAAACGGCACGCATATCATCGACCTCGACCAGAGCCTTCCGATGTTCAAGGAGGCCCTCGACTTCCTGCGTGAGACGACGGCGGCCGGTGGGTCTGTGCTCTTTGTCGGCACGAAGCGCCAGGCTGCGGCTCCGTTGATGCTGGAAGCAAAGCGCGCGGGACAGCATTATGTGAATAATCGCTGGCTCGGCGGCATGCTCACGAACTGGAAGACGGTCAAGAAGTCAATCGACCGCTACAACAACTATCTCGAAGTCCTTGGCAGCGAAGAAAAGCGCGAAGAGCTCTCCAAGAAAGAGCAGTCGAGCATGCAGCGCCAGGTTGAGAAGTATGAAAAGTCGCTCGAAGGCATCCGCTCCATGAGCCGCCTGCCGGATGCGATCTTCATCATCGACACGGGCAAGGAATCGATCGCTGTGCAGGAGGCTCGCCGCCTGCATATCCCGATTGTGGGCATCGTCGACACCAACAACTCGCCGCGGTACATCGACTTCGTCGTGCCCGGCAACGACGACGCGATTCGCTCGATCGATCTCTACTGCACGGCTGTCGCGAACGCCTGTCGTGAGGGCTGGGAGCAGCATCAGGCTGCTCTCGTCTCGCAGCGCAAGAATACGCCTACTGCGGATCGTTCCGCAGACGCGGGCAACAAGACCGGTCGCCGCGTTGTGGAAATCAAGCAGCAGCCGCGCCGTGGTCGAGGCCAGGGTGAGCGCTCCGCCGGCGGTGGCAAGAGCTACTCCGCCGGGAGCGACAAGCCGGAAGATGCGCCTGCGACACCTACAGTAACGGTAAAACCCGCAGCGGCCGCCGCACCTTCAAAGCCCGCAGCGGCTGCAGCAGCTGCAACGCCTGCAGCACCCGCAACGCCTGCGAAGGCCGAGGGTGCGGATAAGCCGGCGGGCTCTGAGAGCTAAATAAAAGGTGATGCGGGGCTCTCTTTGAGTCGTTCGCCTTTAGTTTCGTCCGGTTTCGTCCCATTTCGTCTTGCGTCTGTTTGGACGCGCTGGGCGAGGGACGTCGGACGAGAAGAGAGCCCCGACGCATTTAAAACTAACACGAGTGAGTCTTCGTCTTTCTGAGACTAAGAGACTCGCGGGAGAGTGATCACAGATCGCGGCCCACTGATGCGGCTCCGCGGCGTGTGCTCTCCGGGGCGGATCGAAAGATCTGGGAGACCAAGACTGTGGCAGGGATCTCTGCAAGTGATGTGAAGGCGCTTCGCGACGCAACGGGCGCGGGCATGATGGATTGCAAACGCGCGCTTGGCGACGCCGACGGCGATGTCGAAAAGGCGATGGTGATGTTGCGCGAACGCGGGCTTGCCAAGGCCGGTAAGCGCGCCGGACGCGAGACCAGCGAAGGCGCTGTGATGTTCCTGGCTGATGGCGGCAAGGGCGCTCTGATTGAGCTCGGTTGCGAGACGGACTTCGTGGCGAAGACGCCCGATTTTCAGGACCTCGCGAAAAGTATTTTGGGGGTTGTTGCGGCCGGCGAAGCGGCGGACGCGGAAGCGGCGCTGAGGCTGTCTATGGACGGCGGTACGATCGACGATGTGGTGAAGGCTGCGGTCGCGAAGATGGGCGAGAATATCCAGCTGAAGCGTGTCGCATCGGTCAATCTCGAAGGTCAGACGGGCGGCTACGTGCACGGCACGGGCAAGCTCGGCGTGCTGGTCGCGCTCGAAACGACGGCTTCCGGCGAGGCCGTTTCTGCGGTGGCTCGCGATATCGCGATGCACATTGCGGCACATGATCCTACGCCGATTTCGGTGGACAAAGACGGAATGCCGGCGGATGTGGTCGAGAAGGAACGCGCGTTCCTCACGAAGCAGGCGCTGGAGAGCGGAAAGCCCGAGAACGTCGTCGAAAAGATGGTCGATGGCCGCATCAACAAGTTCTTCGCTGAGAACTGCCTGCTGGCCCAGGGCTTCGTGAAAGATCCCGACAAGAAGGTTCAGGATGTGCTCGCCGAGGCCGGCAAGGCGGCAGGCGGCGACATCAAGGTGGCTTCTTTTTATCGATTCAGTCTCGGTGAGGAAGCTTCGGAATAAGCCCCCACTTTCGTGGAATGAGGGCGGATTTGGGGTGGGTTCCCGACGGCCGAAGGTGATTCAAGGCATCGAGGCTTGGCCGAGAATGCTGGAATTTCTGCGGTCTGGGTTGCCTTTTGTCGGCTGCTGGATCGGCCGATACGAGATCAGGGAACCCAGCGAGCTGGGGAAGTGCCCAGAGGCTCTGTATCTTTGGAGTCACTCAAAGGGGAGGCGAACCATGGCCGAAGAAGAAGACGTAGCTGCAGTGATCGACGAGGGTCGCGAGTCGATGGAGAAGGCGATCGAACGCTTTCATAAAGAGCTGAAGCGCGTCCGAACGGGCCGTGCCAGCACGAGCCTGCTGGACGGGATACAGGTCGATTATTTCGACACGCCGACGCCGCTTAACCAGCTGGCCACCCTCTCTGTTCCGGACCCGCGCATGATCGTGGTTTCGGCGTTTGATAAGACGGCGATTCCGATGATAGAGAAGTCGATCCTTTCCTCGGACCTCGGGATCACGCCGAGCAACGATGGCAAGGTGATCCGGCTGCAGATTCCACCGCTGACCGAGGAACGTCGCAAGGTCCTCGTGAAGCAGGTCAAGAAGATCGCCGAGGATCATCGCATCCGAGTACGCGACGCGCGGCGTGATTCGCTGTCGCTGCTCAAGGACTTGGAAGACGACGGGCTCTCGAAGGACGATCGGCACCGCGCTGAGAAGAAGGTTCAGGACCTTACTGACGAGTACGTGAAGAAGATCGACGGACTCACGGCTCAGAAGGAAAAGGACGTCCTCGAGGTTTAGCCTCGGATTGGAACGGATGGCGCACCCGGACATCCAACTCGACCGAGTCCCGCGACACGTTGCCATGATCATGGATGGCAATGGTCGGTGGGCGACGGAACGCGGTCTCGAACGCAACGCGGGGCATCGCGAAGGTATCGAGAGCGTTCGCGAAATGATTCGCGCGTGCCGGGACTACGGCGTGGACACACTCACGCTCTATGCGTTTTCCATCGAGAACTGGAACCGGCCTCGCGGTGAAGTCTCCGAGCTGATGCGGCTTCTTGAGGAATACCTCGAGACCGAGCTCGAAGAAGTCATGGAGCATCGCGCCCGAGTCCTTTCCATCGGCCGATTGGATCGACTCCCGCCGAGCACACGCAAGGCTGTGTCACGCGCGGTGGAGCGGACGGCAAAGAACGATGGCATGAAGCTCGTCTTCGCCCTTTCTTATGGCGGTCGGGCCGAGATCGTCGATGCCGCGCGTCGCATCGCGCGAGACGCCGAGGCAGGGAAGATTGATCCGGAGGGTCTCGATGAGAAGGGCTTTGCTTCCTATCTATACGCGCCGGAATTGAGCGATCCCGATCTGCTGATTCGAACCGGGGGCGAACAGCGCGTTTCAAATTTTCTGCTCTGGCAGATCGCATACAGTGAACTTCATCTTTCGGACCGCATGTGGCCGGATTTTCGTCGTGCCGATTTCGAGGAAGCCATTCTCGATTTCCAGCGTCGCGAGCGCCGCTTCGGCCTAACGAGTGAGCAGGTTCAGACGGGCGACGATGAGTCCGAGGAAGAGTCTACTTAGTGAAACGCCTTGCCATTTTGGGCAGCACAGGAAGTATCGGCGAGCAGACACTTGATGTCGTCGCTGGGCATCCTGATCGATTTGATGTCGTTTCGATCGCGGCGGGTCGATCCGTCGAGCGCTTGATCGAACAGGCGAAACAGTTTCGTCCCCGCGTCGTATCCGTCGGTGACCCAGCGCAGGTGTCCGTGATTGAGGCGGCGCTTGCGAGCGAGCCGGGTCTCGAAGTCGAAGTTGTTTCGGGGGACGCGGGACTCCTCCGAGTCGCTACGGAAGCGGCCGACCTCGTGGTGGCCGGCCTTGTTGGCGCGGTCGGCCTTCAGCCGGTCCTCGCTGCCATTCGCGCTGGCACAACGATTGGCCTCGCCAACAAAGAAGTCATGGTGATGGCGGGCGCGCTCGTCCGCCGCGAAGCCGCGTCGAAAGGCGTCGAGATTATTCCGATCGATTCTGAACACAGCGCGATCTTCCAGTGCCTCGTAGGCAGTCGTCCCGAGTCCATTTCACGCTTGATCCTGACCTGCTCGGGCGGACCGTTTCGGACCTGGGCACGCGAAGACATAGAGAAGGCGACGGTCGAGCAGGCGCTGGCGCATCCGAACTGGTCGATGGGCGATAAAATCTCGATCGACTCAGCCACGCTGATGAATAAGGGCCTTGAGGTCATCGAAGCGCGCTGGCTCTTTGACGTGGAGGCTTCGCGCGTCGACGTGGTCGTGCATCCGCAGTCCATCATTCATTCAATGGTCGAGTACCGCGACCGCTCGGTGCTGGCGCAGCTGGGCTTGCCAGATATGCGCGTTCCGATCGCCGTGGCCATGGCTCATCCGGAGCGGCTCGAACTCGATCTACCGCGACTCGACCTCGTCGAGATTGGGAAGTTAGAATTCGAAAAGCCGGACCGAGAGCGATTTCCTTGCCTCGATCTGGCGTACCGCGCCGTTTCGGGAAGCGAAGCTGCCCCGGCGGTGCTCAACGCAGCCAATGAGGTGTCCGTGGACGCTTTTCTGGAAGGACAGATTGCCTTCCCCGAGATCGCGGCTCTGAACGCGGCGGTGCTCGATGCGCATCTGGCTGAACATGCCGGCGAGCGTATGGAGACGATTGACGACGCCGTTGCAGCGGATATCTGGGCGCGCGGAGCAGCGACCGAGTGGCTGGCCAAGCGCGAAGCGCGGATATCGCCGATAGGGGCTAGCTGATGGCGGTTTTTGACACACTCGTCGCAGTCGTTCCTATGCTGGGCATCCTGATCGTGGTGCATGAGCTCGGTCATTTCCTGGTGGCGAAGGCTTGCGGCGTTCGCGTTCTGAAGTTTTCGATCGGTTTTGGTTCGCCGATTGGGTTCGGCAAGATGCGCATGCGCTGGGAACGCAACGGCACCGAATACGTGATCGGCTGGATCCCGTTAGGCGGCTTCGTCCGTATGCTCGGGGAGCCGATGCCTGGGGATGAAGAGTTCGCACCGGCGGTGCCAGAAGACGCGCGTCCCGACGAGTATCTCGAGGCGAAACCGGTTTGGCAGAAGCTGGCGGTGGTCTTTGCGGGGCCGGCGATGAATATGCTCCTGCCGATCGTGTGCTTGCTGGGCATTCTTTGGGTGGGATTCCCGCGATTGGATTCGGTCGTGGGGATGGTTGAGGCGAATTCGCCGGCGGCGCGGGCGGGCATCGAAGTTGGCGACCGAATTCGGTCGGTAGACGGTCAGCCCGTGACGTGGTGGGACGAGGCGATCATTCCGATCACCGAGCGCACGGACGGGGGCGCGCTTGCTCTCGAAATCGAGCGCGACGGCGAGATCCAGAATGTCGAAGTGCCGATGGCGACGCAGAAGACGCGCGATCGTTTCGGCGCCTTCGTCGATACGGGTTGGATCGGGATCAATAATCGTCGGCTCGCATCGCTGCTCGGAGTGCCCTCTGCCGCAAGCCCGGCAGCTCGGGCGGGATTCCGGTCTGGGGATCTGGTCCTCGCGGTGGGTGAGGCGATCGATCCGGACCGTGTGGGTTTGGCCGAGGGGGATGCCCGAGATTCCGATCTGGAGGATTGGGAGGCGCTGCGTGCCGCGCATACCGAGACGGTCGCGAAGGCACAGACGGACGGACGTTCTGTCGTGATGTGGCAGATCGAGCGGCAGACGGCGCCGATGAGTCCGACGGCAGAGCCGGGCGCGGCGCGACCGCCGCCGGAGATTCTGACTCTTGCGCTTCCGGCGCAGTCGGATCTTGCGAAGTTAGGTCTGCTGCCGGCGACAATTTTGGTGGGCTACGTCTCGCCGGATAAGCCTGCGGCGATGGCAGGCCTTGAAGCGGGAGACCTCGTGCTTGCCGTGGATGGGGAGCCTATTGGAAGCTTCGGGAGCTTTGTCTCTCTGATTCAGACGAGTGGCGGGCGCGAGCTCGAGATCACGTATTCGCGGGCAGGCCGGGTCGGCACCCTTCAGCTCGCGGCCCAAGAAGAGACGGTCGCGGGGCTCTACGAAATTGAAGGCATGGAAGAGAAGGTCTTCCAGATCGGTCTCGGCGCGGCAGTGTCCTCTCTGCCCGGCGCGCGTGGCTATCACAAGGTGCGGAACCCGGTCGAGTCGGTACCCCGTGCCTTCGAGATGGCGTGGGGCATGACAACGGCCTATCTCGAAGGCCTCGGCAAGTTTTTCACGGGCGAGGTGGGGACGGATAAACTCTCGGGGCCGATTGGAATCGCGCGCATTGCACGGAAATCCCTGGACCAAGGCTGGCTCGACTATCTTCAGATGATGATGCTGATCAGTATCAACCTTGCGGTGCTGAACCTTTTGCCGATTCCGATTCTCGATGGCGGACAGGCTTTGATCTACAGCATCGAAGGCATCAAGCGCTCGCCGCTTTCTCTGCGTACGCGGGAGATGGCGAGCTCGGTCGGCTTTGCAATGTTAGTTCTTCTGATGGGGCGGGCGTTCTGGAATGACCTGACGCCGTTCTGGATGCGCTTCGTGGACTGGCTTTCGAACGGGCCGCAATAGTTCGCCGCCGGCGGCGGTCTGCGCCGCCAACGCCGCCAACGCCGCCAACGCCTCCAACACCTCCAACGCTCCAACGCCTAGAACACCTAAAACGCCGCCAATACCGAGAACGCCGCCAGCGACTCCAGAGATGAGAGTGCGGAATGGAATCATGCTGAAGATACTGGCCATCGAATCTGCCACAGACTGGCTCTCGGTCGCGCTGATGGAGGGCGAGACGGTCGTGGCGCTGAAGGCGCCCGAGGCGACGCGCCAACATGCGGGGACGCTGCTTCCGACGATCGATGAGCTGCTTAGCGAGGCGGGTTGGTCGCTCTCGGACTTGGACGCGCTGGCGGTTTCGACGGGGCCCGGATCGTTTACGAGCCTGCGCATTGGTTTGGCGACCGCGAAGGGGCTGGCTTTTGGGAGACCGCTTCAGGCCGTGGGGGTCTCGACGCTGGAAGCGATGGCGTTGTCGCAGCTTGAGCCCGCGGCGGGTTCGGGGCGCGAGGTCGTTGCGCTGCTCGATGCGCGGCGTGGCGAATGGTATGCGGGCGGCTGGCGTGCATCGGCATTGGCTGGAGGGATGCTCGAGGCGACTCTTGCGGAAGGGCTCTACTCGCCCGAGAGACTCAAGGCAGATTTGCCTCGGCCGGTTTGCGCGGTATCGCCGGAGGCGCCGGGCTGGGCGTCCGATTTCGAGGCGGCCGGTCTTTCTTTCGAGGCCAAGGTCGAGGAGGCGGCGGCACGACCGCGCGCGGACTGGGTCGGCATGCTCGCGGCGCGGCGGCTCGCGGCCGGCGAAGGGATTCCGGCGGAGGCGCTCACGGCGCGTTATTTGCGCCGCGCGGAGGCAGAGGCGAAGCGCCTGGGGGGGCCTGTGGAGGCCGGGGAGTTGGCCCGAGTGGACGAGGCGACCGAGTCCTAGCGCTGGCAGAGTCGCAAAAGGTCGCGTAATCTCGCGTAGTTAGAGCCGTCCGAGGGCGGAATCGGCCGATGCAGAGCCATGCGCTCGATCTCGGGGCTCTTGAGCGTCTCTTGACTGTCTCTTGGGCTCGGTGCCGCCGAGCTGCTTCGAGGAGCAGCGTACAGGCCAGAGCGTACGAAGACGCTGACACGAAGACTTCGAACAAAATCTGGATCGATTTTTGAAGCGGGGTCGCCTCGGGCTCACCCGCCGACCCAACCCAACCAAAGGACTCAGGACAACCTCTCATGGCACTCAATATCTATTACGACAAAGACGCAGACCTCGGACGACTCAAGTCGAAGAAGGTCGCTGTGATTGGTTATGGCAGCCAGGGACATGCCCACGCTCAGAACCTGCACAACTCCGGCATCGAAGTGATTGTGGGACTCCGGAAGGACTCAGGCAGCTGGTCGAAGGTGGAGGGCGCAGGTCTCCGCGTCGCGACCGTCGCCGACGCAGCGCGCGAAGCGGACGTGATCATGCTCACCGTGCCCGACGAGCTGGCAGCGGAAATCTATGAGAGCGAGATTGCGCCGAACTTGGCGCCCGGCAATTATCTTGCTGTGGCTCATGGTTTTAACATTCACTTCCAAGCGATCATTCCGCCGAAGGATCTGAATGTGATCATGATTGCGCCGAAGGGCCCCGGCCACACGGTTCGCGATCATTACGAGCAGGGACGCGGCGTGCCGTGTCTCGTCGCGGTGCATCAGGATCCGACCGGCGACGCTTTTCAGATTGCTTTGGCGTACGCGTCGGCGATCGGTGGCGGTCGTGCCGGCATCATCGAAACGAATTTCCGCGAAGAGACCGAGACGGATCTCTTTGGTGAGCAGGCCGTGCTCTGTGGTGGCTTGACGTCGCTCATGACGGCCGGCTTCGAGACGCTGGTCGAGGCGGGCTATGCCCCCGAGATGGCGTACTTCGAATGCATCCATGAGACCAAGCTCATCATCGATCTGATCTACGAAGGCGGCATCGCGAACATGCGGTACTCGATCTCGAATACCGCCGAGTACGGCGATTTCGTGAGCGGGCCGCGCATCATCGATGCGGGAACCAAGGCACGCATGAAGGATGTGCTCACGGATATCCAGAACGGGGAATTCGCCAAGCGCTTCATCCTTGAGAACAAGGCGGGCAATGTCGGTATGCACGCGCGACGCCGCGCGATGGCCGATCATCAGCTCGAAGAAGTCGGCGCACGCCTGCGCGGTTTGATGCCGTGGCTTTCGGAGAAGCAGCTGGTCGATCGTTCGAAGAACTAAATAGGGAACGAGCGGGGGGGGATAGGATGGTCGCAGAGGAAGTCGACGGGAATCGTCGTCGAAGACGGCGGCGGAATCGAAACGATCCCGACCGAGCCGGGTTCGCCGCGCTGCTGCCGCAATTGCTCACCACGGGCAACCTCGCAGCGGGCTTCTTCGCGATTATCAAAGCCAGCAGTGGCGAAGTCATGGTCGCTTCCTACGCGATTTTTATCGCCGCGGTCTTCGACATCCTCGACGGTCGCGCTGCGCGAATGACGGGCAACGTCAGCCGCTTCGGCGCGGAATACGACTCGATCGCAGATACCGTTTCCTTTGGAGTCGCACCTGCAGTTCTCGCTTTTTACGCCGGCCAGTTCGCTGGGCTGGGCTGGGCGGGTTGGGTGATGGCCTTTACGTATACGGCCTGCGCGTCGCTGCGCCTTGCGCGGTTCAACGTGCAATCCGGCCGCTATCTGGGTCGCTTCGACGGACTGCCCACGCCGGCGGGCGCGGGCATGGTTGTTTCCGCAGTTTGGTTCAAGACCTTTCTGGTTGGGCCCAATATCGGTCTCGGTTTGCCGGCACTCGTGCCGGCGCTCGGTGTGGCGTTTCTCGGTCTGTTGATGGTCACTCCGATTCCGTATCACAGCTTCAAGAACGTGCGCTTCGGCCGGAACTACTCAGGCACCGTGCTGCCCGTGATCGTGATGCTGCTGTTGATTCTCGAGCCGGGGCTGAACTTCTTCCTCGTCGGTGTGGCTTACGTGGCTTCCGGACCGGCGGGCGCGCTTTGGCGATGGCGTACGGGGCGTGAGTTGATTCCCGCCGAGGTGACGGGAGATGTTCATGGCGATGGCACTGGCGATGAGGCCGCTGAGCCAGCAGGGCCAACAGGGGGAAGGGACGAGGATGACCCCGGCGGCCCCTCGAATCTGCGTTCCCTCGTCGACCGCGAACCGGGAGGAAGCGCGTCTAATACCCCGGAGACCCCGGAGACCCCCGGCACTTCGGGCGGAAGCGGAACACGATGAGCAGCGAAATGATTCGGATCTTTGATACGACGTTGCGCGACGGCGAGCAGTCGCCGGGCTGCAGTATGAACATGCAAGAGAAGCTGACTCTCGCGCGTCAGCTCGAAAAGCTCGGCGTCGACGTGATCGAAGCGGGCTTCCCGATCGCCAGCGATGGCGATTTTGAGTCGGTGCAGGCGATCGCCAAGGAGATCAAGCACGCGATTGTGTGTGGTCTCGCGCGCACGGCGCAGATGGACGTGGACCGCGCGGCGAAGGCCGTTGAGTCTGCCAAGCATCCGCGCATTCATACCTTCATTGCGACGAGCGATATCCATCTCGAATACAAACTGCGGATGAGCCGCGAGCAGGTTCTCGAAGAAGTCGATCGGGCCGTGCGTCAGGCGCGTGGTTCTGTGGACGATGTGGAATTCTCGGCCGAAGATGCGACGCGATCCGACCGCGATTATCTCGTCGAAGTCTTTTCGGCAGCGGTCGCAGCGGGCGCGACGACGCTGAACGTGCCGGATACGGTGGGCTACACGACGCCGACGGAATACGGTGCGCTGATCCAGTATTTGCGGGAGCGCGTGGAAGGTGCTGCCGGCGTGATTTTCTCCGTGCATTGCCATAACGACCTCGGGCTCGCGGTTGCGAATAGTCTGGCCGCGATTCGCGGAGGCGCGCGTCAGGTCGAATGCACCGTGAACGGGATTGGCGAGCGCGCGGGCAATACGTCGCTTGAAGAAGTCGTGATGGCGCTCAAGACCCGCTCGGAGGAATTCTCGGGCCTCGATACACGGATCAATACGCGGGAGATCTATCCTTCTAGTCGTCTGCTGTGTTCCGTTACCGGCGTTCAGGTGCAGCCGAATAAGGCGATCGTCGGCGATAATGCTTTCGCGCATGAAGCGGGCATTCATCAGGACGGTGTTCTGAAGGCAGCGATTACGTACGAGATCATGACGCCGGAGTCGATCGGGCGCGCTTCGAACGAACTCGTGCTGGGCAAACACTCGGGACGGCATGCTTTCCGCGATCGACTCAGCGAGCTCGGCTTCGAAGTGGAGGGCGACGAATTTGAACGCGCCTTCAAGCGCTTCAAGGATCTCGCGGACGCGAAGAAGGTGATCTACAACGAAGACCTCGAAGCGATCGTGTCCGATTCGGTGCAGACTGTGGATGAACGCTTTGCTTTCCAGTCGCTCGCGCTGACCTGCGGCAGCGCTGCTCCGCCTAAAGCGGTCGTGCGCCTGGCCGTGGACGGTGAATCCGTCGAGCAGGAGGCGAGCGGCGTCGGCCCCGTGGACGCGATCTTCAAAGCCATCACGGACCTCACCGAGACCGCGAGCCGTTTGATCCAGTACCGCGTGCACGCCGTCACCTCGGGCCTCGATGCGCAGGGCGAAGTCTCTGTGACGATCGAGGAAGCAGGCCGGCGTGTGATTGGGAACGGCGTCCACGAGGACGTCATGGTCGCGAGCAGCAAGGCATACGTGAATGCGCTGAACAAGCTCGAGTGGCATAAGCGACAGCACGAAGATCTGGACGCGCCCCGCGGCATCTAACGCCGGCGCCCCGTCCTTTAACCAAGGAAAGCACGAATCCCCTGCGCTTTTGCGCGCGGCGGGTATTCGGGAAGGAAAACCATTGGCAGAACGAATTGTATTATTGCCCGGAGACGGGATCGGACCTGAGGTCACGGAACAGGCGCGTCGCGTACTGGTCGCCGCCGGCGAAAAGTTTGGACTCGATTTCGAATTCGAGGAAGAGCTGATCGGTGGCTGCTCGATCGACGCGCATGGTACGCCGCTGCGTGACGAGGTCATCGAACTCTGCCGCAAGAGCCGAGCTGTATTGCTCGGCGCCGTGGGTGGTCCGAAATGGGATGCAATGCCCGTCGACGTGCGTCCCGAAAAGGGTCTCCTCGGAATTCGCAAAGCGCTCGGACTCTTTGCCAATCTACGCCCCGCCGCCGTCTTTCCGGCGCTCGTGAATGCTTCGGCACTTCGTCCCGAGATCGTGGCCGGCGTCGACCTTCTTGTCGTCCGAGAGTTGACGGGGGGCATCTATTTCGGCGAGCCACGCGGCCGCTCGGGAGAGAAGGGGAACCGCAGCGCGATCAACGCGATGGTCTACGATGAGCATGAAGTCGAACGGATCACGCGCGTCGCATTCGAACAAGCGCGACTCCGCCGCAATCACGTGACGCACGTGCATAAGGCGAACGTGCTCGAGGTGTCGCAGCTCTGGGTCGAAGTCGTCGACGAAGTGGCGAAAGACTACCCGGACGTCGAACTCGCCCATCAGCTGGTCGACTCCTGCGCGATGCTCCTGGTTCAAGAACCGAAACGTTTTGATGTCATCGTTACGGGCAATCTCTTCGGCGATATTCTGAGCGACGAGGCCGCGATGATCACGGGTTCGCTCGGCATGCTGCCTTCGGCGAGTCTCGCCACGGGGGGCTTTGGTCTTTTCGAGCCCGTCCACGGTTCTGCGCCCGATATTGCGGGCAAGGATATTGCGAACCCGCTGGCCGCGATTCAGAGCGTGGCGATGCTGCTTGAAACTTCTTTCCTGGCGACTGATGCCGCGGCGGCGGTCCGCAAGGCCGTCACTGACGTGCTCGATGCGGGGCATCGCAGTGGCGATCTCGTGCTCGCCGGCGAAACCCGTGAAACCGTGGGCTGTCAGCGGATGGGTGACCTCGTCCTCGAGGCGCTCGCGAAGGGCTAATTGATGAGCAGTTCGAATGAGAAGAACACGCCTAAGAAGGGTGCCCCTAATGCACGTACGCCGCTGCGGCTCGTGGTGTTTGGAGCGGCGGGCCACCTCGGCCGCGACTTGATTGAGCAGCTCGACGCGAGCGATTGGCCGATCGCAGAACTTGTGGGTGTGGCGACGGCGGCTTCGGCCGGCGAGGATATCGAGTTTCGTGGTGATGGGGTCGACGTGATCGGCGAATGGCCGGCGCTCAAGGGGAGGGACCTCATCTTTATCTGTACACCGACGACGCCCGCGCTTGAGGTCGTTCGTGAAGCGCTGCGCGCAGAAGTCCCCTGCATTGACTGTACGGGTGTACTTGCGGGCCAGGGGGGTGTGCTGATGCCGGCGCTCGGGCCGGGATTCTCCGCTCCGTCGGCGGACGAACGGGCAAGCTTCGCGAATGCGCCTCTGCTCGCGCTTCCAAGTAGTACGGCTCTTGCCTGGGCGCCGATTCTCTCATGCTTCGCGCCGACACTGACGCGTGTCGTCGGGACGGTTTTGAGCAGCGCTGCGGCTCAGGGGCGACGCGGCGTCGTTTCCCTTTCCGAAGAATCGATCAACCTCTTCAATCAAGACGGCGAACGGGAGGTGGGTCCCGCAGGCCAGCCCGTCGCTTTTGACGTGATTCCAGGGGGTGGCATCGACGGCGCGCGCGTGCGCAGCGATCTCGCCCGTCTCGTTTCAAAAGACTTGCGGTTGGACCTGACGAGCATCCAGGTGCCGGCCTTCGTCGGCGAAGGGACTTCGCTCTCGCTTGAGTTCTCCGAGCCCCTTTCACGAGAGGACGTGCTGGCGAAGCTCGAAGCCTGTGACGGAATCGAATGGGTTCCGGACGG
>JBDNFB010000230.1:0-4126 GCA_041690055.1 Myxococcota bacterium | reverse complement strand
TGTGCATTGGGGAAAGAAGAGCAAGCTGAGTGCAGCGTCGACTAGGTTCTCGGTGTTCCCATCCCTAACGCGGTCTTGTCTCGGCCCGCTCGCAACGGAGAAAGCACTCCCATGAAGCATCGCGTCCGGTCCCATTCCCTTCGGTTCGCGACGACAGTCGCTCTTGCGGCGAGTGTGTGCGTGGGCGGAGTGGGGGGCGCTGGTTCGGCCTCTGCCGATGAATACAGCATGCAAATCGGTGCCTTTGAAAAGCCGGAGCCCAGCTTAGCGGAGGCGGCAGAGAAAGTTGGAAAGCTCTACCCAACGCGCAACGGAAACGGTTTGACGCGCGGCGAAGATACGAATTTGCTCGCGAATGTGCCGGCGGAGTTTCTCGACCGAACGGTGCTACTCGACGGGCATCTGCACGTGATCGAAGGCAACCGTTTCATTCTGCTCCGTGAGTATCTCGCCGGCAGCCGGTAGCTTGAGAACAGGCTTCACTTGGTTTGAGAAGAGGCTTCGCTTAGTTCGAGAAGAGAATCGCTGTATTCAAGAACAAGCTCCGCTGTATCCGAAGACTAGCTCTGCAACGCGAAACGGCCGCTCCCCAATTGGGGAGCGGCCGTTTTGTCTTGCGCTCCGGAATCGGACGGGAGCTAACGAGCGCCCGGGTGATTCGTTAGTCCCTCGAGGAGCCCCAGCGCGGCGAACCGCGCTGGGGCCTCTTTAATGATCACGAGTCGAGGGTCGAAGCAAGCTCTGCCTAGCGGCGTCGCGCCGCGAGGGCCGCGAGGCCGAGGCCCATGAGAAGGGCAGTGCCCGGCTCCGGGATCACGGTGATGGCCAGGCTATCGTTCGTGAACGCGAGGCTCGAGCCGCCGGCACCAATTGCAACTTCGCCGTACTGGGCGTCGGTGCCGAAGTTCAGGTTGAAGAGCTGAGAGGTCAGGCCCGGGGCCGTCGCGCCGGCCACGAAGGTCAGCTGGAAGTGGACATCGCCGTCGCCGGTGTAGCCGCCGCCGATACCAACATCGTCGGCGCCTGAGCCGTTCGAGCTACCGAGATCTGCGCCCGCGAAGAACGAGGTGCGCAGTTCCTGGGGATCGAAGTTGTCGAAGAGCCACTGCTCAACCGGTGCCGTGCGGACGTTGGCGAGACCACCGAACGCTTCGTTCGGGGTGCCCGGAGCGCGGAACGTATTCAGCAGGCTGCTGGTGACAGAGCCGCTCAGGAACGCGAGACCGGAATCGGCAGCGCCATTGCGGTCATCATCGTAGCCCGTGGCCACGAGGCCAAGGCCGTTGACGGCTTCGGCCGAGCCGTTTTCAACGACGAGATCGATGGTGATGGTGTCGCCAGCGAAAAGAGTGGTGGAACCCGTCGAGCTCGTGAAGCCCGTGACGGAGATCCCAAGGGCGCTCGCCGACATCGGGAGGCTCAGGAGGAGGGACGTGAGCGCAAGGCTGCGGACTAATCGAATCATTTTGCTTCTACCTCTGCATCAGTGCTTCAGCTTGTACAGCCGAACCATTCGCCCACACGCAAAACGCGCGCAGACGACGTTGGCCAACCCATTGGCGCCACACCATGTGACGCGGCCGAGCTTGGCCGACTTTGCTTACTGATCTGGATTGTCGAGGTGAAAGCAGTCGTTCCGGACGCGATTCTTACTGTCTCAACCTGCCCATTGTAGCTTTTCTACCCCGAGTCACTGTGTGTGGCCGTTGGTAGAAGAAAGGGTCGAGTGGAGTGCTCGAATCGTCGAGAATTAAGTCCAGGGCGCTTCCCAACACCTTGGATTCTCGAATGTCATTTGGACGAGGTGGCTCTAGAGAGCCCTGCTTGCCGATATCCTCCCAAGCGCCCGATGGTTTTCGGTGCGCTTGACCTTCCCAGATCAAGAATGATCGTACACGGAATGACTGATCGTGTGGAAAAAAAGTGAGTGCAAAATAGATCAAATGGGGTTTTTTTACGTCATGCGCAGTTTTCTAACCCTTTGGGGAAGAGATCCCTCGCGAGCCCCCAGGATCAGCGCGACACTGGCGCGGATGGTGACACAATTCCGCCGCGCCCTGGGTCTCTTCCAAGCATGAATTCCCGCCTGCGCTTTGGGCTGGTTCTTGCCTGTTTCGCCCTCTCGGGCTTCGCCGGGCTCCTCTACGAGACGGTCTGGACCCGAGAATTCTCGTTTGTTTTCGGGACCTCTGGGCTTGCTGTGTCGACTGTGCTGGCTGCCTATATGGGCGGGCTGGCACTTGGGGCGGCCCTGGCTGGGCGCTTCGTGGATCATGTGCGCCGGCCGGTGCTCGTTTATGGCCTGCTCGAACTCGGGATCGCCTGCTCGGCGCTCGCTGTCCCGTGGGCGATCGAGGCGACCCGCTCGCTTCATGTGGAGCTGCTTCGCGGCGTGACGGATCCTGGCTCCCCGCTTGCGCTGGGCCTCTACTTGGCGACCTCGTTCCTGATCTTGGGCATTCCGACGACCTTCATGGGCGCCACTTTGCCGCTGCTTGCTCGCCATGCAGTTCATACAGACGCAGAAGTCGGGCCGCGCATCGGCGCGCTCTATTCGGTAAACACCCTCGGGGCAATCTTCGGCACACTCACGACGGCCTTCTTTCTTATGCCGGCTCTGGGACTGCGCGGGACGGTCTATCTCGGCGCGCTCCTGAATGCGGTGGTTTTTCTTGGTGCAGTGGTCCTGGCACGTGGCGCTTCGCGTGAGACGGACAGCCCGCTCGAAGCGGGAGCGGCCGTTTCTTCTTCGACTTCCGCGTCGGCCTCCGAGTCGACTGGGAACGTTGCGGATGAGCGGGGTCCTGTTGATTCCGAGCTGCTGGGCGCGCGCGGCGCGAAAGCGATCGTCGGTTTCGCTGGATTCGCCGGGGTGGCTTCCTTTACGTACGAGGTGCTCTGGGTTCGGCTGATCGAACACGTGATGGGCGGCAGCGTCTACGCCTTCGCCGCAATGCTCGGGAGTTTCTTGTTGGGCATAGCGCTCGGGGGAGCCATCGCCTCGCGCTTCGCGACCAGCCTCTCTCGCTCGCTCAGCGGACTCACTCTCAGCCAACTGGGTGCTGCCTTCTTCTCCCTGCTGGCTTATCGCGCCGTGGGGCAGTTCCCGGCGTGGATCGACGCTGAGGTCTTTCTGGGCGGCGCTTCGGCGACGATCCGCCTAGCGGGGATGGTCACGTTGGTGCTTCTTCCAGCGACGATCTGTATCGGTGCGATGTTTCCCTTCGTAGTGCGCGCGCTGACAGACGATGTGGATTCAGCGGCGTCATCGACGGCTCGGGCCTATACCGCCAATACGCTCGGTGCGATCGTGGGCTCGGTCGCGGCAGGGTTCTGGCTCTTGCCCGCGCTCGGCTTCGCCGGGACACTCGCCTTCGCTGTGGGGCTGAATTTGGCGCTTGCGGCCTTGGCTTGGTGGCTGAATCCGTCACGGGCTCGTTTCATGTTAGGCGGTTTCGCACTCGTCCTTGTGCTTGCGCTGGTCTGGCCTCCGGAGACGCCTTGGCTCCTGCTCCGTTCCTCGCCGATCCCCTCTTCGATCGCGCCCCGTGCGGACGACCAAGATGTGCTTTTTCATAGTGTCGGCCGCTCCGCGAGCGTGATTGCCATCGATACGGCCGAAGGCATTCGAATCCGTACGAACGGGATCCCGGAGTCTTTGATCACGAAGCCCGGCGCGCGAACAGGACTCGTCCCGGCGGCGCGCTGGATGGGGGCGCTTCCGGCGCTGGCCCCGGCCGGCAATCGCCGCATGCTGATGATCGGGCTGGGGGGCGGCGTGGCGCTCGAACTCGTCCCGAAGACCGTGGAAGAAATCGACGTGGTCGAGCTCGAACCCGAGGTCGTCGCGGCGAACGCATATGTTGCGGGCTTGAGGCAATACGATCCGGGACGGGATCCACGCATTACGACGCGGCTCGGTGATGCGCGGAGCATCCTCGAACTCGAGCGCGAGCCGTACGACACCATCGTCTCGCAGCCTTCGCATCCCTGGACCGCGGGCTCCTCCCATCTCTACACGGCCGATTTCTTTGAGCGCGTGAAGTCTCGACTCACACCCGAAGGCGTTTTTGTTCAGTGGCTCGGGCTGTCCTACGTCGACGAGGATCTGCTTCGGTCTTTTGTG
>JBDNFB010000229.1:0-15398 GCA_041690055.1 Myxococcota bacterium | reverse complement strand
CGTCTTCGGCGCTACGCGCCTCCGCCGATTCCCGAGACGCAGCTAGAGTGTTCGTATCTTGATTCATTCGAGTACACCATCCATCGCCCTACAGTAATTGTTCAGGGGCTTGGTGTCTCATGCTTGTTGGCAGAGAGGGGCGGACACTGCGGAAAAGTAGGCCTCGGCGAGTGCGGTCATTTCATCGGGAGAGGAGGTGGAAGAAGGCATGCTCGTGGGTCTCCTTTGTTCTTAGGCGAGATCGGGAATAAGGGGGGTCGGAAAGAAGTTCTTAAAGGAGGTGCTAAAGAGGGTCTTAGAGGAGGTCTGAGAGAAGGCCGGGGAGTTCCTCAAGAGAAGCGATCTGATGCGTGGCTCTGTCGAAGCGCGGATCGTCTCGCAGCTCAGGATCGGGCACGGTGATGCAGCGCATGCCGGCGGCCAGTGCGGAGATCATGCCGTTCGGCGAATCTTCGATCGCGATGCAACGCGCGGGCGCGATGCCCATCTCGCGGGCGGTAGCGAGATAGACGTCGGGAGCGGGTTTGCCCTGGGCTTCGTTTTCGGCGGAGCGGGCCGACTCGAATGCATCGTCGAGTCCGAATCGGTCAAGCACAGTTTGGATCAGTCTCGACGAAGAGGAGGAGGCGAGCCCGAGTCGCCATCCCTGCGCATCCGCAGCGGCGATCGACTCGCGGGCGCCGCGCATCGGTTCGCCCTTGCTCCGGATAAAGTCGACCATACGGCTCACGATCGCGTCCGCCACTTCTGCGCAGGGCGTTCCGGTCCAGGGATGACGCTCGAACCAGTAGGCGACCGCTTCGTCTATGCGCAGGCCCTGTGTCTTTAAGCAATCTTCTTCAACAAGCGTTAGGCCGACCGTAGCGAAAATTTCGATCTCGGCGCGGCGCCAGAGCGGCTCGGAGTCGATGAGCACACCGTCCATGTCAAAAATCAGCGCGCGCTCAGACTGCTTGGAGGCGCGTTCGGAGGGCTGCTTGGAGGAGCGCTTGGAGGAGCGCTTGGAGGAGCGCTTGGAGGAGTTAGTCGCCGTCAAGCGAGAGCCGCGCCATCGATTCGAATTTCCTCGCCGGAGATGTATTTCGCTTCATCGGAGGCCAGGAAAACGACGAGATCCGCGACGACTTCCGGTCCGGCGTTCCCGTGCAGAGAACTCAAGCGATTCAGGAGCTCGAAGTTTGCGCCCGTGGGAATGCGGGCTTCATTGCTCATGCCGGTTTGGATCGAGGCGGGGCAGATCGAATTGGCGCGAACGCCTCGGTCTGCGTACTCGACGGCGAGCGCGCGGGTGAAAGCGTGGACCGCGCCTTTGGATGCGCTGTAGGCGGAGGCGTAGGCGAGTCCGGCGAGTCCGGCCGTGGACCCGATATTGACGATCGCGCCGCGCGTCTCAATCAAGTGCGGAAGCGCTTCGCGGGTCATCAGGAAAGTGCCGTCCAGGTTGATAGAAAGGATGCGTCGCCAGAACTCGAGGCTCATATCATGCGCGTTTTCGTAGGCGATGACGCCCGCGTTATTGCAGAGCGCGTCGAGGCGGCCGAAGGCCTTCACGCAGGCGGCGACGGACGCTTTGGCCTGGTCTTCGTTGCTGATATCGGAAACCGAGGACTCGATCGTGCCGCCGATTCTCTGCGCGTCCTGCACCGTTTCAGCGAGACCTTCGGCGTTCACATCCATTAGGTAGAGCGACGCGCCTTCGGAGGCGAGCTTGAGTGCCGAGGCGCGTCCGATGCCGGAACCAGCGCCTGTGAGAATCAGAACTTTTTGATCGAATCGGCCCATGGGGTCGCGGGCTCCTTAAGAAGCGGGGTTTGATAAACCTATGCGTGGAAATAATAGGGCCATACGAGTGCGTCAAGCACGGCCGTTTGCAGCCAAAAGAAAAAGAACAGGACGGCCGCGAGCCAGATCAGAGGGGGCCCGCCCTGGGCGCGACGGATCAGCATATAGAGGAGAACGCTGGCGCCGGCGCCAACGATGAAGAGGTCGATGCGAATGATCCACCAGAGAATCCCCGTAGGACTCCCGAGATACAGCGCAGTGAGCGGGAGCCAGAGCGCTGAGGCCATCAAGATCGCGGCGTAGGCGCCGAGCATGCCGTTGAAGCCGATCCCGGTTCGGGCCTTGAGTTCGCTTGCAGGAGTGGCAAAGCCAAGGGCGTAGGTCATGGGGAAAAAGCTGGCCGCGGCGATGAGCATATTCACCGTATAGAAATCGCGCATGCCACCTTCCGGGATGCCGCCCCAGAGTCCCGTGCGGATCTCGGGTTCGAGGACGAAGGCGAGGACATAGCTGGCGAGGACGGTGGAGCCGCCCATGCCGATCAGCAGGAGGAGCGCGCGGCGCTGCTCGGATTCCATTCGTTTTCTCCTGCCGGCTTTAGCCGCCGTTGCGACACTCTGTGCCTGTGAGGCCCGCGGCCCAATCGATCGCGTTGGCGAGAAGCGTCGGATAATGCTCCGTTTTATACGCCTCCGCCCAGTGCCCCATCGCTGAGTACACAGTGCGGCCCTCTCCGACGCATCGCCACCACGCGATGGGGTGATCCTTCATGCGGATATCGGTCTCGCTGCCCATGATGCGAATCCAGGGCTCGTAGCTCGATTCGTCGACGGTGAGGAGCACGTTCATACCGTGGGTGCGGGCACTGGTCTTCCACGAGTACCACTCTTCGGAATGCATGAATTCGGGAGGCAAGTTGCGGGTGACAGGATGGCTCCGGTCTTCGATGATGACGCGGGCTTCCTGGGTTTGAGGGCCCATGATATGCCCTGCGAATTCGCCACCAATGAGGTTCGAATGAAACCACTCCCATTCTTCATGGGAACCATCGCCGGCGGAATGAATACCGAGCCAGCCGCCGCCGCCTTCGAGCCAGCTGCGGAAGGCGGCGTCCTGCTCGTCGCTTAACATGTTGCCCGTCGCATTACTGAAAACGACGACGTCGAATCGAGCGAGGTGAACGGGGTCAAAAAGAGCGCTGTTCTCGGAATGGTAGAGCGCCCAGTTCTTGCTCGGGGCGATGCGGTCGAGGAAATCGCGGGCGCCTTCTATGCCTTCAGTATGTCGGAAGGAGTTGGTTTTCGAGAAGACCAGCACGCGGATCTGGCGCTGGCCCTTTTCTCCTGTCCCAAAGCTTGCGGGGATTTCAGGCGCTTCGGTGTCGAAATGCGTGGAAGGGAAAACGAGATTCCAGGCGCCGCTCGATCTGATTCCAATCAGTGAGAGAACTGCGAACAGGATCAGCAGTCCTGCTACGCCGATGGCAATCTTCTTGACGAGACTCATATCACTTCTCTTCCTCGGCCCGGTCTTAGTTCCAGCGCAAAATTGGTGGGCCTTGGCGGGCCCTGATGGCACCTTCTGGGAAACGATAAGTCAGTCAGTCTCGGTCGGCTTCCAGAACGGGAGGCGAGTCGAAGTTTCGGGATCGGGCCGAACGAGATCAATCTCGACGGCCTCGCCAGGCCGCGGCGCGCGCTCGGCCAACCAGCCGCCGATCATGAGAATGTCGGGCTGCGCGTCGAGCGCGACCTGAACGACGAAGTAGGGCACGATCTCGCGGCAGGCCTCTGCGAAGACTTGCTCCGTGCGTGTCCAGCTGAGGATGCGGCCCGTTTCGGGTGGGCTTTCCCACTGGCTCTCGAAGCTATGGCAGCGATTGCAGATCGCCCGCGGCGGCCAACGCAGCGCGTTGCATTCCGAGCAGCGCTGCAATTCAAACCGGCCTTCCGACAGGGCCTGCCAATAGGGCGCGGAATCGCGGTCGGCGTAGGGTTCAATGGGCGGATGCGGATGCCGGATGTCCTTCGGAGCACTCATGCATCTCTCCGCAAGATGAGGGCCGAGCTGTTCCCCGAGATGTAGCCTGCCTGGCCCGTGGAGAGCGCGACTTCGGCGCCCTCGACCTGGCGCGCACCGGCATGGCCGCGGAGCTGCGAGACCGCTTCATAGATGTGATTGAAGCCATGGACATAGCCTTCGGAGAGGAAACCGCCGTGGGTATTCGTGGGCAGCGCGCCGCCGAGTGACGTCGCGCCGCTTTCGACGAATGCGCCTGCCTCGCCTTTCTTGCAGAAGCCGTAATCCTCAAGCTGAACGAGCACGCTATAGGTGAAGCAATCGTAGATTTCGGCGACGTCGATTTCTTCTGGGCCGACCCCGGCCATCTCGAAGAGGCGCGGGGCCATATCCGCGGCGCCGCTGCGTGTCGGGTCGGGCTGCTCGTTCGAATAGAGCGTATGCCCCGATCCCCAGCTCACGCCGGAGATCAGAACGGGCGTTTGTTTGAGATCGCGCGCGCGTTCGGCACTCGTGACGAGGATCGCGACGGCGCCATCGGTCTCGAGGCAGCAATCGAAGAGCCTGAACGGGTCGACGATGCTTCGCGAGGCGAAATAGTCTTCAAGCGTCATCGGTGTCCGGAGAAGAGCCCGTTCGTTCTGCTCTGCGAAGGTGCGTTGCGCAACGGCGATGGCGCCGAACTGGGCTGCAGTCGTGCCGTACTTCTCCATATGCGCTCGCGCAGCCATTGCGTATTGCTGGGGCGGCGCGAAATAGCCGAAGGGCGCCTGGTACTGCGTTTCGACTGCGTCGACGAGTGGCCGCCCCGTGCCGCCCATGCGGAACTCCGAGCGTGCGTTGAGTGCGCGGTAGCAAATAACGTAGTCCGCGATGCCCGCCTCGACGGCGAGCGCAGCCTGCCCGACGATCGAATGAGAGACGCTACCTCCGCCGAACTGGTCGACGTAGTAGCGAAGGTCTTTTATGCCGAGTGCTTGCGCGAGGATAGAGGGCAGCACCGAGTCGCCGACACGGAAGGTCGCAATGCCGTCGAGCTGGTCGGGCGGTAGCCCGGCGTCCTCAAGTGCGCCCATGATCGCACGCGTGCCGAGCGTGAGCGTGCTCACGCCCGAGTCCTTTGAGAATTCGGTGCAGCCGATTCCCGCAATCGCGACGCGGTCTCGCAGGCTCAAGGGTTCTTTCCCTGATGCCCTCGGCCGACGAAGCGACCGCTAGACGTCGCCACGTTCGTCTCGGAAGCGCTTCGTCTTGGGAGAGGTGTTGATCTCGGTGAGTTCGTCGAGGCCACCTCGGGGATAGATCTCGACGTCGAACTTCACGCCAAGCTTCTCTTTGAGGAGATGCTCGAGTTCGCTCTGGATGCGAGTGTATTCGCTTGAGTCCGAGTCCGTCGTGACCGCAACGATCATCTCATCTCGATTGCCGCGTCGCACCGCGCGCACGAAATAGTCTTCGGTGACGTTCTCATGGACGGTGACGATCTCGCCGAGGGCTTCGGGCCAGACATTCACGCCGCGAAGCTTCACCATATTATCGCCGCGGCCCGCGAAGGGACCCATCCGCCGCAGCCAGCTTCCGCAGGCGCATTGCTCCGGCGGATGAAGGAAGGCGAGATCCATGATGTTGTATCGGAACTGGGGACTGCCCGTTTTGTAGAGCTCCGTCACGACAAGAGAGCCAAGCTCTCCATCGGGCTTGGGCTCGCCTGTCTCGGGGTCGACGACCTGAATGATGAATGCGTCTTCGAAGATATGAAGGCCTTGCCGTTCGGGACATTCGCTCGCGACCCACTGCACTTCGTGAAAGCCGTAGGACTGATAGCTCGGCGCACCGAACGTCGACTCAAGCAGGTCGCGGTCTCCGATATTGGGCAGCGTGACGAGCTTCAGATCTTTCTTCGGATCAACGCCCATCTCCCGCGCGACTTCTGCCAGGCGCAACAAATAATCGCCGGTCGTCAGGATGGCGCTCGCGCCGTACTGCAGAGCGAGTTCGATCTGTCGCTTGCTGCTCGTGACGGTTCCGGTCCCCGTCGTGATCACGACGCAGTTCAGCCAGCGATACATCGCTTCGTCAAAAGAGAATGCGCCGTTATGCGTGGAGTATGCCCATGCATTGAGGACGACATCCCCGGGTCGAAGGCCCTGCATGTAAAGAGCGCGTGCCGTCAAGATCGCACCCGCTTCGCGATCCCAGTGCGTGTAGAGCGTGGGGCGTGAGTTGCCGGTTGTGCCGCCCGACATGAAAATGCGCATCGGCTCCTGGCGACCGTTCTCAATGGAGACGCCTTGGTAGTCGCCGAGGGGTGGATTATCTTCGATGCTCTTTCGAATATCGTCGACGGTATAAAAAGGAATACGCGAAAGGTCTTCGAGAGACCGAATCGATCTCGGATCGAAACCGGCTGCATCCCAGCGCTTGCGGAAAAACGGAACTTGATAGGCGCGCAGAGCACGGTCCTGAACACGCGTGAGCTGGCGAGCCTCGATCTGTGCGCGATTCTCAAGGAAGCGTGATTCGAAATATTCCGGCGCAGGTGGATAGGCGCGAGTCAGCTCGGCATAGTCGATTGCTTCGTGCGGACGGCGGATACCCTGGGACATGGTTCTCCTTCATCGGATGAGCCTGGAAGAAGAGGTGGCTCAGTGAGCGAGATTGATAGCGCTCGGTGGGAGGATTCGCTGGGAGGACCTGGATCCGGTGTCATGAATAAATTTGGCGACCCAAGTTGCTGACAACTCTTCTAACAATTTGTGCAGGCGGCGGTAGCTTGCGTCTTAGCTGATGGTGCGGTCGGATTTGAGCGCTGCGATCTCATCCCAGCTGATCCCTAGGCTCAGTAAAATCTCCTCCGTGTGAGCTCCCGCACCGGGGGCACGCGTCGTTTGGTTGGGTCTCTCTCCGAACTGCACCGGACTGGAAACAAGTTCCAAATCAGGCTCGCCCGGGACCTTGAGCAGGTAGTTGTTCGCCTCGATCTGGCGATCACGAGTGACCTCAAGCGGGTTCTGCAGGACCTCCCAGACGGCATCGAGGGAAGCCAACACGTCTCGCCAGTGTGAGGCGGGCGCCTCGGCAAAGAGCGTCTCGAGAAGGTCCTGCAGTGCAGGGTGATTCTCGGCGTATGTTTCTTCACGTGAAAAACGTGCGTCGCTGACCCACTCCGGATGCCCAACAGCACGCGCGAACTGAGGCCATTGGTGAAAGCCCTGGAGCAGCCCGAGGACGATCCAGCGGTCATCTTGAGTGCGGAAGGTCCCGGCGAGCGGATTGAAGGCGGGCACCCGGGGCAAAGGGGCCGGCGCTTCTCCTTGCCTCAGCGTGCCATGAATCGAGCCGGCCATGGACCAAGCCCCGAGACCTAGCAACGAAAGATCGACGGTGGTGGCTTCGCCCGTTCGTTCACGCGCGAGGAGCGCTGCTGCGATTCCACCCGCCAGGGCGAGCCCCGCGGTGGAGTCACCAAAGGCACCGCTCGGCATGGGCGCGGGTCGAGCAGCGCCTTCAGGAGTCGCCCCGTACTGGGCACCGGAACGCGCCCAGTAGGCGGCGTGATCAAATCCGCCGCGATTACGTTCCGGGCCTCTTTCGCCGAGTGCGGTGCCGCGCCCGTAGATGATCTGTGGATTGTCGGCGCGGACGCTCGCCTCGTCCAGGCCGAGCCTTTCACGTGAGTCGGGGAGCAAATTCGTGACAAGCACATCCGCTGTCGTCAGGAGCTTGCCTAGGATCGCGCGTCCACTTTGCTGCGCGATGTCGAGTCCGATACTCCTTTTCCCGCGATTAGCGTGCTCGAGGGCGGGGTTCACATCGCCTTCGTTGGAAATGCTGCCGGTTCGACGAAGTCCTCGGTAGGCATCTCCGGTAAGCGGCGGTTCGACTTTGATGACTTCGGCGCCCCATTCGCTGAGGACGCTCGTCGCGACCGGGACGAAGACATATTGCGCCACCTCGATCACTCTAATTCCGTGCATCACTTTTTGCATGGTCCGGAGATGCCTCCCGCTTTCAATAAGTACAGTTAGGCCGTTTTACTGAGGCGTAATGCTGTGTACTGCTACGGGATGCGCGAAAAGACCCGGGCAGCGTTGCCGCCCATCACGGCGGCCTCGATTTCTTGGGGCAGTTCGAGTGCCGAGAGCTGAGCGATCGCATGGCGATGTCCCACCGTGGGAAAGCTTGTACCGAACATCGTCTTGCCGCGACCGGGGCCGCGGAGGAAATCAACCAGCGAGGCGTGCCAGCGCTTGGGAGGAAGCGAAGCCGTACCGAGGTAGACGTTCGAAAATTTCAGTGCCATCGCGACGGCTTCTTCGACCCAGGGCCAGCCCGTATGCGACAGCACGAAGTCGACATCAGGAAAGTAGATGGCAGGGCGATCGATGCCGATGGGATGGCCGCAATTGCTGGGGAAGCGGCCGCCCGAAGTGCCCGCCTGCATGACAAAAGGCAGGTCGAGTTCGTGGGCGAGGGCGTAGTAGGGATAGTAGTCGGCATGGTCGAAGGTGCGGTCGAAGCTATGCGTGTGCACGTGGAGAGCGACGATCCACGGCTCGCTGGCCACTTCGCGGGCGCGGTCCACGCCGGCGGTGCCCTGCGTTGGGTCGATGCTCCACTGACCGACAAAGCGGCCTGGATGGGCCGTCGCGAGGCGCTCGGTTTCTTCGAAGCGCATAGCGAAGGGTTCGTAGTCGGTGATGCCTGCGTGCTCGGGGAGATCGCAGGTGGGCAGCACGAGGGCGCGCATGCCGATTTCGTCCATGCGTGCGTGCATGCGCTCGCCGTCGCAGAAACTGTCCTCGGGATCGCGGCGCACCTTGATCGGCACGCCCTGGGCGGCGAGGGTCTTGTTCCAGAGAGCTTCGCGATCGGGCAGGAAAGCGTTGGTCCAGGAATCGATCATGGTGGCGTCGCGGTTTTCGCTCATGCCTTTATCGTAGTTCGGTCGGCGCGGCGGCGGAACCCCGCCGCCGCGCCTCTGAACCGAAAGACCTGATGCGAATCACGCGATCAGGCTAAATCGGGCGCCTAGCTCTTGCTTTCCGGCGTGAAGCGCACGTGGAGGTGCTTCACACTGCGGACCAGGGCAGAAGAGCCCATTTCCGGGCCACCGGCCGAGTAGCTCATGTCGGGGGTACGGCGGAGGACCTCGGCGAGGGCCACGCGCATTTCCATGCGGGCGAGGTTGGCGCCCATGCAGAAATGGTTGCCGATGCCGAAGGCGAGGTGCTGGGGTCGGCGCTCGATGTCGAATTTGTCGGGATCCTCGAATTCTTCTTCGTCGCGGTTCGCCGAGCCGTAGATCATTAGGACCTTCTGGCCCTTCTCGATCGGCACGCCGCGGACTTCCGTATCCTGGGTCGCCGTCCGGACAAAAGAAAGGACCGGCGAGGTGAGCCGCAGCATTTCTTCCACGGCGGCTGGGATCAGGGATGGATCCTCGATGAGTCGCTGGCGCGCGTCAGGATTCTCAATCAGGAGCTCAATGGCACCGGAGAGACCGTTACGGGTCGTTTCGTTGCCCGCGACCATCAGGAGCACGCACATCTTGACCAACTCGTCGCTGCTCATCTCGCGATGTTCATCCGAGTATTCGACGCCCATCCGCTGGTCCTCGCGCTCGCCCTCGTGCTTCACGAGCACGCCGTCTTCCTTGGCCCGAACGAGAATGCTGATCAGATCATCTTTCGGGTTCTCGCGGCGATCTGCGATGATGTCGACGAGGTACGTGTAGTACTCCATCGCGGCCTTGCCGGCGGCGGCGGTGATCTCGGGATCGTGAAGATTGCCCTGGGCGCCGATCATGGCGTCGGACCATTCATGGAAGCGCTCGCGATCCTCGGGCCGAATGCCGATCATTTCCGCGATCAAGATCAGGGGCAGCGGTACCGCGATGTCTTCCACGAAATCGCATTCGCCCTTCGAGGCGACGGCGTCGAGCGCCTCGTCCGTGATGCGCTGAAAGACCTCTTCCCAGTGCTTGACCATACGCGGGGTAAAGCCGCGATTGATCAGGCCGCGCATTTCGCCGTGGTGCGGCTCATCTTCGTCGATCATGCCGATCTTGGCGTTGATGCGGCCGGGCAGGACGCCTTCTCCGGAACAAAAGACATCGTTGTTCTTCGAGACATGCACGACGTCTTGAAAGCGCGAGATGATGAAGGCTTCGGTCTTCTCGCTCCAGAAGATGGGATCGTTTTTGCGAAGCCAGGCCGTGCGGACGGGCATATCGTCATTCCAGACGGCGGCAGTGGAGAAATCGACGTCGATATCGATCTCTCGGTTTTCGTTCTCGATGGTGAGGGTTGTCATTGCGTTCATCCTTATGGGGAGGTCTAGAGGGAGGTCTAGAGAGAGGTCTAGAGAGAGGTCTAAAAGAGAGGTCTAAAGAAGAAGAGGTTTATGCCGTGCGCGAAGGTGTCTTCGCGGAATCGGGTGAAGGGTTTTGGAGGTCTTGGGGGTTTTGGAGTGTCTGCAAAGCGAAATCCGTCGCATCGACCAGGCCGGTTTCGACGGGGTAATCGGGGTTCGTGAGCCAACTCGTAATCGCCGAGTTCATCATGCCCAGCGCCATCTGCGCGAGGAAGGTGGCGTCGTAATCTGTGCGGAACTCGCCGCTCTGTTGGCCTTCTCGGACGAGCTCGATGAAAGGTCCGACGAGGCGTTCGAGGTAGGGATGGGGGCCTTCGGGCGAGCTGTCTGCGCGTATGAATTCGAGGAGGACATCGCGGGCAACCCCGCGGCTGGATTCGATGCCGAGGGTGGCGGCGACCATGAAGAGGCGGAGCTTTTCGCGACTGGAGCCGGCGCCCTCGAGATGTTCCTGGGTCATAGCGTGGAGGTATTCGAAGACCTCGCCGGTCATCAAGCCGAGTACAGCTTGTTTGCTCTTGAAATGATTGAAGAAGGTGGCGGGGGCGACGTCGGCGGCTTCAGCAATTTCGTCGACTGTGGTCGCGTCGAATCCCTGCTTCGCGAAGAGGTCGCGGGCGGCGGAGTAGATGCGCTCACGCACTTCGAGCTTGCGGCGTTCGCGTCGGCCAATGGGGGTAATCCGCGTGCCGCTCACGTCTTGTGCAGCGTCATCGAGAGCGCCCGGGCGCGCTGTCTTGGGGGATTTGATCGACGCGGGGGGCGGCATCGCATTCCTTCGGGCTCGGGTGTTCGGATCGGGTGGAGTTGACCCTAAGATTGGAGAATACTCTAAGTTTGGGGTCAGCTCCAGGGGGAAGTGACCTCCGCTCCATTCTGATCGGCTTTCGCGTCGAAGTCATGAATGGGAATCTGTTCGCAATGTGGGAAAGCAGGCGGATAAGGCGTGGGTGGCCCTGGGGGAGTCCTGGATGTAGACTCAAGCGCTTCCGGGAAGTGTCGATAGACACTATCTATGGTAAAAATAGAACTGCAATGGCCTATCTAGTCCGAAGAGGCGGTGAGACCGTCGAAATCCGGGAAAGCCGAACGACGTCGCGTGGGCCTCGATCGCGCCAGCTCGCGCGCTTTTCTGGGCCGCTGACGCCGGCGATTCTGGCTCGCGCAGCCGCAGCGGCGAGTCGGCCCTTCGACGAGCAGTTGCTTCGACGTCGTGCCGAGGTGATGGGCATTCCGGCCCCGGCGAGCGCGCCGGAACACGAGGCGCGCGCGCTCTTGGCGCGGCTCCGACGCGACGATCCTATCGATCCGGCCATCGCCGGCTTGCTTGCGCGCGCTCTCGAGGATGCCCAGACGGCGAGCGTGCCCGAGCATCTCGCCGAGGTCGCCGAGTGGCTTGGGGCGTCGCCGAGCGAGCGGGGTGCGGCGCTTCGCGACTTGCTCGACACGTTCGGGCGAATCGCTTCGTCGCGGCCGCCTCGAAGATCGCGGCCGCAAGCGTCGTTCCCGCGGTTCAGCTCGGCCGAAACGGCCGCAGCCTCGTGATCCTTCTCCCTAGGAGCATGATCAGGGTCTCGAACGCGTAATGCCGCGATCTCCCGCGGAGCCCAGTCTCCCCGAAAAACTTCTGCGCATAGAAGCGGCGTTTCAGAGTGCGCGATTGCCCCATGCCTTTGGCGGCGCGATTGCGCTTGCTTACTACGCGACGCCGAGGGCCACGATCGATATCGACGTGAACCTCTTCGTCGAATCCGACCGCGCAGACGAAGTCATTCAGACCCTCGCGCGTCTTGGCGTCGCCGAACCGAGCGAACGCGAAGCCACACGCCTGCGCCGAGATGGCCAGACGCGTCTTCAATGGGGCAGCACGCCGGTCGATCTCTTCTTTTCGTATGATGCGTTTCACGATGCATGCATGGAGCGTCGGCGAGTTTTCCCCTTCGGCGAGGGCGAGACCATCCATGTCCTCGCTGCGGAGGATCTATTCATCTTTAAGGCGATCTTTGATCGCGATAAGGATTGGCGCGATATCGCGGAGCTGATCTTTGCCGCAGGCGAGGAGCTTGATCAGGAGTGGATTCGGAGCTGGCTTGAGCGCATCGTCGGCACTGACGACGAGCGCTACCGAAAGGGGATGGCGGCCTTTGAGGATGAATCCTCCAGCGCCTAGGCGGGTAGTAGGGTAGTAGGGAAGGCGAACCTGCGTGAGAAGCGCTTGCGGCCCCCATTTGGATGAATTCAGGTCTCTGTGGACCTGTCCACAAAGAGACAGCGCAGGAAGGGCCATCCTCGAAGTGTCCTCTGGTGTGGTCGCGAGTGCGATCGGACCGGAGATTCCTTCTACTCTGAGGTGTCTCAATATGTGGCGTTTCCCGCAATCCCTTTCTCTCTCCGCCCTTTTGATCGGGAGCCTCGCCTTTGCGAGCGCCTCCGCTGCATCGGACGGGGTCTACGAGATCAACCAAACCTGCGCTCTTCAGACGGGTTGCTTCCCGGGAGACTCCGCGGGATTTCCGGTCACGATCAATTCGTCCGGCGCCTATCTCTTGACCTCGAACCTGCGCTCAAGTTCGACCGTGGCTCCCGCAGTACAGATCGCTGTCCGGGATGTCGATCTTGATCTGAACGAATTCGTCATTCGCTGTTCCGTGTTGAATTTTCCATCCTTCAATCTCTGTTCGGATTCGCCCAACACAGGGGCGGGCGGAGTCGACGCAGCGGCTGGGACCACCGGCGTTCGCGTTCGAAACGGCGTTGTGAGAGATATGCCCTCACACGGAATTTGGCTGCGCGGAAGCGGCACCGTGGAGGGGATTACGGCCGTTGGAAATGGGGCCAATGGGATTCTCTTGAGTCGCGGCTCCGTCAAGGACTGCGAAGTGACGGGGAACGGAGTGAACGGCATCGAGACCACTCGCGGGCGAATCTTGGGGAATACCGCCTCCTAGAACGGCGCGGCGGGGATCTCGGTGTCTCAGGGAGTGGTGACGGGTAACCTCGCCTCCAGCAACGGAACCCACGGGATCATTGGATCGTCTCTCGCTCAATCCAATGTCGCGATTGCGAACGCACAGTGCGGCTTATTGCTAGGAGGAGCTTCGGGCTACCGCGAAAATGTTATGGCTGGCAACGTTACGAACGTCTGCGCCGGGGTCAACCTCGGTGCCAATCTTTGCGACGGCGGAACCTGCCCCTGAATTAAAACGCCCCGCCAAGCGTGCCGGGAGAGTCCAATTCAGGAATCAGAGCTTCTTTTACCGGTATTGATCTCAAACCTCAATCGAACAGCATTTAACCTTTACATCCCGACGATGCGCTCATCCCGGTTTCGCGTTCCCACGAGAAGCCCATTGGCTGCACGGTGATGTGGGTCATCGATCGGTTTAACGAGAACACCGGAGGGACCCGGTTACTGCCAGGTAGTCATCGCGAACCCCTGGACTTGCTACTCAATCAACACAGCGAACGACTCGCCCAGGCCATCCAGCCCGAGATGAAGCAAGGCAAGGCGCTCGTCTCGATCATACGATCTTTCACGGCGCTTCGGATAACCATTCGGACGCCCGACGTCTGGGCCTTCAAGTCTCATACCACGCCGGTTGCCGCCGCGCGGCGTTCGGCTCGGGCATCACTTGAACTCGAGGGTGACTTCATCAATCTGTGCTAGTTCGGGTTCGACGTCCCAGTCATTTTTCTGCTCCGTTTCCAGATCCGTTTCCGCGTCCGCATCGGCGATTGCGCCTTGGAGGCTTTCTGAGTCGATAGGTTCCCAACAGTAGCTCTCGCTCTCGGACGACCAGAAGCTTCCCTCTTCGAAGGCGAAGGTTCCTTGGGTGCAAAGCTCGTGCTCCGCCAAGTCCACATTAGTATCGTTCTCAAAGTAGAGCGTGACGTAGCACTCGCTCAGCTCCCAGGCGTCCACCTGTTCTCGGATAGCAGATGCAATCTCGTTTATGCCGTACCTATTGCTTGTGGACGGAAATGCGGAGAGAGGCAAGTAGGCGTTTGCGGAGCATGTTCCCTTAGCGTTCAGGTCCTTCGGATCATTCTTTTCGAAGAAGCTTATTTGCACAGCTGCCTCAACGCCGGCACCGAGAGGGAACTTGACCTCCACGCTCTTGTCGGGCGGTATGGAAAAACAGGCGATCGCCTGAGGGGCCAGTACGATGCCGGCGACCGCGAAAATAATAGCCGCACAGGCGGCGGCGAAAATGGATATGACGCTTCGTGATTTGATGGGGCGTTGGACTATATGCGGGCGCATAACAAAACCCTCCTGGTCGCAGGAGGTGTCGGCGCGCTAAGTCGAGTCGAGACTGTCCTGCATCTGGACCGTGCGACCCCGGAATGAATGAGCGAGTTCCCGGGATTTCGGGACGCTTGCGCGGTCACTGTTGAGCTTGATGTGACTAAACGCGCGACATCGATGAATTTCGCCTCATATGCGTCGTGGCGGGGTAGGGAAGCCGCCAATGCTTCGTGCCTAGCCACCAGGAATATAGGCCATCGCCGAATGTCACCACGGCATTCCCGAAGTCCGCCTCAAGCACTGCTCCTTTTTGCTCGGGCAGAAGATTGTCTTCTTCAAGCTTCTGGAACGTGAGCTTCTTGTCGGACTTCCAAGAGCCCCGGAGCGGGTCGGCTGGAAGTTGCCCGACGGAGAATTACGGTCGGGAGATGACCATGCGAGGTGGTTTCAGCTGACAGAGCTGGGGAAGTCGACCGGTCCCTGATAAATCGCACCGCTCCGGAAGAAAAAAGCTTCGGTTGAGTGAGGCAGGTGGAGGATCGTCCGTGAGGCGAATTTCTCGCTTCGTAGCATCCATCCTTGATGCAGCGTGAGCTCGACTGGAGTCGCTGACTCGTCCTTTGCCTGCAGAAGGCCTCCGCCCTCCAGAGTCGTCCGAATCACCTGGACGAAGTCTCGTCCATCCGCGCGCCGGAGAACTGAGACTTCGGCGCCGGCCGCGAAGATCAGTGATTGATGTTTATCGACGCACAGTAGTCGTGGGTCATCGTCGAAGGGGTCCTCATGCCCCCCCCCGAGGCCCGGTGGTCGACTCCTATTTTGGTGAGTCCTGATGGATAAGTCGCCCTGCTGAGTCCCAACGCCCTTCAGAGGGTTGAAGGATCGGCGTAGCGGTCTCGTCATCGCTGCTTTGAGCGGGCTCACCTTCCCCCCCCCCCCTCCGGCTTTGCCCGGGGGCGGGGGGGGGGGGGGG
>JBDNFB010000228.1:0-5904 GCA_041690055.1 Myxococcota bacterium | reverse complement strand
TCAGGTTCCGAAGGATTCCGGTCGCGCTTTCAAAGTCGGAGAAGAACAGCTTGCGGTCTTCCGGCTCGCCGACGGAGAGAGCTACTACGCAACGGAGAACCGCTGCCCGAACAAAAAGGACATGGTGCTCGCGCGGGGCATGCTCGGAAGCGAAGCCGGGGAACCCAAGGTCGCCTGCCCGCTGCACAAGAAGACCTTCTCGCTCGCTTCGGGCAAGGGGCTCTCGGATCCCAACTTCTGCGTCCGGACCTATCCCGTCGAGGTGCGAGACGGCGATCTCTTCATCAAGCTTCCGCCCTCATTCTTTGAAGCCAAGCCCTTTGAAGCACAGCCCTCTGAAACCCAGTCCGCAGGACAGAGCTAATGAGCGTGGAGACCCAACTCGCCGCGCCGGGCGAGTGGAATCCCGACACGCGGCTCATAGACCTCTTGCTCGAGGAGCAGCAGACCCTTTCGGCAGTCGACGAATTCTCGGATGCCCATGCGGACCTGCCGCATGATCGTTCGCATTACGAAACGCTGATTCCGAATCGTTTACCAGGCTCAGCGGAACAGTTCGCATTTCGCGTCGATCTCGATGCATGCACGGGTTGTAAGGCATGCGTCACGGCCTGCCATAGCCTCAACGGACTTGAGCCCGAGGAAACTTGGCGGAGCGTTGGCCTCGTCGAAACGGTGCCCGACGAAGCCGTATCAGGCGTCGCGCATCAGCAGACCGTGACTTCCGCCTGTCATCATTGCGAAGATCCGGCGTGTCTGGCGGGCTGTCCGGTGCAGGCCTACGAAAAGGACGAAACGACGGGCATCGTGCGGCATCTCGATGACCAATGCATCGGCTGCCGCTACTGCCAGCTCACCTGTCCTTACGATGTCCCGACCTATTCGGAACGGCTCGGCATCGTCCGCAAATGCGATATGTGCCAGGATCGCCTCGGCGCTGGGGAAGCCCCCGCATGCGTCCAGGGTTGCCCGAACCAGGCCATCTCGATCTCGATCGTGTCGACGCAACCTGTCGACGCGGCGGAAGCGAAGACGGCCTCGGCGCTCCTGCACGTTGTCGACGGAGCCATGCCCAGCTCTCATCTCACGCGGCCGACCACGCAATATGTTTCGGCGCGCGTGCTCGGCGACCCGCTCTATCCCTCTCAGCTGGGAAGCGTGAAGCCATCCGAAGGTCATTCGCCTCTTGCCGTCATGCTCGTCCTCACCCAGATGTCTATTGGAACGCTGGCGATCAGCAGTCTGGCAATCGGATTTTTGAGTCCACTGTTAGGCAATGGCGTGATCCAACCGGCGATCACGCATGCAATCGCGCTCACGCTCGCGTCGGTGATTGGGTTCGCTGGTCTCGGGGCGAGCATTTTGCATCTAGGAAGGCCGCAATGGGCCTTCCGGGCCTTCCTCGGACTGCGTACGTCCTGGATGAGTCGCGAAATTATTGTGCTCGGTGGATACGCAGGTCTGATGAGTGCGGCGTGCGGGCTGGCCTGGCTCGACTGGGCAGTCTTAGCAGGCCAGATCGACGCACCTTTTATCGGCGTTTCAAAGCTTCCGGGAATCGCCTCTGCGGTGGCGACTGCAACCGGCCTCCTCGGACTCTTCTGTTCGATTCAAATCTACGCCGTAACCGGTCGCCCGCTCTGGCGCTTCGACCGCACTGCCTTCCGCTTCGGAGGGACTACGGCGCTCCTCGGCATGGCCGGGTTTGCTCTCGCCCTCTTGCTTGCGGCCGGCGCGGCGCCCGAGTCTGCATATTCGGGAAGTGCGCTGACCTTGGTGCTCTTCGCGGGCGTCGCCATCCTCTCTGCGCTCAAGCTTTGGGCCGAGAGCGGAATGCTAGTCCGCAGCAAGCTCGACCGGGAGACCGCTTCGACCGGCAACCGGGAAGGTATCGCACTCGAGCGGACCCGAATTCTCCTCGAATCATCGCTCCAGATCGTGCAGAAGAGGCGACGCCAGCTTGCCACGATCGCGGGCATCGCGCTGTCGGCCATCTGCGTCGCCCTCGTCGCGAACAGCGCACCGCTCGCTCTCACAATCGGGGTCGCGCTCCTCGTGCTGGCCGGATCCCTTGGCGGCGAACTCTTGGAACGAAGCCTCTTCTTTCGCAGCGAAGCCACACCGGCCATGCCGCGCGTGAAATAACTCTTACACCGAAAACCCTAGTCAAGAGAGGCTGAGCATGAGCTCTTCTCCCCGTCGCGGAACGCAACTCCTCAAGGATTTGATTCGCAGCCATCAAGGTCCGTTGACCCGTGAGCTGGTTCGAAAGCCGGGCCGCTTCGGTCTCGGTCAAGTCCCGATGGACCAGCTGCCGGACTCCGTCGCGACGGTGGTCTGCGGTTTCTGTTCAACGGGATGCGGACTCAAGGCGCATCTCCGAAACGGCGAGGCCGTCGGGCTCTCGCCCGAGGCGAATTACCCAGTCAATCGCGGGATGGCTTGCCCGAAGGGCTGGGAAGCCTTGAGCCCCCTCGACGCCGATGACCGCGCGACGCGCCCACTCCTGCGAGATGATTCCGGCAATCTTGCGGAAGTCGATTGGGATACGGCCATGCGCACTTTCGTCGAGCGCATAAAGCAAGTTCAAGATCGATCGGGTCCGGCCTCCGCGGCCTTCCTCGGCACGGGCCAGATGCCCACCGAAGAGCTCGCCTTCCTCGGCAGCCTCGCAAAATTCGGCATGGGCATGGTCCACGGCGACGGGAACACGCGGCAATGCATGGCGACGGCCGTTCAGGCCTACAAGCAGTCTTTCGGCTTCGACGCTCCGCCCTACACCTACTCGGATTTCGAGGAATCCGATGTCATCGTGCTTGTCGGATCCAACCTCTGCATTGCCCACCCGATCATGTGGGAACGCATCTGCCGCAATACCCGGAATCCCGACGTCATCGTCGTAGACCCGCGCCGCACGGAGACCGCCGTCGCCGCGACGATGCATATACCGATTCGCCCCAAGTCGGATCTTCCATTCTTTTACGGACTAGCGCGCATCCTGATCGAACGCGATGCGATCGACAAGGCCTTCATTCAAAAGCACGTCGATCACTATCCGGAGTTCGCCGCGTTCGTAAAGGACTACACGCCAGAGCTCGTCTTCGAGGAATCGGGAATCCCGGAATCGACCCTTGAGACGCTTGCTGAGAAGATCGAGACCGGAGGACGCGTGTCCTTCTGGTGGACGATGGGGGTCAATCAAAGCCACGAGGGCGTGCGCGTGGCGCAGGCGATCATCAATCTTGCGCTGATCACCGGGCAGATTGGCAAGCCGGGCACCGGTGCCAATTCTATCACGGGGCAATGCAACGCGATGGGTTCGCGCCTCTTCAGCAATACAACGGGACTGCTTGGCGGACGCGACTTCCAGTCTGACTCGGATCGAGCCGACGTAAGCCGCATGCTCGATATTCCGGTCGAGAGCATTCCGGCCGAGAACAGCCTCGCTTACGATGAAATCATCGAAGGCATTCGCTCCGGCCGTATCCGCGCTCTTTGGATCGTCGCGACGAACACGGCGCATTCCTGGATCAACCAATCGGATTTCAAACGCCTGCGCGAGAAGCTCGACTTTCTTGTGGTACAGGACATGTACGACTCGACAGAAACCGCACAGCTCGCCGACCTCGTCCTGCCTGCCGCCGGCTGGGGTGAGAAGGACGGCACCTTCATCAATTCCGAGCGCCGCTTCGGTCGCATTCGAAAACTCCGCCGCGCACCGGGCGAGGCTCTATCCGATTTTCAGATCTTTCGACTCATCGCTCACTACTGGGGATGCGAATCGCTCTTCGAACGCTGGAAGACGCCAGAAGACGTCTTCGACTCTATGCGGGAGCTTTCCGCAGGTCGGCCCTGCGACTTCACGGGCATCGACGGATATCAAGCACTCGACGCAGAGGGCGGCATCCAGTGGCCTCTGTCCGAGGCCGAAGCTGCTCGCGGCCCCATCGGACAGGAACGCCGCCTCTTCGCAGATGGCGCCTTCTTCCACCCTAATCAAAGAGCGCGTCTCTGCTTCGAACCGCACCGCGCCCCGGAAGAAAAGCCAAACGCAGCCTTCCCCTTCATCTTCATGACCGGTCGCGGTTCCTCGGCCCAGTGGCATACCGAAACGCGAACCAAGAAATCCGCCGTCCTGCGCAGCCTCGCGCCAGCGGAGACCTTTGTTGAAATCAATCCGCGCGATGCAATCGAAGCAGGGTTCGTCGACGGACGTGAAGTGACCTTGCGCTCGCGCAGGGGGCATATGACCGCTCGTGTACGCATAACCGGCGTTGTTCCTGTCGGAAGCGTCTTCGTCGCAATGCACGATGCGATGACCAATCGACTCACCTACCCCGCCTTCGACCCGTTCTCGCGCCAGCCCAGCTACAAGCATTGCGCGGTCGCGATCGAGCCCACAGACGCATAAACCCGCACACCGATCATCAAATAGTCATCGACGCCACTTCACTCGGCACTTCTCCTGGGTTCGGTTTTTACGATCCGATCAATCGGAGATAGTTGCGTCTCCGGCCCGTTAGCCGAGTGATCCCCGGGCGGCCCGAGCGAGCCACGCATCGCTCAACCGGGTCGGCATAGATACGATTCAAGTTCTAACTAGCAACTCCACTCGCATGGCACGCTTATTGAAGTGCTTATTTGACAACAAGAGCGTTGACACGCCGACAGGCGAAACCCCCAGGGTTCTGGGGCGCCGCCTCCCGAGACATCGCATGTCGCACACAGCCAACGTGCCCGCCTATACGGGCCCCTGAATAGTCCCAAGAGGAATTTCGCAATCATGAGCTCCGCCCTGATAGATCGCAAACCCGCTCCGATGACTCGCGCACGCGGGCCCCTTCATAAGGGACTGCTTCTCCTTGTCGTCCTCTGCTTCGCAAGCCTGGTCACTGTTGCGGCACCTGCGGCAGAACTCGAAAAAGATGAGCTCAAGTTCGGCTTCATCAAGCTGACAGATTGTGCTCCGCTCGTGATCGCCAAAGAGCTCGGCTACTTCGAAGAAGAAGGCCTCTTCGTCACGCTTGAAGCCCAGGCCAACTGGAAAATCCTTCTTGACCGCGTGATCAGCGGCGAACTCGACGGCGCACATATGCTCGCCGGACAACCGATCGGAGCGACGATCGGCATCGGCACAAAGGCCGACGTGATCACCGCTTTCAGCATGGACCTCAACGGTAACGGAATCACGGTCTCCAACGATATTTGGGATCAGATGAAGAGCCACGACCCCGCACTCGCGGTCCCCAAACCGAAGCATCCCATCACGGCCGATTCGCTCAAGCCCATTGTGGAAGAAGCCAAGATGCTCGGCGACCCCCTTCGCATGGGAATGGTCTTCCCTGTCTCGACGCATAACTACGAGCTTCGCTACTGGCTCGCCGCTTCGGACATTAGCCCTGGCTTCTATACGCCGGGAGACACAACTGGAATGACGAATGCCGATGTGCTGCTGTCCGTCACGCCGCCTCCGCAAATGCCGGCCACGCTCGATCAGGGCACGATCCAGGGTTACTGCGTAGGTGAGCCTTGGAACCAGCAGGCCGTTTTCAAAAAAATTGGCGTCCCCGTCGTCACAAATTCCGAGATCTGGAAGAACAATCCGGAAAAGGTCTTCGGTATGACCAAGCAGTGGGCCGAGAAAAACCCGAACTCCGCCGTCGCCGTCACCAAGGCGCTTATCCGCGCGGGCAAATGGCTCGACGGCAGCATCGAAAATCGAAAGCAGGCCGTCAAGATTCTCTCAAAGAGTGAGTACGTCGGCGCGGGGATTGTCCCAATCCCAGTTGATCTTCTAGGCAAATAGAGCGGCGGCTCCTTCACCCTCCGTGTGTTACGGAGGGGGTAACCAAACCAACGAAGGAACCGCCACCATGACCAAGCATGCCAAGAAGTCGAGTCATC
>JBDNFB010000227.1:0-177649 GCA_041690055.1 Myxococcota bacterium | reverse complement strand
CGTGCGACCCGCGGGCGCGATCGGAATCCAGGCGCTCCGCGGTGGCGATAATCCCGGTGAGCATACGATCTACTTCATCGGCGGCGGCGAGCGCATAGAGCTCACCCATCGAGCAGCCACCCGCGCTCATTTTGCGGTGGGGGCGGTCCGGGCCGCAGCCTGGATCGTGGGTCGCGAGCCCGGCTTGTACCGGATTGAACAAGTGCTCGGGCTCGAGGCATAACTGGGGGATAGAGCGCTACCGTTTAGGCGGCCCGGCAACTGACATTTTTGTCTCGCGAGGGCTCCTAGCCGAACCCCATAAAAGGAACTCTGCCGATGCTCGCTCTTCAAGAAATTTCTGATCGCCTCGAAATCCAAGATCTGGTCTGGCGTTATTCCGAGATCATCGACACGAAGGATTTCGACAAGCTTCGTGAAGATGTCTTCACTCCCGATGCTTTCATCGACTATTCCGCGTTCGGCGGCTCAAAGGGCGATCTCGAATCTACGATTTCCTTCCTGCATAAAGCCATGAAGATCTTCCCGAGCCATCAACACCTGAACGCCAATATCCAGATCAAGCTCGACAAGTCGAGCGAACCCGCACAGACGGCGACCGGCAAAGTGATGTGCCTCAATCCTCAGGAATGCCCCAAGAAGGAAGGCGAGGACTACGGCCATATCTTCTTCTGTGGCCTTTGGTACATCGACGAATATGTCCGCACCGACGCCGGGTGGCGCATCAAGAATCGCGCGGAAGAGGCGAGCTTCGTTTACAACCAGCCCAAATTCATGTCGGGCGGCTCGGGCACGCTCGAGTAGACCCAAGCTGAAAAGTGAGCCGTCACATCACTCGGACCCGCCACCTTACTTCACTCGGACCCGCCACTTCGGATTCGAGACTCAAAGGGGAGAGTTTCATGGATCTATCTAATCGTGCTCAAGACTCGGTCACGAAAATTGCCAGCGGCGAAGCGCGCATCTTTTTTGTCGCTCTTCTCTTTCTTGCCGCGCTCAGCACAAGCGGCTGCGCGATCTTCCAAAGCCTCGACAGCTTCTCTGATTCGAGCGGCAGCGTATCCGACTCGCTTGGCTCCTTCTCGGACTCATCCGAATCCTCGAGCGGTTCAAGTGGCGACGAGACCGCGTACCGAAACGATCTCCGTGACTACACGGTCGCCCACGTGCGCGCCGAGGGAACACCTGCAGCGCTGCGACTGGGGATCTCCGAAGTCGCCCTCACGCGCGGGATCACGAACTGGGAAGCCCTGCCGAGTACCTTCGCCGCAGTCGGCGCGGGCTTTGCGGAAGCCGGCTTGAGTCTGGCCGACGCCGCGCCGTACCGAAACGCGCTCGCCCGACCGGATTCCGCCTCCGCGGAAAGCATGATCGTCGGATTCAATCGCGTTCGAATGGCTTCCCGTGGCGCGGAAGGTAATGCGGCGGAAGGCAGCGGGACTCAAGGCCTCTGAAAGTCGCGGCGCTTGCGCTTTGCTGGTTCCTGCTGGCGGCCACCCCTGCGGCGGCCGCCGAGTTCTGGTTCGTCGAGGCCAACGAAGGGCAATCTGCTGGCGGTCACGCTGCACTTCGCCTCGGGCCTCGCGTCTACCATCTCGAACACCGGGGCGATGGCCTCATCACCGACCGCCGCACCTCTCCCCGCCGATTCATTGAGGTCTACGCGGATCGCGGAAATCGGCGCATCGAGGCGATCCCCCTCGACCTCAGCCAAGAGCAGGTCCGCACCCTCGAGCGCCAGCTCGCGACACGCTTCTTCGACCGCACGCAAAAGCTTGCCGAGCTCGATGGATTGGAAGACGAGATCCGCTGGCTCGAAACGGTCGGCGACGACGGAACGCTCTCCCTCAAAATTCCCGGTCTCGGACTCTTCGCCTCGGATGGCCCAGGCGACACCTGCGAAGGGGGGCCACCCGAAGAAAAGCCAAGCAGAGTTCAAGCGGATCTCCGAAAGCGTCTGATCGCCAAGTTCGGCTTCGATGCGTTACTTGATCGGCGACATGCGGCACGACGAGAAACGGAAGCACGGATCGCCGCAATCCTGCGTCCACTCGATGAAGAGGCTGACCCCGCCGGCACATCGAACTCGCCCGGCGGTCGCTTGCGAAAGCTGCTCCAGGCGGCACAGACTGCCTTCGCTCTTGAACTCCTGATCGACTGCGAAGGGCCGATATCCCCGAGTGCCTTGATCCGCACCTCCACACCGGTCGGTGCACATCGCGGGACCTGGATCCGCGCGCGGACTCGGCTCTTAGACCAAGTCGAAGCGCTGATCGAAAGCCCGAGGACGGATATCGGCCTTCCCCTCCTACTTTCCGTGGCGCGGCTCATCGCCCTCAGCGAGACACTTGCCTCAAACCAGATTCATCTGCTCGCCCCTTTCGAGGAAGAGCCTGCACACGTCGCGCGCGGCTTCACGCAGAGTTCGACTTCGGTTGCGGGTGAAGTCCCGACGGCATGGCGGGCTCAGCGCGAAAAAGAAACGGAGGCACGTTGGACTCGTTCGCTCATGAATTTTTCGGACGGCGCAGCGCCGCTTGAGGCACGGCTGCTCGATCTCGAGCGCGCGCATCATGCCCTGCGGCATTTCGAAGATCGCACGCTGCATAATCCTGTTCGGCCCGAATCGCGCAGCCCTTCCGCCGCAGAGGCCTACGCCTCAGCTCGTCGGATCCTGCCCTGGCCCTCCAGTATGCGCTTCAGCGCAGTGCATGAATCGAAGCGAGCGCGAGAGAAGAAAGCAATTTCACTGCGCCGCTCGCTGGCTGGCGAACTACGATACGGGTTATTTACACGCAATTGCGTAACCGAACTCAGCGCCGCACTGGAGAAGGTCCGCGCGCGCGGAGACGGGGCCGGGACCGACGCCCGGCGTCTCTTCGCGGGGAATCGGGGCCGGCTCTCGCCTGTAGAAGTGATGCAAGGCGCCTTCATTCCGGAAGTCGTGGCGCTTCGCATCGAAGCCGCGCTGGCAACGCAGCCGCGACGCGTCCTCCCCAGCACGCGGGAACGCGCGCTCGACCAGGCGCGAGGGAAGATCAAAACTTCTCTTTCACGCGTGGCGTTCGAAAGCCGAGAATTCATCGCGCTCACGAGCCAGACCTATCGATCCAATCAGGACGACTCGCGGTTTCTACTCTTTGCCGACGGGCCCGTCGTAATGCGACCGTTGATCGGCCTCACCAATTTGGGCTACGGCGTCGCCGCCTCGCTCTTCGGTCTTCTCGAGGCGCCCTTTGATGATGGGGTGGGTCTCAGGCGAGGCGTGCAGGGAATTGCGATGAGCATCCCCGAGCTCTTCTTCTTTCAAGTGAGACAAGGCAGCTACCGCGTCGCGCCGCCTGGTGCGCTCGCACCGAGCGCCGGATCAACAGAGACCCGGTAAGCCGAAACGATCTCCTGAACCGCCGACGCGAGACCTGCCTCACGACGGGCACGACGAATCTCTTGGCGCAGCCGTTCTTCGATCTGATCCAGCGGGGGCAGAACCGAATCAACGCGGCGCCTAAGCAGCACCGCATGCCAGCCATGCTCCGACTGGTATGGCCCATTCCATTCGGCTTCTTCCCCGTCCTGCGGAAGCGCTAAGCCAAGCAGCGTCTCGGCGAAATCCTTGTCGAAATGGCTCTCAATTTCCTCGATCGTGCGATCGACATAATTGCGATTATAGAGAAAGCGGTCGCCCAAAGGCTTGGCTTCTCGAAACGAAACCTGATCGGCCACCAATCCTAAAACTAACCTCTTCGCACGTTCGCCCGAAGAATCAAAATCGCCGGCCTCCCTAACGAAGACGTGCGTAAAGGTCAGCGTCGCCGGAATCCGATAATCCTCCGCGTGCGCCGCGTAGTGCGCTTCAAGGTCGGCCTGGGTGATCTCGCTCGCGCCGTCGACGGCACCAAGCGCAAGGAATTCCATCTGCTGAACGAGACGCCGCCTAATCAGCTCATCGTCGCGGTCGAGACCGAGCCGGCGCGCCTCCCGAACCAAAGCCTCCTCGCGAACGAACCTTTCGACCCAAGTGGATCGACCTGCGACGTCGAGTTCATCGAAGGCACGCTCCACATCCGCGGCATCCTCGTTTCGCGTGCGATTTTGGACGAAGGCAAGCAACTCGCCGCGCGGAACTTCAATCGAAAGCGCTGCATCCACGCCGGCCACGGCCATCGCCCCCGGACCTCCCGCTCTCCCGTCGGCACCGCCAGGACCGTCGGCTAACCAAACGTAGAAACCAAAGAGCAGCATCCCCGCGACCAAAAAATGGAAGAAGGGTTCACGCAAAAGCGCCTTCATCGGGAGCTCAGGAGGAAACTCAGGAGGAAACTCAGAAGGGAGCTAATGGGAAAGCTAAAAAGGGATCTGGGTAGACCAGTCATCTGCGCTGTGGCGACTCGGTTGGCACTCAGGGCGTGTACCAGATCGGCGAGGTGTAGGCGCGCTCCTGAAGCGTCGGGGGCTGCGCATCCGAAGGCGGCTGCTGAAGCGCGATCCCGTCGAGCAATGAATGCCGCGGGGTCGGAATTTCAAGCACGCGTACGTAGTAGAAGGAGCGCTCGCTCGGATCGAAGTTCGGATCCGTCCAGACCTCCGCGAGTTCGGCGCCGCCGATATCGTTCGTGTAGCCGCCACTCTCGAGGTCGACCGTATTCCCAACCGCAGCGAGCTTGCCTGAAGTGTCGGGCTTGCGATCGCCGGTCCAGGCAATATCGTAGACGCGCTCTGCCGAAAGACCGTCTGCCCCCACCCAGCCCTTCACGATTTGCACACGGTCGAGATTCGGTCCCTTCGGCGCCTTCACGGCCTGGACCAGGAAGGTCGGTGCGCCGGCACCACTCGCCCCGAAGAGCTTCGCAAGCCCCGCCGCAGCGCTCGGTGGCCCGATCAAGTCGCCGCCCATCGGGACGCCCTTTGAATAACCGATGCCGGCGAGATCCGCTGCGTTCGCATCCCGCGACTTGAAATCCCAACCGCCAAAGAAACGCACTCGCATTCGCGATCCCGTCGTCGCGTAAACCTCTCGTCGGCGGAACGCAGCAAAGATCGCTTCGCGCGTGTTTTCGTCTGCCCAAACTCCGGCGATGCCCCCGGCCCCGATATTCCAACCCGTCAGGCCGCGGCCCGCATTGAAGAGCGGCTTGGTTTCTGGCGTCGAGTCGATCGCCATCTTGCCCCAAAAATTGTCTTCCTCGTACGCGGCCAGGCCCGAATGCGAATCGGTCGCGCCGATCATCCCAAACTTGTACGGGTTGGCGCCGACACGGGCTTCAATTTCGAGACCGCGGCGAAGTGCTGAGCGCGCGTAGTCGCCGACGTTCGCTTTGTAGTCCTGCTTGTTCTGCTGGATATAGCCTTCGTAGGTTTCGAAGTCGGCGAACTCGTCGTCGGGTGAGAGCGTCGGGTGGGCCTCGGAATCGCCCTTGTACTGAGTGGCTTCGATGACGGGCTCCCAGCGGGCTCGAGTCCGCGCACTCTCAGTTGTATAGGGCGTGCCGTTCAGGCTCGTCGCGCCGAACATGTAGCCCTTCGAGATATTCGAGTTGTGTGGGATCGCGACGAATTCTGCGCCGGTTTCCTGCGAAGTCTTGTCGAGCCATGCCCAGAGGTCATCCGGGTACGAACTTGTGTCCGATCCGTAAGGCATAAAGCTCCGCGCGGTCTCACCGTCCGCGGGGGTCATGACGACGCGGTGCAGATTCGCGCCCGAGGGCAAGGAACTCCACTCCCAGCCGATCATCGCAGTGAAGCGACCCGGATCGTTGTGTCGATCGGCTGCGGCCGTCGTCTCGGCCCAGGCATCCCGACGCAGCGGCTCGTCCTGCCCCGCGATCGGAAGCCGATTCGGCGCGCCCTCATCTGATATCGGGTCTGTCGTGTCTCCGGGCGAAACCATTCCCGTCGGCAGGACGCCCGCGAAAAGCGCGCCCGCCTTTCCGGCATCAACGGCTTCGCGAATGCTCTGCGCGAAGCCGGCTGCGGGGCCGTCCTTCACGTCGTAGTAGAGTTTCCGGATCACGCCGAGATACTCGGCATGGTCGGCGACCACAAGAAAATCGAGCGGATCCTCAACCTGCACGCGCGCGCGGTGATAAGGATGGATCACGGGCAGGCCCTTGGCCCAGCGATACGCGGTATCCGGGTCCGCCGACCTGTTTCCGTTCAGAAACGCATCAAACGAATACGAGGTGTGTAGATGCGTGTCGCCCCAGAGCAGCTGCCGATCTGCTTCAGGGTCATCGGCGACGGCGACGCCCGCGCGCCCCACAAAACTCGCAACGAGAACCGCCGCGAGTATAAGATTGATCGCGTTCGGCCGGATGACCGAGCGGATGCAAGACGAGACCAGCATGGGAGTCCTTCCCGGAGGCACTCTGGAGTGAGCTCCGGAGGTGCCTCAGAGGTATTCGGAGGTATTCGGGAGGCGCAGGTCCGGGCTTTTAGACTGCGGCGGCGCCGCGCTCTCCGGTCCGTATGCGCACCACTTCGTCAAGCGGCAGTACGAAAATTTTCCCGTCCCCGATCTTGCCCGTGTTCGCCGCGCTGACGATCGCCTCGACGACTTTTTCCACGAGGTCAGATTCTACGACGATTTCAAGTTTGATCTTGGGCAAGAAGTCCACGATATATTCCGCGCCCCTGTAGAGCTCCGTATGCCCCTTCTGTCGGCCGAATCCCTTGACCTCGGTCACGGTAAGGCCTTCCACGCCGATTCCGGCGAGCGCTTCTTTCACGTCATCGAGCTTGAAGGGCTTGATGATGGCTTCGACTTTCTTCATGGATCCGCCTTTTCTCCGCCTTGCCTGAAGGGCCACCCACCCGCGGGAGGTGTTCCGAATCTGCACGGTACCACAATCCGATCCCGCTCTAAGCCCAGCTCTAACTGCGCCGATTGATGCACTCGATGCGGGCAGGCTGCTCTCATTCCGTGCAGCGGAGCACCCACACCCGGAAGACTGTTTCGCCCACTCAAGCCAAGTCGCGCGTCTCGAGCCGCTCTCGTTGCGCAGGCGGCTGAAAAGTTTCCAACGGGGACGAGTCACGTCCGAATCAGTTTGGCATGGAGGTTGCGTTGTTCTCATAAGAACCCCCGGGCCCGAACGACGTTGTGGTCGCTGGGCAAACCCCTATTAGCCAACGCGCGCCGAGAAATACCATGGATTTGAACATGAACGGTCATTCCGAAGTATCCACCGACTACATCGAAGAGTTCGCCCGATTCGTGCGAACGGCGGCTTCGAACCAACCCGAGTCCCCGGATTCGCATACGTTGAAGGCGTGGCTCGATCTCGCGGAGGCCTACCGGATCACTCAGGCATTGCGGGAATGCGAGGGCAATCGCTCCGCCGCCGCACGCCTGCTCGGGATCGGACGCCGCACGCTCTACGCAAAGATGGACAAGCTCGGCATCACCGCCACCTGGCGGATGAGCTAGCCACCCGTCACAACTACACCCGCAGCACCGCAGCTGAAAATCCGCATCCCTAAACAAAGACCCAGAAAATAGAAAGGGCGCGACGTCATCAAGACGCCGCGCCCTCTTTTTTTGCTCTGGCTAACAGAGTCCCCGAACACCCGGGCACGCCGAAGCGCGCCCGGATGAAAGGAGCATCAGACTTTAGAACTCGTAGTAGAGCTCCCAGAATGCAACCAGCTGGTTCTCTTCGCCCTGCGTGAGCGTTGCGAGTTCTTCGTCGAGAGCATGATCCAAGCGAAGCTCAAGCCGAGATACGAGGTTATCCGTGAGTCGGTGGTCACCCGTCAGCGTGAACGTCATGATCTCCGTGTCGCCATTGGCATCGTTCGTCGCAATCGAATCTTCGAAGTTGAGGTACTCAACTCGAGTCGCGATTCCAAAGCTGTCCGTGATGCCGAGTCGACCTGCGACGGCAGCACCGTACGAATCGCCGTGACCGCCGAAGTCCTCACCTTCCGAATGCGCCCAGTCGAAGTTCGCCCACATGCTGAGGTTCTCGGTCGGATCGAGGGTCAGCACAACGTCAACAATAGACGTTGTACAATCGGCGCCCGTGCAGGCTCCGTTGCTCGTGTCCGCGCCGTAGATACCACCCACGTTCAGTCCGAAGTTGTCGCCGCCGAACTGGAACTGCGCGTAGTACGCCTTGTCGTTCGTGGAGCTTACGAACGTGTCGCTGTAGACCTCGTTTACAACACCCGCGATAAAACCAATCTGGTCCGTGAGCTGCGTCGATGCAGAAACACCGGTGTAGGTCACAGGCTGCAGTCCGAACACTCGACCCTGCGTGACGAAGAAGTTGCCGTTCGCCTGAACGACTTCCGCGCCGAGCGGCGTGCCGAGACGACCCAGCTGAAGCTCAATGCCGTTGCCGATCGGGGCAAGGTACGAAGCATAGGCAGAGTAAAGAAGGAACTCCTCCTCGTTGGATCCACCCTGGAAGTTCGCCACGTTTCCGTAGACGAGGTCAACGTGCATGCCGCCGCGGCTTTCTTCCGTGGCCGGCTTGTCGATGCTGAACCAGGCCTGGTCGAACGAGAAAGTGTTCGCGTTGGGATGGCGGAAATAGCCATCGTTGCCGCCGACGAGGTCGCCGTCGATGTCGCCTTCAAGGAGGCGGTAGTTGAAGCTGCCGGCGACGACACCCGAGATGTCGACAAGGTCGCCGAAGGTGCCGCCAGCGGACTGGAGACCTTCGTCTTCTTCGATGAGGCCGGCTTCAGTTAGCAGCCCCTGCTGCTGACTAACGGTGCTCTTTGCGGTTTGAAGCTCGTTGGAGGTCGCCTGCAGACGATCCTCCATCTCCGCCATCCGCTGCTCCATGAGCTTAAGTTGCTCTTGGACCGGGTCGGCAGCGGCCGTGTGCGCCATGAGTAAGACACTCGTGACGACCGTGGCAACGGTGATCATGTTGGAACGCATTGGGATTCTCTCCTACTAGGTTGGCTAACTATCCACTCGAAGTGAGTTACGTCCCGAAAGTCGGGAACCGAACTTGATTGCGAGGGAACTATGCGGGGTGTGGCACCCCGCTTCTTTTCTTCGCTGGGCGAAAGAAAACGTGTGTGAGTCATCGTGTCGGATCTCACTGAAAAGCAAGTCTCGTGCCGACCAGACTCGAACGCAGGGCTTCCCCTGAGCGCTGTCACGGGTCGTATAGAGAGTTTGCAGACAATCAAAGCGCCCAGTTTGCGCGAAGCTGCTCGCACTCTGGCCAGCCTCTGCACACTAAAGATGCAGCTGCGCTGAGATCGAATGCGCTCGCTACCTGAGCTCACACGATTGGGTGGGTGTTCTCGAATACCTGGTCGAGAGCGGCGGCAATTCGGCGATCATCGAGAGTGAAAATGGCCCTGAGTTCCTCGCCATGCGCATCGAGGAATGGATCGAGAAGCGGCCGGTCGACACCTATTTCATCGAGCCCGGAAACCCTCGGCAGAACGGCCAGAGTAAATCCTTCAATGGCGCCCTTCGGGACGCTTCTCCGAACCGATGGGCTTTCGTGTCCGTTCGCGGCACAAAAAAGATGCGCAACAAAGAAAGGGCGCGACGTCATCAAGACGCCGCGCCCTTTTTTTGAGCTCTGGCTGCCAGAGTCTCAGATCACCCGGGCGCGCCGAAGCGCGCCCGGGTGAAAGGAGCATCAGACTTTAGAACTCGTAGTAGAGCTCCCAGAATGCGACGAGCAGGTCCTGGTCGTCGCCACCCGTGAAGGAGACCAGGTCCTCGTCGAGGCTGCGATCCCAGCGCATCTCAAGTCGCGTCACGAGGTTGTCCGTGAGGCGCTTGTCGCCCGTGACCGTGAAGGTCACTAGCTCCGAGTCACCGTCGGCATCGCCCGTGGCCGTGAGCGAATCTTCCCTGTTCACGTACTCGACGCGGGTCGCAAGGCCACAGGTCTCGCTGAGCGCGAGACGCCCCGCGAAGGCTGCGCCGTAAGCGTCACCGTGACCCGTGAAGTCCGTACCGGTCGAGTGTGCCCAGTCGAAGTTGGCCCACAAGCTCAGGCTTTCGGTCGGATCCAACGTCAGCAGGACGTCGAAGACGGACGTGACACAATCGGCGCCGGTGCAGCGAACGTTCGATGTATCCGAACCGTAGATGCCACCCACGTTGAGACCGAAGTTGTCACCCGAGAACTGGATCTGGTTGTAGTAGGCCTTGTCGTTCGTGCTGCTCACGAACGTGTCGCTATAGACCTCGTTCACGACGCCGGCAACAATGGCGATCTGATCGGTGAGCTGCGTTGAAGCCTGGACACCGGTGTGGGTGACCGGCTGCAGACCGAAGACGGCACCCTGGGTGATGTTGAAGTTGCCGTTGGTCTGGACGACTTCCGCGCCGAGCGGCGTGCCGAGGCGACCGAGCCGGAGCTCGACACCGTTGCCGATCGGGGCAAGGAACGAAGCATAGGCAGAGTAAAGAAGGAACTCCTCCTCGTTGGATCCACCCTGGAAATTCGCCACGTTGCCGTAGACGACGTCCACGTGCATACCACCGCGGCTTTCTTCCGTGGCCGGCTTGTCGATGCTGAACCATGCCTGATCGAACGAGAAAGTGTTCGAGTTCGGATGGCGGAAGGAATCGTTGCCGCCGACGAGGTCGCCGTCTATGTCGGAACCGATCAAGCGATAGTTAAAGGTACCTGCAACGACACCGGAGATGTCTACGAGGTCGGCGAAGTGGCCGCCAGCGGACTGGAGACCTTCGTCTTTTTCGATGAGGCCGGCTTCAGTCAGCAGCCCCTGCTGTTGATTGACGGTGCTCTTTGCGGTTTGCAGCTCGTTGGAGGTCGCCTGCAGACGATCCTCCATCTCAGCCATCCGCTGTTCCATGAGCTTGAGTTGCTCCTGGATGGGGTCGGCGGCGGCCGCGTGCGCCATGAGCAAAACACTCGTGACGACCGTGGCAACGGTGATCATGTTGGAACGCATTGGGAATCTCTCCTACTAGGTTGGCTAACAATCCACTCGAAGTGAGTTACGTCCCGAAAGTCGGGAACCGAACTCGATTGCGAGGGAACTATGCGGGGTGTGGTACCCCGCTTCTTTTCTTCGCTGGGCGAAGAAAAACGTGTGTGAGTCATCCTGCCGGATCTCACAGAAGAGCAATTCTCACCCCGACCAGACTCGAACGCAGGGCTTTCCCTGAGCGCTGTCCCGGGTCGTATGGAGAGATTGCAGGCAATCGAAGCGCCCAGTTTGCGCGAAGCTGCTCGCACTCTGGCCAGCCTCTGCACACTGGAAATGCAGCTGAGCTGAGAAAGACACATCTCTTTTTCGAAAGCGGAAAGCCCCCCGGCGGGATCATGAGCCGAATCGCTCTCAGCCCGAAATCGAATCGGGCCCGCATCAGAACCAACTTTCGCGTCCGATGTTAGGCGGAGGCAAAAATGGCCCAACTGAGTAGAACCAGGCGCAGCAACGAACGCATCCTCGTCGGCGCAAGCGTCCGAGCGCAGGCGCAGCGACGACGGCTGTGAGGAAGCCGTTCTAGCCGCTGCTTGCGGCAATCGCACTATAAGCGACGATTCAATGCAATTCAGGGTGAGTCGCACGACGAGCCAATGCTCCGACGGGGGGTCGTTTGCATTCGACGCGGTTCAAAAAAATGGATGCGAGATTCTCATCCGTATTCATCTTCGCGACAGGTACTCAATTCACTTCAAGTCGGCGGGGGGTTCGCCAGGGAACTTATTCTTCGGAAACGTTGTCCAAGCAAGTCCCGCGCAGCGAGTGCAATTTATAGCACACCGTCAGAACGCAAATGCGCAATTGCTTCGACCGTGCGCGGGCAAAGGTCTAAACGCTCTGCCTCAGAGAGTCCATCCAACTCCCTGAAATCGCTGGCCCTGTCCAAATCAAAGACAGACTGCGTCGTCCGCACAACGAGGCCTTCTGCCTCCGCAGAGCGAATCGCCTGATCCAGAACTCGATCGGTCGATATCGGCAGATTGAAGAGAGTGCGGTGGGGCGCCCTCATCCCGACTAAGGCGTATCCCCCACCCTGATCGGGCGAGAGGGCGACATCGGCGCCCTCATCGAGAAAACGCATCGCCTCGTCGAATATCGCACCGGCGACAGCGGGACTATCACTGCCCCTCAAGAGAATCCGTTCGGCGCCGGCTGCGGCCGCTTCTGCGAACGCGTTCGCCATTCTCTCACCGAGGCCGTCCCCGTGTTGTCGCTGCAATCGAAAACCCGCAGGCACGCATTCAAGAATTTCAGTCGCCGCCTCAGGCGGATGAAAGGCGAGGACGGGTTCTAGATCCAATGCCCGAGCGAACCTGAGGCTGGCTTCGAGCACGTCTATCAGCATTTCCCGATAGAGAAGAGCGCTTTGCTCGAGCGTAAGAGGCGGCGAAAGGCGCGTCTTCACGAGGCCCGGGCGGGGGGCCTTCGCGAAGACGATGAACCAACCTCGACTCAAGCGGACTCCGCTCCTTCCTCTCTGGCCACCGTCCCTGCGACACCCGCGACAAAAGGCAGGGCCGACACAACGGCTTCACCACCGTCGAACACCACGCGCGTACCCTCCTCCGAATGCTCCCGCCTCACAAAACCGAGTCCGATCTCTCCTTGGCTTGGCGAGGATACAGAACTCGTCACCCGCCCCGTCTTTCGATCGCCGGCCCTGAGCTCCGTCTCTCCTTCGGGCCGCGAACCATTGTCCTCGAAACGCAGCCCCACAAGCAGACGATTGACCTGCCCTCGAGAGCGTAATCTCGCAACGATCTCCTGGCCCACATAACACCCTTTCGCCGTCGCGATCGCATGTTCGAGGCGTGCCTCGGGCGGCAGCACTCCCAGCAGCTCAGCCTCGAGCCCGGGAACGCCTGCCTCCACACGCAAAACTTCGAGATCCGCTGCGTCGCCGACTGCAAATTCGACGGGCTCACCCGCCGAGTTCTTCGCATCCGCGGCCGTCGCAAGAACCGCCTTTTTGAGCGCGTCGCTCTGCTCGGCCGCCACGCGCAGCTGAAAAGCACGCTCTCCGCTCATGCCGAAGGCGCCGATCCAGGTCGTCACTCCCGCGCATTCCACCTCGCACCACTGGTTCGGCGACGGCAGCAGATTTGCCTGCTCCCCCTGATTCCCAACCAGCGCACTGAGCAGCTCCTCCGCGGCGGGCCCTTCCAGCCCCCAAGCCGCGAAGGCTTCACTCTGATCGACCAGCTCGACATCGTCCGCGATGATGAACCGCTCGAGAGACTCCTTAATATTTGCGATCTGGGAACGAGCGCTCTCGAGCCAAAACACATCGCCAAACCGCCCGACGTGAAGATCCGCGACAATCGCTCCCCGATTCGTGAGCAGCGTCGCATAACACCCAGACCCGTCCGGCCCCTTCATGAGCGCCTCGACGTCACCCGAAATCATCCCGTCCAGCCAACGCACTCGATCTTCGCCCCGGACCTCCAAAAGGCCCCGCGACTCCATAGAAAAGAGTCCTACACCGCCGCGAACGGCAGCAATCACTTCATCCGTGCTCATGATCTTCTTCCTTTTCACCGTTGCGTAACGAGCCGCCTTTGAGCGCAGGACCGCCGGCCGGGCCGTAAAGCGCGAGCGACCGAGACTTTTGATCCCGTGACCATTCCTCGAAGCGCTCGCAGATTGCGTCGTATTCTTCTTCCGTGTCGACATCGAGCGCACAACCGCCGCTCTCGGTGACTGCGAGTGCGAAGCGCGTATCGAGAATCTTGCAGATCGCTTTCTCGTTGATCTCGAGCGTGACCCATCGCGCCAGCACACGCGCAAGGCGTCGGTAGCCGTTCCGGTCCGCTATGCCCGCGAAATGCATCATGCTGAAAAGCACAGCGATTTTGATGCCACCCACGCGATCCATAAGCAGGCGAACTGCGAGCGTGAACATGTTCCAGAAGCGCCGCTGATGCCGCATCTCATACATCTCTTCGATGCGGTCACGACGGCCAATCCGCCCTGGGCGCGCGTAATGAAGATTGTTCTGACGAAAGCGTCCGTCGGCCAGATTGAAGTAGGCGACGGTAATGCCGGTCTCAAAGGCTTCACTCGGCCGAAAGACATCCAGAGATTCAGCCGGACAGAGTCCGATCACGTAATCTTTATCGAGTGAAGCCGCCTTCTGAACGAACGCCGAAATTTCCTGCGGCGTCGCCAAGGGAATATCCCCGGACAGATAAAGCACTTCATGATCCAGATCCGATTCGCTCACTGGATCACGCCCCTCGGCAATGTCTCCCGTCAGCGTGCGCCGGTAGGTCTCCCAGGCATTCGAAATCAGATCGCGCTGTTGAGGGATGATGTAGAGCGGCTTTGTCAGCGCTGCGCGGAAGGCTTCGTCGCCTAACGCAGCCTCCAATCGGCCCGGATCCCCCACCACCCACACCGCATCAATCTCCGGCACAGGCTGAAGCGTGCGTACGACGTGGGCAACCAGCGCGAGCCCGTCTACTTCAAGATAGACCTTGCTCTTGCCGTAGACCGCCTTCGCCGCCCGACTATCCCCGGCTGTTACGATCGCCGGCATGCCCAAGGTCAGTCTGCCTCCGACTCTTCGAGAAGAAAAATCACCTGCAGCGTCACGAGGAATTCCACAATCTCCCCGTCTTCGACCCGCGCCTTCTCCTCCACCACCTTGATACCGGTAATCCCGCGCAGCGTCTTACTCGCGCGCTCGAAGCCAAGCTCAGCCGCATCCTGCCAGCTCGTAGGAGAGGCTGAAGTAATCGTCGAAACCGATGCAATCGCCATAGCCTGGGCCTAGCTCCTTTCGCTCGCCGGGGAAGTCTTCGCGCCGGAGAGGGTCCCGGAAACGCGCCCAGAAATGGGCCGAGAAACCGCCCCAGAAACGATGATAGACACGCTGATAGACACTACCAATGCGTCTCCGACCAAGGTGCCATGTCGAAGTTCAGACGGAGGTGAACGCGGTACTCCGCGATCCCGTTCTCATCGATCTTCAATTTCTTTTCGACCACCTTGAATCCCGTAATTCCCCGCAGCGTCCGATTCGCACGGGTGAGGACCGACCGAGCCGCATCTTCGAAGCTCGACGGGCTCGAACCAATGATCTGGCTGACTTTGCTGACCCACATTATGAACTTATCCTGGCTTGGCCTTTATTCCTTGGCCCTTGGTCGCTGGCGAATCTAGCGCGACGCCCATAAGAGCGCCTCGATTCAGAGAATTGGCAACGCAGCGCGGAGCATCGACTCTGTCAGACTCCGGCAGAACCCCGGGCGCAGCACCTCTTGAACGGTCATCCTTCACACGAGATGGCTTCCCCACCTTCCCCAGAAAATTCCGTCCCTTCGGCCCATTCGCCCAATAGGCACGACCCCATTCTCCCCACTCACTCCGCGGGAGCCGCGGGAGCGCCGGCGGAAGGCGGCCTGGCACTCCGCTTTTCCGATGCACTCAGTTTTTCGAGCGGGCTGGCCGCGGCGATCGGCGGAGCGCTCAGCCTCTGTGCAAGCCGGCTTTTGGTTGCCCCCGAAAGCGCGCGCTCTGCCGTCCTCGTCGTCGCCGGCGCCTTCATCATTTACAGCCTCGATCGCCTCCGCGACATCGAGCGGGACATCCGAACCTCTCCCCTACGAACGGCCTTCGTCCAAACGCATCGCACGATTCTCGTCGCAGCCACGGGTCTCGCCGGTTTAGTCCTCCTCCTTGGCCTCGCCGGAGCGCCCGCCCGCACAATATTGCTCTGCACCGCGATCGGCGGCGTCGGCTTCTTCCATCGCCGACTCAAAGGCCGCGCGATGCTGAAGACGGTCTACGTCTCCGTTGCGTGGACGCTCGGCCTCATTGGCTTACCGGTCTCGGCCGCGCCCCAAACCATCCGCTTCGAATCCGCCGCCGGACTCGCCTTGATCTTGCTCGCAACGCTTTTTGCCAACCTAATCGCATCGAATCTCCGCGATGACGAAACGGAGGCCCTCCGAGATCAACCCACCCGCGCCCTATGGATCGCGCGCTTGGCCGCCCTCTCAGGGGTCGCGATCGCCCTTCTATTTTCACAACTAGAGTCACAACTAGGGCCAGAACGGGGGCTAGCACTTGGCTTAGTACCAGGCCCAGAACAGGGAGCAGCGCGAGCTATTTTCCCCGCCGTCTGGATTCCAGTCGCCGAGCTCCTTGCCCTGGTCCGCTTCCGCCCCACAGAGCGCTACGGGCACAGCATCGTCGACGGAGCCCTCCTCTTCGGGGCCCTGGCAACCCTCCTACACAGCACCCTCATCGGACTCGTACGGTAAGAGCGAGCACAACCAAGCAGCGGCATCGAGCAACCCGTACCGCAACTCAAGGCGACTCGAATCCATCAGCGCCGCAAGGCCGGAAAGCCCCTTCGGGGCCGAACCCACCGAAGCGCTGAACGACTCGACGTCCCGAACCCGCACCGCTGCGGCCCGAACGCAAAACCAAAAAAGACGCCGCAAGCGACGTCTTCTTTGGTTGGCATCGGATCCATTCATCAAAGAATCGATGGATGAATCGGCCAAGAATATGGTGGAGCCGAGCGGGCTCGAACCGCCGACCTTCGCGTTGCGAACGCGACGCTCTCCCAGCTGAGCTACGGCCCCGTAAAACGAGAGCTTTTCGCGTTTCTCCTCGAGGCCTTCTGGGGTCGGACTCGATCGAGGGACAAACGCTTAATTTGAGGGCCGCAACTTAGAGGGCGCCTCCCGAAGCGTCAATGCCCGCTTGCGAAGCCCCCCGGGAATTGTCTGCCCGCCTCAGCCCAGGCCGAGCGCCTCGTCCTGCGCCTCGGGATTGGCATCCTCGAAATGCAGGATCTGAAGCTTCCTAAAACTCGCCCGCACCCTCGGCGTGAGCAACCCGAGCCGTCGCAGGTTGGGAACCACCCGAGAAAAAAGCTGCTGACGAAAGAGATTCAGGATCGGCGACTCCAGCATGCATTCCCGATACGGCGCCCGCTCGAGACCGAAATAATCCGCGGTCTCTTCCCCAATCAAGCGATCTCGCATCAGTTCGCAGGCCTCGATCACGAAGTCCTCACGATCCGCCAGCTCGTTCGCAGGCATGTCCATATAGAAATCGTCGAGCGAGAGCACACCGAACGCGACATGCCGCGCTTCGTCCCGCATGACGAGATGGATCAAATCCTTCAGCAGCTTCTCGTTGGTCAGCTGATGAAAACTTGAGAAGGCCGCCATCGCCAGCCCCTCGACCAGAATCTGCATGCCCAGGTATTTGAAGTCCCAACGCGAGTCCGTGATGATCGCATCAAGAAGCGTCTTAAGATGCTCGTTGACGGGCATCTCCCATTCAACTTTCGTGCGGAGATAGCGAGAGAACACCTCGACGTGGCGCGCCTCATCCATAGTCTGGCTCGACGCATAGAACTTCGCGTCCATCGTCGGCACCGCAGCCACCAGCTGCGAGGCCACGATTAAGGCGCCCTGCTCCCCATGCATGAACTGCGAGAGCTGCCACGCCACCTGGCAATGCCGCATCTTGTTTTGCTCGCGCGGACTCATCTTCTTGAAAGGCGCGTATTCCCGGAGCGGATTGAACTCTTCCGGAAGCAGGGGTGTTTCGGGGTCGACCTGAATCGACCAATCCAGATCGTCTTCCCCGTTCCACTGCTCGCGCTTCGCCTTGGAATAGAGGCCACGCAAGCCGTCCTTGACGGATCCGTACTTCCAGACATAACAAGAATCGAACGAGGTCAGAATGCGTTCGAGATCGGCTTCGGTCTGTTCTTCTTCCTGAACAAGACCCCGCGGATTAGACATGACGGGTGCTCTCCGTTGACTCAGTGAGGGATCGCAAATGCCATCCCGCCCCATCCAATCGCAGAAAAGGGGGCTGGGAGCATCGGCTCAATGCCTATGCCTATCGGCGACCCCGTCTTTCGCCTGAGTGAGGATCCCGGCGTTCCACCTCGGATTTCCGTCCGGAATCGCAAAAAACTTGGCCGATTCCAGTCCGCGCATAGCCACAGCAAGTGCTTGGAAAAACTCGTGCAGACGGAGCGCAACTCAGGACCAAGCGGAGGACGCCGCTTCGCAGGTCGACCGCAAGCCAATCGCTTCTCAGTCCACCCAGGTGTTAGTCCCCGCGAGCAGCTTTGCCAAGCGCACCCGCCGGATGCCGCGCGGCATAGGCGTCCTTATCAAGGCCGCGGCGATCCTGAAGGACGGCGCTTAACGCCGCAAGCACGAGAATCTCCGCCGCCACACTCGCCCGCGGCGCGAAGCCCAGCGGCCCGCCTTCTTCTTTCACACCCGCATCGAGCGTCACGTCCGCGAGCTCTGCCAGAGGAGAACTCAGTCCGCCTGTGACAGCAACCAGCCGCCCTCCGTACCCAAGCACCGCCCGCGCCGCGAGCAGACACTCCGAAGTCGTGCCGCTATTGCTGATCGCAATTACTACATCGCCGGGCACGATCTGCCCGAGACTGCCGTGCAGCAATTCAGTCGCATGCATGAATGTCGTCGGCGTCCCTGTCGAGGACAGCACGCTCGCTGCGTAATGCGCCACATGTTCTGGCTTGCCGACACCCGTGACATGCACGCGGCCCCCCTGCGCCTCGGAGGCCTCGATCAACTCCGCCGCTGCCTGAATCGCCGTGCCGTCATGCCGCTCGGCCAGGGCCGCCAATTCCCGCGCGGCCACATCGAGTACCAGTCGCCCGGCCGCGCCCGGCACGCTCTCCACGGGCGACGCAAGCGCAGCCCAGCGCCCAGCGTCTCCTGTTGGCGTCGCGCCATCATAAAGTTCGAACGCACGCGCGCGCAGTACCTCGGGCTCGTCCGGAAACGCACCGATCCGCTCCACGCACGCCGCGCCGCAGGCATTGCCCAGCTTCACCGCATCCTGTGCCGACAGCCCAAGCGCCTCGCCCGCCAAAAATCCCCCGAGAAACGCATCTCCAGCGCCCGTCGAATCCACCACCGCGCGCGCCGCGTACGCCGGCACCCGCGTCGCCCCCGAATCGTCGACCAGGATCGAACCCGCCGCGCCATCCGTGACCAGCACGCGGCCTATTCCGAACTGCTCACGCAGTCGCCCCGCCAACTCGGCCAGATCTTCCGACCCTGCTGCGCCCGTCGCGCCCGTCACCTCAGCAAAGAGCTCGCGCAGAGCAGACGCGGTCGGCTTCAGCAGATCCGCCTCCCCCAAAACCGCATCCAGCGTCGCACGATCGCCGAGCGTCGCGATGGCATCGCTCGGCAGTACATCCAGATCGACAACGGTCGTCAGTCCTTTTGCGTGGGCAATCTGAAGTGCCTTGAGCGTCGTATCGAGCGGCAATTGCGAGATCTCGGTCGTGAGTCGCTTCGCCCCCGCGATGAAATCGGCATGATCGTTTTCGATATGTGCGGGGCGCGTCTCCGCCGTCGCTCCGGCGGCCATATAGATCACGCGCTCGCCTTCGCGGTCCACGAAGATCTCGGCCAACGAACTGGCGCTGCCCGTCGTATCGATCGAGGTCGCGATGCCATGCCGATTCATCGCCTTCCGCAGCGTGCGTCCCGCTTCGTCTTCCGCCTGTCGCCCGAAGAGGCCGACGCGCAGACCAAAGAGGCCCGCCCATGCCACCTGATTCAGCATCAGCCCGCCTATGCAGGGCTGGACCGGACCGGCGTCGCCGACCGACTCAAGTAGGCCTTTTTCGTTCGCGCCTAACACGCGCTTCGTCCTATGCAGACGGTCGAGCACCATACTTCCTATGCCCACCAGATCTAGCTGATCCGAACCCCCATCCCTGGAATTGCCCCGGTCGCTATCCCCGGCCCTCTGCCCCGTATTGCCCTTCGTACTCATCCGATTCTCCGCTCGAAGCGAGTCTGCCAGGCCGAACCAATCGTGTTCGCCGCCAAGGTCTTCACTCCTTCGAATGCCTCGTCAAAACGTTTCGCGTCCTCCGCTGAGAGCGCGGGCGTACCCTCGGCCACACAGTCACTCGAGATCACACCTTCTGTGAGCAGCGCGCGCTTAAGACATGCCAGCGTCGGCCGCTTGCCCGAAGGCATTGTCGTGCTCGTCCGAAACGCATCCGCAATATCCTGCGCCTGTTGCATCCGCTCTTCGTCACCTGCACGGCAGACCTGCCATGCGAAAGCCCATTCCCGAGGCATCGCGTTCGCCGGCCCCGACACCACGCCTACTGGCAATCCACCCGAGCGGCGCCAGCGATCCCAATGCGAGCGGACCGTGCCGAGCATGCCGTGATAGGGGCGGTAAATATCGAAGATGAGTTTGGCGTTCCCGATATAGATGCCGAATTCGCCGCGGTCTTTGAAATTCTTCGCGGCGCGCGTATAGTTGCCTAACACCTTATTCGAAGCGGAAACCTTGATTCCGCGCACGAAATCGAGCCGGCTCATCGCCTTCACCTGCTTCGTGCGGATATGCGGCACCTTCGGATCGATCGCGATATCGGCATTATCATAGAGGAAGATCGGAATGCGCCGCGAATGCGCATCGAGCAGATCCGCCACATCGCGGAGCATGAAGCGCACCGGATCGTGGACACCTTCAATCGAAAGCGGCGCAATCACCGCCGCATCGACGCCGCATTCGATCGCGAACTCGAGGTTAGCGAGGGTATCGGCGGCGGTCGGCGCGGTGACGCCGGCCCAATGCTCCACGCCCTGGATCTGCGGACCCGCGTTTCCGCTGCGCGGACTCGCCAGGGACCGGTTGAGTTTGTGGACTTCTTCGGCACAGACTCGGATCACGGCCTGGCGCGTCTCGTTATCGACCTTGTCCCATTCGCCGGTGGTCCCGGCCGAGAAGACAATATCGGCGCCCGACGCGTCTTGGACGACGTGGCGCACGAGGGCGCGCTGATCCTCTTCGAGGAGGCGGCCTCCCTCATCAAGAATGGTCAGGACGGGGACGGAAAGTCCGGGCCTAGGTCTGGATTCCTCGACGCTGCGAATCGGTCTGTCCTCCGCGCGCGGTGTGCGCAGAGGACATCATAGCGACCCGAACGGATCGGGGCGTTTCATCCCAGGCCAGCGGAGATAATAGGGCTAGAGCGTTTCGAAGAAGAAGGTCATCTTCACGCTGAGCGCCGCCGCGAGCTTATGCATCGTCGACATGGACGCCGCGCTCTTGCCGAGCTCAATCTGTGAGATCAGGCTCACGGAGAGGCCCGTGCGATTCGCAAGCTGCTTGAGCGTGAGTTCCGATTCGTGGCGCTTGCTCCGAATTCGGCCACCAATCTCGGTATTCAGATGCGTCTCGAGATCGACTACCAGGCCACGGTCTCGGATCGCTTCCTGAACCACCGCCAGAACTTCTTCCGGCTCAAGCGGCTTCTGGAGATAATGGAACGCCTGATGCTTCATCGTCGCGACCGCCATCTCGACCGAGGGCACGCCCGTCGTCGCAATCACGCAGATGTCCTTGTCGAAGCTGCGCACAGCAGCAAGCGCGTCGCCGCCACCCGAGCCCGGCGTGACATCGAGGACGATCAACTGAAATCGGCTCCGACGAATCTCTTCCGGAGCCTGCTCCGGATCGGAGAGACACGTGACGCCGTATCCCTGATCCGAGAGAAGTTGCTTTAACTGGAGTTGGGTCTGTTCATCTCGGTCTACGACGAGCACGTTCAATCTTTGTTGGTTTGCCATTTCCATCCACAAGAGCTTCAACCCTTGAACCCGAACGCCACCCCTCTCTGGATGCGGATTCCTCGGGTCGGGCAGCGAAACGGCAGTGCAAACTGCGCGGTCCCTGCGCACGACTTGCCTATGCATCGGGGATTTACCCGATCGGCATTAGTGGTTTATGGGAAACTTGTAGGTATTCGGCGCTAACGCGTATCGGGAATCCACCTGGGCCTGATCCCGGGTCAACTTCGACGCGTTTTCACAACGCGAGACCCCCGTAGACACGGAGCCCTAGTACGCGGCGGGTCGAGGTCCGCTGATCGTCGCGCCAGGTGAAATAAAGTCACCGCTCGAGCTCGGGCCCGGGTTAAGAGTGGCAGGGAGCTGATAATCCGCGGGGAGTCCCATCAGCCATTGCTGGCTGAAAGCGGTCGGCGGCGCGTTCACTTGGACTGCGCGATCGATCTCGAATCGAATAGGCTCGGCTCCGGGCTCGTGGACTTCGAGCCAGGCCGGCACCTTGATCTTGGCAAAGCTCACCATCGGGCCGAAGAGCATGAACACGCCGTTGTCCCGGTCAATCCGCCGTACCTGCAGCTCCTTGGTATCGACCCAGAAACGCGCCGTACCGCCGCGATTTTCACCCAGGCCACCGCCAAACGCATTACTGCCCGCACCACTGCCCGCACCACTGCCCGCACCACTGCCCGCACCACCGCCCGCACCACCGCCAAAGGAAGGTCCCGTCAGCGTTTCGCCGTCTTGCCCCAAACCCCTCGCGCCGCCGGAAAGCCTCGGGTCCCCAAAGACGAAGCAGTCCTGATCACCGCACGGTGCGAGTCCAATCATGCTGGTCTCGACACCGAAGGTGGAAAGCGCCGCTCGGAGTGTCGTCTCGGAAGAGGGCTGCATGAGGAAGAGCGGCTGAAGCAGAGGCTGGGGCTGATCCATGCGCACGCCGTCCTTCGCACCCATCAACTCAGATCCAGACAGTACGTAGCGATCGAGTCGCCCGCTAAACCCGCGCAGCTCAAGCCGCGCGAGTCCCGTCGGATGACTGATCAGCTGACCCGCCGCGACCGGATCACGATCGCCGATCCGCATGGTCAGATCGAGCTGCAAGGCCTGCGTGCGACCCGAAGACCGGTTCACCCGGGTAATTTCGCGCAGCGTGCGCTTCGCGTCCGGAACAAACGCGGTCGCCTGCGCCGGAACAAGGGCAGACATCAATCCAGCAACACCGGCCGACACAGTCAGAGTCGCAAGCGGTATCGCGAGCAGGGTGGAAAGCAGAGCGGCGAGCGATGCGCAAAGCCCCCCCGCCATCGTGCGAGAGTTCAGATCGCGGCTCACGAGCCCTGTCCAGACAAGCGAGATGCGCCCGCATAACGTGCACTCCTGCCGAGCTGCTCTTCGATCCGAAGTAGCTGGTTGTACTTGGCAATCCGGTCTGTCCGGCACATAGAACCCGTCTTGATCTGACCCGTCGCCGCGCCGACCGCGAGATCCGCGATCGTCGTATCCTCCGTCTCACCCGAGCGATGCGAAGCGACCGACGCAAAGCCCGCTGCCTCCGCCATCCGAATCGCATCGAGCGTTTCGGTCAGCGTTCCGATCTGGTTGACCTTGATCAGGATTGCATTCGCCGACTTCTCTTCGATGCCGCGCTTCAAAATGGCCGGATTCGTCACAAAGAGGTCATCTCCGACCAGTTGGCAGTTCTTGCCGAGTTTCGCCGTCAGCGACGCCCAGCCCGACCAATCGTCTTCCGCCAGACCGTCTTCAATCGAAACGATCGGATAGCGCGAGACCCAGTCCGCCCAGAACTCGACCATCTCCGCCGAGTCGAGCTTGCGACCTTCGCTCGCGAGATGATAGGTGCCGTTTTCGTAGAACTCGCTGGCCGCGGGATCCAGTGCGATCGAGATATCGGACCCGGCCTTGTAGCCCGCGCCATCGATCGCTTCGAGAATCAGATTGAGCGCTTCCTCGTTGCTGCTGAGGTTCGGGGCGAAGCCACCTTCATCACCCACCGCCGTCGAATAGCCCTTCGAAAGAAGCACCTTCCTCAGCGTATGAAAAACTTCCGCACCCCAGCGCAGCGCTTCCTTGAAGCTCGGTGCGCCAAGGGGATAGATCATGAACTCCTGCACATCGACGCTGTTATCCGCATGCTCGCCACCGTTCAGCACGTTCATCATCGGCGCCGGCAAGAGGTTCGCGTCGGCGCCGCCAATGAATTGATAGAGCGGCTGCCGAGCAGCGTTGGCCGCCGCGTGTGCCGAGGCGAGCGAGACGCCCAGAATCGCATTCGCACCCAGGCGCGATTTCGTTTCTGTACCGTCGAGGTCGATCAAAGCGTGATCGAGTTTCGACTGTTCTTCGAGCCCGCCGAGCCGGGTCCCCTTCGCCGCTTTCGCGATTTCGCCGTTCACGAAAGCAACGGCCTTAGACACGCCCTTGCCGAAGTAGCGTGCAGGGTCGCCGTCGCGCAGCTCGAGTGCCTCGCGCGCACCCGTCGAAGCACCCGACGGCACGGCCGCGCGGCCCAGAACGCCGTCTTCGGTCACAACGTCGACTTCGACGGTGGGGTTTCCGCGGGAATCGAGAATCTCTCTGGCTTTGACTTGATCGATGCGAACCTGCGTCATCGCAGACTTTCTCCTTCGTCGAACTCTCGCCGACCTCTCGTCGAACGCTGTCCCGAGGCCGCCACTCGTCACCCGGCTTCTCGGGCGGCAGAGCTTAGCAGGCCCGCCAAGAGGCGTTCTAGATCGGCGAGTCGCGCCGCTTCATGAAGCCCCTGTGCCGGGATCAGGGCCGAGATCAGGCACGACAACAAGCGCCCCGTCGGGTCCCGGCCCCGTATAGGTCCGAATCCCGAAGGCCAGCTGGAGATTATCCTGGGTAAACACTTCAACCGGCAAGCCATCGGCAATGATTCTCTGCTCGCCCAGGAGTACGACCCGGTCACAGGAGCGGGCGGCCAGCGAGAGATCATGCGAAACCACGAGCGCCCCCCGTCCCTCGGCCGCGAACCGGCGGACTTCGCGAAGCACTTCGACCCTATGTTTCAGATCCAGAAAAGCCGTCGGCTCATCGAGCAAAAGAAGCCCCGGATCCTGAACAAGCGCTCGCGCGAAAAGCACGAGCTGCCGCTCACCCCCCGAGAGCGTATCGATACTCCGGTCCGCGAGGTCGGCGATCCCCAAGCGTTCAAGCGCCGCGAGGACGAGTTCCACATCGCTCGCGCTCTCAAGACCAACCAAAGGCTGATGCGGAGCGCGCCCCATCAGCACGAGTTCCCCGACGCGAAATGGAAAGGGCACATGCAGATCCTGCGGAACCAAAGCCACACGCCGCGCCCATTCCCGACGCGTGAGCGATTCGGTCGGCGTCCCGCTCAGCAGCACTCCGCCCGCCGCTGGTTTGAGCCCGCCATGCGCGACTTTGAGCAGCGTCGTCTTGCCCACGCCATTGCGCCCGATGAGGCCCACAACTTCGCCTGGCCGAACTTCGAAATCAATTCCGTCGAGGATCCGTTTTCCGCCAAGCTCAATACGAAGGCCCTGGACCTGCAGCGTCTCGCCGCGCCCCGCGCACGCCGCGCCCGACAGCCGCGATCCGTTCGACTCCTTTGAGTCTGTGGATTCTGAGGAAGAGGAGTGGGACGAGGAGTGCGGCAAGGAGGAAGAGGACGTCATGCCAGCGCTCCTCGTGATTGCGCGCGTCGGAGCAGGAAGATGAAGAGGGGCCCACCGACCAATGCGGTCACAGCGCCCACGGGCAGCTCGCGACCCTCCAATATTGTCCGCGCCACGGTATCCGAGAGCACCAGAAAGCCCGCACCTGTCAGAGCCGAAGCCGGAATCAAGAGCCGATGATCCGAGCCAATCACCAACCGCAAAGCATGCGGCACGATCAAACCGACAAAACCGATCAGCCCGGAAACCGCGACTGCAGCACCCACCATGAGACTTGTCGCAACCAACAACACGCGTCTATGCGTCTCGACAGGAACACCGAGCTGAGCGGCGGCCTCGTCACCGAGTGCCAATAGATTGAGACTTCGGGCGAGGACACATGCGACCGCCAAGCCCGCGAACACGCTCGCCGCCACAAGACCCACGGCATCGATCTCGACCGCCGAGAGATGTCCAATCAACCATAAGAAGATCCGCGATCCATCGAAAAACCCCGCCACCGACGCGAGGAAAATGATGCCCGCCGAGGCGAACGCGTTGAAGACCACACCCGTCAACAAGAGCGCGGTCGGCGAGCTCCGCCCGCGTCCGCCAGAAACCCAATAGAGAAGACCCGTCGCGAGCAATCCGCCTACGAACGCCGCGATCGGCACCATCTGGGTCGAAAGGGACCAGAGCGATCCGAAGGCGAGCACCATAATGCCCGCCAGCGCTGCCCCGCCGGAGACGCCCAGCACGTAGGGGTCGGCGAGTGGGTTCCGTAACAGTGCTTGAAACACAGCGCCGGCCGTCGCGAGAGCCGCACCGACGAGCGCGCCGAGTACGATGCGCGGCAGGCGAACGCCTAACACGATATCCACCGAGGCCAGCTCCGATCCGGTCGGCGACGCGCCGCCCGCCCCGCCCGTCCCCCCAAGAAGAATCGCAAGCACTTCCGAAACGCCGACATCGGAAGGTCCCGTCGCCAAAGCGAAGAGGCAAATCACCGCGAGAAGGCCCGCCAGAAGTCCCAGGACGGAGACCAATCGGCCCATCGAGAGGCGAATCACAGGGCCTCCGCGTCGGCCGATTTTGATCGCGTGCCCGCCTCGGATCTCGCTTCTGCCGTCTCGCGGCGTTCATCCGCGCGCGCTTCGACAAGAGACGCATACTCGGCATCGATCGCGGCGAGAATCTCTTCCCCATGTACGATCACCGCCAACTCGCGAAGGGACGCATCTAGATTCGGTCCGGGCATACTCATTCGACTCGCCTCGACCGTGAGGGCTCGTCCAGCCGCCACGGCCGGCAGGCTCGGCCAACGCGCCCAGAATTCGGCCGCGCTGGTCGCACCCGGCGTCATGTCGAGGAGCAGTTCCGGCCGAGCATCGATCAACCATTCCGTCGAGCTGCGCGGGTAGCCCGCAGCCAACGCCGCGCCGAGATTGCGCGCCCCGACCGCAACGAGCATCTCGTCGAGAAAAGTTTCCCCTCCCACCAGATAGAGCGGAGACCGGTCAATAATCGCGACGGCGCCCGGCTCCGCGTGGCCACGCGTGGCCCGCGCGACGGCAGAGCGCGTATCGCGAATCGCCGTGATCCTTTCGGCCGCGATCTCTTCACGTCCGAGTAGTCGGCCCAGGCGCTCGATGTTTTCGAGGACCTGATCGAGGCGCTCGTTTTGGTAGAGCTCGACTTTGAGTCCGAGCCGCTCGAGTCGCTCGGCATGAGTCTTCTGATCAATGCCGGCCACGACCAGAACCCGGTCCGGCCGAAGCGAAACCACCGCCTCGAGGCTTGGATCGAATAATCCGCCGACCTTCGGACGGTCTGCGAGCTCGGGCAGAACCCGGGCTGAGTAGTCGTCGATTCCAACCAGCGTATCCGCGCGCCCCAAGGCAACCACGATTGCCGTAAGCGACGGGTTCAAGGAAATTAGCCGGGGCGAGCCTGCGCCAATCGACGTCGGAGACACGGCTGCGGTTCCCAGCTCCGACGCGGCCTCAAGAGTAGGCTGCTCGACTGCGGGGCAGCCGGTCCAGATCCCACCCGCCAGGACGAGGAGAAGGGCGAATAGCCCGGCTGCTAAAACTCGGTTCATGCTCACAATCATGCCCGGTCTGGAGGCTTCGCGCCGACCCATGCGAGTAGAGCCGATTCGGGCGGGGAAACCACGACAGCCGTGGTTAATCTAACCACGGCTGTCGGGACTGAGTTCAGGTGTAAAGGATGGGCCTCATTTGGCCGATTTCTTGGGCGCTCCGGCAGAGGTTTTTGCCGCGGATCCAGCACTCGCCTTCCGCTTCGCCGACGTTTTCGTGCTCGTTGCCGGTGTCCGAGAGCCGGATTGTCCGAGGCTGACCAGGGGACGAAGCTTCGTCACCAGCGCGGGGCCAATGCCGCGCACCGACTCCAATTGCTCCATCGAATCGAAGCCGCCCTGAGCATCCCGCACTGCCAGGATCGCCGCTGCTTTCACCGCGCCAATCCCCGGCAGCCCTTCAAGCTGCGCGCTCGTGGCCTGGTTCAGATTTAGGAGCGGCCTTGCACCCTCGGCGGTGGCTTGGCCCGTCCCACCGAGCATCAAAACCGCCAGAAACAGGAACGCGAATGCGTTCCCAATTCCACCACGCGCCTTCCAACTCATTGGAAATCTTGCAATTTGGGGGGGCACGCATGCGTCCCCGCTCGAGACCTTCTCGAAGTGATGATTCTGAAACATGGATTTTCTCCCAGGGACCTGGGGCGAAGCAAAGCGCTATCGGTCGCGCGAGACCGAGAATTCGGCGGCCGCTTGAAGCGCAGCCTTAGCCTCTCCGTCAGGGAACGGAGCGATTGCATCAAGTGCTTTCGCGACATGATCCTGCGCGCGGCGAACCGTGTCGTCGAGTCCGCGATGCCGAGCGACGAGGCTTGCCACCGGCGCAAGTTCAAGCTCCGGCGCCTCAAGAGGAGCCATCCCACCGTGTTCGTCGGCGAGACGCGCGGCGTTTTTCAGGACACTCCCGACGAGCTCGCGCTCACCGACCGTGCATCGCTTGAGCGTCAAAATCAGAGGAAGCGTGATCTTGCCCTCGCGTAGGTCGGCGAAGGGCTGCTTGCCCAGATCCTCGAGTTCCGCCTCGTAATCAAGGCAATCATCCCGCAGCTGGAAGGCGAGCCCAAGCTGACGACCGTACTCGCAAATGCGGTTCCGCTCGCTTCGTGACACGCCTCCGAGAAGCGATCCAATCTCGCAGCAATTTGAAAGCAGCGTGGCGCTCTTTCGCTCGATCACATCGTAGTAATGCGATTCGGTCACGTCCGCATCGAAGCTGCGTTCAAGCTGAAGCAACTCCCCTTCGGCCATCAACCGGATCGTGCGGGCATAGCTCTCAACGATGTCGAGGTTGCCATCTTCGACAACCATTGAAGAGGCGCGCGCGTAGAAAAAATCACCGGCCAGGACCGCTCGCCGATTACCCCAGATCGCATTCGCCGAAGGTGTACCGCGCCGCATCTCCGCCAGGTCGACGATATCGTCATGCATCAGCGTCGCGGTATGCAAAAGCTCAAGCGCAGCGGCCAACTCAATTCGGCGAGGCCCAGAGTACCCACACAGCTCTGCCGCCAACAGAACAAGGGCAGGGCGTAGCCGCTTACCGCCCGAAGACAGAAGATGCTCACCGAGAACACCAATCAACTCGGCCTTCGAATCGAGCGAGTCGCGCAGAGCGCCTTCCACCAGTTCAAGATCCGGCGCGATCCGCGCGAACGCCCTCATGATTGCCGTTGGAGCTGGCGGGGTCGTGGGCGTGGACGCAGACGGAGAAGTGGATTGGGTCATGGACTCTGACGGTCGATTCGTGTCCGTCGCTTTTAAAGAGGGCGGGGGGCCTGCCATACGCCAAACTTAGCCGCGCAGAACGACGGTGTCAAAGTAATTTTTATCAAAAAACACTTCAAAAACAGGTGTTTACCAGCATTCACGCAAGAAATTCACAGGTTTCGAAGCGTCGCGCTCAGACGGCCTCTGCAACGCCGTTCTGCTGAAGCCAGTCCACGGCCTGGCCGATTTCCCCTATGGGAACAAGTTCGCAAACTGAAGAACCCGCCTTTCGCGGCTTCTTCTCTCGCTCCTGAAACTCCCGGTAACAAACGGCCGGCACGAGGAGCCGGCGAAAGCCGAGTCGCTCCGCTTCGGCAAGCCGAACGTCAAGACGAGACACGCGCCGAACTTCCCCACCGAGTCCGATCTCTCCCACCGCCGCGGTATCCGGCGGCACGGGCAAGTCCAACCGACTTGAAGCAATCGCCAAAGCGATCCCCAGATCGGCCGCAGGCTCCGCCACCCGAACTCCGCCCGACGCCTTCGCGTAAACATCCTGGGACAGAATGTCGAGATGACTGCGCCGGTCAAGCACCGCCAATAAGAGAGCCACGCGGGCATCTTCGAGCCCGAGCGTTGTCCGCCGCGGCGTCCCGTACGGCGCCGGCGCCACTAATGCCTGAAGCTCCACGAGCATCGGACGCGAACCTTCGAGCAAAGGCACAACGCAACTCCCCGGGGCGCGGGTGCTGCGTTCCTCGAGGAAGAGCTCGCTCGGATTCTCAACCGCCTCGAGCCCATGTCCCGCCATGCTGAGCACACCGATCTCCTGGGTCGAACCGAAGCGATTCTTGGCCGCGCGCAGCAACCTAAACGAATGCGAGCGATCCCCTTCGAAAGTCAGCACGACGTCGACGAGATGTTCAAGCACGCGCGGTCCCGCGAGACTGCCGTCCTTTGTGACGTGTCCAATGAGAAGCAGAACCGATCCCACGCGCTTCGCAGTCGCGGAGAGCTGGGCGGCCGATTCGCGCACCTGCGAAACGGAACCCGCGGCCGATTCGATGCTGTCGCTCTGAATCGTTTGGATGGAATCAACGACGACGAAGCGCGGCTCGAGTTCCTTCCAGGGACCAGCCAGCGCCTCAACGCGGGTCGTCGTCAGCACCTGGAGGTCCCCGCCCAAACCGGGCAGGCGTTCAGCGCGAAGGCGGATCTGTTCCGCACTTTCTTCGCCGCTCACGTAGAGCACGGAATGCCCCTGCGCCGCGAGCCGGCCGGCGACCTGAAGCGCAAGCGTCGATTTGCCAATCCCCGGATCGCCACCGAGAAGCACCACTGAACCGGGCACGAAGCCGCCACCCAGCACGCGATCGAGTTCCACCTCGTTGCTCTTAATTCGAGGACTTGCATCAGCGTCGATCTCGGAGAGCCGCCGCGGTTTTTCGTCGTCAGCCGCGCTCGGAACCAGCCCGGCCCGCCCGCTCGATCGCGCGGCTTTTTCGGCTGCCACCTTGGGCGCCTCGTAGGTCTCCTCAACCAAGCTGTCCCATTGGCCGCAATCGGGGCATCGCCCGTGCCATTGCGAATGCTGTGCCCCGCAGGATTGGCAGCTGTGTACGGTCCGGCGTTTGGCCACGGTGGCTCCTCCGAAGGGGGCTAGAGAGAGTTAGAGGGGGTTGAAAAGAGTCAGACGGGGTTGCTTCTCCCCTCGGCAATCAGGCCTTGGCAATCGGGGGGGACGAAAACAAGGTGAATGTACCTGGAATCGAAAGGTTTTACAGATGAGAATCACTGTCAACTCAAGCGTGACCCACGGTTGACAGCCCAAACGCGTCGGGGGAAGCTTCCGAGTCTCAGCCCCCTCATCGATCGGAGACCTTCGTGTCCGCAGCGACCTCTCAAGACGCTTCTTTACCTAGTGCCGCAGGCGCTTCCTCTAATGCCGCAGGCGCTTCCCCTAATGCCGCAGGCGCTTCCCCTAATGCCGCAGGCGCTTCCCCCCAGCAACTCGACCGCTATCAGGGGCTCGTCCAGAATGCCCTCGCCGGCAACGCCCCCAGCGAAGAGGACGCGCTCTGGATTCTCGACGGTCAGGACCTCGAGCTGCTTCCTCTTTTGCAGGCGGCATACGAGCTGCGCCGCCGGTTCTTCGGCAACAAGGTGATGGTCCATGTTTTGAACAACGTGCAGAACGGTCTTTGCCCCGAGGACTGCGGCTACTGCTCGCAGAACAAGGACTCCGCTGCCGCGATTCGCAAATACGCGATGAAGAGTGACGAGGCGATCCTGGCCGAGGCCGAGTCGGCCGCGAACTCGGGAGCGTCGCGGTACTGCATGGTGCTTTCGGGGCGCGGGCCGACGGTGGGGCGCACGAAGCGAATCGCTGAACTCGTGCGCGAGATCAAGAAGCGGCATCCCATTGAAGTGTGTTTATCCGCAGGGTTGATGGGCGACGAGCACGCGCAGATCCTGAAGGAGGCGGGCCTCGACCGCATGAACCATAACCTGAACACGAGCGAGCGGCGCTATGACGAGATCACCTCAACGCATAGCTACGCGGATCGTGTTGCCACCCTCGAAGCCGCCAAGCGCAACGGCCTTGAGAGCTGCTCAGGCATGATCGTGGGCATGGGCGAAGACTCGAAGGACATCCTCGAAGTCGCATTCAAACTGCGCGAACTCGAAGTGCCGTCCATTCCCGTGAACTTCTTGATTCCGATCTCGGGCAATCAGGTCCAGAACGATGGGTCGCTCACGCCGGATCGCTGTCTGCGGGCTTTATCTCTGATGCGCTTCGTGAATCCGAAGGCGGAGATCCGGATCGCCGGCGGACGCGAGGGGCATCTTCGATCCATGCAGCCTTTCGGGCTCTACCCCGCAAATTCGCTCTTCGTGGAGGGTTACCTAACGACGAAAGGTGATCCGGTCGAAGAAACTTACGCGATGATTCGCGACGCGGGTTTTGAAATCGAAGGCAACGACGCCTACAAAGACATACAGAAGCGCACCGCGGTCACCGAGGGCGAATCGCAGTTTCGGATTCCGGACGGCAGCGACCAGCTCCTCAAGCCGGATATCGCGCAGGCGTGAGCAAGGCGCCGAAAGACGAAGGGCGCGCCCTTGACCGCATCGCGGATGAGGTGTTAGGCGGAATTCGCGAGCGCGGCACGTATCGCCGCATGCGCGTGTTGGATGGCATGCAGGGACCGCGCATGATCGTCGACGGGCGCGAGGTGCTGCTCTTTGCGGGCAGCAACTATCTCGACTTGGCACAGCACCCCGAGGTCATGGCCGCAGCCGAGCGGGCGACGCAGGAATGGGGCTGCGCTGCGGGCGGATCGCGTCTGATTACGGGCAATCTCGCGTGTCACGAAGCCCTCGAAGAAGAGCTCGCCCGCTTCTTCGATCGCGAAGCCGCACTTGCCTTCAACACGGGCTATATGGCGAACGTCGGCGTTATTCCCGCAATAGTGGGGCCCGGCGACGTGCTCGTTTCGGATGAGCTGAATCACGCTTCGATTATCGATGGCGCCAAACTTGCGCGCTGCGCAGTCGCCGTATTCAAACATGGCGATGTGGATTCCTTCGCCGACACACTTCGCGCGGTTCGCGAAGCCCCGAGCACACATAAAGACGGTCGAACACCCCGCGTGCTAGTCGCCGTCGACGGCGTCTACAGCATGGACGGCGACCTCGCTCCGATCGCCGAGATGACCAAACTCGCCCACGAAGCGGACGCCGTGGTCTTGCTCGATGACGCACACGGTACGGGCACGATCGGTCCGCGCGGACGCGGGACCGCGGAGGCGGCCGGGGTTCTCGGCGAAGTCGATATTTTGATGGGCACGCTCGGTAAGTCGATCGGCTCGTTCGGCGCATTCATCGCGGGATCGGCCAAGATGCGCGATCTCATGGTGAACACCGCTCGCAGTTTCATCTTTTCCTGTGCGCTGGCCCCGGCGCAGGTAGAGGCTTCGCGGGCGTCGTTACGCCTGATCGATGCTGAGCCCTGGCGACGTGAAAGCCTGAACGCGAATTGCAATCGCCTGCGAACCCGACTGTCGGCGGCAGGGATCTCCACCGCACCGAGTACGACGCATATCTTGCCCGTGATTCTCGGAGAGAACGAACGCACCATGGCCGCCTGCGAAGCGCTGCTGGAACGCGGCTTCTACGCGCAGGGGATTCGGCACCCCTCCGTACCGACCGGGACGGCACGCCTGCGCATCACGCCTATGGCCACGCATGAAGAAGCCGAGATCGACGCCTTCGCCGAGGCGATCATCGATCTCGTCGCGCATTAATCTCCGGCGCTTCCCCAACCGACGCGCCTCTGCGCGAAAGGATCCATCAAAATGGCTGGCGTATTTGTGACTGGAACGGATACGGGCGTAGGCAAAACCGTTGTGAGTTGCGCTCTGGCCCGTGGACTCCGCGATGCGGGCGTCGATATCGGCGTGATGAAGCCGGCAGAAACGGGCGTGACCGCGGCCGGCCCGGAAGACGCTCAGGCGCTTGCGGCAGCGGCCGGCGTGAAGGATCCATTGGATCTGATCTGCCCGCTCCAGTATTCGATCCCGGCCGCACCCGAGGCCTGTGCACGCGACGAGAATCGGCCGGCCGATTTCGCGACGATCCTCAAAGCTTATGAGACCCTCGTGGCGCGACACGAACATGTCTTGGTGGAAGGAGCCGGAGGCATTCTCGTCCCCTTCTCGATGCAGCGCTCGATGGCAGACCTCGCCGCTCGGCTTGCTCTTCCCGTGATCATCGTCGCCCGCGCTTCGCTCGGAACGATCAACCATACGCTGCTGACCCTCGAAGCCTGCGACGCGCGCCAGCTCGACGTCCTCGGCGTCGTCATCTCTCATTCGACGGGCCCCCTCAGCGATCCCGACCAAGCCAATTTTGACGTCCTCCGCGATCTACTCGGAGATCGTTTGATCGGCGAAGTCCCGCCCCTCGAGAGCGGAGAACTACCCGATCCCGTCGATGCGGGTCTGGTCGCCGTCCAACGGCGATTGAACGAAGAAAAGAATGCCGTGCGCTAGTTCCGGAACATCTTCAGCGCGTCTGTCACGCTCAGCTGATCGAATTTCGCGCGGATCCGGAAATAGGGCCCCTGGGCCGTGTATTCCGAGGAGGAGAATTCCGGGTCGTAGAAACCGGTGAGGTTGTAGCCAAGGCTCACCCAGACATTGTCGACCAGGACGCGCCCGATCGAGAGACCGTAGGAAGCTGAGACTTCGTCGCCGCTCGTTTGATGTCGGACGCGGCCGTGCATCGCCATATCCCAGCCCGGCCGGAAGTCCTTGCGTACTTCGACGCCCGCAAGCGTTCCGAACGTCGTGTACTCATCGCTCTCGATCGTATCAACGACCAATTTGTTGGAAAGCTGCCAAGACAGCTGCGTGCGTCGATCGAAGAGATGATTGATCTTCAGGTGGTTGAGCAGCTTCCGAGATTCGAAATCGAAGTCGGAACCCATTTGGTCTCGGTATTCGAAGTCGAGCCGCTCGAGTACGATAAAATGAGAGCGCAGCGGTCGGTAAGCCAATGAGAGGCTCGTATCCGTGCGCAGCTCCTCGGCGCCCGCTGCCGAATCGGTATAGAATAGGTCGAGCTTGGCAGACCACGAAAAGTCTCGGTTCTGATCGCGGAGAAGACCCGCGATGAAGCCCCATCGATCTTCGTTCTCGGCAAAGCGCGCTTCGAGACGTCCGGTTCCTGACCAGCCGTCGTCGCGGTAGGCCGTGCCGATTGAAACCGCGGTGTAATCGTTGTTGAACGAACCGGAGGCTGCCGGTGCGCCAGACGTATTGAAGGAGGCATTCCCGGGATCGCGGATCGTCGCTGTGCGATCGATCGAGATATCAACGCCCCAATTATTTGCGAGATCCCAGCGCTGTTGGAGGCCGAGATTCGCGTAGGTGCGGGGGCCAAACTCGCGCTGTTCCTGGGAGACGCTCGTCGTGATGCTCGCGCCGGTCCAGGGAGAACCGCGGAAACCGGCGCGGGTATCCGACGTGCGCTGCTCGGATCCGTAGGTGAGTTCCTGGTCGACGAAGAAAGTCAGCTTCTTGTGAAGCAAAACGTCCGCGCCGAGGGTCGCGCGGTAGGGATAGTCGCCGAAACGATCCTCTTCCACTGCCGCTTCACCTTCCGCGCGGAACGTGAGCCGACCGTCAAAGAAGTTCGCGTTGCCGCCGGCCAAAACCTGGGCCGCATGCTCGAGTTCCCCGTCGATCTCATCGCCGGAATAGCGAACCCCGACGTTCAGCCCCAAGCGTCCTGCCTGCCACCGAGACTGCAGCTCAGCGACATGCCTCTTCGAACCCGTGGCGAGGTTTTCCTGCCGGAAGATGCTCGACTCGGAGCGGATGGCGGTTGTCCAGTCGAGGCCGGTATCGATGCCGTAGGAGCGGAGCGCCGCCTGAGTACCGCGCTGCTGGCCGATGCCGAACTCTTCGCCTTGTTCGCGGGCGTAGGCACGCACGTCGAGCATCTCGCCGCGATGATCGAGTTCGACCAGCCAGGCTTCGTCGGCCACATTGCCATCGAAATCACTCGCCCGCGAATGCGCGAACTCGACCCGCGCTTCGGTTGTGGGCGTGAGCTTGATCGTCGCGTCGCCACTGAAGAGCTGAGCGTCCGTCTCACCGGCGTCTTCATGGATGCCCGTAAAGCCGAGTTCGATGCGACCGTCTGCGGCGCGGCCAGCCACTCGGCCGCCACCCGTTACGGCGTTATCCCGCTTCTCGTTCGTTTCATAGTCGACGACGATAAAGATCGGATCGAAGTTCTCGTCCTGACCGGCGACCGGGCGGCGGAAGAAGAGCGTACCGTCGCGGTAGTCGATGTCGTAGTCGCCGAAGCGGCCCTGCGTTTCGGAAGAGAGCACAAGCTCGGGACGGAAGCGGTCGCGGACTTCGATGGTCACGGTTTCGCTGCCGGGCACGATATCTTCACGCGATAGGCGGTAGAGGCCGCTCGTGCCGTCGCCGAGAAGTTCGTCCCGCACGAAGCTCTGATCCGAGTCAGTGACGAAGGCTTTGGCCTCGAAGTGTTCGCTGCGGTACTCCATCTTGGCGCCGGTGAGCGCGCGCGAGTAGCGACCGAGTTCGGTGTCATTGAGATCCGTTTGATAGTCGCCGTAGAGCGCGTAGAACTGCTTGCGCTCGATCTTGACATAGAGACGGCCCGACGTCGGCGCATCGAAATCGCGCTGGGTAGTGTCGCCGTAGAGGGTGTAATGCTCGTCGGGCTCGAGCGTTTGGAAAAGTCGATCGCCGAGCCGCGTGCGGTCCGCATCCGAATCGTACGCCGCTGTCAGTAGAAGATTGCCGGGGATGCGTCCCTTAGCGAAGAACGCCACGCGGCCCTCTGTGTAAACGCCATCGTCGACCCCGTCGGCGCGGCGGCTGTCCTTGGCGCTGGTCGCGTCGTTGTAGCCGACCATACCTGTGGCGAGACCCACGAGGACCCAGTCCCGATCCCCGGGTTCAAGCCAAGCCAGGACTTCGTCTTCACGGTCTTCGCGGAACTGGAGGCGCATGCGCGCCTCGCCAACCACGCTCGTCGGGTAAAGCCGAATGCGCGCGATGCCGCCTTCGTCGACGACGAAGCTTGGACGATCGAAGCCAAGGCCCGCGAGCGGCTCGTTGCGTTCGGCGTCGACCTGCTGCTGGGTCTGGTAGGGCGGATCGAGATCAAACTGACCCGTCGACCCTTCACGCACAGGCTTGCCCCAGCGATCGAGCATGCGCAAAACGAGGACCGGCGGCGTTCGGCCATCCGCGATCAGCGACGAAGCCTCTGGCACGAGCGCAGCGCGCACCGGCGCGCCCGAGAGATGCACGATCCGCTCGCGGCGACTCACTTCGTTTCCGACGCGATCCCGGAAGATCGCCACCATGTGATTCGGACCTTCGCGCAGATCGACGCCCCGGAACTTGCTCAGCGCGATCGTGCGCTCCTGATTCTGGACCCGACCCTCAAAGTTCTGATCAGTGATCGCGATATCGTTAAGCAAGAGCTCCACGACGAGCTTAGGCGAATGCTGAATCCCGATCTTCAGGCTCGGAATGCGCGGCAGCGCCCCTTCTTCCGGGTACACGATCGATTCACCGGGCTTTGCGGTCACCAACCATTCCGTACTGAACCGAAGCTCAGGCTTTTCGACCTCCTCACGCTCCGCCGCCGCAAGTTCAGCAAGCCGCTCGCGTTCGACCTCTTGGGCATCTAAAACCGGCGCCGCAACTGCATCCTCCGCAGCCACGAGCTCGACCTTCGAAGTCGCCTCGCGGAGGATCGGCCGGTTCTCGAGCAATGAAATGGATCCGGCGGAAGAACCGGCTGCGGCCGAGCTTGAACCCAGGCCGCCCGCCCCACTCTTGGAAGTCGCGCGGCTCGCCGCTTCGCCCGATGCCATCGCTGCCCGAGCCGCGAAGCTTGCCGAGCCAGAGCTCGAACCGTCCGGATTCATAGGCTGCAAGCCGCCGGCGAGGGCCGCCGCACGAGACTCGTTCTTTGCAGTCGCCGCTACCGCGATGCGACGCGCGGCAGCGGCACGACCGGAAGGTTGCGGCACAGCCGGCCCCTTTGCGGCCTGAGTTCCGCCGAAGGTCGGACGCATGCGGCCCGCCAGCTTGGGCGAAGCCGACCGGCGCCGCGGCGGAGGCAGCACACGCGAAGTCGCCTGCGTATCGCCCGAGCCCATCGCCTCCGCGGAGAAGAAGACCTGCAGCACATTCTGAGGCTTGCCGCCGACCAGGAATACCCGCACTGCATCTTCTGACGCATGTTTGGGCAGCACGAAGCGGATCGTCTTGCCACGCCGCACAGTCGTCACATGGCCGCCGAGTTCATTGCGCGGCGTCCAATCGAAGAAGCGATGATGTGCCGGAAGATCCACCTCAGCGAGAATCAGGTCGGGTAGATCCGCCTCGACGAAAATCTGTAACACGTACTGCTCAAGGCCCGCCCGTTGGATATGCAGAAGGCGGTGTTCCAGAACCTTCTCCGGCAGCTGCGCGGGCACTTCGGGCACGGTGGCAGCAGGCACGGGCGCCGGGAACGGAACAGTTTCCAGGCCGGGCTCCTCCGTCGGCGCGGGCGCGGGCACGACTGCTTGAGCAAGGACCGGCTCCATCACGACCGGGAAGCGCAGTGTCGCAGGCGGCGAATTCACCGACTTGCCCTTCGCATCCTTCGCGCGAATAATCGACCGCGTCTCGAGCAATCCGACATCCGCCGATTCGACGCGCGCTGAGAAGCGAAGCACCTTTGATGCGCTCGCAGCAACTTCGCCGACGCGCATCATCACCATGCCTTCGTTCGCCGAAGCATTGAAGCTCGCGCCATCGATCCGCGCTGAATCGGCCACGAAAACGAGTCCGGCAGGCAGGCTCACCATCGCCATCACACTCTTTGCTGGGACGTGCTCAGCCGATAGCTCGATTTCATAGTCCACGCGATCGCCGTCGACCTCCGCGCGCAGCGCCTGAGAAAGCACACCGTCCTTAGGGACCTTGCGGCGGACATTGAAGTCGGAGCGCCAGAGGGTACCCGGCTGGACTTCCACGAACTCGGAGAAGGCTCGGCCGGCCTTTCGCTGAGACCGCTCGCATTCGACCGGCTCATAGACGTCGGGAATCGTTTCGAGATCGAGCTGGAGGACATGAAGACCCGCGGAGATCGCCTCGAAGTGATAGCGCCCCTCTTCGTCTGTCACGACGAACGAACCGTCTTCCATGTAGACACGTACACCGGCGAGCCCCTCCGACGCATCGTCTACGCCAAGAGCGCAGGCATCGATATGAATTCGGCCGAGCAGATAGGAACGCTCATCAAAAAGGTCCGGATCGACCTCGACGATCGCCTCCGCGATATTCGAGCGAACACCGCCGGCGGCCTCAACAAAGGCGCGATTAATCCGTTCGCCCGGCCGCGCGCCTTCGAGCACGCGGGCGATGTACTGGACTTCGACCGAGCTATTAGGCGCGAGGTTGCCTAGATCGAAGTTCAGCTCTCGACCGCTCTTGGCGATCGTCGGATCAATTGACGCGTCGCCGACGATCTTCGCCGAGCCCTCTTCATAACGGAAGCGCGGCGGGAGCTGATCGATCAGAAATGCGGTCGCCAGAGTGACCGCAGAAGAATTGGTGATGCGCACGCGGTAGGGCACGAATTCGCCCGAGCCGACGCGCGTCTTGCCCGCCTGCTTCGTGACGAGGAGATCCCCGGCAAGCGGATCGAGAGGGATGTCTACGCGAACGGCCGGACCGACGGGCACGATGAAGGCCTCGCCTCTTGAGCCCGGCACGATCGCATAGGGCGCGCCGGGAAGGCCCTGCAAGATCACATCGCTCACGCCCGAGGGATTCGCATAATTCGTCGGCGGCGTCACACGGAGCCCGTATTCGCCCGGCGCAACAAAGGGGAAGCGGTACTGGCCGGGCGGGAAATCGTAGAACTGCCCGCCCGCATCCGTCGCGGTCCCGCCCGAGATGATCGTCGACGGGAACGTCGAAAGGCCGTCGTCGCCCACCACGCTCGCCGGCGCACCGAGCAGGACGTCCCAAAGGACGATGGTTGCGCCGTCCACCGGCTGGCCCGTCGCGCTATCGAAGACCACGCCGAAGGGATCCACGAGAGAAACGTCGAAAGTCGCGTCCGCGCCGTCCACCGGGTCGACGTAGTCGGCGGTAATCGATTCACCGACGTCGACGGAGATACGGCAATCGCCGGACATAGGAGGCGGCGTCGCGGACATGATATAGCCGAGGAAGATCCCGGTATTGGGTCCGTTCTCGGAAAGTCTGAGGGTCTCTTGGTCGCCGCCGGTACTGGTCAACATGATGTCGACGCTTTCGACAACCAGGGGATCGAGGTTCTGATCGAGGTCGATGACCCGAATAAAGACGGGTTCACCGGCGTGGTAGGCACCGTCCGCCACCAATGACACGGGGGACGCCACGTCGATCGGGTTGCCCGCGACATCGGTCATACCCGGCGCAGGATTGAAGGGGCCGATCGCATCGCCGGAAGCGCTGCATTGTTGCGGACCAATATCCGTGGGGATGCCACTCGGCAATGTGCCACCGAATTTCAGGAATTCGATGATCGAGGGCGTGCGCTCGACGACGACCGTGATGCGGTCGAGCGGAGAGGGCACATTGATCGGAGTGCCGACAGGATTCAGATAATCGGCTTGCGCGATGTTATCGATGTTCGTGCCCGAGGCGGTTTGGGCGTGGGCCACCGGGACTGCGCCGAATGCCAGGAAGAGTGCCAGGAAGAGAGTGAGGAGGAGCCGAGCGAAAAACGCGAAACGGAGCGCGCGTCGGCTGCGACTTTGATTGCCGCGACGATTGCCCGGATTTCGAGTGCTGAAGTCGCTCCCCTGCCAACCGTCCCGGAAGGAGGAACGGGCGCATGGGTGTGCATCGTCAGCGATTTGGATCGCTAACGCGCTCACCCGCGCGACCTTCGTACCCTTCCGGGACTTCAGCATGGCGTTGCCCTGATCCGGCCTACTGGATCTCGACTCGGAAGCGCACCGTCAGAAATTCGCCCGCGTCCAAAGACACGTTGTCGAAGTTCAGTGCGTCGGAGACGAATTCCCCGTCATCCGAGTCGGCAGCGGCCGTCACCGTCGAAGTCACAACGGTCGAACCGTCGGCTTCGTTGGTTTCGACTTCGATGTCTTCACCCGCGAGCTGAGTGCCGTATTCGGCCAACGTGATCGCAAGCCGCGGCCCCCCCGCAGCACCCGACATCTCCGAGCTCAGGTCATCCGCAATCGTGATTCCGGTGGCCGTCTGGACACCGGCACCACTGCCATTCGTGACCGTGATTTCGTACTCGACAATCGAGCCGGGGATCGACTTCGGGTTTGCATTTCCGAAGGGATCTCGAATCACCGTGGCGCTCTTGCCGATCGACAGCTGCGCCGACTCGACGAAGTACGCATCCGATGCGGAGTGCTGACCATCGCGAAGCGCATCCGTGCCCTGCGTAGCCGTGCCATCATCGTCCGCGAAGACGATTTGCTCGCTGCCCACCGCGTCCTCGAGCACGTTCGTGCTCGTGTCCTCGGTGAGTGCGACACCCGGCGCAGCTGACGTACCCGAGTTCTCGACCGCCTGCGCGTTCAGCGTGATGATCGAGACCGAGCCGTTGGCCTGCGTCGCGGGGATATCGCGTACGACGTAGACGCGCGTCGGAGTGTCCACCGGGAACGCGTCCAGGTAGCTGATCTCCGTATCGAGCGTATCGTCAAACGCGTTATCGCCGTCATCGAGCCAAATGCCGATGGTCTGCGAAAGCGTGGCGTCGAAGTCATCCGTGAAGGCGGTGCCAAGCGTGATCGTATTTCCCGATCCGTCGACGGCCGTCAGCACGAAGTCCTGGGCGTCATTGCCCTGATTCTCGACCAAGAAGGTCAGAACCTGATCGTTGCTATTCGGTCGCGATGTCGTGACCGCAGTCCCTACCTCACTGACCTGCACATCGATCTTGCGATCAACCGTGAACCGGGTTGGCGTACCTTGCCCGGCGCCCGGTGTGCTGTTACCTCCGACCGAAGATTCGATCCCATCTTGGAGGACCGTGTCCACCGTGTACGTGACCGTCGCCGAATTGAGAATCGGCTGCCCGGCCAAAGTGCCGGCCGCGAGCGCCGACGGAGCGGCGATCAGGCTCAGCAGGAATCCCGCAAGAAGCGCGACCCCGACCTGTTTGAACTGCAAATTTCGTTGCATGGTATTTCCCTTCCTCCGTGACGAACCCGAGGCTCGTCAAGTCGTTTACGAGTTCGTCGCGCTACTCGACCAGAGCCACGAAGCGAACTGATCGCTCCGCAGTCGGGGCAAGCGGCGTCTCGAAGACCCACCGGATATGTGTGAAGTCCGTGCTGATCGCAGGTCGCGGAACCCCGTTCGCACCGAGGACCGTGAGCTCCCCTTCGCGACCGAAGTTCTCGCCACCATCAACGGAATAAAGGACAGTCGCCCCTTCCGAAGACTCCGTACCCGGCACCAAGAGCATCTGCTCCGGGATCGGATCCGTGATCACGACGCGCTCGACGTCTTTCGCGCCGACGTTTTTGGCATCGATCGTGTAAGCAATCATGTCGCCCGGCACGACGATCTCCGGCGCGACCAACTCGGTTCGCTCCGTTCCATCTTCCTCAATTACGACGACAACCTTCTGCGCCGTCGCCTTGAGTTCGATCGAGCCTTCACCTTCTGCAATAGCCACCCCTGCGGCGAGCACGCAGGCACTCACCAGCATCCAACTCTTAAGCACGTTCTTGAAATCGATCATGATGAACCCCTCAGTCAATCGTGACTTGGAAAGTGATGGTCTGAACGCTGTCCGCCGGAGTGAGATCTCCGAGATCGAGCGTGACCGAACCATTGTTAAGCGGACCGCCGACCGGATCGAAATTCGAATCATCGATCGTCGCCGGATCAAGAGTGTCGGTCTGACCGACACCATTGAGCGTCATCGACTCCGCGACATACGTGGTGTTCGCCGGAACGTCATCCGTGATCAGAACGCCAGTCGCCGTTCCCGAACCCGTGACTTCCGTCGTCAGCGTGTAGGTCACGGTCGAACCCGGGATGGGCTCGGCGTTACCGAAGCCGTTCAACACCGTCGACGTCTTGTCGAAGTCGAACTGGAGCGTCGAAACGAGGTACGTGCCGTATTCGTCCGCCATCGCGCCCGTGCTACCCAGCACGAGGTCACCCGTGTTATCACCGGCGCCTACGACTGAATCACCTGCAACCGCGCCGCCCGGAAAGAGCGCGAGGTCATTCGACGTCGCCGTCAGCTGGCTATCGCCGAGCTCACCGTCCACAACCGTGAGGTCAACATCATTCAGCAGATGGATCGTGATGAAGCCATCGGCCGGAATCGTGGGGTCATCCGTCCCCGGGTCGTAGCGGGTATCGTCGACATCAAAGACACCGGGCGTCGTTCCGTCGTCGAAGTAGATATCGACGATCGTCGGATCGAAGGTGTCGCTTCCCGAGCCGTTGAAGCCCGGGCCACTAAGTGCGGAAAGCGCATACTCGTCGCTGCCATTACCGGTATTCGTCACCGAGAACGTCAGCACCTGGTTGTGATCGCCAGGCCCCACCGTAACTTGGTTATTCGTGTTCGAAGTGACAGTCAGCAACGTGACTTCTACGTCGAGGACTTCCGCCACACGGATCACTTCCGTGGGGCTATCTTCTGTAAACGGCGTGCCGCCCACAGTGAACGTGGCCGTAGCCGAATTCGAGATGTCGATGCCCGCACCAGTGCCGACTGCATATGCAGTTGGACCGAAGAGCAACCCGATTACGAACACGCCTAATAGGCGCGACGCAATCCTTCTTGCATTCTTCATTGTTGATCCTTCCCATTTATGAGCGACCCATCGGGACGCCATGCTGATCCTCCAGCCTTCCGGCCGGCGAATGTCTTGAGTCACTTGATCCGCACGCGGAAACGCAGTTCGAAGCTCGGGGGCGTACCCGTAGAGCCAGGCAGCGTGCCGGTCGTTTGAATGCGGATTGCGGAGACGCTTTCGTCAAATCCGTCGCCGTCGGGGGTGGGCTCCAAAATCCAGGTGTCCGTGCCATCGTCGAACTCGACGCCGTCGTCCGGATCGTCGAGCGTTGTGAAGTCCACGCTCATCAGACTTGCGGAAGACACGGGAACGAAATGGATCGGGCCCGACGTCACGTAATCGTCTACATAGAGTTCGACTTCGGGGGGCAAGTCATCGAAGGCGACGACGTTGCCGGCAGCTCCGCTGCCCTGATTCGAGATCCCGATCGTATAGATGGCCGTTGCTCGCGGGATTGCTTTCGCGGTGGGCCCCGTGTTGAAGCCATCTTGCTCGACCGCAACCATCTTGAAGACAACGAGGTCCGGTCCGTTATCGACTTCGAAGGGCTCGATTGACGAATGCGTGATCGAGCCTTCCGCGCCTTCGGAAGCGACGACGAGAACGCGCCAGGTGCCGTCCGGCGGCGCCGCACCGATCGCATACTGTGCCTCGAAGGTTTTAGTTGAGGCCGTCGCGAGCGCGACGATTTCGTTCATCGACGTTGGACCCGAGACCGAAGTGTTCGTGGGGTCGAAAACCTCGAAGGCCGCGCCGGAGATGTCGAAAGCGCCGAAGGGATCACTGACGACGCTGCGGATCGTGACCGTGTCGTTAGGCGAGTAGTCGAGGGGCGTGCTGCCGCCGGGATAGAGCGCGTCGAAAAAGTCGACCGACTCGACGTTGATCACCGTGGTGGCGTTCAGTTCGACGAGCGAGTTTCCTGTGCCGGAGATCGCGGGCGTCACCCGGATCCGGGCGTTCGCGCCGCCTCCCGACAGATAAGTGACGGCCATCGTCACGACGTCGCCCGAGGGAAGCGTCGCTGGGAGACTGCCGCCGGGCGACATAGCGAACGTGACCAGTTGGTTCGTCGTACCGTTCACAGACACGGTCTGCGTCGTCGACGCGATCGTGCCCTGCGAAGTCGAGGCCACATCGACTCGGACATTTCGATTTCGGAAGTTCCCGCTGTTGCCGTTGCGGCGCAGATAAAGCTCGACGAGAAAATCGTCCCCAGAAAGAGTCAGGGGAGCGGCGAGCGCTTCGACGAGCGTCCAGGTCTCGCTATTGCCGGGCTGGATATCGACGGTCGAGGTCGTCGAAGTAGGCGGCAGGCCGTTCGGCGCCGTGCGCGAGAGGCCACCCGTCGACCCACCGCTCGGATCGCTCAAATAGAGCTGCTTGCTTCCTGAACTGGGAAGCGAAGAAGCAGAAACGATGACGTCGAGTGACGAAGGCGTCGCGCCCGTGCCGCTCGTCGGCGTGATCGTCGCGGTGTTCGGAATCACCGTTCCGGGAGCGGTGCCGCTGCCGATCGTCACTTCGAAGACGATGTCGGCGCTTCCCGAGGCGGGGACGGTGACGTCCTGAATATCCAGGTAGCCGGTTCCGTTCGCACCCGCCCCAGTCAGGATCGAGGCATCGGTCGCCCCGGGCGGCAGAGAGACGACGTTGAATCCCGTAACGTGGGCGGGAAGATCGTCCGTGACTTGGACGCTGGTCGCGTCGGCCCCATTCGATTCGACGAGGCTGATCGTGTAGCGGAGGACATCCCCCGGATCGGCATCGAGTCCGTTGACGTCGACGACGTCCTTGGTCGAGGTCGAGAGGTCCACGTCGATGATGGAGGTCGTAATCGTGTCGCTGTTATTGCCGGAGACGTTGTCGAAGATCGTGCCTTCGACCGTCGCCGTATTGTCAACGGAAGGCGCAGCCGAGGCATCCAGATGCACTTCGAGACTAATCGGCGGCAGCGTCTCCCCGTCCGCGATTCCGCTCGCATTCGAACACGTGACGACGCCACTCGATTCGGTGCAGCTCCAGCCTGTGCCCGAGGCCGAGACAAAGGTGGTCCCCGCCGGCAGCGTGTCTGTGACTTCAATCGGGCCGGGATCGATACTCGGGCCATCGCTCGAGACCGAGAGCGTCCAAGTCCCGTTCTGACCGATGCCGAATGCGCCGGGATCGCTCTTGGCGATCGAGAGATCCGCAACCGCAGTGTTCGTGACGCTGAAGATCTCGGCCGAGAGAAGTACCCGGTCGTTGCCGCTCGAGTAGACGGTGACGCCGGAGGTTTGGCCCGTCGAAAGGTTCGAGGAATCCAACGGGTAGATGTCGAAGTCGACTCCCGGCGGAAACGACGTCGTCGCGGGGGCGTTCGATACGGAGTTGAACTGGGCACCGGGTAGGTTGTCCGAGTCGCTCAGCACCGTCCCATCGAATGTCAGCGCTTCGAAGAAGCCGCCCGAACCGGACGAGTTCGCGCTATCGCCTTCCCAGGTGATATGGCCCAGCTTCCCGTTTCTGGGTGAAGCGGGAACCACGAAATTGTCGACCGTGAGCGAGATATCGCTGAGACGGAATTGCTCCAGGCCATCGAACACGTTGACGACACGAAGTGGTTCGCCCGTGAACTCGTAGATGACGACGAGGCTCCAACCGCCGAGGCACACCGAGACATCGCTGTAGGGCGGGCCCGTTTCGAAGTCGAGATTCGAGATCGTGTAGGTGCCGTTGCGGCCGCTATCGACTTCCTCTGTGATGTCAGCGAAGCCCGCGTAGAAATCGTATTGCGTGCCGGAGAAGACGAAGTCTTCCTGGAAGGTGCGGTCAGCGTTGATCGGGAGGTTCGACTGTGTTGGCGTCGAGAGCGTGACGCTGGGATCGATCGTGTCCCTCGAACCGGCCCAGTACAGGTAGGCCGCTTCAATCGTGGCACCGGACGGGATTCCGCTCAGATCGCCCGCACCCGAACCCGTCGAGCCGCAATTCCCGACGCGGAGCGAGCCGGCCGTACCTACGTAGTCGAGATTGCCGGCGAAACTCCGGTAGAGCGAGATCGGGACGCCGGCCATGGCCGAGATCGGTGCGAGGAACAGCACAACCGCCAACAGGATCGAAAGCCAGGAGACGGAGTGCCACGAGAAGGCCGCGCGTCGCCTAACAGGCGCTGAAAAACTGCGCACGCCGCGAGGGCATGCGTTTCGCTCTTTCGAGTGATCGTTGATAATCGAACCAGAGAACACCCGGTCGCGGGCTCCCGTGGATTCAGGGCACAGCTGCCCGGACAACACTCCATGTGTTGCTCAGGTTTCATTCGGAGTTGCGAACGTGTTGCTTGACCCACTCGAATTCGATTTCGCTTTTAGGCACAGTTACTTATCGTAATAGGCACGTGCTTATGAAGTACCAGCGGAAGATTCCAGAGCAGGCGGAAAACCGGTCCCTGGAGCGCAAGTTTCTGCGGGCCGTGTGCACCGCGCGGCTGCTCCGGGACGTAATCCGCACCAGACCCGCTCGGCTGACCCGACCGCTCTGACGGCCTCGCGGAGTCCGCTAGAGTCCGGCGCCCATGAGCAATCTTCATCCAATCGAAGCGAGCGAACTCCATGCGCGCCGGGAACGCGTGTATCTCGTCCTAGCGGGCCTCTTCCTGGGCTCAATGACGATGCTGAATATCCTCGGCATCTCTCGCTTTATTGATCTTTCGTTCGAGATCGCCGGCGTCCGGATCCCGATGGCTCTCGCGATTGGCGTCTTGCCCTACCCAGTCACGTTCTTGTGCACGGATTTCATTTCAGAGCTCTACGGACAGAAGCGCGCAAATTTCCTGGTCTGGGTCGGCTTGCTCTTGAACCTCTGGGTCGTGGCGTTCCTCTGGCTCGGCGGCGCCCTCCCCCCCGCGCCTACAATTGAGGCCGCGACCGGCCTCCCACCGACCGACGCGTATGACTTCGCTTTCTACCGAATTCGCTTTCTCACAATGGGCGCCGTTTTCGCGTCGATGATCGCCTACCTCACCGCGCAGTTCTGTGATGTCACGCTCTTCCATTTCTGGAAGCGACTCACAAAAGGCAAGCACCTCTGGCTGCGCAATAACGGCTCGACGCTAGTCAGTCAGTTCGTCGACTCTTTCGCAGTCATCACGATTACGCATTTCTACGCGAAGGGGCTTCCGATAGACCCGAGCGTCGCGATCTGGCCGCAGCTCTGGGTCTTCATCGGCTCGGGCTACCTGTTCAAGATGGCGATCGCCCTTGCCGACACGATTCCGTTTTATATCGGAGTGCATTATCTCGGACGCTATTTGGAGATCGATCCCAATGCTGAGCACACGGAGTCTGATCTTGTTTAGCTGCGAGGAATTACTGTGAAGTCCGAGCCCCAAAACGTCCCAGTTTGGTACTCAGAGGCGCTCTCCGTACCGTTTCAGGATCAGCGCGTCGAGGTCGACGGCCACTCGATCCACTATCTCGCCTGGGGTGAACCGGGACGGCGCGGCCTGATTTTTGTGCATGGCGGCGGTGCCCACGCACACTGGTGGACCCATGTCGCTGCGCGGTTCGCCAAGAAGTACCGCGTCGCAGCAATCGATCTCTCAGGACACGGAGACAGCGATCGTCGCAAAACATACAGTCTCGAGGGATGGACAAAGGAAGTCATCGCAGTCGCGGCAGACGCAGAGATCGGTGGCAAGCCCATCGTGATCGGGCACAGCATGGGCGGGTTTGTCACAATTGCGACGGCGGGGCTCTTTCCCGATGCGCTTTCTGGCGTCGTGATTTGCGACTCGCCGATCACTGCGCCCGATCCTGAAGTCGATGCACATCGCATGGGCGCCGCGTTCGGTAAACCGAAGGCCTACGCGAGTCGCGAAGAAGCGCTCGCGCGATTTCGGACCGTCCCCGAGCAGGAACATTATCTCGACTACGTCATGAAGCACGTCGGCTCGCATTCCCTGGTGGAAGACGAAGAAGGCTGGCGCTGGAAATTCGATCATCTCGCCTTCAGCGCCTTCGAGGAAAATCCCCGCTCCGCCGCGCGCCCCTACCTACCCAAGGTGGAGTGTCGGCTCGCACTCTTCCGCAGTGAGTTTGGCCTCGTGACAGAGGACATCGGCGCGTACATGTACGAGCAGATGGGGCGAGTCCATCCTGTGATCGAAATTCCGCTCGCGGGCCATCATCTCATGCTGGATCAGCCTTTGCTGCTGATCACCGCGCTGAATACGCTGCTAGCGGATTGGGATCATTCTGAACCGCGGAAGCGGAAGGGCTAGATCCCCAGTGCGGGACGATCGCAGTTGACCACGTCGAGTGTGCTGGACGTAACTGCAGGCTCAAAGCACGCTCGACGCATCGTCCATGCAAATTGCGCCGGCGCGGCATCAGCGCCCGGATGAAACGGCCAGGCGCATCAATTGGGGTCAAAACCCTTCAAGCCAAACATTGAGACCGCCGAACCGATCTCCATGGAAGCGGCCAGTCCCGACGAAGAACTCAAGATCATCGAGGTGAAGCTGAATCAGCTGAAGCTCGACTACGAGAAGTATTTCCTCGGCACCCGGCCGACCGAGCCCGCCATGGCTCGCGCGGAGGTCCAGAAGTTCGTGATCCGCTGGTCCAATATGCGCATCACCAACACCGCGCAGCGCTTCAAGTTCAATAGCCTGAACGGGCGCTATCAGGCCTTCAAACGGCAATGGGACAATATCCTGCGCCAGATTGAGGCCGGCACGTACAAGCGGCATGTCTTCAAGGCCAACCTGCATGATCGCGAACGCGGTATCGGACCTGTTGGCCCGGGCGGCGGAGCGAAGTCTTCGCGGCCCACAGGCACAGATGGAAGAAACGATCTCTTCGAGACCTATCGCGACGCCATGATGGCCACAGGCCAGGACGCCAGCGGCCTCACGCCGGCAAAGCTCCAGGCGGCGCTGCGCAAACAAGAGGCCGCAGCGAAGAAGAAGCTCGGCTGCGACCGTGTTGATTTCAAGGTGGTGGTGACGGGTGGTAAGGTCAGGCTCAAGGTGGCAGCCGCTCCGAGCTAGAGATCTGAGCGCGGGATGATCTGTCGTGGGATCTGTTGCGGGATCTAGAGTTTGTTCTTGATCGCCGGAATCGCGCGGATGTACTCTGCAATCGCTTCAAGATCGGAACGCGGCAATGCAGAATAGCCGTGTTCGATCACTTCAGACATCAGCCCTTGCGTATCGTCGCCGTCGGGCTTGATCCCAGTCTCCAAATACCAGACCAGATCTGCCCTCGTCCATGTCCCAATCCCCGTCTCCTTATGCGGCGTTATGTTAGGCGCCCGTTCGCCTTCGGGACCGTCCTTTGATCCCGCAAGCCATAGGAAACGATTGAGACCACCCGAAAGCGTGCGCGGCGTATGGCATTCTCCGCAATGTGCCGCAGCCTCGACGAGATACCTGCCCCTGTTCCACGCCGTGCTCTTCTTGGGATTCGTTTCGATCACCAGCGGCGTGAAGTTCAACCATTTCCAGCCCGCAATCGTGGCACGCCAAGAGAACGGGAATAAAGCGTCAGGTGGACGGTTCTCCCGACGAATCGCACGCATGGATGTTAGGTACTGACGCATGTCGCGGAGATCAGGGTCAGTGAGGCCTGAGAATGCGGTGTACGGGAAGACTGGGAAATAATGCGAGCCTTCCGGAGACAAGCCTTCGCGCATAGCACGGATGAAGTCAGCATCCGACCAATCACCGATTCCGGTCTCAAGATCCGGCGTGATATTCGTGCTGTAGTACACGCCGAAGGGCGTCTCGAGCGGACGCCCTCCAGCGAGCATCGGCGCGGTCTCACCCTCGCCTGGGTAATTCGTGTGACAGCTGCATCCACCGGTCGCACGAAAAATGTGTTCGCCCTCTTTCTCGCCGGCAACGATCGGCAGGGCAATAAGAAGCGTGAGCGCGAAGCTCGGAACGAGGTTCGCCAGCAGATTCGTCCCTAGCCCCAACCCAATGCGCTGGCCGCTTCGGCTCCGCCGCAGAGGGCGGTTGTGTAAGGCGAAGAGGCTCACTTGTTCTTGTACGATTCTTCTTTTGGCTTTCGGAAGGTCTTATGGCATCCACCGCAGCTCTTGCCAAGCGCGCGCATCGCCGGTCCGACCGCGGCGGAGTCGTCGCTTGCGGCTGCCGTCTGAAGGGTCTTAGCCGCTGCTTCAAAATCAGCGATGGCCATTTCGAAGCTTTTCCAGTCCGTCCAAATTTCTGCCTTCGCATCCGTGTCCGTCGTCGTCGTCTTCGTTCGGAAGGCGGCAGCAATCAGCTGGGCGCTCTCGGCGAGCTGGCCCGCATGGTTCGCGACGTGCCCCGGCAGGTTTAGGCTGTTCTTCATGATGCCGCTCATCGCGCCCATATTGGCGCCGACACCCGACATCATCGTCTGTCGATACTTGGTCATAGCAACGTCGGCCTCGTGGCCGTCCGCGTAGGCTGAAACGGCAAAAAGGCTCGCCATGAAGCAGACCAGGAGCGTCATGCGGGCGCCGCGCAACATAAGAACCGAACACGTTGATCGGACGGCTTTTTCCTGAGTACGAATCGAATGGGAACCGGACATGAAGAACTCCTTGGATCGTGGATGAGCGTGAACGCTGGAAGCAAAGCACACCCTGCGCGTGCGGGCATTCGAGGGAGCAAGGTTTGGCGTGGGACACCCGGTGCGACTCGCAGTTGTCGGTATTCGGGAGCCGGGTTGGGTTGGATTGGACTCGGGGGGATTCGTTGATGAGGACGCAGCCGGCGAAGGGAGCTTACTCGGAATCGGGCTGGATCAGGGCCTTGCCCCGGTTTGCTTGAAGAAGCGGCGCGTGATTCCCTGCTTTCTGATTTCCTCGTTCGGCCTCGTGATGACGCACGAAAGCCTGCGCTTCGTCTTGCAGCGGCGCATCGAAGGCTTCGTCTTCGAGGCAATAGTCTTCCGCTATCAGCACATCGCGCAGGGCGGAGATCACGTGCTCAGCGGTCAGGTCAGGCTCTAGATCCGCTATCCCACCCGCCGTTTCGGGAGCGAATTCGAGGTCGAGCGCTTGATAGATGGGAATCAGAATTTCACGGAGCGTTTCGGTTTGCGCGATCGTCAGCACACCACCGACATGGGCCGCACCGCGAATGACGCGTTGTCCCACACCCATCACTTTGAATCGGCCGGCGAGATTGATGCTGTATTCACCCGGGCAATATTCTCCCGGCACTTCTCCGACGCGTGCGTCGAGACCGAGTGCTTGCAATGCGGTGACAAACCAGCGCGTCAGCGTTTCGAATCGTTCACGAATATGTAGGTTGGCGTTGGCATCCGGCGTCGCCCATGCGAAGGCCAGCGCAGAGTCAAGAAAGACGGCGGCATGGCCACCCGCGAGTCGGATGACAGGTTCAAAGCCTGCCGCGCGCGCGATCGCGATCGCATCGGCGTAGCCCTCACGCCGAGCATCGAGACTTGAAAAGAGAAGCGCGTTATCGGGACGGTAGAGTCGAAGACTCTCGCCTGTCCGACCGTTTCCGACGCGACGCAATAACGCGTGCGAAATGGCCGTATCCAGCACGGATCGGCCCGGAAATCGATCACGGTAGAGCCGAATCGACGATCCCGACGGAGGCGACGGAGGCAACGACTCCACTCGCTGAGCCGAACTAACGGCCGGCGACGTCGACTTCGAGGGTAGCCCGCGCCACAACCGCTTCGAGACGCGCGCGCTCCCCGGCAGTCTCGTCGCTATCGGCGAGTCTTCCTAGTTCGCTATCGGCCTCTGCGCGCCGCGACTCGGCGGCTGCGCCATCGATCTTGCTGGCCAGCGCGCAGGAATCAACGAGCACGACAACGCGCGCCCCATCGACTTCTGCGAAGCCACTCGAAATCGCGGCCCATTCCGAGCCACTGCTTCGTATGATCTGCATCGGCCCGAGCTTCAGGGGCGTCAGGAATCGTTCGTGACTTTCGAGCACGCCAAATTCCCCCGCCTCACCGGGCAGAACAACTTGTTCGACTTGTTCGGAAAGCGCTTCGCCTTCCGGCGTCACGACGACGAGTTCAACAGCCACGCCTAGACTCCTTTTTACTCGCACGAAAGACACTCGCATGAAAGTTCCTGATGCGAGAGTTGCTCATGCCAGAGTTACTCATACGAAAGTCGCTCCAACTAGAGCGTCTTCGCCTTCTCTATAGCGCTCTCAATGTCGCCAACCATGTAGAACGCCTGCTCCGGCAGGTCATCGTGCTTGCCGTCGAGGATCTCGCGGAAGCCGCGGATCGTGTCCTCGAGCGGCACGTAGACGCCGGGCGTACCCGTGAACTGCTCCGCAACGTGGAAGGGCTGCGACAAGAAGCGCTGGATCTTCCGAGCGCGCGCCACCGTGAGCCTGTCCTCTTCCGAGAGTTCGTCCATGCCGAGAATCGCGATGATGTCCTGCAGATCCTTGTAGGCCTGGAGCGTCGTCTGCACGCCACGAGCGACATCGTAATGCTCGTCGCCAACGACCTGCGGATCTAGGATTCGCGAAGTCGAGTCGAGCGGATCCACGGCCGGGTAGATGCCGATTTCCGTGAGCGCACGATCGAGCACCGTCGTCGCATCGAGATGCGTAAACGCGGTCGCCGGTGCCGGATCCGTCAAGTCATCTGCAGGGACGTAGATCGCCTGCACCGACGTGATCGAGCCCTTATTCGTCGACGTAATGCGTTCCTGAAGCTCACCCATATCCGTGGCCAAGGTAGGCTGATAACCCACCGCAGAAGGAATGCGGCCGAGGAGCGCCGACACTTCCGAACCCGCCTGGGTGAAGCGGAAGATGTTATCCACGAAGAGGAGCACGTCCTTGCCTTCTTCGTCGCGGAAGTATTCCGCCGCCGTCAGACCCGTCAGGCCAACGCGCGCGCGCGCTCCCGGAGGCTCATTCATCTGTCCGTAGACCAATGCCGTCTTGTCGAGCACGGTCGTGCCGTCCGCGAGCACAGATTCCTGCATTTCGTTCCAGAGGTCATTGCCCTCACGCGTTCGCTCACCCACGCCGGCGAAAACCGAGTAACCGGAATGCGCCTTTGCGATGTTATTGATGAGCTCCATGATGACGACCGTCTTGCCAACGCCGGCACCGCCGAAGAGGCCAACCTTACCGCCCTTATTGTAGGGAGCGATCAGATCAACAACCTTGATGCCCGTTTCGAGCACTTCGACGCTCGTCGACTGCTCGACGAATTCCGGCGGCTCGCGATGGATCGGGGAGAACATCTTCGCGTCGATCGGACCGCGTTCGTCCACCGGCTCGCCGATGACGTTCATGATGCGGCCGAGCGTCGCAGGACCGACCGGAATCGTGATGGGAGCGCCGGTGTTGCGGACTTCCTGGCCGCGGCGGAGACCATCCGTCGTGTCCATGGCAATCGCGCGCACCGTGTTCTCACCGAGGTGAAGCGCCACTTCGATCGTGAGGTTCTCGGACTGGTCATTGATCGCGGGGTTAGTCGCCTTCAGCGCCGTCATGACTTCCGGAAGGTCGCCACCTTCGAATTCAACATCGACGACCGGTCCCATGACTTGGACGATCTTGCCATTGCTCATCTTTTTTCTCCCTTCCGACCGGTTCGTGCGCTGTTAGGCCACACGATCTGGGTCGGTGTCGTTCTGGCTGTCGCATGCGGGCTGCGGGGTCGGCAGCTGCGTGCTCGTTAGCGTTGCGGTGTCTCTTGTGGCCTGTATTCGCCCCTATTTAGGGCGATTGAGGGCGGCCGCAACCAAAATTTATTTATCCGAGCCCTACTCCAGCGCCTGCGCGCCGGTCACGATCTCAACAAGCTCACTCGTAATCGCAGCCTGACGTGCGCGGTTGTACTTGAGGCTAAGGGCTTCGATCAGCTCTTCCGTATTCTTCGTCGCCGCTTCCATCGCAGTCATTCGAGCCGCGTGTTCGCCAGCCTGATTCTCAAGCAGAGCGCGGAACACTTCGATCTCGACCGCCTTCGGAACGAGCGCCGCAAGCAGCGCTTCCGGATCCGGCTCGATCTCGAAGGGAAGTGACGCGTCTTCGCAGCCATCCCCCCCTGCTGCTGAAGTCGCTGCCGGTGGCGTGAATGGCAAAAGCGAGGACGACCTGGGCGTCTGCGTCATCGTCGAAACGAATTCGCTGAAGACCAAGATCACTTCATCGAGCTCGCCGGCTTCGTAGCGCCGCGCGAGTTCGCGAGCCACATCCGCCGCTTGCGCGTACGTCACGTCGCCATCGATCGCCGCCGCATGGGTGATCTGGCTCGGTCGCCGGCGGCGGAAATATTCGCCCCCTTTTTTCCCGAGAAGCGTCAGCCCGATCTTCGAAAAGTCCGCACCGCGGGCCGCCAACACTCTGTCCGCTTGTTTGCAGACGGCCGAGTTGAAGCCGCCCGCGAGGCCGCGATCGGACGTCACGACGACGACCTCAAGTGCCTTGCGGTCTTCGTGGACTTCGAGGAGAGGATGCGTCTCTTCGAGGGTGCCCTTCGAAACTTCCTCAAGCGTCGATCGCATGCGCGTCGCATAGGGACGCGCTCTCTCGATCGAATCCTGGGCACGTCGCAGCTTTGCCGCAGCCACCATTTTCATGGCAGACGTGATCTTCTGCGTCGATTGGACGCTGACGATGCGTCGCTTGATGTCTTTCAGGTTCGGCACTTAGGCGGCCTCAGTCTTGCTCTTTCCAACCGTGGGCTGGAAGATCTTCGCGAACTCGTCGAGCGCGGCGACCAACTTTTGTTCCGTCGCGTCTTCGAATTTGCCCGAGTCCTTGATCGCCGAAAGAATGTCGCCGTTGCTCGACCGCATCCAATCAAGCATCTCCTCCTCGTATCGCCCGATATCAGTCAGCTCGAGCCGGCGGATCCAGGATTCTCGACCCTGCCGGGGCGTCGAGGCGTAGATCGAGACGACCTGCTCTGCCATCGCGAGCGGCGAATACTGGCCCTGCTTGAGGATCTCCGTCTGCCGTGCGCCATTGGCGAGCTGTTCCTGCGTCGCCGCATCGAGGTCCGAACCGAACTGCGCGAACGCCGCCATTTCGCGGTACTGCGCGAGGTTAAGCTTGAGCTGACCCGCGACCGCCTTCGTGGCCTTGGTCTGCGCAGCACCGCCGACGCGCGACACCGAAAGACCGACGTTAATGGCGGGCCGAACACCCGAGTTGAACAGATCCGTTTCGAGGAAGATCTGGCCATCCGTAATGGAAATAACATTCGTCGGGATATAGGCCGACACGTCGCCGCCCTGGGTCTCAATGATCGGAAGGGCCGTAATAGAACCGCCACCGAGTGCATCGGAGAGCTTGCATGCGCGCTCAAGGAGTCGCGAATGGACGTAAAACACGTCGCCCGGATACGCTTCACGTCCCGGCGGCCGGCGCAGAAGAAGCGAGAGCTGGCGATACGCCACGGCCTGCTTGGAGAGATCATCATAAACGATGAGGACGTGCTTGCCGTTATGTCCGAAATGCTCAGCCATCGTGACGCCGGTGTACGGCGCGATGTACTGGAGCGGGGCCGGATCGGCGGCCGTTGCGGCGACCACGATGGTGTAGTCCATCGCGCCGTGCTGCTTCAGCTTGTCCACAACCTGCGCAACCGTCGACTGCTTCTGGCCGATGGCGACATAGACGCAGATCACGTCCTTGCCCTTCTGGTTGATGATCGTATCGATCGCAATCGCGGTCTTGCCCGTCTGGCGATCGCCAATGATCAGCTCGCGCTGTCCACGACCAATCGGCACCATGGCGTCAATTGCCTTGATGCCCGTCGCCATCGATTCATCGACCGACTTACGAGCAACAATGCCCGGGGCCTTGAGCTCAACCTGGCGAGTCACCTCGTTGCTTATGGGACCCTTGCCGTCGATGGCCACGCCGAGTGCGTCTACCACGCGACCGAGTAGCTGCTCCCCGACCGGAACCTCGATGATGCGTCCGGTTCGGCGAACGAGATCGCCTTCCTTCACGCTGCGTGAGCCACCCATGATGGCCACACCGACATTGTCTTCCTCAAGGTTGAGGACCATGCCGCGCAGGCCGCCCGCAAATTCGACGAGCTCGCCGGCGAGTGCGTTTTCGAGGCCATAGACACGAGCGATACCGTCACCGGCGCTCAAAACCGTTCCGGTTTCGGCGACGTCGATCTCGCGGTCGTAATCCTTGATCTCCCGCTTGAGGATATCGGTGATTTCTCCGGGCTTGATGTCCATCTTTCAGGATCCCTTCGTAGCGTTAGAAGCGCCGGTACTGGCCGTACCGGAAAGGTTGGCGCGCAACTGTCCGAGTTGCGTGCGTAGGCTGCCGTCGAAGACAAGGTCTCCGACCTTCGCGATGGCGCCGCCGATGAGCGAGGGATCAACCTCGATCTCCAGACGGACTTCCTGGCCTGTGCGCTCGGAGAGCGCGCGGCGCAGGCGGTCTTTACGTCGATCATCCATCGGACTCGCAGAAACGACTTCCGCCGTGACCATGCCCTCTGCCCGATCGGCGAGTTGACCGTACGATTCGACGATGTCGTTAAAATTGATCAAGCGACGCTGATCGATCAAATACGAGACGAAATTTTTGACCACCGGGCTGATCGAGGCGTGATCGGCGATCGCGCGGAGCGCCGCCTTTCGCTCGCTCGCCGGATGCGCCGGTGTGAGAAGCGCATCGCGAATTTCTCGCGTGCCGTCGAACAAGTCGCGAAGCGCTTCGATTTCGCTGCGCACTTCACGATGACGATGGTCATCCTGCGCCAGACTGAATAGGGCCTTCGCATATCGATAGGCCGCGGTACCGCCCTTCATGGATGGGCTCCTAGCTGCGCGCGCCGGCATCGGCCGACGGTTCAACGCGAGTGATAAATTCGTCGATCAGTCGGTCGCGATCCGCGTCCCCGACATTGTCCTTGAGCTTTTGGGACGCCAACTGCAGAGCGAGGTCAGCGGCTTCGTCCCTCAGCTTTGACTTCGCTCGGTTGAGCTCCTGCTCGATCGCGGCCTTGGCATCTGTTCGAATTCGCTCCGCGGTCGCTTCCGCGTCCGAAAGGATGCGAGCTGCTTCTTCCTGCGCACGTGCCGTTGCGGTCGTCTTGATACTCGCCACTTCGCTTGCGAGATCAACCAGCTTTCGCTGGAGCTCGGAGTTGCGAATTTCTGCCTGGCGCAGGAGGTCAGCGGATTCTGCGAGCTCGTTACGAATGCCCTCGCGTCTGCCGGAAAAGAATTCGCTGATGGGGCCGCGTCCGAAGTACCAGATCACGCCGATGATCAGGATGAGGTTGATCCCCTGCCAGATCGCTTCTTTCATGAGTTCTGCGTCGGTCTTCTCTGCACCGGCGGCTTGGGCCACGCCAGCCATGCCTACGAAGAAAAGAGTCAGAGCGATACGCATGAGTTGGGTTCTGCTCGCGGTCTGGGTCTTAGGCGTCTTGGATGCCTTGTGGGGAGTCGGATTCGGAGCGTTCTTCATGATTAAAGTGCCCTTCCCAAGACTTGTTCAGCCGCCGCTTGGGCGAGGTCTTCAGCGCTGGCGCGGAGCGTACTGCGCGCATCTTCGAGGGAGAGTTCGAGTTCGGATCGCGCCGCCTCAAGTTCGTGCTCGGCTTCGCTTCGCGCCTGCTTCGTCAAATTACTTTGTTCTTCACGCGCGCCTAACAACTGCACTTGGCGGTCGGATTCGGAATCGCTGCGGGCTTCGCGGATTGTCGATTCATATCGTTCGAGCACATTGTCTGCCTCAGCTTGAAGCTGGTTCGAGCGGATACGTGCGCCCTGGATCCGTTCTGCACGTTCATTGAGCGCACCGAAGATCGGCTGGAAGATAAGCAGGTTGAGCGGAAACACGAGCAGCGAAAAGCCGATCAGCATCTTCCACATCAGGCCGAGGCCAGGCCCGTATCCTAAAAGGCCAAAAAGCGCGTAGTCCGGAATCAGCTCAAGTTGGTCTGAGGCCAGCGCAGCCGAAGGATCAAAGGCCACTGTGGCCACGACTCCGGCCACAAGCATTGCAAACGCGCCGCGAGTGACTGGGCTCATCGGCCGGCTCAGTATATAAGAAGGACGAGAAGCACTCGAAGTTTCGATTTCTTTACCGCGAGTGGACGAATTTGGGCTTTTTCGCACGAAGTGATCGCTCCCGGATGAATGTGTTGAGTCATCCGTCAATTTCAATTCCTCGGCTCATGGGCTTTGTGGCGCCGCAGGGGCTCTGAGTACGCGTCACGCTTCGTTGATTCGATCGCGTGGCGCTTGATTTTCTTTGGGTCCCGGATCCGTATTTGGTTTTTTTCGGGCTTGGTTGAGCTCTGGTTTGCTCTAGTTGCGTTTGATTCGGGTTATGAGTTGCTCGTTAGTTGGCCCGATCGCCAGCCGATGTTGGGTCGCTTCTCGCTGGCGTCACACTGGTTGGCATCGGAACCTTTGACGGGTCCTGCGGCTCCGATGGCTCGATCTTAACCGAGCGAATCGACCTCGTGTGCCGCAGGTGGGTACCACGATTCGGCTCGTAATGGGGCGAGACGCAACGATTTGTTGACTGATTGACCAAGGCTCGGGTCCGCTTTGCCTGCCAGCGTGGCTACAAGATCGAGCGGCGGCAATTCTGGCACCGCGAGGGCGGCAATTCAAGCGTCTGGGGGCGGAGAAATTGATCCGGCACGCGTGTTTTCCGCGGCGGGGGTAATTGCGTGAAGGACAGCGCCGTGCTCGCGCGCCACGCCGTCCGGCTCTTTCGCTGAATCAGTCTCGAGTGGGCTGCCCGATCCGCGCCTGCCCGATCCACACGGCATCGTCATGCACCTGGAGCACCGGGGCAGCAAGATCGCCCTCGAAATGCGACCCGGCATCGAGACAAGCTCGCTGCTCGGCGTTGATCGGACCAATGACGACTCCCTGCGCAACGACCTCGGCACAGTCAATTTGGCCCTCGACGCGTCCGGTGCGTCCAATCAGCAAGGTTCCGGGGCCCCGCAGCCTTCCTCGCACGATACCGTCAATTCGCGTCGGGCCCGCGACGGCCACCTGCCCTTCAAAGACGCCTCCGTCGGGTACCAGAGCCTCTTCTGATGCGGGAAATTCGGGAAATTTTGTTCTCTGGTTCTTCGCATCCTGACTCACCGCTCGTCTCCCAGAAGCATCTGCCCGAGTCGTTCCAGGTCTTCGAAATTGAAATAGTTGATCTCGATCTTACCGCCACCACCTGCGTTGGGGTGCAGCGTGACTTTTGTCTGTAGATGCCGTTCGATGCGCTCCATAAAGGCCCGCGTATCTGCATCGAGAGCCGCAGTCGGGGCTGACGGGGCCTTCGTTCCCTTCTCGGCAACCTTTCCGCCCCGAGTGATGTCGCGTACCGCTCGCTCGGCCGCGCGCACGGAGAGCGATTCGTGGAGAATCTGCGCACGCAGTTTCTCTCTCGCTTCCAGATCCTGAAGGCTCAATAGGGCTTTCGCGTGCCCCATACTCAGGCGGTTTGCCTCGACATCGGACTGGATAGTGCGGCTCAGGTCGAGCAAGCGAATATGATTTGCGATCGAGGAGCGGTCCTTCGAGACCTTCCTTCCTATTTCGGCCTGGGTATGCCCCGCTTCCGCAAGCGCGTGATACGCCAGGGCCAACTCGATTGGGTTCAGATCTTCGCGCTGGACGTTCTCAATGATGGCGAGTTCTAACCGATCGTCTGGATCTACTTCGGCGACGACGGCGGGGATCTTCTTCCGTCCAGCAATTTGACTCGCACGGAAGCGCCGCTCGCCCATGATCAGTTCGAATCGGCTTCCTGCTCGGCGGACAACGACAGGCTGAAGCACGCCATGCTGCCCGATTGAACGAGCAAGCTGTTCCAGTGCGGCGGGATCAAATTCTCTTCGAGGCTGTTCGGGGTTTGGGTCGATGAGCGCGATGTCAAGCTCCTGCGGCCCTCTACCTACCGTTTCCGCTTGTGATCGACTCCTTTCAGTGTCAACACTATTGCGTGTTGACGGCGTCGTCGTGCTCGGCGCTTCGGCAGGAGCACCGGGCGAGCGGTTCGCGTCGCGCTCGTTGCGTGCCGGAGGATTTGAAATCAGGGCGCCTAGTCCTCGGCCCAATGCACTACGACGCTGGCTCATCATCACCTCCCTTGTTGGTTTGTTCTGGTTCGGCTTGCTGGACATACGGAAGCACCGGGGGCTTGCGCGGTTGTTCGGTCAGAGCGAGCTGCGCGAGGAGCTCATCCGCGAGCTTCACGTAGGCCACGGCACCCTTGGAGTGAATGTCGTAGAGCAGAATCGGCTGGCCATGACTGGGCGCTTCCGAGAGACGAATATTCCTCGGAATCCGGGTGCGATACACGCGGTCCGCGAAATGGCTTCGCACTTCTGCTTCCACCTGCTTCGCGAGATTGTTTCTCTGGTCGACCATCGTCAGGACGATGCCCTGAATCGCCAATCGCGGATTGAGTTGTCCCCGCACCAATTCAACGGTCTCCACGAGGTTCGCCAGGCCTTCGAGTGCATAGTATTCGCATTGAAGCGGAATGAGCACTGCGTCCGCTGCTGTGAGCGCATTGAGCGTTAGCAATCCCAACGAGGGCGGGCAGTCGATCAGAATAATCTCATATGCGTCGCCCATTGCCTCAATTGACTGAGACAATCGGTACTCGCGGGACTCTATGGAGACGAGCTCGATCTCGGCGCCCACGAGGTCTCTACCGGCAGGAACGACATGCAGGGTTTCGAGCTCCGTCTCATACGCACAATGCGTTAGGGGAACTTGGTCGATCAGCGCGTCATAGATCTGGCGATCGGCCTTGACGATGCCGTATGCACTGCTGGCGTTTGCCTGCGGGTCCATGTCAATCAGTAGCGTTGGGCGCTCTGAGGCAGCGAGGCAGGCTGCCAAATTTACGGCGGACGTCGTTTTACCGACTCCACCCTTCTGGTTCACGACCGCAATCACGTAGGGGCTGGAAGCCATTCTCTGTGTTCTCGGTTGGGTCTGTTGGCGGAAAGGCACTCGTCTCTCGCTCTAGTAGAGCGGGCACGCGTGTGCCTCCGCATACGCGGAGGCTTAGCCGCGGTTTTTACCACAGGTCGAGTTCAATGGGAGTGGGGAATATCCATTGTTTCACGTGGAACGTTCAGCAGGGAAGCTTGCCGGGGAAATGAACGGCGTTGAAACGATCGGCAGTGAGTCACCAATCCAACCGCTCTTCAATGCACGGCCACCTGGGATGGCCTCTGCTTGGAGCAGAGCCCGGCTGGAAAAAACGCAGCGTTGACCCCCAGCTTTACATCTTGATTGAGCCTGGGTTTTGGCGGGCCCTAGGAAGCTGAGTCAGCGGCCTCCAGAACTCGCGCTACCCAGAGCTTTCGAAGAGTTCCGGATTGGGGAACCTGATATTCCCGCAGCTCAGGAGTCTCGATGCCTTGCGGTGGAATGGGTTGAACCGCAGCCTCCGAGGCGGGGAGTATCACGAGACCACCTTCTTCTGCCCAAGGATGCATGAGCTTCAGGGCGAGGTCGGGCTGGGTCATTGCTTGGGCAATCACAACCTGGCTCGGCCTGACCTCAAGCTCTTCAACCCGACCGAGAAACGGAGTCACATGCCTGAGCGATAGACGGCGGCGCACCTCCCGTTGGAAGTGGTTGCGCTTCTTCCGGGAGTCCACGAGCGACACCTGGAGATGGGGCTTGAGGATCGCGATGGGGAGACCGGGGAAACCCGCGCCGGTCCCCAAGTCGGCCAAAGACTCTGCTTCGGAAATCTCAGGTAGGCAGGCGACGAGCGCAGCCGCGTCAAGGACCAGTCCGCTCGCCATCTCGAGCGGGGTTCTGTGCCCAGTCAAATTGATCCGAGCTGCCCATGCCGACAATATCGAAACCAGCTCGGTGAGCTGCACCACTTGAGTCTCCTCATAGTGGAGGTCCAGCTGGTCCAGTCCGGAGCGCAGAAAAGAAAAAACGGCGACCTCGCTTTGATCTCGAGTATCGCCGTTTTTCATTTGAAACTCCGTTCCCCGTGGAACGTTTTACGCGTGGCCGTGGAGGAAATCTCTGGTTGCCCACTCAAAAAGGAGAACAACTGGGGAGCGTTCCCCGTGGAACACTCTGGTGAGATCCTCCTACGCAAAAAGAGGAAACGGAGCCGACTGGCTCAGCACCTCTCTGCGGCCCCCGCGTCTAGTTGTTGTCTGCCAGCGCGTCTTCGTATTCCGGCGCGCCTTCCGGAACAACCAGGACCTGGCGATATCGGCCTTCCCCGATGCTCATCGTGGCCACGCCATCAACGTCGCGAATCGCGATATGAATCGCGCGTCGGTCTCGGGAGTTCATCGGATCCAACGCAATCGACCGGCCGGTCTCGCGAGCTCGTTTAACTGCACGGTCTGCAAGGCGGTTCATCGTGTCGTCGCGTTCGTCTCCGCCACCCTCAACATCCACCACGATTCGCGGCGCATCCTCGCTCTGTCGCATCGAAACCTGGTTGGCGACCAGCTGCAGGGCGTCCGTCGCACGTCCGTCCCCGCCCTGAAGTGCTTCTGCCGCAGGACCGTTCAACTGATAGATAAGAAAGTCGCCCTCAGAAGACTCAGAAATCTCGAAGGAGCCAAGCTTCATTCGCTCGACAGCACCGAGCAAGAAATCACCGATCGGACCGATCTTACCCTTCGCCATGCCCTTTGAACCGGCGACCGCAGCCTGCGGTTCCGCGGACAGCTTTTCTCGAGCTGGAGGAAGGCTGGTTTCGCCGCTGCTGTCACCACGAGCTTCACTGCGACCCTCACTGCGAGCTTCACCCCGGCCCTCACTACTGCTTTCGCTGCGTCCACCGCGCTCACGGCCACCACGAGGCCCGCGGCCTTCGCCACGACCTTCGCTCCGCCCCTCACCACGACCGCCGCGCTCACCGCCCCCGCGGGATTCTTTACGGGGCCCACGATCGCCACCGCGGCCCCCATCATCAGAATTCCCTCGGGGAGGCCCACTCGTGATGGTCTTCGGTGTGGCAACAACGATACTTCGCCCCGTCGCTCCATAGATCTCGCCGTCCTTCGAAATCACAAACCGGAGATCCGATTCTTCTACTTCAAAAAACTGACAAGCATTTTCCTTCGCCTCGCTGAGGCTATCCGCAATAAATTCATTCGGTTCTTGGCGCGCGTCGTACATCGTTCGTTCTCTCTATCTCGCCGCAGGTCGGCGTTCAGCCATTCAACGGCTGCATCTTGTTCCGGATCCAATACTGATGAGCGATGCCCAAGAGGTTGCTCACCGTCCAGTAGAGCACGAGTCCAGAAGGAAAAGTGTAGGAAATTAAAAGCATCATCCCCGGCATCATGATCAGCATCAGACGAGCCTGGACGGGATCCATACCGGCCTGCGGCATCATCTTCTGCTGCACGAACATGCTCGCGCCCATGACGAGAGGAAGAATCCGAACCGGGAAATCGACCCCGGGAATCGTGAACAATGTGGCCGGCTGTGAGAGATCCGTGATCCAAAGACCGAACGGAGCATGTCGGAGCCCAATTGAAGTGCGAAGCGCGTAGAACAAGCCAATCAACACCGGCATCTGCAGGAAAATCGGAAAGCAGCCGCTCAGCGGATTGATGCCTTCTTCCTTATAAAGCTTCATCAACTGCTCAGACTGCTTTTGCCGATCGTCTTTGTACTTCGACTGAAGCGCGTCCATCTTCGGTTTCACTTCGCGCATGCGTTCCGCGGAACGCATCTGCTTTACGGTGAGCGGCGCCGTAACGATGCGCACAAGAAGAGTCAGCACGATGATTGCTACGCCGTAATTCGGGATGAACTTGTAGAGCCAGTCGAGCGCCATCTCAAAGAAACGCGTGAGCGGCTCCAACCAACTCCAGCCACGATCCACCGTATGTTCGAGACCAAGTCCCACCGCAGAGAGAGCATCCGGCGCCTTCGGTCCGAAGAAGCCGCGCAGAGATTCGTTCGCGGATCCACCTGAGCCGATAGACACACTCGGAAGTGTTACCCTCGCAAACGCGCTCTCCCGCGCCTCTACCTGCTCGAATTGAACATCAAGGCGATCGCGTCCCTCGGGATCAATGATGACGCCGACGAAGTACTGAATATCGAAGCCAGCCCACATCACGCGATCGTCGATCCGCTCAATCCCGTCCGAAGACCCACCGAATCCAAGAAAACCCGGTTGGCCGACGCCCGGAACGAGGGTTCGCGTCACGCCCCCCTCATCACCGTACGCCAGCAACGCAAGCTGTTGAAAGTCTTGCCGCTCGGTCATCTTCGCGGGCCAATGCACCTCGAAGGAAACGTCGATCGGGTCGACGCGGTGACTCTCAAACGCAAGATCGAGGCCGAAACCATAACCCGCTTCGTCTAACTGAATCGTGCGCGTGAGAACGCCCGCTTCCGTCTCCGCCCTCTGTACAACCTTGCGCGCCGTTTTTTCCACGAACCTAAAACGCGAATTCGCGAAGGACGCGCCAGACACGCCCGAAATATCCGTGTTCAGAACCGGGGTCGCAGCGTTGACCAGCTCTATCGGAATATCCCCGTCCGGAAGACGCTCATCGTACTCGCGCAGCGCCCAGCTGGAAATCAAGGCGCCGTCATTCGAAATCTTCGCCACGACCTTATCGTTCGACAGCATCCACGATTCCACGGGCGCCGACGGTACCGACAAACTCGTTCGAGATGCACTATCAGCCCTATCCGCCGAAGCGGACGTTGCCTGGCCTACGGACGAACCCGCTTCGCCGGCATCCAACCCAGTCTCCGTCCCTTGAGCCTCCTCCAGATAGGATGAAGAACCCGCAGCGGGGATCTCCTCTACTTGCGCCGTCTCGAGCAGTACTTCTTCACGCGTCTGAAGGACGTAGGTCTGATAGAGCCCGACGACGACGATTGAGAGCGCGATGGCAAAAAGGGTGTTTCGATCCAATTGTTGAGAGCCTCGAGGCGAATCGCCGGGGTTTCGATAGGGACGTGCGGGAAGGTTCCGTATGTCGAGAAACGTGGGTCTAGGTTCTTGGGTCCGAGATATTGGGGCTAAGCGGCATCCCGGACGGAGTTAAGAGACTCAACCAGATCGCTCGATCAGCCCCTCTCCAGATCGCCGCTACGGAACGGGGTCGTAGCCGCCTGGATGAAAGGGATGACAGCGAAGAATCCGGAGCAGCCCGAGCCAAACGCCCCTAAAGAGTCCGTAACGCCCGATCGACTCCTCCGTAAATTCAGAGCAAGAGGGAATGAAACGGCAGCTCGGGCCGAAAAAAGGTCGAATTCCGCCGCGATAGAGCCCAAAAAGCGCCCGAATCAACGGATTCGTAGAGGGGGACGAAGAGGGGGACGAGGCCGCATCTTTACAGCACGGAACCGCCTTCGCATTCATCAGAAGGCCCCCACAGGCGCGTTACACGTCTTTGAGGAATCCGTTCCCGCTGGCGCAGCCTGCCAGCGCGATGATGGATCCAACTCTAATAGTTTGGACATGCATCGATCGAGATCAGCCAAGTTCATCGCTGCTCCCGAGCGCCGGGCAATCACGACAAAATCACGGCTCTCGCCCAGATCACGTCGGCGAGCCCGAAACCACTCTCGGATCCGCCGTTTGAAGAGATTCCGAACGACCGCATTGCCGACTTTCCGGCTCGCGGTAATTCCGATCCGGTTGTCCGCCAAGTCGCTGGCGAGGATCTCCCGGCAGCGCTTCCCTGTTTCCTTGGGAGCGCTCAAGTCCTCGTCTTTTCGAGGGTTTTGTCTCTTCGGCGCCGAAATCACAACGAGATCACCATTGGCGTGACGACGCCCACGTCTCATGACGCGTAGATAATCCCTTGAGTCCAGGAGCCGGTCCGACCGCCGAAAACGGCCGGTCGCCTCGCCCATCCCTACTTGGACGCGGCGGTGGCGGCGAGGCTCTTTCGACCCTTGGCTCGGCGGCGCTTGATAATCGCACGACCTGCTTTGGTCTTCATTCGCTGTCGGAAGCCATGCTTTCGAAGACGCTTGATTCGGCTCGGCTGAAAAGTCCGCTTCATCTCTGCGGATCCTCACTCTCTCTACAGGTTCTGCCCGCACCATTCACCGACCGCAAACTGCGTCTGCATGTTTCGGTATAGGATCAACGTGTTCGGCCCGGAAACGCCCCTCTCCTACAAAAGAAGAGAAAGCATGCCTTGCACGTTTTACGCTGTTCGGGAAACCCTTGGGTCTGGTGCCGACGATGCATTGGTCGGCCCGACCGGTTCTGGCAACTTTACTAATTGCCTGGTTCAATGACGATTCGGAATCGATTCTCTATCGATCGGTGTTCACTCTGCGATTTCGCGGGAATTCGACATGCGTGGCAAGGAGCTCAGTTGCTCTTCGAAAAGACCATGGAATCGAACGCTGTCCCGGGAAGCGCGACAAGGTACCCGGCCCGGTCTCAACCTGTCAATGCATCGTTCTACCACTGCTTTTCGGATTCGAGTGTTTTTCGGATCGAGAGCCAACCACCCGGAAATCCTACCCCCCACCAGACCCATCTCAACACCGCCAGCAGGACGCAGCGATTTCGCAACGGCCCGGACCAGAACGAGCGTGCCCGTGTTACTCTGCCGACAGAACGAGAGCTTTAGAGCCCGGCTCCTTTTCCTTTGTCGAAAACGGGCCCCCCTGACATCCATCGGATATTCCCATAAAGACTTTGAAGTCAAAGGGTTGCATTCGTTTTGTCCGGTTCTCTATCACTCTCTACTACTACTCTTTAAATTTTAAAAATCTAAACAGAAGAGACAGTGGATGAAACTCTCGATCACAAAAACCGAGTTCCTCCGTGGTTTGGGCCGAATCCAGTCCATCGTTGAAAAACGAAACTCGATGCCGATCCTTGCCAACACGCTGATCGAAGCGCCAAAAAAAGGCAAGGAAGCGAAGCTTCAACTTGCGGCGACTGATCTTGAAGTCGGTGTGCGCAGTCAGCATACCGCCGACGTGAAGGAAACAGGCGGCCTCACGGTCTCGGCAAAGAAACTCTTCGAGATCGTACGCGAGCTATCCGACGATAAGATCGAACTGGAAGCCACCGCGAACTCGTATCTAGAGATCAAATGCAATCGCAGTCGCTTCACCCTCGCAGGAACTGCGGCAGAGGAATATCCGACACTCCCGGAATTCAGTCCAGAGAAGACGGTACCCATTCCTTCTGCGATTCTCTCCGCAATGATCGAACGTACGATGTACGCCGCTTCGGTCGACGAGACGCGTTACAACCTAAATGGCGTCTATCTCGAAGTTCTTGGGGAAACCAGTGAGATCCGGCTCGTCGCAACAGACGGACATCGACTCGCTTGTGTTGACCGCGCCATCGAAGGCGACGTGAGCGCGCTTACCAGTGGCGTGATCATTCCGCGCAAAGGCCTGGGCGAACTCAAGAGGCTCGTTGATGAAGACGATTCGGAAGAGATTGAGCTCGCGTTCGCAAATAACAGCGGTTTGGCACGCAAAGGCGATGTCACGCTTGTTATGCGGCTCATCGAGGGCGAATTCCCAAACTATAATCAGGTCATCCCGAAAGAACTGAGTCGACATCTCGTTCTTCCGACGGATTCGCTCGTTCAAGCGGTGCGCCGCGTTGCGCTGCTCTCCTCCGAACGAAGCCGTGCAGTCAAATTGGAGATTACCCCCGGACAGCTCGTCATTTCTTCGAGCAATCCTGATCTCGGCGATGCGCGCGAAGAACTCGACATCGACTACGCCGGTGAGTCGATTGCCGTCGGTTTCAACGCCAAATATCTGCTTGACGCGATTAACGCGATCCAAGAAAAAGAGATTCGCTTTTCCTTCCAGGACGAGCTGTCTCCGTCTCGAATCACGCCATCCGACAATGAGAAGACCCTCGCCGTTGTGATGCCAATGCGGATATGAGACCGGCAGGCTGCTGCCCAATAAGCGGCTTTTCACCCCTCTACCTGCTTTCTTCTCTGCCCCCCCTTCCTTACTCACTCCTAGGTGCTCCGATACAGGACGTTCTGAGTATATTCCCTGAGGGGGATTTGAATCCGCGCGAAACCGCCCGCTCTCGCAGCGCAGAATGCCTTCCATTCTAGAAAAAATGAGAGTTTTGAATTTGCCCGACCCCCGGGGTTTAGGTACTCTCCTGGCGTCCCTGAGGCACGTCTAAAGGCGTTGGCCTCGATTTTACCGGACGGGCTTTAGAACTCACGGGAATCCCCCTGAGATTGCTCTAGCCCAAGACTCCGGAAGTAGACGTTGCAGCCGTGTCCCGAGGAATTCAGCGGCGCGCTGTGTGCCGATTCGCATCCACTGCGCTCTCGGCAAGCGTTCTCGGGAAATAAGGATTTATTCGGTGAGCTACGACGCCAGTTCTATCGAGGTCCTAGAGGGCCTCGAACCCGTCCGAAAACGTCCGGCCATGTATATCGGCACGACGGGCCCCGATGGACTTCATCATCTCGTCTACGAAGTCGTCGACAACTCGATCGATGAAGCGCTCGCTGGGCATTGCACCGCGATCGAAGTCACGATCGAAGAAAACGGAAGCGTCACGGTTACGGATAACGGCCGCGGCATTCCAGTTGATATGCATCCCACCGAAGGTCGCCCCGCGTGCGAAGTCGTAATGACGACACTTCATGCCGGTGGCAAATTCGACGAGAACTCATACAAGGTTTCCGGTGGTCTTCACGGTGTCGGCATCTCCGTCGTGAATGCTCTATCGACGCACCTCGAACTTCAAGTCCGTCGAAATCGAAAGCTCCACAGGCAAACGTTCTCAGTCGGCACGCCTACCTCGGATCTCGAAATCCTTGAGGATGTCGAAGATACGGGCACGCGCGTCAATTTCCTGCCGGATCCCGCCATCTTCGCTTCCGTTGAATTCTCCTTCGACGTCCTTTCGAAGCGTCTTCGAGAGCTTTCGTTTCTAAACGCCGGCGTGCGCATCGTGATTACGGATGCGCGAACTAATAAGAAGCACGATTTCTGTTACGAAGGCGGGATCAATTCCTTCGTCGAGCATCTCAACGAGAAGCGCAGCCCGCTGCACCCCGAACCGATCTATCTGAGCGGAACGCGTACCTTCGACGACCATGGTCGCGAAGTCTCCGTCGATGCCGAGATCTCACTTCAATATAACGACTCCTATAACGAGTCGGTCTACTCCTTCGCGAATAACATCAACACCGTCGAAGGCGGGACACACCTTATCGGCTTCCGAACCGCGCTGACGCGAACGCTTAACCGCTATATCGCGAACAACACAAAGAGCGCCGGCGGAACAAAAAACGCAAAAACCAGCAAGAGTGGCAAAGGCTCTAAGAGCGAGTCGAGTGCGGTTTCTGGCGAGGATCTTCGCGAAGGTCTTACCGCAGTCATTTCGGTGAAGGTGCCGCAGCCCGAGTTCGAAGGCCAAACGAAGACCAAGCTTGGAACGAGCGAAGTTCGCGGCATCGTCGAGGCCATAGTTTACCAGCAGCTCACGGCCTTCCTTGAGGAAAACCCCCGGGTCGCGAAACCCATCGTTGCGAAGATCGTAGATACAGCCCGCGCAAGAGAGGCCGCTCGCAAAGCGAAAGACCTCGCTCGGCGAAAGGGTGCTCTCTCGGATTTCAGCTTGCCCGGCAAACTTGCCGACTGTCAGGAACGCGATCCCGCAAAATGCGAGATTTTCATTGTCGAGGGCGATTCGGCCGGCGGCACGGCGAAGCAGGGCCGATCGCGCGAAACACAGGCAATTCTCCCAATTCGCGGAAAAATTCTGAATGTCGAACGCGCGCGCGTCGACCGAATGCTCGCGAGCGTAGAGATCCAAGCGATTATTGCCGCGCTCGGAACAGGGATCGGCGAAGACTTCGCCGCGGAGAAGTCCCGCTATCACAAGGTCATTATCATGACCGATGCGGATGTCGACGGCAGTCATATTAGAGTGCTCTTGCTCACCTTCTTCTATCGCCAGATGCGCGACCTGATCGAACGCGGCTTCCTATACGTCGCGCAGCCTCCGCTCTTTAAGGCAAAGAAGGGCAAGACAAGCCGATACCTGAAGGATGAGCCCGAGCTTGAGGACTACCTCTTCGACCTGGCGCTCGATGGGGCGAGTGTCGACTGCGGTGATGGCGAGACTCGTGATGAAGGGAAGCTGCGGACGCTGCTGAAGAACGCCAGTGCCCGGCAAAAAACTCTCGACCATTTCAATATCCGACTTTTTGATGAGCGCATCGTTGACGCGGCAAGCCATGTCGCGCGACCGACGCTCGAAGATCTTCGAGATGAACGCGTGCTCATGGAAGAAGTCGTTCCACTGATCCAAACTGAGATTTTGCGCGCCCATCCCGAAGGCAGCGAGACCATGGTCGGCGAACTAAGCTGGTCGACGGAGGCGGAACTCTCTGGGGTCGGCTTCAAGCTGATTGGCCGCAGCCGCCGCTCCGGGCAAACTCTCCGCAGTCCGCTCGATGCTTCGCTCGTTGCATCCGGCGAATACCTGAAGATGATTCGACTTGCGGAAGAACTCGCAGAGATGGGTCCGGCGCCGTATACGCTGCACCGCGGGGACCGCGACGAGGAAAACTTCCTGCTGATTACTTCGCTGCTCAAGAAGGTTTTGGAGATTGCGAATAAGGGCCTCTCTATTCAGCGCTATAAGGGCCTGGGCGAGATGAACCCGGACCAGCTCGCGGAAACAACGATGAGTTCAGCAAACCGGAACCTCGTGCAAATTCGTGTCGAGGACGGGATTGAAGCGGATGACGTATTTACGACGCTGATGGGTGATGTCGTAGAACCGCGCCGACGCTTTATTGAAGACAACGCACTCAGCGTGGCAAACCTCGACGTTTAGCCCACTGCAGAAACTCCCCTAAGGACGAACGAACGTGTCCGACGAACCGATTGACCCGACAGATGACGGCCCGCCGCCGTTTACCCCGGATGACACTTACCCGACGTTGAATATCGAGGACGAAGTTCGCTCTTCGTTTCTCGCGTATTCCATGTCGGTGATTATTAGTCGGGCCTTGCCTGATGTGCGTGATGGTCTGAAGCCTGTGCATCGGCGCATCCTCTACGCGATGCATCAAGAAGGGCTGCTACCGAATCGGCCCTACTCAAAGTCGGCCGGCGTGGTCGGCGAAGTGCTCAAGCATTATCACCCCCATGGCGATTCCGCGGTTTATGATTCGATGGTCCGGATGGCTCAGGACTTTTCGCTTCGCTATCCGCTCGTTGATGGCCAGGGCAACTTCGGCAGCATCGACGGCGACTCCGCCGCAGCGTATCGATACACGGAAGCTCGCCTCGCCAAAGTCGCGGAAGAGATGCTCCGAGATATCGACCGGGAAACCGTCGATTTCCAGCCCAACTTTGATGGCCAGATGGAAGAACCGATCGTTCTTCCCTCACGCTTCCCGAACTTGCTCGCGAACGGTTCCGCAGGCATCGCCGTGGGCATGGCGACAAATATTCCGCCACATAACCTAAGCGAACTCACCGCCGCGATCATTCTCGAGGCGGAGGATCCCGACTGCACCCTCGACCAGATTCTTGAGAAGATGCCCGGGCCCGATTTTCCGACTGGCGCCATGCTCTGCGGAACAGACGGAATCCGGAGCTACTTCGCCACCGGCCGCGGACATCTGACACTGCGCGCGCAGGCTGAGTTCGAGCCGCACAAGAAGCGTATGCGAATCGTTGTCACTGAGATTCCGTATCAGGTTAATAAGTCTTTGTTGATGGAGCGCATCGCCGACCTCGTCCGTGATGGCCGACTAGACGGCATTTCCGACCTGCGCGACGAATCCAATCGCCAGGGCATGCGCATCGTCATCGAGCTGAAGAAAGATGCCGCCGAAGACGTCGTCCTGAATTCGCTGTATAAGATGACTCCGCTGCAGACGACCTTCGCGGTCAACCTGCTGGCCCTCGTGAATAATCGACCGCAGACGCTTTCGATCAAAGAAGCGATCCGACACTTTATTGAATTTCGTAAAGAAGTCGTTATCCGTCGCGCGATTTACGATCTCGCTCAGGCGGAAGCACGGGCCCATATCCTTGAAGGCTTCGCAATTGCGCTCGATCATCTCGATGAGATCATTGCGCTGATCCGTGCCGCTCCGAATGCGGTCACCGCGCGCGGTCAGTTGATGGTGCGCTTCGATCTTTCCGAACGACAGGCGCAAGCGATTCTCGATATGCGCTTGCGCGCGTTGACGGCGATGGAACGCGCACGCGTACTCGACGAACTCGAAGAGCTGCGCGCCAAGATCGCCGATCTCAAGGCTTTGCTTGCGAGTGATGAGCGGATTCTTGAAGTCGTCGTCGGCGAGCTGCGCGAAGTGGAAGACAAGTTCGGTGACGAGCGTCGCACAGAGCTCGCTCCGGCGATTGACGGCATCACGAATGAAGACCTGATCGTCGAAGAAGACATGGTCGTGACGCTTTCGCATCTCGGCTACATCAAACGCAACCCCGTGACCCTCTACCGCGCGCAGCGTCGCGGCGGAAAGGGCGCGAAGGGAATGGAAACGCGCGACGAGGATTTCGTGCGGCACCTGGGCGTCGCCTCTACGCACGCATACCTGCTCTTCTTTACGAATATGGGTCGGTTGCATTGGCTCAAGGTGCATGAGCTGCCGCAGCTCGGTCGCGCCGCCAAGGGCAAGGCGATCGTGAACGTGCTTCAGATGCAGGAGAACGAAGTCGTTCAGACGATGCTTCCTGTGCGCAGCTTTGATGATGCAAAGGGCGAATACATCATTTTGTCGACACGAAAGGGTGTCATCAAGAAGACATCCCTCGACGCGTTCTCGAACCCACGCAAGGCCGGCATTATTGCGATCAATCTCTCGGACGGCGACGAGCTCATTGCCGCCGGCCGCAGCAGCGGTTCCGATCACGTCTTACTTGCCACTCGCGCAGGCAAATCAATTCGTTTCGACGAAGAAGATGCGCGCGCGATGGGCCGAACGGCGACGGGTGTGCGCGGTATTGCGCTGTCCGGCGACGACGAAGTCATCGGGATGGAGATCCTCACCGGCGACGCCCAAATCCTAACGACGACGCAGCGCGGATACGGCAAGCGGACTCCGCTTGACGATTACCGAGCACAGAAGCGCGGCGGTCAGGGCATCATCAATATTCGTGCAAATGATCGAAACGGTCCCGTGATTGGGATTGCCCAGGTCGTCGATGATGATGATGTCATGCTGATCACGGATGGCGGTAAGGTTCTGCGCTGTCCGGTCGGCGGAATTTCGTCGATGGGTCGTGCGACGCAGGGCGTACGTGTGATGAATTTGGCCGAGGGTGAAAACCTCGTATCGATTGCCCGCGTGACGGAAGAGGATATTGTCGAAGACGATGGGCCAGAAGGCAGCTCTGACTCTGGCTATGGCGCGGGTTCTGCCTCTGACCTTGACTCTGACGCCGGTTCTGATCCCGACGGCGGCTCGGCGGCTACGGTCGCAGGTGTGGGCGGTTCGGATGTATCGGATGTGCTCGCGCGAGCCGAGGCTGATGGAGCGGCGCAAGCTGGCCAAGCCGAAGAGGGCGATGAAGATGATGAGGCTGCGCCCGGCTCAGACCTAGGAAGCGAATCCGAAGAAACGCCGGATAGCGAGGACGAATAACACCATGGATGTTTCGAATTCGCGCCGCGAATTTAGCCGCGCGAAACGCTCTATTCCCGGTGGCGTGAATAGCCCCGTGCGCGCGTACGCCTCTGTTGGCGGAATACCGCGCTTTATCGCATCGGCGAAGGGCGCTCGCGTCCGCGATATCGACGGCAACGAGTACATCGATTATGTCGGTTCCTGGGGACCGATGATTCTCGGACATAGCCATCCTAAGGTGCTGGCTGCGGTGCGTTCCGCGATGAAAGACGGCACGAGCTTCGGTGCGCCGACGCCGCGCGAGACCGATTTGGCGGAAGCGATTCGGTCCGTTCTTCCCTCGGTTCAAAAGGTCCGGTTGGTGAGTTCGGGGACCGAGGCGACGATGAGTGCGCTGCGGCTGGCTCGCGGCGTGACGGGGCGAAACCGAATCCTGAAATTCGACGGCTGCTATCACGGGCATTCGGACGGGTTGCTCGTCGGCGCAGGCAGCGGCGTGGCCACGCTCGGCATTCCCGGTTCGCCTGGGGTGCCGAAGGCGATGACCGATCTAACGATCGTGGCGCCGTACAACGACCTCGCGGCCACTCGGCGCGCCTTCGAGCGCTGGGGTAAGGACATCGCCGCGATCATCGTTGAGCCGATAGCGGGCAATATGGGATGTATTCCGCCCGTGAAGGGCTTCCTGAAGGGATTGCGCGCACTGTGCGACGAGTTCGGGGCGATTCTCATCTTTGATGAGGTGATGACCGGATTTCGTGTCGCCCGCGGCGGTGCCCAGCGTCTCTACAAAGTGAAGCCCGACCTGACGACGCTCGGCAAGGTCGTGGGGGGGGGCCTCCCGGCGGCGGCCTACGGGGGCCGAAAGGACCTGATGTCCCGCGTCGCGCCGGAAGGGGACGTCTACCAAGCCGGTACTCTGTCTGGAAATCCTCTCGCAGTGGCGGCCGCCCTCGCGACGCTCGAACTTCTCGAAGCCGATGGCGTCTACGAGCGGCTCTCCGCCACGACTGAGGCCCTCGCTAAGGGTCTGTCGGCTTTGGGCGAGGAGCTTGGAATTCCGATCTCGACCCGGGCAATCGGGGGCATGTTTGGCTTTTTCTTCCATCCCGGGCCCGTAAACTCGTTCGTTGACGCGCAGCAAAGTGATGCAGCTCAGTTCAAGCGCTTCTTCAACGCGATGCTCGAGCAAGGGGTCTATCTTGCCCCCTCGCCCTACGAGGCGGGCTTCGTATCGCTCGCGCACACCCAACGGGATGTCAAAACGACCCTCGAAGCGGCCCGCAAAGCCCTCACGTAAGGCCTGCCTTCGCGTTGAGGCCGGGAGGCCAAAAGGCTATGCTGCGCGCCGATTTCCGGCCCTACCCGAGCCCGAATGAGTCGCTGTTGTTGAATGGGTTTTTGGCGGGTTTTGAGCCCATTCTGATCGCAGATCGATCTCGAGAGAGGTGCCGTGAGCCATCCACCCGAATATCCGGGGCGCCAGCGCCTGAAGGGCCTAGCAGCCGCGGCGGGGAGTGATGCGTACCAGGGCGCCTTCGAAGCGATCGGAGCGATTCTGGTGGGCGGCGGTTTCGGATATTGGGCTGATCTGACTTGGGACTCGAGTCCATGGGGTTTCTTGATCGGCATTGTGTTGGGTTTTGCAGCGATGGTTCTTCGCCTGCTGCGACTCGGCAAAGAATTGAATTTTGAAGACGGTTCGAAAGCGACTGCTGCTTCGGGACCAGACGTCGCAGACGATCTGGGCCTCGGCGAGGCGCCCGGACTCAGCGATGCACTTCGCTCAGAGGACGCAGAAGACTCAGCTAACGCTGAGGGATCTGCGCCGACGAGCGGCAACAGCAAAAGCAAAACTAACGAGAAGATCGACGAACGATGAAGTTTGAATTGGCCACAGTGGAACAGTGGAATCTCGGCTTGTCCGCAGGTGCGGTGGCAGCGTCCCTCGCGCTCGTGACGCCGCATTTTGCCACCAGCCTCGCTGCGGGTGCTTTCATTGAGGCGCTGAATCTCGGCGCGATTCACCGCACGGCCAAGCGACTCTTCGAGGGCCAGGTTATGGCCGGTGCGTGGCTTGGCGGCTTCGCTTTGCGATTCATGTTGCTTGGCACCGCGATCTTCAGCGTCATGTACGTAGGCGCACATCCGATCGCGCTCGTCATCGGTCTTTCAATTGCGATGCCGGCCACCGTGATCGACGCTTGGCTGAACCGACCGCCGATCCTCGATCCCGCGACCCTGCCGACCTTCCTCGAAGATGACCTCTACGCCGACCGCGAAGACGAAGATAAAAGCCCTCGTATTCTGCAGGCAGGCAACCTTTTTCGCTTGAAATGGATTGACCCGCTCGAAGATATCGAAAGCGATGCGCACGAAGACGCCGCCGCGACCGATTCTTCTTCTGGCGCTTCCTCCGACCCTTCCTCTGACGAGAGCAACCGATGAACCTTTTTTATGACCTCGCCCATTCGATTCACACTGAGTGGATCTACCTGTCTGCACTCTTTGCGGCGGGCCTCCTGATCGTTGCGGGTCTTGCCGTCAGAGGCGCTATCAGCGGCGAAGGCGGTGGCGTGCTTCCCGACGAAGGGTTTTCGATCCGCAACCTCTTCGAAGTTGTCATCGAGATGCTCGGGGATCTTGGCGAGACGGCGATCGGTTCCGAATGGAAAACGTATTTCCCGATTGTCGGAACGATCTTCTTTTTCGTGCTGGTCTCGAATTTCATGAGCCTGATTCCCGGCCTGCTTGGTTCGACCGGCGATGCGAACGTGACGTTCGCTTGGGCGATCCTCTCCTTCGTGGTCTACAACTTCATCGGTATCCGAGAGCACGGCTGGAAGTACATCTACCAGTTCATGGGCCCCGCACTTTGGCAGCCGGAAATCGGCGGCACGCACTATCACGTGCGAGTTCTCGCGCCGGTCTTTCTGCCCCTCGAAATCGTATTGCATGTCGCGCGAATCATGACTTTGGGGATTCGATTGCTGGCCAACATGTTCGCGGATCACACTGTGATTGTGATCTTTATCGGAATGGTGCCCTTACTTGTTCCGGCAATTTTTATGGGACTCGGGATGCTCGTGAGCTTCCTGCAAGCCTTCGTTTTTGCGCTCTTGACGATGATCTACATCGGACAGGCGCTGGAGGAGCCGCATTAAACCGCGACCCCTCAATCTCAAAATTAGGCAATACGGACGGAGACAGGCTTCGTTCGCGGGTTCCGGAGAATCGCCGGAGCTTGTTCAATCGACCCGTCCCGCGCAGTACCCGGTAGCGATCGCTCGCCGGCCGAAGCGTCGGGAGATCAAAAGGAAAATTAGTATGCGTCGTATCGTCAACGTCCTCGTTTGGGCCCTCGTTCTCTTCCTCGCTCCCGCCGTAGCCTTTGCTGCCGATGGCGGCGCAACTTCTGGTGCCGGTGGTATCGGCATCGGCGCCGGCCTCGCGGTTGGAATCGCCGGTCTGGGCTGTGGCATCGGCCAGGGCCTCACTGCCGGCAATACAACGGCCGGTATCGCCCGCAACCCGGGCGCCGCCGGCTCGATGTTCATCAACTTCATTCTGGGGATGGTTCTGATCGAATCGATCGCGATTTACGGTTTCGTGATCGCGTTCTTGCTCCTGGGTAAGATCGCATAAAGCTTCTTCAGCGAGCCGCAGGTGGCTCTGCTTTAGAAAGCACTAGAGAAGTATTTTGCCCGGGCTTCGGCTCGATCGAAAATGGGGGAGTGAAGAGGTCTTCGGATCGCTTCGCTCCCTTTTTCGTTTCGGCACACGTGTGGGCCTAGCTAGGCGCTCCGTCCGGTCGTTGCGTCGTCCTCGCGGTCAGCTTCGCACGGGGGAAGCCAGGCGTTCAGTTCAATCATTTACGTTATTGCGTCGGGTGTTGCGATCCCGATTACTGAGTGAACCAGTCTTCTGATTGGAGGCCGCGAACGTTTCGGAAATGCTCTGTGTTGTGGGTGATTAGAGTTAGACCAAGGCTGAGAGCGTGGGACGCGATGAGCGTGTCTTGAGAGCCGATCGGAGTTCCGTTGGCCTGCAGACGGGTTGCGACCTTACCGAAGCGATCGGCTGCGGCTGGGTCGAACGGGACGACTTCGATATTTGAGATGAAGGCGTCGATGAGTCTGTGAAGACGTCGTGAGCCTCGGCGCTCGGCGCCGAAGCGCAATTCGGCGAGGGAGATCGCGCTCAAGCCAAACTCTGACGGAGAACGGTCCGCGAGGCGCTGAGCGACGTTGCCCTCGCCACGAAGGGCGAAGCTCACTGAGTCCGTGTCGAGTAGGAATTTCAATCGAACGGGTCTTTCAGTCGCGAAATCGGGGTTTGCTCCGGACGTTCGATCTCTTCGTCCCAAGCTCCAAGGCAGTCGAGGAAGGTTTTCGACCATTCGTCGATTGGTTCGAGAATCACTTTCGTCCCCTCTATTCGCACAGATACCTCCGTGGCATCTTTGAATCGACAACTCTTGGGCAGCCGTACGGCCTGACTACCCCCGTTCTGAAATATTTTCCCGCGATCAGCCATCAGAACAGTATATACCTCAGTATATATTTTCTCCACGGGATCATTCCGCAAAAAAGAGAATCGCCGGGCGGGAACTCGAGCCGGGCTTCACCCCGTTATTAAACAGACCCGACTCGACCCTGTGTCCCCACCCGCCGATCTCCACCTCGCTTGGCTCCCGGTCCCGTTAAAGGAGCCGCCCGAGGATCGCCCGAAGGCGACAAGGGGATGTCATTGCGAATCGCGTACCAAGCCGGCGAATCGCGGCGGCGGGGCGGCTTTCCTGCTGCGGGTGTACTCAAAGCGGCTTCAGCGTTGTCGGAGCGATACGCTCTCGATGCTGATCCCGTGATTGCGAACGGGCGTACTCGGAGGGGATGTGAAGCGCGGGATACTGATCGTGTTCGAGGGTCTCGATGGCTGTGGGAAATCCACGCAGCTCGCGCGGGCAGCGGAGGTGCTGCGAGCGGCGGGTCAAGAAGTCGTCGTCACCCGCGAGCCCACCGACGGACCGTGGGGCCGGCGCATTCGCGCGATGGCCAAGAAGGCAGAACCCGTGGCGCCCGAGACCGAACTCGAGTGGTTCTTCGAGGACCGTCGAGAGCATATGCGCGACATGGTCGAGCCGGCGATGGCAGCAGGCAAAGTCGTGCTCTCCGACCGCTCCTATATCAGTACGGTCGCCTATCAGGGCGCGCGCGGCCTAGATCCCGCGAAGATTCTCGCGGAGAGCGAGGCGCAATTCGTGCGCCCTGATCGTGTGCTGATTTTCGAAGTGTCGCCCACGGTCGGTTTGGCGCGCGTTGCTGCGCGCGGTGGCGAGCAGGAGCCGGCCTTCGAGAATCTCGAATTTCAGGAGAAGGTCGCGGGGATTTTTGCTCAGCTCGAAACGCTCCTCGGAGTAGAAGGTCTTGTGCGAATCGACGCGGATCGACGCGAAGAGGCCATCGAGCAAGACGTGCGGCGGGCGATTGAATCGTGCTTGGCGGAAGCTTCCGGCGAAGCCGCGACTGCTCCGGCCGACGGCGGCGGGGGCCGCGCCGGACGCGACCGTGCCGACCCGTCCGACGCCTGAGCGCATGCCTTCCGATCAGGACATCATCACGATTGTTTCAGGGATCCCGCGCAGCGGCACCTCACTCGTAATGCAGATGCTTGTCGCGGCAGGAATCGAGCCACTCGTCGACGCTGCGCGAGCGCCGGACGATTCCAACCCGCGCGGCTACTTCGAGCTCTCCGACGTGAAGCGAATGCCGCGTGCGGGGACGGACTGGGTGGCGGGCGCGCGGGGGCGCTGCGTCAAAGTGATTTATGCTCTGCTTGAGTTCCTGCCCCGGAATGAGCGGTACTGCGTGCTCTTCGTGGAGCGCGATCTCGACGAAGTGATCGATTCCCAAGACCGGATGCTTGAGCGGCTGGGCGAATCGGTCGGGGGTCTACCTCGGGTGCGGCTCCGCCCAATCCTCGAGAGTCAAAGCGAGACGGCACGCCAACTTCTCGAGGCGGAGCGCTGCTTTGAGTGGCGGCGAATCTCTCATCAGGAATTGATCAGTGAGCCTACCCAAACGGCCGAAAAAATCGCCTCGTTCCTTGGGCGAAGCGAACACGCATCATCCATGGCCGCCTGCGTTGACGCCACGCTTTACCGCGAACGCGCCGAACGCGCCTAACGCACCTAGGCGTGATTAACGCTCCTTGGGGTCGGGTGAGTCGTCCGAATCCGCCGCGGAGGACAGCTCGTCTTCCGCAAGTGGAGCTGAATCCGTAGTTTCATTCTCACGCAAATCGGGATCCGTGCCCCAGGCCTTGTGGCCAACGACATTGGGATATTTTTCAGCCGGCTTTGCGGGATCCTCCCCGGCGCCACCGCCACCGCCACCGTCCGCATCGGGGTCGGAATCGGAATCATTTCCCTCCGAGTCGTCCTGATAGAGCTTGTCCTTCGCATATGCCTCTTCGGCCTCGCGAAAGAGTGACGAACCCGCCCATGCGACGAGGGCGAGGCTCGCGAGCGTGACGCCTATCGGCAGATGCGTGCCGTTGACGTTCATGCCCGGCAGATCCATGCTGCCCTCGAAAGCCAGCGAACCAAGCCCGACCGCACTCCATAAAGCCGCCAGAAGAATCGGCCCCAATACAGAGCCACTGGCCACCCGCACAACGCCTAGCGCCCATCCAAGCGCAAATGAAGCGACGGCAGCCACAATGAATCGACCCGCCGTCGTGATCGGCGCCGGCCGCAACAGTGTCCACATCAGAGCCGCCATCGAAATTCCGCGAAGCAGGCCAAGCCGCGCGATCATGCCCTGTTGGATCACGCCGCGAAACAGGAACTCCTCGACGATCGGCGAGATCCCGACCATGACGATGAAGGCCTGCAAGAGACTGAAGGGATCGTCCGGGTCGAAGATTTTCTTCGCATTGAGTTCCGTCTCAGACGCATTCGTGCCAGGTGCCGGGCTGCTACTGCGGGAACCGTCAGATGCGCGGCCGTTCGACTCGTCGTAGCCATCGCCCGGTTCGCCGACGGAATCGAAGCGGCGCTCGTAATCGTAGAGCGATTCCCGCCCGAAGCTCTGTCCTGAATCGCGGTCGACGCCTTGACCAATCGCATTCCCTTGCGCGCCGCGATCGGCCCCTCCCGTGGCTCCAGAAGCGTCGCTGAAGTCCTGATCCTTGCCGGCATCCATATCGGGCTGTGTCGGGACAAGAAGTTCAGTTGCGCTGTCCGCACGCCCATCGCCGAACCAATCCCGCGCGTAATTGTCGACTTCACTGACGAGCAGGATCGCCGGAACCAGACAAAGGATCGCGGGGACCATCGCGGGATCGAGCGCGCGCAAACCGAGGCGCTTGGCCTGGGGCTCGGGCACGCGCTGCGCCGCCATCGTGGCGACGGCGCCGACACCAATCGCTTGGCCGACGCCCACCGCCGCAAGCACCCCAAAATCGATAAAGAAGACGCCGGTAAACGCGGCGGCGAGCATGGCGAAGAGCGTGAGCATGAACGCACCGCGCACATCCGGGTAGGGCTCGTTCGGATCGCGCCCATCGGGCGGACCGGCGCGTCGTTCGTTGCGTGGCTTCGGGGGCCATTCGCGTCCGCTGCCGGGCATCATTTCGTTTTCCCCTTCTTGGCCTTCGATCGTGCAGCGTCCGCCGCGAAAGCGCCGGCCAGCGCGAGGCCGGTATGGGAACGCTTCACGCGCGCCACTTCTTCGGGTGTGCCCTCGGCCACGATTTCCCCGCCTTCCGCTCCACCTTCGGGCCCGAGATCGATTACATGATCTGCATGCCGGATCACGTCGAGATGATGTTCGATGACCAGCACAGTATTGCCGCGATCGACCAGGCGATCGACCAGTCCGAGCAAGACTTCCACATCGACAAAATGGAGACCGGTTGTCGGTTCGTCGAGAAGGTAGAGCGTTTGGCCGGTGGCTTTGCGGGCGAGTTCTTTGGCGAGCTTCATGCGCTGTGCTTCGCCGCCGGAGAGCGTTGTGGCCGATTGGCCAAGCTGAACATATCCGAGGCCGACATCGAATAAGGCCTGGAGCGGCCGCGCAATGGGCGGGATGTTATCAAAAAGATCGAGTGCCTCTTCGACGGTCATTTCGAGGACATCGGCGATGCTTTTGCCACGGTAGCGAATGGCCAGTGTGTCGCGGTCGTAGCGGCGGCCGCTGCAAACGTCGCATTTGACGAAGACGTCGGGCAGGAATTGCATCTCGACGCGAATTGAGCCGTCGCCTTCGCAGGACTCGCAGCGTCCGCCCTTCACATTGAACGAAAAGCGGCCGCTATCCCAGCCACGCACGCGGGCTTCGGGAACCTGAGTGAAGAGTTGGCGAATGGGGGAGAAGGCGCCGGAGAAAGTCGCGGGATTGCTGCGCGGGCTCCGGCCTATAGGCCTTTGGTCGACGTCGACGACCTTGTCGATCAAGTTGAGACCGTGGACGGCCTTATATGCACCCGGTTCCGCCAGCGCGCCGTGGAGTTCGCCGGCCAGCACACGATGCAGCGTGTTGTTGATCAAAGTCGACTTCCCGCTCCCCGAAACGCCGGTCACCACGGTCAAACAGCCGAGCGGAATTTCGACATCGACGTTCTTGAGATTATTCGCGGTGCAGCCTTCGAGGCGGATCGCGCGGTCTGTTCGGATTCGACGCTTTTCGGGCATCGCGATCGTACGGCGGCCCGACAAAAAATCACCTGTGGTCGACGCGGCGATTTTTTCAAGCGCTTCCGGCGGGCCTTCGGCAACGATGACGCCGCCGTGCCGTCCGGCGCCCGGGCCGATGTCCACGACGTGATCGGCGCGGCGAATCGTGGCTTCGTCGTGTTCAACCACGATCAGGGAATTGCCGAGGTCGCGGAGACTTTCGAGGCTCTCGAGGAGACGATCGTTATCGCGGGGATGCAGACCGATCGAAGGTTCATCGAGGATATAGAGCACGCCGATAAGGCGTGCGCCGATCTGGGTGGCGAGGCGGATGCGCTGGGCTTCGCCGCCAGACAGCGTGGCCGCGGGGCGATCGAGGCTGATGTAGCCGAGGCCGACTTGTTCGAGGAAGCCGAGGCGCTCGTGGACTTCCTTGAGCACGCGCTCGGCGATGCGCGCGAGATTCGGGGGGAGTTCGACTTCGTCAAAAAAGTGGATTAGATCGGCGATCGAAAGGCGCGCGAGTTCGGGGAGAGATTTTCCGCCGACGCGAACAGAGCGGGCTTCGACCCGGAGGCGTGCGCCTGAGCAAGAGGGGCAGATCTGTTCCGCCTGAAATTTTGCGAGGGAGTTTTCGGTGCGTCCGCCGCCGACTTCGAGGCGGCGTGCGAGATCACCGAGCACGCCGTCGAAATCACGCGTGATGAGTTCCATGCGCTTACGTCGGCGCCGCCCTCTTCCCTTGCCCTCGACCGGCACTTCAAGCTCGATTTCAAAAGCCGAATCTCCTTCCATGATGCGTTCGCGATTGCGCTTACTGAGCTTCTTCCAAGGCGTGTCGAGCGCGAATTTGTACTCGTCGGCGAGGAGTTCGAGCAGGCGTAGGTAATAACCCTGCGCTTCTTGGAGATCCCAGGCGGCGATTGCGCCTTCGGCCAGGGAGAGGTCTTCGTCGGGCACGATTCGCTTCGGGTCGAAGATCTTCTGCTGACCAAGGCCGTTGCAGGTGGCGCAGGCGCCGAAGGGGTTATTGAAGGAGAAGAGGCGCGGCGAAATTTCGGGGAAGGAGTTCTGGCAGGTTGGACAGGCGCCGGACTGAGAAAGCCAGCTGCTTTCGCCGCCGATCACGTCGATGATGGCGAGATCGTCCGCAAGGCGGAGAGCGGTGGCAAGTGACTCCGTTAGGCGTGCGCGGACGCTTTCTTTTACGACGAGTCGGTCCACGACGATCTCGATATCGTGTCGCTTGCCCTTGGCGAGTTCGATTTCTTCGCCGAGATCGTAGATCTCGCCGTCGATGCGGGCGCGTACAAAGCCCTCCCGGCGGAACTGATCAAGTTCTTTCTTGTACAGCCCTTTGCGGCCGCGGACGACGGGGGCGAGGACTTGGAGCTTCGTGCCCTCCCCCATCGACATTACGCGTTCGACCATATCCTCGAGGCCCTGGCTCGAAATCGGCGTATCACATTCCCAGCAATGAGCGGTGCCGGCGCGGGCGAAGAGCAGTCGAAGATGATCGGCGATTTCGGTGATGGTCCCGACCGTACTGCGCGGACTGCGTCCGACACTTTTCTGTTCGATGGCGACCGCGGGTGAGAGGCCTTCGATGGACTCGACTTCGGGGCGTTCTAACTGTTCAAGAAATTGACGCGCATAGGTCGAGAGGCTCTCGACATAACGTCGCTGGCCTTCGGCGTAGAGCGTGTCGAAGGCGAGGCTGGATTTGCCGGAGCCGGAGGGACCTGTGACGACGACGAATTGGTTACGCGGAATCGTGAGGTCGACGTTCTGGAGGTTATGCGTGCGCGCGCCGCAGATCTGGATCGCGTCTGGATCGCCCTTGCTGGCGAGCTGCGCGATGGTCTCGAAATCGCGCGCCAGACGATCGTCGGCATCAGTAGGGACGGTCCATGCCCGCCCGACGAGGTCGACTTGTTTCGCTTGAGATTTCGACCGAGCCAAGAGCGCGCTCAGGAGCGCCGCAGCGGCGCGCTCGGGATTAGAGGCATCGGAGGCATCGGAGGCATCGGAGGCATCGGAGGCATCGGAGGCATCGGAGGTATTAGAGGCGTTGCCGGCGGATTAACCACCAAACGGACCTTTACGTTCGATATGCGTCTGGCCACGCAAAATGTCGAGCCATTTCACGTACTCCTCTTCCGTTTTCTGCTGGAAGAGTGTGTTGCGGAGTTGGGGCTCGGCTTCTTCGTAGCTGACCCGCCGGTAGTCGCGTCGGTCGACGAGTTGGAGAAGATTGCAGCCGAAAGGCATCTCGATGACTTCGCTGAGTTCGCCGGGCTGCATGTTTTCGACGCGCTCCGACATCCAGGCAGCGAGATCCTTGCGATGGATCCAGCCGAGCTCGCCGGCGCGTTCGGGATTCATGTCGGTCACGCGCTGGGCCACGGCGCCGAATTCGAATTCGCCCGCGGCGATTCGCGTGCGGGCTTCACCGACGAGGGCACAGGCTTCGGCGTTCGTGGCGGCCTTCGAGCCCTGTGGCGTCACAATGATATGTCGCAGATAGACTTCTTCTCCGCCTGACGGCTGGTCGGCAAATTTCTGATCGAAGAGCGTGCGGACTTCGTCGTCCCGGATCTGCACTCGCGAGCGCACCATCGCGTTCACGACCTTGCTGCGTTCGATCTCGCCCTGAATTTTGGCGCGGTATTCGTCGATGCTGAGGCCGTGACTGGTAATACTATCGATCAGTTCTCTCTGGGTGATGCCGTTGTCTTCGGCGATGGCAGCGATAGCGCTGTCGACCTCTTCGCGTTCGGCGCCGAGTTCGAGGCGCTCGACCACGGAGGTGAGGAGCTTGCCTTCGATCAATCGCTCAAGCGCTTCCGTGCGGAGTCGGGCGACTTCTTGTGCAGGCGCGCCGGCGGCTCGCATGCGCTCCTCGACGGGAGCTGAGATCTCCATCACCTCGGAAACGAGGATGATCTCTCCGCCTACCTGGGCGGCGATACCCTCGACGAGTCGCTCGTCCGCAGGAGCCGGTGAGGCTCCGAGCAGCGCCGAGCTGATGAAAAGCGATGCGCATCCCGCCGAAGCGGCGATGCGGACGGCAATCCGGGGAACGCGGGAAGTGCGGGCAATCTGGGAGCGCAAGGAATTTGCGGCGAACACGACGGAGACCTCCGGGAAGCGCGACCCGAAAGACGCGTTTCAGATTGTGATCTTAGCGACGCTCCCCGCCTGCGTCCGGTTCACGCGGAGATCCTTACTTTTCGCCGCCGGAGAGGGGGATCGCGATCGATATAAGAGCCGCAGGCCGCAGTCTTGTTTGTATCGATATTTTGAATATCAAAATACGAAACTTTCTAATTGACAGCGGTGCGATGTGGGCCGATGTGTGTACAGGACACAAATGGTACGAATTAAAAAGTTTCCAAAGAGCGCCCGATAAACGAAAGGTAAGAAGAAATGTCCATGAAGAATCGGCTGTTCGCATCTGCAATCGCGTTGTTCCTCGCCGTCGGTTTCTCGCTACCGGCCCTTGCCGGCAGTAGCAGAGCAGAGGGAGCAATCTCCCAGCTCGAATCCCGCGCAGACGGGATCAGAAATGAAGTCCGGCGACCCGAGAAGAAGGGAGTCGCGACCATCTCTAAACTTCGCAATCAAGTCAGGGTCATCAAGGCTGAAATTGCTCATCTGGAAGCCGGTGGCGAAGTCGATGAGCAGAGAATCGCCGCTCTGCTCGGGGGCGGGCAATCGGCCCGGCTTACTCCGGTAGAGCTCGCGCAGCGCGCCGCGTCGCAGCAAGCGGTGAATGAGCGAAGACTCGCTGTGGGGCCGAAGATTGGCGCTCGGCATCGCCAAGCGATCAACGAGGACCTCGAACGTCTCGATGCCTTGATTGTTGCACTCGAATCCGGCCAAGAAGCCGATGCGGATGCGCTTGGCGACCTTTTGGGCATTATGATTGCTGACTCCAGCAAGAGCCCTGAGGACCGACTTCGCTCAAGCCAAGTGAAATTGGCAACCATGAAGCGAAAGCTGGGGGCCGGACCGAAGCTTGGCATGGCCACCCGTGCCGCGATTCGGGACGAGATCGAAGCGCTGGATAGCGTCATCGAGCGCCTCGAAGAGGAGGTCAACCGCTAGAGCGCGGATTTAGCGACCGGTCCGTAGTTGAGCGGACACGAAGGCGAGGCTGTCATTCTTCCGATCCGGAAGTGGGCAGCCTCAATTGTGTTTTAGATCTCCAGCGCCGCCGTTCGATTCTTCTCTTCTGGAATCTGCGCCTCGCAGCGAGAAAGAATCCGGCGCGCTTTCTTGAGGTGCCAAAGGGCCTCTGCGCGATCGTCTGCTCGAAGTGCCTCCTGAGCCGCGAGTATCTCACCCACATGTCCACAGGCAGCCGTTCCTGCCTCACTTTGGACGACGGGATGTTCTGCTCCGGCCGCGGCCTCTGTGCTTGGCTCTGCCTGCGCTGAGATCGCCAGGGTGAACGTCGACAAACCAATAAAACAAATGCGGGTCAGGCTCTTCATAACTTCCTCCGTAGACAACCTCTAACGCAAGTGCCGTGCCACTCTGCCGACGAGCTGAAGTGTATTTCGTCGCGATTCGTCCTCTGGCATGCTCGTTGGTTGGGCAGGGCGTGCATTTTAGATAGGCAAAGGTCGAGCGACGCTGGCCAAGGTTCAATCCGCTCGACCTCCATGCGCTCGCCCCCCAAAACGGATTTCAGCGCAGACGTGCGTGCTCGCTCCGCCTGCCCCGGCCCGGTCAAAAGTGGAATGAGCTGTCCTTCTTCACAACAGGGTCGACGTTGCGTCATTCGCCCTCGCGTGAGCGACTTCTCCTGTTTCTTGTTCTTGCGGACTCTCGACGGCAGGCCATTTCGAAGGATCAACCACTTCAGCCACTTGGACAGGAAGCGCGTCCATCAGCGGGGCCAGAACCCCAGCATCGACCGCATCATTCGTCCAGTCTTCGAGCAATTCGCTCAGCTGAGCTTCGTTCTCGCAGCCCACCACCGGACGGGCGCCGGGCAGGAGTTCGCGCGCAAACGCGAGATAGAGCGCCCGGCTCGGGACGCCTCGCTCAAGTGCATATTGCTCGATGCGGCGCATCGGTTCTGCCAGGTCCGCCAGGAAAGGAGGCAGCGTCTCGGGCGAGAGGTGCGCCACGCCTTGCAAGAAGACGCTGCGAACATAGACCGTGCGGCCGAGTTCGCGGGCGCGCGGGAAAAATCCCTGCCTGTGGAGGCGAAGATCGAGCAGGCTTGAGGCGACCTGGAGCACCTGCACGTCGGGATCTTCGAGCGCGGCCCAGGCCTCTTCGGGCGTGGCCGCCGAAATGCCGAGCGCGCCGATTCGGCCCGCGTCGCGTTCGGTCAGGAGCAGGCGCCAGAGCTTGCCGCCGCAGGCGTGACGATGGGCGAAGCGGTGCAACAGAACCGTGGGCAGCACGTCGAGGCCGAGGGCCTCGCGACTCCGCATCAGGCTGGCGTTCACGCGATCAAAGGTTTCGAGGATGTCTAGGCCGGGCGTATGCACCGAAGGGTCGAGCTTCGTCACGATGCGAAAGCCCTGCCCCGCTTCTTGAAAAAATTGGCCGCGCAGCGCGCGCCCGATCGAAACTTCGCTTTCGCCATACGCGCGCGCTGTATCAATCGTGCCTACGCCCGCCGCTTGCGCTCGTTCGAGCATAGCAACGAGTTCGTTCCCGCTCGGCGGTCCACTTCGGTTGGCGATGCCGTACGGCATGCCCCATTGCGCGCTGCCGAGGGTCAACCTTCGAGGGTCACGGGTACGCATATCGTGCCATGTGGAGAGATCCATTCTTACCAAGCAGTCCATCCTCCGTCGACGACGAGGTTATGTCCCGTCACGAAACTCGAGAGCGGTGAAAGCAGGAACGCAACGGGCCCAGCGAGCTCAGGCGCTTGCCCTATGCGGCCGAGTGGCACCCGATTTTCAAGTTCTTCCACGAATGTTGTTTCGCGCTGCACGTCGTCTGTCGGAAAGGGTCCGGGACTCACGGAGTTCACGCGGATATTCTCTAAACCGAGGTGACAGGCCGCGTAGCGACTGAATTCGATCACTCCGGCTTTTGCGGCACCGTAGGCCGGCGGATTGTGAAACTCGGGATGTCGACGGTAGGTGTTAGGCTGTGGTGAAACAATTCCGTACATCGAGGCGATGTTCACGATTGAACCGCCCTGCCCCGCCGCCTTCATACGCTTGGCTGCCGCTTCGGTGGCGAGGATGAGGTCCGAGAGCGCACTCTCGACGGTGTCTTCGACCGCACTACGATCCAGATTCATGAGCTTTGTGCTTCGACAGGCGACCGCGTTATTCACCCAGCCGTTCACTTGGCCGGCTTCTTTTTCGAGTCGGTCGAGCACGCGCTCGAGATCTTCGTCGAGATGTTGATCCGCGATCTCGGGAATAATACGTCCCGGAAGATCGCGCGCGAGGAAAGCGGTTTCGTCAAGCGGGTCTGCGCGCCGCCCGAAGATCAAGACCGTCGCACCCGCTTCGGCAAGGCCGAGAGCCATCGCGCGACCGAGATGCGTTCCGCCACCGCTTACAGCGATGCCTTGTCCAGCTAACGCGTCGGACGCAAGGAGTGAGGGAAGAATGCTCATCCCTCTTCCAGCCGCTTTTGCACGATATGCCCATTCATGTCAGAGATTTCCGGATGCGCGTCGAGCTGCGCGACCATCTGCGGGTAGTTGATCGAGGCCGCATCGGCGCCGAAGGCGCGGAATGCGCTGCGCGCCATGGCGAGGTCTTCGTAGGTATCGACAGTCCAGCGCCAATCGGGCCGGTCGGGCCAATGGGTCGGCGTGGGCACGTGATGTACCAGCGCCTTCGCAGCGCCAGAAGAGAGCCAACTCGTGACATGCACGCGATGATGAAACTGGTCTTTCGGAATTTCTTCACCCGCGCGTTCGAGGGCGCTACGGCGAACCATTTCAACGCCGTAGCCAATCGGGAGGCGTGGACTGAGCACATGCTCGGGCCCGTCGCTATCGGTCAGCGTCTCCACAGGCACACCCCCTCGCAGCTGCAGGAGATCCGCCGCTTTGGCCTCTTCGCTGGCGTCCCGCGCGTCAATCAAAGTGTCGATGACGGCTGGATCATGGAAGGGATTGTCGGCGGTGACGCGGACGATCCATTCGGCATCCGTTTCCTGCCCTATGGCGATAAACCGGGACAGAACGTTCTTGGTCTCGCCTCGGAAGACACGCAGCCCGAGCTCAAAGCCCCAGGCCTCGGTCACGTCATCTGCGGGCTCCGCGGTTGTGCCCAGCCACCATTCGTCGACTCGGGCGGGTCGGATCCGGGTGGCGAGATGCGCCAGCATCGGGCGTCCGGCCAGCGGCGCGAGGATTTTGCCCGGCAGGCGCTCTGATCCCATGCGCGCTTGGATGATTCCGATCGTTTTTCCCAACTCTGGTCCCCGAACTTTCGATTTCTCGCCTTCCGAGCGGTGTCGGAGGCGATTGGAGCGGTCGATTGAGCCCCTCCGGCGCCGGCGAGATGAGTCTCGGGCGACGCTTCGGTCCCTCCCATATCGGCAGAAAGTGCGCAAAGGCTTTGCAATTTCGGTGCAGGGGGAAGGAATCTTTGGGCTGAACATGGCAGGACCCATTCGATAAATGCGGCCTTCCGGTTGAGCGAACCGGTTTGAAGCCGTACTTGATGGATCAATCAGAATGGAATATTCGTCTTTGTTTCGATGTGGCATGTGGGCAAAATGTAACGAAGTCAATTTGGTGAGATTGAGAATTGTTTTAGATAGATATATCTGAAAGAATATGCGAATGCCTCGCCCCAAAATCGAAGATGCCGAAGGTCGACTTCTCGCATCCGGGCTCAGTCTCTTCGCCCGAGACGGGGCGGAGCGGGTCAATACGAATTCGATCGCCCGCCGGGCAGGTGTGGGGATCGGAACTTTCTATGCACATTTCGAGGACAAGTACGCCCTACTGCGTGAAGTCCAGCTTCGGACCCTGAGCGGAATTCGAGCCGCGCGAACGGCCGCATTGCAAGGAACGCGAGCCGATCCGAAAGCTCAGGTCGAAGCGACGGTCTCTGCCGTCGTGACTTTTGCGGAAAGACATCCAGAGGCGTACCGAGTGACCTTTGCCCGAGAGCGTCCAGGCACGGCGCATCATGGCCCCGTGATGTCCGAGTCGATTCGCCCCACTGCCCAAGGACTTGAGCGACTTCAGCGCCGCGGCGTCCTTCCCAAAGACTTTGACGCCGAGCTCGCCGCGCGCGCGTACCACTCGATGGAAGTGGGCACCCTGCTCTGGTGGATTGAGAATCCCAACCGCGCACCCAAGGATCAGTTGATTCAGACGCTGACCATTCTGCATCCCGCACTCGCCGCAGCGGTCGCGGCTCCAGGGCGCTGATGGCTGCTGGCTAACGGCTAACGGCTAATGACGGCTGATGGCGGTCCTGAATGTGGGGCGCAAAAGACCGGACAGACGAAGTTTTTAGCGATGGGACTCGAAAAGCGCGGCCCATTTCGTCTCGCGCATTCGCTCGTCGAGTTCCTCGAAGTTCAGTACGGATTCACGCAAAGGTCGCGTCGCCAATTTCGTAAAGACGCTCTCGACCGGACCCGACGGAATTCCGAGAGCCTGGCAAAGCCGATTCGTCGTTGCTTGATGCTGGGCGTTGTTCTCAAGGTCTGTTTCGTAGCTGATGTCGATATGAGGCACGCTCTCCAAGAGCGTCGAGGCGAAGCGTGAATGTAAGTCGATGCGTTCGAAACGGCGGCTCAATTCATCGAAGTCGATCTGGATCGGCTCGCGATGGGTCCGTGTTCGTCTGCGACGTGCGCTCTTGGAAGCTGAAGCGGAAACGCACGGATGATCGACACTGCTGCTGCCGGGGTGTCCTGCCTCATGAAATGAACGATTGAGAAGCCGTCGACGTGAAGGCGCCGAATAAGGTTCTCCGGATCCTTAAAGCGCTGAATCGCCCGGACCTGGCCCCTCAGGACCTTGAAGCCATACGCCTCACAAGGTTTTGCCGCGCTGCGTGCATGGATCTAGCACTCGGGAAAGGGTAGGGCGCGACTCAAGATCTCCCCGTCGCAGTGGACGTTCGGCAGGTTGTTGAGCAGCGATGCCAGCATGGTCGAGCTCGACCGCGCGCGCGACAAGATCGCAAAGCGTTTCTCGGGTGGCCGACGAATTCCGGCGGCGTGCAGGGAAAGCTAGCGCGCGACGCGAAAAGAATGCCGAATCCCCCTGCCCGCCGAATCCGCCCTGGCTGGCTAGAAGCCGGACAATTTCTTGAGCAGCGTGCGTGTCGCTTCGAAAAGCGCTTCCGGTCCGCCTTCCGGTCCCGGCGCTTTCGCGACTAGCCTTTGATCAGGCGTGACGCGCAGATCCGACCGCGCGTGACTCAGCAATTGCACGAGCCGATCCGGATCAATCTGGCTCTTCGCCGCAACCTGCAGCACGAGTTCTCCGCGCTGGGTCTCGATCCGTACGATGCCAATCCGGCGTGCGAGGATCTTCAGGCGAATCACTTCAACCAAGTTCTCCGCCTCGCGTGGCAGTCTCCCGAAGCGATCCATCAATTCATCACGGATGAGCGCAACTTCGTTCTCGTCCCGTGCGCTCGACAACCGCTTGTAGAGCACAAGACGTTGGCTTACATCCGAGACGTAATCGTCGGGCAGGCGGCCGACAACGGGCAACTTGATTTCCGGATCGAGCCATTCTTCGTGTGCCTGGCCGCGGAGCTCGTCCATCGTTTCTTCCAGCATCTCCATATAGCTCTCATAGCCGACTGAGCGGAGATTTCCGGATTGCTCTCCGCCTAATAAGTCTCCCGCACCGCGAATCTCAAGATCGAGATTCGCGAGTCGGAAACCTGCGCCGAGTTCGGAGAGGTCTTGGATCGCCTCAAGCCGCTTTTGCGCATCGGCAGAGAGCGAGCCCACCTGAGTGGGGACGAGCAGATAGGCGTAGGCGCGCCGAGTGCTGCGTCCGACGCGCCCGCGTAGCTGGTAGAGCTGGGCGAGTCCGAGTGCGTCTGCTCGGTTGACGATAATCGTATTCACGTTCGGCATATCAATGCCGCTCTCGATGATCGTGGTGCAGAGCAAGAGATCTGCTTCCCTACGCATGAACGAATGGATGCGGTCTTCGAGGATGCGCTCTTTCATTTGACCATGCGCAACCATAATCTTTACTTCGGGCAGGATCCGCTCAAGCATCTCTTGCATCGCATCGATGGTCCGTACGCGGTTATGCAGGAAAAAGATCTGACCGCCGCGGCGGATCTCACGGAGCACCGCTTCGCGAATCAAACCCTCGTCGAACTTGCAAACCTGCGTGCGAATCGCGAGCCGATCGACGGGAGGTGTTTCGATGACAGAGAGATCGCGAATACCCGTAAACGCCATTTGCAGCGTCCGCGGGATCGGCGTCGCCGTCAGCGTCAACACGTCGACGGTTTTCTTCAGCTTCTTGACGCGCTCCTTATCTGCGACGCCGAAGCGCTGCTCCTCGTCGACGATCAAGAGGCCGAGGTCCTTGAACTGGATGTTCTTCTGCAGGATGCGATGCGTTGCGATGACGATATCGACTTGGCCTGTGGCAAGGCCTTCAAGCGTTGCGCGGGATTCCTTCGGCGTATTGAACCGAGACAGCATATCAACGCGAATCGGATGGTCCTTGTAGCGCTCCTGGAAATTCTCGAAATGCTGCTGACACAGAACTGTAGTCGGGGTGAGCACAACGACCTGCTTGCCGTCCTGCGCGGCGCGGAAGGCGGCGCGGATGGCGACTTCGGTCTTGCCATAGCCGACATCGCCACAGACGAGGCGATCCATCGGTTTTGGCTCATGCATATCCATTAAGACATCATCGATCGCGGACATCTGGTCCGGGGTTTCTTCGAAGGGAAAGGCGCCTTCAAATTCTTCCAGCGCGGAATCACGCGCGGAAAACCCAAAGCCCGGCGCGAGTTCTCGGGCGGCGTGGAGGGAGAGAAGTTCGCCCGCCATATTGCGCAGACTCGCCTTGACCTTGCTCTTGGTCCTTTCCCAGGTGTCGCCGCCGAGCTTGTCGATGCGCGGCTGAACCCCGTCCGCCGCGCCGTAGCGCTGGACGCGGGAGAGTCGGTCGACGGGGAGGAAGAGTTTGTCGCCGCCCAGGTACTCGATGGCCAGAAGTTCGGCTGCGGAACCGCCTGCAGCGAGTTCCATCAGCCCGCGGTAGATGCCGATTCCGTGGTCGGCGTGGACGAGGAAATCGCCTGGCGCGAGCTGGGCAATGCCATCGAGCTTTTGGCCTTCGCGCCATCCTGTTCGGTTCTTGCGCCGGTCGCGGACGCCGAAAACTTCTTCGTCGGTGACGATGGCGAGCGCTTGCTTCGCCCAGACAAAACCTTCTGATAAATCGACGACGCGAAATTCGAGGTGGCCGGGGAGCGACCAATGCCAGACCGGCCGCGGGTCAGTCGCAACCTTGCCGTCGAGCCCGTACTCCGCGAGCAGGGATCGCAAACGTTCGGCGCTCGAGAGTGAGCTACACGCAATGATCACGCGCCAGCGATCAGCGAGCCATGCGTTGCATTGCGCCACGAGCGGCCCGAGCGCCCGTTCATGGCTGCGTGTCTTGACCAGTTCGCGCTGAAGCTCGTCCTGGGTTTCAGTCTCGATGAGGACGCGGCCTTTTTCGGCGCTCGATTCGATGATGTCGAGCCGCTCAAGATGAACGTGCTCGCGCTTCCCGATCTCGGCGCCGATTTCTTCAGGCTGAAGAAGAAGGGCATCGATCGGCACCGTGAGGCGCTCGCTCCGCGCGGCCTCATGGTTCGATTCGATCTCCCGAAAAATTTGCTTTAGTCGGGCAACGCCTTCCTCTGGCTCCTCTACAAGAACTAACGTGTTCGCGGGCAAATAATCGAAGAAGCCTTCGTGTTCATCATGAACCAAGGGCGCGAGGCTTTCCCCGCCCGCTGGCACAGATCCGCGCAGTAGGGAGTCAATGAAGGCATCGACTTCCCCGACGGGCACGCCAGCGGCTTTGGCCTGGGCGCGGATGGTCGCGTCACGCTCAATGACTGCGTCGCGATCGAAAAGGAATTCCCGGGGCGGCGGGAAGAGCGCGGTGGCCGATTTTTCCTGGGAGCGCTGGCTCGCGGGATCGAAGCTGCGGATCGAGTCGACCTCGTCGCCCCAGAGTTCAATGCGCAAAGGGTTGGGCAGCTGCGGCGGGAACACGTCGACGATATCACCGCGCACGGCGAGCTCGCCCGGTTCTTCGACGAGGGCCATGCGCTGGTATCCGAGGCGAACGAGCTTGGCACTCAGTTCGTCGCGGTCGAGGGATTCGCCGACCGAGACGCGGGCCGTCGATTCTCGGAGCAGCTTTCGCGAGGGGACGCGGAGTGCGAGGGCGGAGAGCGGGGCGACGATGATCGGAACGACCTCGCCATCGAGCGCGGTGCCCGCGCCGAGTTCGGCGAGGCGATGGAGCACTTCCATACGCTGGCCGATCAGGAAGGGCTGGGGCGAGAAACGGTCGAAGGGCAGGGTGTCATGACGCGGGAAGGGCCGGATGCGAGAGGCGTCGGGTCGTTCCCCGAGCAGGCCGCGGAGCGCCAAAATGGCCGCGTCGGCGGAGCGCGAATGCGGGGTCAGATAGAGGACAGGCCGATCCCCATGAGCGCGGATCAAATGGCTTGCCGCCACGCGACCTGCCGCGCCGCGCAAACCCGTGAGCCGAGCGAGCCCCTCGCCCTTGCGGGCGCTCTTCAGGAGACGGTCAAAGGGCGTATCGCCGCGGTTCGGCGTTCGCCGCCGCTTCGGACTCTCTGAACCTGGCTTGATCTCGGCGCTCACGATTTCTTCTTCAGCCTCTTTGCCCGTGTTTGATCAGTTTATGATCCGTGTTTGGTGTGTCTCGGACCCGCGAATGAATTGGCCGAGTCGTCCTTGTTGGCTGGCACCGAAACACGGAAAGCCCGAGTCCCCAAAAAGGGGGCCGGGCGGACCAGAGTGTAGAGGCCCGCAGCCAAATTACACGCCGGGAAGAGACCCGATCTGCTTCCTAAAACTGCCGACCCGCTCGAGCAGCGCCAGCGTCTCAGCCGCGGCGACCTCGGGTCGATGCTGGCGGAGGTAAAGCGCCCGGGCGCCTCTCGAGAGCTTGAGAGCCAGGGCATCGTTTTGCGACAGGTTTGCGATCGCGTTCGCAATGGAAGTCGCAGGGTCGCGGGTATCGCAAACCAGGCTGTTCTCGCCATCGACCAACCCCCACTCCCGACCGTGAAAGGCGAGAGCCGGGGTCCCGGCGGCCAGGCTATTGGCGAGCTTGATCGGAAAGCCGCCGAGCGCCTGTCGCAGGACAAGGCTCGCCCTCGCCGCGTGAAGGAGAGTCTGCATTTCCTGGGACGACTCCACGACGCAGGCGACGATGCCGGGGCGATCCGCGGCCCAGGAGCGGGCCGCTGGGTCGTGGCTTGCGACGATAATGGCGGTGCCGGCCGTCGCCTCGCTCTCCGCTAACCGCGCGGCGGCCGCCGTGAGGACATCGAGCTCCTGGTAGGAGTCGAGATTGCCTGAGTAGAGAAAGAACTGGTTCAGCGGAAGCCCGTGCTTTGCGCAGACCTCGGCTGCGTCGGCTGTGTCGCGGGTCTGGAAGTCCACTTCGGGGTCCGGGATAGGCGGCGGAATCAGCGCTCCAGGCCCCTTCGCGTTCTTACGCATGACGCGCGCCGAGGCCTGCGTCAAAGCGATCCAACCGTCGACGCGACGGGCGATGAATCGATCTATGACGCGACCGGAGCGGTCAATGACGCGGTCGCCCAAGGACCTCTTTTCAGCGGAAGAAGAGGAGGAAAAGCCTTTTAGTGGCAGGTGCTTCGCGTAAGTCGAGAGCTCGTGACCCATCAGCGTGTGCACGCAGTAGAGGATCGGCGGATGCGGTTCTGATGTGGCCGCGAGAGCCACCAGAGCGGCTTCTGCGTTATGGGCCAGAATTGCATTATAACGCGGTCCGGCAGGTGCGTTATTTAGCGTGTCATGGTGCGCGTCAGCCGCCGCGTCATTCTGGGATGACGCGAGGAGATGGCGAAGTGCTTGTGCCAGCCCGGCACCACCCAATGGTTTGGCGAACGAGGGTCCGGAGCGCAGGGAGCGGGGGGAAGTCCAGCTCGCAGAACGATGCACTCGGAATCCATCCAGCGCACGGCTGGGCGCAATGGCCGACAGCGGGCTGTCTTCGTCGCGCCCGCTGGCATAAGTCAGCAGCTCGACCTCGGCGCCCGCTTCCCGCAAGGCGATCGCCTGCTCCTGGAAATAGACCTGAGAGCCCTGGGCGTGTGGGTAGGGAAAAGCGCCAACGAGAAGCAGCCGCATGTTTGCCCTCTCGCTAGCGCTGCGAATGCAGTCGGAGCTCGCTGTAGAGCTGGGCCAACTCGAAGACGGCGCGGGCGATGACGCGAGGATGAGCGCCGGTCTGTCGGCCGGATTTGCGGCGATGATGGCTCACGGGGACCTGATGAATCTGGAAGCCGGCGGCGCGAGCGCGGACGAGAATCTCGGTGTTCACGAAGGCGCCGATCGACTCGATTGGGATGGCGTCGAGAACATCGCGCCGGAAGATCTTGAAGGCGCAGTCGATATCGCGGACGGGCAGGTCAAAGAGCACCCGGACCAGGCCACCCCACGTTGAGGCGATGACGCGGCGCAGCCAGGGGTCGCGGCGGGGGGCTCGATAGCCGGCGACGATATCGTAATCGTCGGCGTGTTCGAGGAGGCGGCGGATTTCAGCGAGGTCGAATTGCAGGTCCGCGTCGCTGAAGAAGACGAGTTCGCCGCGGGCCTCGCGCAGGCCGGTGCGGAGCGCGGCGCCATAGCCCTGATTCTCGGCATGATGCACCGCGCGCACTCGGGGATCCTCGGCGCACCAGCCGCGCAGGACCTCGGCGCTGTGGTCCTCGGACCCGTCATCGACAATCACGATCTCGAAGGGGAGGGAGAGGTCGAGCTCCAGGGCTGCGCCGGTTTCGAGCGCGCTCTTCAGGAGCGAGGGGAGGTTCTCGGCCTCATTAAAAGCCGGAAACACCAGCGAGAGCGCGGGGCGATTCATTCGAGGTATCCCAGCGCTCGCAAACGCTCCGCCACCATCGCTTCTTCTTCCTCGCTATAGGGCTGATTCTCGCGCCCGGATTCGGGTCGACTCGACGCATCCCCGCTCCCCGCGGCCTGGTCGCCTTCGGCGTTCCAGGCTAGGCCCATCGCGCGAGCGAGCCAAGGGGCAACCCGCGAGAGCCTCGCGGGCGCCGACTCTGCCTCGATTCCGGCGCCCGTCGCGATCCAGATTCCGTCCGAACGATGGGTGCCGTTCATGCCGCGTCCGCGTCCTCCGCCATAGGCATCCGCATCGAGAATACGCAGCGCGGGAATGCCCTCACCCTGCATTCCGCCCTCGGCCCAGGGCGTGGGGACGAGCGAGAGCCCGTGGCCTTCGTCCAGCGCGAGTTCAACCACGATGTCGGGTGCGCGCTCGGCGAAGGGCCCGCGATGGACTTCTTCGCGGCGCAGTGCCCGCGCGACGACGGGCTCGCCCGAAGGCAACCGCCAATCAACCAGCGCATCGATCACCCGGTCGCGAACGGTCTCATAGTCCTCGGTCGCGACGCAGCCTTCGGCCTCACGGCCTTTGAGGTTGATCCATACGCCCGGGTTCGTGTTGGCTTCTTCGCTGAAGGCGAGGGTGTGCTGCCAGTCGAAGCCCCCGAAACGCGCGCGGCTCTCGAGTTCGGCGGCGGCGGCGCGGGCGCGTCGGAAAACCGCCTGGGCGATGGCAGCGGGAAGCCAGGCAAGGGCGCGGTCGCGGAGCTGGCGCGCGGCGCGGTCGATGAAGCGGCCGAGGCCAGCGCGTCGACGAAGGAGGCCGTGTTCGGCGAGGTAGCGGTTGAGGTGGACGACCTTGTCCGACGCTGTGCCCATGCCGTGATCGGAAAGGACGACGCATAACATTTCATCGCCGGCGGCCTTACGCAGCGCGGCGCAGGCTTCGTCGAGACGGCGGTATACTGAGCGAATTGCATCCCGCCTCGCTGGCGAAGCGTTCGTGTTATGCCGTGGCGAATCCTGCGCGTGATCTCTGAAATAGTGATGCCCAACCGTGTCGCTCTCGGAAAACACAATTATGGTCAGCGAGGGCATCGCTCCGCCGCGCTCCGCGCGCGCTTGTGCGATCGCCTCGAGAGCGAAGTCTCGTTTGCGATCGACCCGTGACAACAGGGTCTCGACCGCGCGCTCATGGAAATCGTTCGCTTGTGAAGACTCGTTTAGCTCTGGTCGCATCCAAGGTCCGGCGATCGCTGCGACCCGGCGATAGCGGGCGGGGTCGCTCGCGCTGCGTTCGTCTGTACCCGTTGAGACCGGTGCATCGAAGCCGCAGACGAGGAGTCCATCGAGGGGCTCCGGCGGATGGGTCGCGGGCATGCCTAACACCAGTACGGATTCGCCCGCATCGCTGACTCGCTTGAAGAGCGACGGCGCGCTGCGATCGGTCGAGTTGACGAATCGAAGTCGGTACTCTCCCGGCTTCTTCTGCGTGAAATCAAAGATTCCGTGATCGGCGGGTTCAAGGCCGGTCATGAAAGAAGACCACGCGGGGAACGTGACGGGTGGTGTCGTGCTGGGCAGCAGCGCGCTTTGGCCTTCCTGCATCCACGCGGCGAGATGGGGCAGCTCGCCCTCCGCGATCATCGGCTGAATCACGTCGAAGGTTGCGCCGTCGAGGGCGAGCACGAGCACGGGCCGTAGCCCGCCTCGGGGCTCGCCCGTAGGGTGTGGCGGAGCCGTCAACGCAGTTGGCGCTCTCGATGAAGTCAAGGGTCTCGCCTAACCCGCGAGCTCGCGCAGGATTGCGTCGGTGATTCCCCGCGTCTTGGCGTTGCCCCCGAGGTCGCCTGTATGGTTCTTCGGGTCGGCCATGACGGTCTCGACTGCCTTCTCGATTCGCTTTGCGGCGTCGGTCTCACCGAGATGCGCGATAAGGAGTGCCGCGGACCGGATTACGGCAATGGGGTTGGCGAGGCCTCTGCCCGCAATGTCGGGCGCGCTGCCGTGGACGGCTTCGAAGACCGCACACTCTTTGCCTATATTACTGCCGGGGACGACGCCGAGGCCACCAACGAGTCCTGCGCCGAGGTCGGAGAGAATATCTCCATAGAGATTGTCCATAAGGAGAATCTCGAACTGTTCCGGCCGCGTCACGAGCTGCATGGCGCAGTTATCGATGATCAACTCGCGGAGTTCGATATCGGGGAAGTCGCGCGAGACGCGACGAGCACACTCCAGGAAGAGTCCATCCGAGAGCTTCATGATATTGGCTTTGTGGATCGCGGCGACCGAGGGCCGATTTTGCTCACGAGCGAGTTCGAAGGCGTACCTCGCGATGCGCAGGCTGGCGGCTTCGGTCACGATCTTGAGGCTCTCGACGACGCCCGGGGCGACGCGATGCTCAAGACCGGAATAGAGGCCTTCGGTGTTCTCGCGGACGATCACGAAATCCACGTTCTCGTAGCGCCCGGGCAGGCCGGGGATCGTTCGGATCGGCCGCACACAAGCATAGAGGTCGAGGGCCTGGCGCATCATCACGTTGGCGCTCTTGAAGCCGCCGCCGATCGGCGTTCCGATCGGACCCTTGAGCGCGACTCGCGTCGTTCGGATCGAGTTCAGGGCTTCGTCGGGCATAGGCGTGCCGTGTTTCAAGAACACGTCGGCGCCGGCTTCGACTCGCTCCCAATCGACCTTCACCCCCGTGGCGTCTACGACCTCCACGGCCGCCTCGACGACTTCGGGACCGATTCCATCTCCAGGGATCAGGGTTGCGCGATAACTCATTTTCTTCGCTCTCTTTCTAACTAGGTGGCGGCTTATTCGGGAGTATCGCTTGGGCAGCCCGAGTCGCTGCAAAGCGGAGAAGGCTCTTGTTTAGGGCCATGCTGTGTTTCGGTCGGTCGGGTCGGTCGGGTCGGTCGGACCGAGTGATTCGGATCGGTTGCTGAACGCGGTGAAAGTCGCCTTGAGCGCCTCATATGGGAAGACGTGTACAAAATAATCGATGATTGTGCAGTTTTTCCCGAGGGTCGCCTCGTCTTCTGCCTCATGCTAATCTGCGCCTCTCTCGCGGAATGCCCGGCCTAGCCGAGGATTCCATCTCGTTAGAAACGAGTCGTGAGAGATGAGAATGACTTGATGCGAAAGATTGACGTCTGACGTCTAGAGAATAGATCGCCCCTCGCGCGCCGTCCTCTTTTAAAGAGGCTTGGAATCGGCGGCGAGACGCATCGACCGCGACGAACCCATCCCGAGTGACGGAATGGGCTCCAATCCGGAAGAGGAGATCCCAAATTATGTCCATTGAACTGCTGTGCAAGAAACTCGGCATGACCCAAATCTTTGTCGAGACAGGCGAAGCTGTGCCTGTCACTGTGCTCGAAGCGGGTCCGAACATCGTCGTCCAGAAGAAGACGATCGATAAAGACGGCTACGTCGCCGTTCAGCTCGCTTTCGGAGAACGTCGTGAAGGCCTCTTCTCCAAGGCCGAGAAGACGCATTTCGAGAAGAACGGAGGGAGCGCGCCGAAGAGGTACCTCTCCGAGAGCCGTCTGACGGAAGAAGAAGCGGCGCAGCTTGAATCCGGCGCTGAGATCAAGGTCGATATCTTCGAAGCGGGCCAGAAGGTCGACGCCATCGGTACGACCAAGGGCACCGGCTTCTCCGGTGTGGTCAAGCGACACAATTTCGCGATCAAGAAGCGAACGCATGGTACGCATGAAGCGTTTCGACACGGTGGCTCGATCGGTGCCGGCGCCGATCCGGGCAAGGTCATCAAGGGCATGAAGATGGCCGGTCAGAGCGGCAATGTGCGTCAGACGACGATGAACCTCGAAGTGATTCGCGTCGACGCAGAGCAGAACCTGATTTTCGTACGCGGCGGCGTGCCCGGCCATAAGAACGGCATGGTGAAGATCCGCAAGGCGGTTAAGTCCCAGGACTAGCGCCTGGCGAGAGACCGAAGCTCTAAACGAAACTAAACGGCCCCGTTCGCGAGATGCGAGTGGGGCCGTTTTCTTTGGTTCGCGGCGTCAGCCTCCTGCGTTTTGCCATTCCGAGAACGTCGCCGCGCCGGGCTCGTTCGGGATTCGAAGGCCATTCACCAGAAAGCTGACCGTATGGTAGAAGCCGGCGGTGTAGATCAATTCCAGGATCTGTTCGTCGTCGTAGAACGCGCGCAGCGCAGCCCATGTGGCGTCGCCAATGGACGAATCGTCGTGGAGTTCGTCGCAGAGGCGAAAGGGTGCGGCTTGATGCCTGGGCGCGGAAATGGGCGAAGCGGGACCGCTAATTCGCGCGGCCTCGCGGACTGGGGCATCTTCGCGGGCGAACTCTCCGAGGGAATAACGAAATGTTTCTTGCTCAGCGCGTGAATCAGACAGACTCGACCAGCAACTCAGCGCCCCGCCGCCCGACTATCGCGCTTGCTCCTGGACTCCTCGTGCTTGCGACAATGCTCCTTCAAGCGGGCTGTGCGCATCACGCGATGCACGACGCTCTGCATGCGGGGCATGATCCGTCCGCGACTTTTCAGATCGCAATGATTCCGGATACGCAGAACTACACGGACTATACGCATCAGAAGGCAGAGGGATTTGTCTTTGATGCGAGCGAGATGTTCATCCAGCAAATGGAATGGATTGCTGCGCGCAGTCGCGCGAACGGCGGCGATATCGCCTTCGTCGCTTCGGTTGGCGATGTCTGGCAGCACCAGTCGAAAGCGATGGATGAAGCGCATGCCGCCCGCGGCGCGAAACGCGTCGAGAATCCGCTCTTTGCAGGGCATTTCGATCCGACGCCGAAAGCGGCGGAAGTGGAAATCCCCAAAGCCATTGAGGGTTACGAGCGAATCGCCGCGGCGGGGCTTCCCTTCGGCGTTGCGCCGGGCAATCACGATTACGACGCAATGTGGAACGATGCGAATTTTCTGCCTAACACGGAAAAGCCGCGAAGCGAGCTGACCTGGACCGTTGAAGACATCGGCATGCTTCACGTCGGCGGACTGAGTAATTTTCGCTCGGCCTTCGGCGACGACCGTCCCTTCTTTAAGGGCAAGCCCTGGTACGTCGCGAGCCATCGCGGCGGAAATAGCAGCGCACAGATTTTCGTTGCCGGCGGTTACCATTTCCTGCATTTCGCTCTCGAAATGCAGGCCGGAGATGAAGTCATCGCCTGGGTCGAATCCGTCATGGAAAAGTACAAGGGCTTCCCCACGATCATCAGTACTCACGATTACTTGAATCCGCGCGGTGTCCGCGGTCCGAATCCGATCATCGATCTCGCGCGGGTCGATCCCGAAGAGCATAACGACGCGGATGCGCTCTTCGAAAAGCTGATCTCGCCCAACGACCAGATCTTCCTCGTGCTTTGCGGCCATCATCATGGACAGGCGATGCGCGTCGACGATAATGAGGCCGGACACGCCGTCTATCAGATGCTCGCGGACTATCAGGATCGCGGGCAGGCGGGGCTCGACGCGGGACAGCCGCGGGACCCGCTCTTTCGGCAGCCTGCCGGCCTTGGGGACGGATGGTTTCGGCTCCTCGATTTTGATCTCGCAACGGATTCCCCGAAGATCGAAGTGCGCACGTATTCCACACATTACAAAACGCTTTCGAGCGAGCTCGGAACCTACTCCGAGTGGTACCGCGCGCATGAACAGCCGAAGATGACGGACGCAGAGTTCCTGGCGACCGAAGAATTCAGCATCCCGCTCGACGATTTTGAAGAGCGGTTCGGCGCGCCTACCCTGAAATGAGCGAGCACGAACGAACCACGCTAGTCGTGGGTGCAAGTGGCATCGTCGGCCGAGCTGCCTTCGAATACTTCGGAGGTCAACCCGGCGCACGTGTGTTCGGTGCCTCCCGCCGGGCTCCGGATGTCACGACGGGTACTCATGTACCGCTCGACCTCCTCGACCGGGAGGCGTGTCGCTCGGCAGTGGCGGCGTTGCCGCCGATCACGCATATGGTCTATGCCGCGCTGCAAGAAAAGCCGGGGCTGCTTGAAGGTTGGTACGACCCGGAGATCATGGAGACGAATCGCCGGATGCTGGAGCATCTGCTCGATGCGCTTCGAGAGCAGGGCAGCCTTGCGCACGTGAGTCTCTTGCAGGGGACGAAAGCATACGGCGCCCATCTGGAGCGGATGCGGGTTCCGGGGCGCGAGCGTGAAACGCGGCATGACCACGCTAATTTCTACTGGCTCCAAGAGGATCTGCTTCGCGCGCGGGCCGAGCGCGACGGCTTTCGTTTCACGGTGTGGCGACCGCCGGTGATTTACGGCCATGCCTTTGGTGCACCGATGAATCCGATCGCGCCGCTTGCTACGTATGCCGCGATCGCGAAACACGAAGGTCGACCGCTTTGTTGGCCGGGGGGACGCACGGGTCCGACGGACGCGATGGATGCACGGCTGTTTGCTCGGGCGCTTGCTTGGGCGATGGACGCCGACACGGCGCAGGACGAAGTGTTCAATATATCGAATGGTGACGTCTTCGTATGGGAAAACGTCTGGGGCCGATTGGCGGAAGCCTTTGGAATGGACGTCGGCCAGCCCGAGCCGCAGCGGCTCGCAGAGACAATGCCCGGCAAAGCCGCAGTCTGGGACGAGATTGTGTCCAAGCACGATCTACGTGCGCCCCGCTTGATAGATTTCGTGGGCGACTCCTACGTTTACATCGATCTTCATTTAGGTGTGGGTCGAGATACGCCACCCGCTCCGACGCTGCTCAGTACAATCAAACTCAGGCAAGCCGGCTTTGCCGACTGCATCGACTCAGAAGACATGCTCGTCGAGTGGATCGAATGGATGCAGGCACAGCGCTTGATACCGGCGCTCTAGCGGAGCCACGAAGCCTGGGAGCTAAGAAGCAACCTCACCCTGAAGATTAGGATCGACCCACCTATGGCCCGCTACGACCGAAAAGACCATCTGCATCAACGCGCCAAAAAGGAAGGCCTCCGCTCGCGTGCGGCCTACAAGCTCGAAGAAGTGCAGAAGCAGTTCAAGCTTCTCAAAAAGGGACAGCGCGTTGTCGACCTCGGCTGTTGGCCGGGCGGTTGGCTCGAAGCGGCCGCCGTGTTGATCGGTCCGAAAGGGGCGGTCGTCGGTGTGGACCGAGCGGAAGTCGATCCGCCGATTGCGGCGAAGCACGGAACGGCCTTCGTGGGCGATCTCGAGGATGCGGATGTGGCGGATCGCCTGCTCGCGGCTCTCGACGAAATTGCGCCTGGTCGGGAAGGCGTCGATATCGTGCTCTCGGATGCGGCGCCGAAGCTGACGGGTGTGCGCGAGACGGACCGAGCGAATGAGGAGCGGCTGCTCGAAGCGATCGAAGCGCTCCTGCCGAAGCTGCTGGTGCCAGGCGGGTCCTTGCTGATCAAGATTCTTGAAGGGCCCGAGGCGGCGGAGATCGACAAACGCATGCGCAAATCCTTCGCCAAGGCGAAGACGGTCAAGCTGCAATCGACGCGCAAGGGGAGTACCGAGCGGTACCTCGTGGGGCGGGAGTATCGGGGTGCTGAGGGCGCCTGAGTCTCCTGCTAAGGTGCAGGGCTGTTTGGATGATGGGACGGTGATGGGAGGCGCCACAATGCGGCGATGTCCTGATCCGACCTGCAAAAACCTGGAAAACCTTTCACGATGGACCGAGCTTGTCCGTCGCCCCCACGGGAGATTCGATCGTCATGGCCAGCCCCCGCCCCTTCCAAGTCCTCGGAGTCCAGCAAGTCGCCATTGGCGGCCTCGACAAGAACAAGCTGCGTCATTTCTGGGTCGACATCATGGGCCTGCGCTTCGGCCACTCGTATAAGAGCGAGAAGGAAAACGTCGACGAGGATATCTGTGAGACCGGTGTCGGCGCGTTCGTCGTTGAAGTCGACCTGATGCAGCCGCTGGATCCCGAGAAGCGGCCGAAGGTGCATGAGCCGGCGCTGAACCATATTGGGGTTTGGATCGACGATCTGCCGACCGCGGTGGCTTGGCTGGAAGAGCAGGGCGTTCGCTTCACGCCGGGCGGCATTCGCAAGGGCGCCGCGGGACACGATGTCTGCTTCATCCATCCCAAGGGCAACGACGAGTTCCCGATCGGATCAGAAGGTGTGTTGCTGGAACTCGTGCAGGCGCCGGACAACGTGAAGAAGGCCTTCGAGACGATTGCGAACGCTTCCTAGCGACGTCGCCGGGACAGGAGTGGCCACAGGCCAGCGACGAGCGAGCCCGATTCGACTACGTGTGAATCACGTCGTCGAGGTCCGCGTCCGTGTTCTTCTCAGGCCTTGGTCTGGGAATGGCCGGGCCGAGTAGGACGGCGACCCATTGCGTCTCGGGTTGCGTGTCGAGAACGATGCGCAGAATCACGGTCAGCGGCACGGCGAGCACCATGCCCACGGGTCCCAGGACCCAGCCCCAGAACACAAGAGAAACCACGACGATCAGGGGTGAGAGACCCATTCCGTCGCCCATTACGCGCGGTTCGAGGAAGCTGCCAATCGAGATATTGATCCCGATGTAGAGCATCGTGACTAACAAAGCGGTCTGCGGGCCATTATCGACTAACGCGAGGGCAACTGCCGGCACGGCAGCGATGACCGAACCGACCGCGGGAACGAAGTTCAGTAGAAACGCGATCAGCGCCCAGAGCGGCGCAAATTTCACGCCGAGCACGATCAGCGCACCGTAGGCGATGAAGCCGGTCGCCATACTCGTGAGCGTCTTGATGCCGAGATAGCGGCGGATCGAAGAGCCGATTTCCGTCATGCGCGATTCGATGATGGGGGAATCGCCGAAGGCTTCTTTGACCTTCCGCGGGAAGCTCGAGGCTTCGAGCAAGATGAAGCAGACGGTCAAGAAGAGCAGGAAGGCGTTGTTGAGCAGACTGCCCAGATTGCCCGCGAGGTTGCCGGCGATGCCAAGTGCGGCCTGTGGATCGAAGGGGTTGGCTTCATCGCCACCGGTTCCGAAATCGATCCCGAAGTCGGATAGCGTGGCGGTGAGCGATTCGACGACGGAGCCGAAGCGCGTCTGGTAAGAAGGGAGCGCCTGGGTGAACTCGTTGATCGAGGTGCTCATCAGGCCGCCGAAGACCGCACCGATGCCGAGGAGGCCAAGGAGTACAACGATGAGCGCGATCGGCGTGGGCAGGCCGCGGTCTCTCATCCAGAAAAGTGCGGGCGTGCAGAGCAGGCTGATGAAGCCGGCGAGCAGGAAGGGCACGAAGAGGGAGCTTGCGGCGCGCAGGCCGGCCACGATAATGACGATGGCCGCCAATCCGAGCAGAATATTCGAAGTCGCTTGCGGTCGGTCGGTGGGCGTCACCAGGGAAGCATGCCGCGAGTTGGGAAAAACCGATAGGGGGCGTCGCAATCCCCCGTCTCAAGCGCCCTGCTAGCCTTCAACTTGATCAGAAACATGATTTTATGAAAGGGGCATTCCCGTGGCCCAACTCGGCAGCGATCCCGAGCGCGAGAAGCGCGCCGCTGAACGTTCTTGCGGAACCTGTTCGCTCTGTTGCAGCATTCTGCGCGTCGACCCCATCGGCAAGCGCGCCGGCGAAGACTGCGTGCATCAGCGTGGCGCCGAAGGCTGCGGAATCTACGAGACGCGTCCGCCGATTTGTCGCGGCTACCAATGTCTTTGGTTGCAAGGCGGCCTCGAAGAAGACGAACGTCCCGACCGCACAGGTGGCATCGTCGACCTCGAGACAACAGGGATTGGATTGCGACTCGCGATTCGCGAACGGCGGCGGGGGATTTTTGATGAATCCACTTCGCTTCAGGCCATTGCCGAGCGGTACCGGAGCGAGATGCCGGTGCGCATTACGGACGCAGAGGATGTGCTGAATCCCGACCGCCCGTTTAGGGTGTTGCTACCCGAGGGCGTCGAGCAACGCATTTCCGGTGATCAAATCGACATTTACCGGGACGGAGTTTTAGAAGAGCAGCGCCGTCAGCCCTGGGCTGAGCGCACCCTCAGGCGTCTGATCAACGCTTGGCGCAACCGTACGTTGCGGCAAATTTCGCCGCAATCCCCGGAGCCGCCGCAGTCCCCCGGGTCAGAGTGAACCGAGAATCCGCTGTGACCGTAAACGAAAGACGACGTATCGGCGCGTCCTCGATATACTCGTGTTCGTGATTCAGGAGCGAGTCGGCCCCCCGATTGGTCGATGAGAGTCCTTGTAGTCGAAGTGCGTAGTCAGAGCGCATGGCGTGGTGCAGCGCTGGAGATTTCGATGACGAGTCAGAACACGAATTCCGATTTGACCGAGACGCCTAACGCCGGGCGTCGAATCGCCGCTTTCGTTCGCCACGGACATTTTGCGCGTCCGGAAGGCACGGCAAGCGCGCATTCGCTTTTTCCGTTGACCCCGACTGGGCGCGAACAGGCGCGCGAAGCGGTCGATGTGATCCTGGATTTCGCCGACGAGTTCAATCTCGAAGTCGACGCGCGCCTTGAGGCGTCCCAGCTACTGCGTGCGTGGGAAACCGCAAAAATCATTTCAGAGGGACTCGAATCCCGCACGGGTCGAAGTTTTCACGTGCTGCAGCGAAACGAGCTAATCGAGCGCGGAATCGGCAGCGCCGCAAATATGCGATTCGATGACATTGAAGCCATGCTTGCTCAGGATCCTCGCATTGCGCACCTGCCGAAAGGCTGGCGGCGTCTTCCGGAGTTCCGGCTTCCTGTACAGGGCGCCGAGTCGCTCATGCAGGCCGGCAGCCGAGTCGCCGCCCGGGTTTCGGCGAGCATGAACTCGATCCGGAATGATGAATCGCGCGATGTGATGCGGCTTTTCGTCGCGCATAGCGGTTGTTTGCGCCACGCGGCGGTGGCGCTGGGCGCGATCGATGTGCGGAAGGTGCCGGGGCTCTCGATGGGCTTCGCGCAGACAGTGCTGATCGAGAAGTTGCCGAACGGCGAGTGGATCCATCTCGCTGGCCAGTTCGAAAAGCACCTGCCCGGAAGCTGAGCGGCGATCTCTCGCCAGCGGCGCTACCCGACTAATTCCACGGAGTCCACGGAGCCCACGACGTTTGGATTCCGCCCGCCTTCTGCGAGTCGGCCAACATGCCTCGCCTTTAGATGCCCCGCATCGTAGAGCCAGCGCACGGTATCCCGATACGTTTCGTGCGCGCCCCGGAACTTGACACCGAGCTCGCGCGTGGTCTGCTCGGCGCTGCATCCGGGCCATCTCGTCGCGTATTCCATCGCGTCTCGGGTGAGCGGGAAGCTGAAATCGTAAACGTTCTTGATCAAGTCGCCGACGCTGCCGAGCGCACGGAAGAGCGGGCCCGGCACGGGGAAGCGAAGGAGCCGCTTGCCCGTGACGTCGTCAATCGTCTGGTAGGTCGCGGGCCAGGCCAGCATCGGCCCTGCGGCCATATAGCGATGTGCCCCTTCCGGAAGCTCGAGCAAGCGGAGATGCAGAGCGGCGAGATCGCGCACGTCGACGATCTGGAAACCGCTCGACGTATTCACGCCGGTTTGCTTGAAAAATGTATAGAGGGCCTGATTCGCATCGGATAGGCCGGGATCTTCGGGGCCGACGATCCCCGTTGGATAGGAGACGCGAATCGATGCGCCCTCGTCCTGCATGCGTCGCACTTCATGTTCGGCTTCGGCTTTGCTTTGCGCATAAGCGGTGGATCCGGGCGCGACCGGCATATCGAGATTTAAGGGTCCGCATCCCGGCGTGAAGAAGATCGAGGAACTCGACACGTAGACGATCGAAGGCAGCCCGCGTTTCACGGCGCCGCCGACGACAAGTTCGACGCCTCGCCGATTCGTTGAGAGCACGCGCTCCGCCATGGAGCGCTTCATCTCCACGAGCGCAGCTCCGTGATACACCGCGTCGCAGCCTTCCATGGCCCGCTCGACCGAAGCCGCGTCGGTGATATCGCCTGTGATCACGTCCTGTTCGGGGATCGCGAGTTCGAGGGGGTCGAAGACCCGTCGCACTTTGTCCGGATCGCGAACCAATAGTCGGACCGAATGGCCCGCAGCCAAATAGGCCCTCGCCGTATGCGAACCCGCGAAGCCGGTTCCGCCTGTCATCATCACGCGCATCAAGCAATACTACCGTGCCGACGCGCGGCTCGTGGCCCGATTGGGCTCAAATCCGCGAGGAAGCCTAACTCGAACGTTGTGCGAGTCTGAAAGAAGGCGCAGCACGACCGATTCGCCCACCTGGAGAATTCGAATGGAATCAGCGAACAAGCCCTCGATCGCCTTTGCCGTTTCCGCACTGGCCGTCTTGTTCCTTGTGGGTTGCGGGGTTGGGTGGGCCGATCGGTCCGATTCCGGGCGGAGCACTCTCGGGCAAGCAGGGTCCGACAGACGTAACCGATTGGTCCTTCGCAGACGATGTTGAGAATGCTCAACTGGAGACGCGACCAAACGATCCCCATTCGGTGAATTGTTGGTTTGCCGCGGTCGGTGAAAATTTCTATGTGCCGACCTCGATGATCCTTGGGCCGAAGGAGCCGGAGCTGCGGAGCTGGGTGGCGCATGTCGCAGCGGATCCGCGGCTGCGGATTCGCTTGGGCAAAGCGGTTTTTGATCGTGCCTCTGTGCGCGTCGAAGAGGGCCCCGAGTTCGCCGCCGCTCGCCTCGCCCTTGAGGCGCGATACGAAATTGCCGTGGCCGACCGAGATCCGGAACGCGTGATCTGGATCTATCGTCTAGAGGCGCGCCGTTAGGCCACGGTCTATTTTCCGGCTTTGAGACTCGCCTTCGATTTCGCGAGCGCATCCTCGAGGATGGAGATCTTCGGTCGAATGAAGATTCCTTCAGATTCAGAACAGAGAACCCTATCGGGTTCCCCGTCGTGTCCGTCGCGATGCATCGTGCCTTTGATAAAGACCTTCACGCCTTCCTCACGGTCGATCCAGGCATGCATATGGATCGGCGTGGCCAGCGGCGTGAGCGATCGGTATATGACCTTGAGCGTCCCAGTGAAGCCGCCAATATCGCTCATCGCACCGAGTGCACCCAGCAGCTCGTCGTAGACAAGCGCGATAATGCCGCCGTGGACAGCCGTCGTCGGTCCGTTATACGGTGCATCGAAAGAATGCGACGCCCTCATCTCGCGGGTCTTCTCGTCGAACTTGAAATGAACCGGTGAAGCGATTGGGTTGAGCGGTCCGATGATCGGGCTGTAAGGGAAATACTCTTCGGGGAGGTCCGAGTCGCGACTGTGATCGAGGCCTTCACGGAGCACGAGGCGGCGCTGTGCGTATGGACCGGGATGGTCGAAGGGGGCGAGCTTATCCGCGAGTTCGCGGGCCTGGCGTTCGACGTCTCGCAAGATCTCCGGTTCCGCCTGCGTTTTTCGCAGGTGGGAAATCAGGCGACGCACTTCCGCGACGGCGCCCGAGAGCGACTCGAAATCGGCTTCTTCTTGATTGCTCATGATTCTTTCTGCGTGCCGACGGGCGGGAAGAGCGAGGCGGCGTCGAGCCCCTCCCGCATAACGCAATGGCTAGAGAAGGTGCTAAAGCAGGGGCCAGAGAACTGGCCAGGGAAGAGCCAGAGAAGAGCCTTGCCTCGACTACTCGTCGAGCTTCAGCACCTTCATCGCATTCTCGCGAAGGAATTTCGGCCAGACATGATCTCGGAAAGGCACGTTCGGCATGTCTTCCATGATGCGTTCAAGCGAGAGGCCCATCGGAAAATAGCCGGCGTAGATGATCTTGTCTGAACCGCGCGTATTCGCGTAGTTTACGATCTCTTCCGGGTAGAACTTCGGGGCGAATGCGGACGTCGAGTAGTACAGGTTTGGCCATTTGAGCATCAGCTTCATCATGAGCTTCTCCCAAGGCTCACAGCCATGGCGCGTGACGAAAACGAGTTCAGGGAAATCGAACATCACCTGATCGATCAACTCCACGTGCTGACAGGCCATCGGCAGACGCGGGCCGGGCACGCCGGCGCAGACGAAGATCGGTACGCCGAGCTCGACGCATTTCGCGTAGATCGGATAGAACTTCGGATCATTGATCGGGACCTGGGGATTGCAGCCGGCGGGGAAGGCGCCGAATGCGCGTACGCCGAACTCTTCGTATTCCCGAACCATCTGTCGGATGCCTTCCATGCCGTTATTCGGATCGACATTGCCGGAAGGAATGAAGCGGTCGGGATGATCCTTGAGTGCCTTGGCAGAGACATCACCGCCGACGCCAACGAGGCCACGCTCGACGCCGAGCCGGTCCATTTCGTGCAGTGTGATGTCGATGGGATTCTCTTTGCCGTAGAGCTCCTTCGGCACGTTCTTGAACATGTACTCGACAGGGAAGTCGAAGCCATCGCGCGACTGTGGGTCTTTCAGCTGCTTGCGGATGAACTCGTACTGCGAAAAATCGGTCGCTGGGAATCCGATCATGCAATCGATGATTCCAATGTCGTTCGGCATGGCCATGGTCTTGTGTCTCCTGCGCTTTCTCTGTTTCAGGGCCTCTCATCATACCGGTTCCGCGCAAAATAGGCGCGCTCTCCCCGGTTGCCGAGCGGCGCGTAAGAGCGTGGTTTGCGATGCTCAGAAAGGCCATTCAGCGGGTTCGCTTGGACTTGCAGAATGCGCGCAAAATTGCGCTCAACCCCCCGTCTGTCCATCGCTTCGGCCAGGTTGATGGATTAAGGGAGCCCGTCATGATCGAGATCGTGAAGAACCAACTGGATGTCGGGCTTCTCTCTGCATCGCTTTCGATCGTTGATTTCTGGCGCGACGAGGCCGGGCTCGTCTTCGATCACGTCTTGCCGATCATGAAGGGCCACGATCAGCATCGCTTTGATGAAGGCGGGTCGGTGATCAAGGTGAACGTGCGGGAATCGCTCGCTGGCGAAACGCGTTCGGGAATCGAGGAGCTGCTGATCGTCCGAGAGGATCTCGTGGCGCCTCAAGCAATGGCGGACCCCGACGGCAATCGCGTGAGCTTCGTGCCGCCGGGTACGGAGGGAGTGACCCAGGTCGGCGTCCGTATCGCAGTGCGCGATCTGGCACGGACCATGATGCATTACAGGGACGTGCTCGGCTTTTCGGAGGAGGGGTCTGCGCGGGTACGCTGTGGCGACTCGGTCCTGCTTTTCGAAGAGCGGGCGGACGCACCGAGTGACTTCGGGCAGGCGGAGCGGGGTTGGCTCTATCTGACGGTGCAGGTGCGGGACTGCGATGCGGAGACCGAGCGCGTTGAGAAGCTGGGGGCGAAGATCGCCGCCGCGCCGCGAACGCTGGGCAAAGTCGCCCGCATGGCCATGGTGCGTGATCCCGATGGCAACCTGCTTGAAATTTCGCAGAGGGCGTCGCTGACCGGCCCGCTGCCCGATGCGGATGTGCGCCTCTGAGAGGCGAGGGCGAGCAGGCGAGGCGTTTAGCCACGCGGCCTGGGTGGCAGGCGGTTCGCCCTTCTGGGATCCTTCGACTTCCTTCGGAGAAAACCTATGTATATCGGCTACGACGAAAACCAGGAAGCATTGCGCCAAGAGCTGCGCGCTTATTACGACGAGCTGCTGACGCCGGAAATTCGCGCCGACCTCGCGCGCGAGCATGGTATTGGCCCGCGGACCCGCGAAATAGTGCGGCAAATGGGCAAGGACGGTTGGCTCGGCATCGGATGGCCGAAGGAGTACGGCGGCCAGGGTCGAAGTGAGCTTGAGCAGTTCGTCTTCTTCGACGAATCTATGCGATCGCGCGCGCCTGTGCCGATGCTGACGGTGAACACGGTCGGCCCGACGCTCATGCATAACGGCAGTGAAGAACAGAAAAAGTTCTTCCTGCCGAAGATCCTCGCGGGCGAGATCCATTTTTGTATCGGCTACAGCGAGCCCGGCGCCGGCACCGATCTGGCCGCCTTGACCACGCGCGCCGATCTCGTCTCTAATCCGAAGGGCGGATCGAGCGGCGACGAGTACGTCATCAACGGCCAGAAGCTCTGGACAAGTCTCGCAAGCGACGCCGACTATTGTTGGCTCGCTGTGCGGACGGACCAGAACGCGCCGAAGCATGGCGGCCTTTCCATGTTTCTGGTCGACATGAAAACGCCGGGCATCCGCGTCGATCCGCTTGAGCTGCTCTCCGACCACGATATCAACGCGGTCTTCTTTGACGATGTGCGTGTGCCGGCGAGCGCGTTAGTGGGCGGCCTTAATAAGGGTTGGAAACTGATCACGAGCCAACTTAATCACGAGCGCGTCTCTCTTTGCGCGCCGGGCATGATCGAAGGTGCTTTCGAGTCTGTCGTCGAATGGGCGCGGGAGACGAAGCGCGCGGACGGTTCGCGGGTGATCGATCAAGAATGGGCGCAGATCAACCTCGCCAAAGTGAAAGCCGGCATTCACGTCCTGCGCCTGATGAATTGGAAAGTCGCCTGGGCGACGAGCGAAGGTATGGCCGTCAACGTGGCGGACGCTTCCACGATCAAGGTCTACGGCACAGAGTTCTTCCTGGAAGCCTTCCGACTGATGATGGAAGTGATGGATCAGCGCGGCTATCTGCGATCCGAGAGCGATGAGGCGATCGCCCACGGCATCGTCGAGACACTGTACCGAAGCCTGCTGATTCTCACCTTCGGCGGCGGCACGAATGAGATCCAACGCGACCTGATCGGGCTCTTCGGACTCGGACTGCCCCGCATCCCGCGCATGTAAGCCTCTTCGTTCCTTAGTCTCCCGTAGTCTTTCGTAGAAAGAAACGTCATGAATTTTTCCTATTCCGAAGAACAGCAGTCCATCTTCGATCTCGCTGGGCAGATTCTCAAAGAGGGCACGCCGCAGGATCGTTTACTCGCGCTTGAACGCGCGGAGGGTCCCCGCTTTGATCCCGAGCTTTGGGCGAAGCTGGGCGAGTCGGGGCTGATCGGACTGGGCGTGCCGGCGGAATACGATGGTGGCGGTCTTGGCTTTCTCGAGATCGCAGGCGTGATCGAGCATATCGGGCGCACAACGGCGCCCGTGCCTTTCTTCGAGACAGTCGTACTCGGCGCGCTTCCAATCGCCGAGTTCGGTAGCGAAGAGCAGAAGAGGTCGATCCTGCCGGAGGTCGCCGCCGGAAAACGCATCCTGACCGCCGCGATCATAGAGCCGGAAGCCGAAGTCGAAGCGCCAACTCTGCGCGCTTCGGGCAGCTCCGGCGCTTGGCGGCTGGACGGCGTGAAGTCTTATGTGCCCGCGGCGGAGATCGCTGATCAGATCCTGGTATCAGCGATGTCCGACAAAGGTCCCGTCGTCTTCATCGTCGACCGCACTGCGCCCGGCATCACGGTCGAACCGCTCGCCACGACGAGCCGCATGCCCGAATCGAAATTGACCTTCGACGGCGTCGCCGTGGCAGACGAAGCCATGCTCGGAGGACTCCATGAAGGCCGCAAGATCATCGAGTTCATAGACCTCCGCGCAAACGCCGCCCTTTGCAATCTCGCCCTGGGCTGCTGCGAGGCGGCGCTCGAACTCACGGCCGAATACTCGAAGACGCGCAAGCAATTCGATCAGCCCATCGCCATGTTTCAATCGGTCGCCCATCGCGAAGCCGACGCTTATATCGACACGCAAGTCGTACGGCTCTCCGCGCTCGAAGTCGCTTGGATGATTTCGGTGGGCCGCGACGCGCGGGAAGAGGTGGCGATCGCGAAACATTTCGCGAGTGAGGGAGGCTTTCGCGTGACCTTTTCCGCGCAGCATATTCATGGCGGAACGGGCGTCGACCGCGAGTACCCGGTGCATCGCTACTACGTCTACGCGCGTCATATCGAGCTTATGCTCGGCGGCTCGACGCATCATATGCGCCGGCTCGGCAAGCTAATGGCGGAATCCGCAGCCTAACTAGGCGGGGCCATTCGCTCCGGAATCCGCGGCCTAGCGATCGGCCGGCTGGATCGAAACCGGAATTGCGCTCATGCGCGGGATGCCCGTATGCGGATCGAAGTCGCGCGTATTGTCGATGAGCCGCCCCGTATTGCTTCCGATTTCCTGCACGGCGGCATCGTGCTTGGGCGCTTCGCCGAAGCAATGCGCCATCGAAAGAATGCCCGGGCGCACTTCGGGTGCGGGTTCGGCGATGCCGAGAATCAAGCCGTGGTCGGAAGCGATCTCGATCAGGTCGCCGCGCTGGAGGCCGAGGGCGCTGAGATCGTCGGGATGAAGATAGGCGGGGTTGTAGGGGCGACCGCGGTGGAGCTTGTCGATATCCCTGCCGCTTGAGTTGTAGACGTTCGGCATACGGCGGGAAATTAGACGGAAAGGACGGTTCGACTCTGAATCGGCGCGGTCTTCGGATGAAGCCGCGGCGCGGACTTCGGCGAGTTCACGCATCATGTCCATATTGCCGACGTCGAGCCGGTCGGCGCAGTCCGAATCACCCGGGGCGACGCGGATTTCGACGTCGTCGTAGATATGGCCGTGGCGATGCGTTCGAATTTCCGAGAGAGGAATCCGCGAGCCGTTCATCAGGCCTTCAAGCACTTCATCCGTACTGGGTTTGTTCTCCATGTCGAGGGGGTAGGCCTCGCGACGCTCGCGGAGCGCTCCGGTCTCTGCGCGGATCGGGTAGCAGGTCAGCCCGAACCCCATTCGTTTCGAGAGGCCGTAGAAGAACTCCCACTCCTCGATCACGTCCGCGCCGGGCGGCGGTGTAACGATCGCGGGCGTGTACTGCGCGTAGGGTTCGGGGTAGCCATGGCCGACGTAGGTCTGTTCTATGCTTTCGCTCGAGACCGAGAGGCCCGGCACTTCGAGGGAGAGTTTGGGGGCGATGACATAGCCGGCGAATTTTGAAGTGGCCGACATTTTCATATCGAGCGTGATCAGCAGGTCGAGCTTCTCCATCGCCCGAATCGTCTTCAGCTGATCGGGCCAGGCGGCGATGGGATTACTGCCAATGCAGATGAGTACACGAATGCGTCCCTCACCCTCGTAGAGAATTTCGTCCGCTAGGGCACCCGTGGGCAGACCCGCTGCAGAGTTCATGAGATCCCGCGATCGCATTGCCTCGCCACGTCCCCAGCCCGGTCGCGGCGGTAAAGCCTGCGCCTTGGGCACTGCGCGCGGAAGCAGCGCCCCCGGGTTCGATACGACCTCGCCCTCTCGGCGCCAGCGTCCGCAGATCGTATTCAGAGCAAGCAGCAGATACTCGGTCAAGTTTCCATGAGGCGACATGTTAGGTCCGGTGCCTGCGATCGCGCATCCCCGAACCCGGCTCGCGCCCCGCGCGTCCATCCGCGTTCCACCCTGCGCGTGCTCCCCACCCGCGAGGGCTTGCCCGGCCACTTTTCTGGCCTTTTGTCCGGCCTCTTGTCCGGCAAAGGTGCGCGCGGCGAGCTCAATCTCGGCGACAGTGACACCGGCCCGCTCCGCGGCGTATTCGGGCGGGAACATCGCCACGTGGTCAGAAAGTGCGTCGAATCCTTCGGCTTCCGCCAGCGCGAATGCGCTGTCATAGAGCCCTTCGCGAATCACGACGTGGAGCATCGACGCGAGAATCGTCGGATCTTCGCCCGCTCGCGGCTGCAAATAGACATCCGCAAACCGTGCGACTTCGGTCTTGCGTGGATCGATCACGATCAGCTTGAGACCGCGTTTCTTCGCGTCGCGCAGTCGCTTGCTCGGATTCGACGGCGGAATTCCACCCGACATCGAGATCAGCGGATTATTTCCCACGAGCATCCACACATCCGATTCGTCAAACGTGTCGGAGCCGCCGAGCCAGCGACCATGAATCGCATTGGCGACATGTTTTCCGGGCTGATCGATCGACGCTGAGGTGAAGACCATCTTCGAGCCGAGCCCAAGCATCCAGCCCACGCCCGCCGGAATCGAAGCGGGATGCGGACCCGAGTAGGTACCGGGATAGAGCGCGACAGAGCGTGGTCCGTGCTCGTCCACGATCTCGCGAATCCGCGCAGCAATTTCGTCCATCGCCGTCTCACTTGCGATCGTTGAATAGCCGCCACCCGGTCCGCGCTTCTGCGAGTGAAGAAGTCGATCCGCGTGCGCATGCTGTTCCGGGAGGCGGCGGCCCTTCGCGCAGGTGAACCCGAAATACGCGGGGTTCTCCGGATCGCCCTGAACGCGAACGGGTCGACCGTCCTCGACGTCCACGAGGATTCCGCAATTGGCGTGACAAAATCGACAAATAGAGGGATGCGTTTCGGCGACCATGCGGCGATTCTATCATGACGGCACGGCGAAAGAGAACCAGGAAGAGGAGAGGTCTGAATGCAGGATTTTGAAGGCAAAACGGCTTTGATCACGGGGGCGGCGAGCGGAATGGGCTTCGCTATGGCGGAGACGTTCGCCCAGGCGGGAATGAATATCGTCTTGTCGGATATCGAGAAGGGGGCCCTGCTCGAAGCGGAGGCGAAGATCGCGGCGCATGGCGTGAGCACCCTCGCCGTGCCGACCGACGTGAGTAGCGAGTCGGAAATGGATCACCTCGCAGAGGCGACCCGGGAGCGATTTGGCGTGCCGGATCTGCTGATTCTGAACGCGGGCGTGTCTGGTGGTGGCGGTCCCACGGACCAGCTTTCGACAAAGGACTGGCAATGGGCCATCGACGTGAACCTCTACGGTGTCATCCATGGACTGCGGACCTTCCTCGCGCAGATGCGGGAGCGGAACTCGGGTCATATCGTCATCACGGCCTCGGTCGCCGGTCTGACCAGCTTCCCAGGCTCGATACCCTACAACGCGACCAAGCATGCCGTCGTGTCGATTGCGGAAGGTCTGTTCAGCGAACATGCGGAGGCGGGCCTCGACGTGGGCGTGCATTGCCTCTGTCCCGGCGTGGTCGCGACGAACATCACTCATTCCGAACGGAATCGACCCAAAGAGCTGATGAACGCCGGCATCGAAGACGCGACGCCCGCACCGGAGATGAAGGCTTACCTCGACCAGATGTACGCAAACGCGAAACCTTCGTCAGAAGTCGCCGAACTCGTGCTCGCTGCGATCGTCGAAGGCCGCTTCTGGATCCAGACCGATGAGTATTTCCGGGACGCGATCAAGGCGCGGCATCGCGCGATCGAAAACGACCAGGACCCGCCGGCTCGCGGAAATATTCTGGGTGTCTATCTCTAGCGGCTCTGAGCGTTCTTCAGCGTCTTGGGTCAGGCTCCTAGCTCGCCTAGCTCGGTACGTCGTGCCCGTTGCGCTTCAGGAAGTCGTGGATCAGCCACTGCGAGATACTCACACGTCCGGGGAAGAAGCTCGGCATATCGCTTGCGGAAAACCATTCCGCTTCCGTGACTTCGACGCCGTCGACCTCAATTTCGCCCGACTCGTATTTGGCCTTGAAGCCCAACATCAGCGAGTTCGGGAAAGGCCAGGCCTGACTCGAAAAATACTCGACGTCCTTGACGAGAATTGAAGTCTCTTCGAAGACCTCGCGCCGGACGGCTTCTTCCGCACTCTCGCCCGGCTCCACGAAGCCAGCGAGCACGCTCATGATGCCGGGCGGGAAATGCGGCGAGCGACCGAGCAGGATCTGGTCGTCCTTTTCGACGGCGACGATCATCGCGGGAGAGAGGCGCGGGTACATAGGAACCTTGCAATCGGTGCAGGCGCGCGAGCGATCCGACTCCGAGAGTTCGGTCGGCGAAGCACAGGCGCCGCAGAATTGATGCGTCTTGTCCCAGTCCACAATCTGGACCGCCCGGCCTGCAATCGCGTGGGTCAGCTCGTCGAGCGTGCCGTAGAGCATGTGCAGGCTGGCGAATTTGAAACCCGTGTCTTCTTCCGCCTTCGCCGGCAGCTCCGCGGAGAAACAGTGACGCCCATCGAGCTCGCCGAGGTATTGGTTGCGGATGGATTCGAAGCCCTGCTCGTTGATCTCCTGCATGCTGGGGAGATGCAGCGTCTCGGTGACCAGGATTTCTCGCCCCCGGCAGGCAAAGATGATCGGATCGTCGCCGACTTCGTCAGGGGCCTGGTGGTGGGGCAAAAATCGGAAGGGCTTGTCTGAACTCATTCTGTCAGGCTAACCGAAATTGGACGACTCGACCTACCCCCTCGCCAGAGCCGTGGCCCGAGGGGTCTCGGAGCACCATCTGATACGATCTACCCGTGCGCCGCCACCGATCCGCGGCCCCCTCCAAGCGAAGGCGACTATTCCGATGAGCACCGGCAGCAAGATCCGCATCCTGATCCTTCTTCTTCTATTCGCGTTCGGCGTTTTCTTCGTATCGCGCCAAATGAGTGGCCCAGCGCCCGTCCTGGTCGCCGAGGACAGCACGCTCGTCATCGAAATGGGCGGCAGCTACATCGAAGGGCCGGCGGCGTCGCCCCTGGCTCGTCTGGCCGGCGACTCTTCGCGGCCGTTCTTGGGGCTGCTGTCGATGTTCTCGCTCGCAGAACGGGACGAACGTTTGAAAACGGTGGTGCTGCGGATTCGTGCTCTTGATATCGGCTGGGGCAAGGCTGACGAGTTGCGCGCCGCGATTGGGCGCTTGCGCGAGAACGATATTCATACCGTTGCGCATCTTGAGATCCAGAACTTTTCAGCGAACAAGGAACTCTATATCGGGACCGCGGCGGACGAGCTTTTCGTGGCGCCCGGGGCCGCCGTGCCGCTTGTCGGCATGGCGGCGGAATATCTCTTCCTGGGCGGTCTGATGGAAAAGATCGGCGTCGAATTCGATGTGGCGAAGGCGGGTCGGTATAAGAGTGCTGTCGAGGCGTATTCGGCTCGGGGCATGTCCGAGGCTTCGCGCGAGATGGCCAACTCCTTGCTCGACGATGCCTATGCTCGTTTCGTGTCTGGGCTTGCGACGGGTCGAAACCTCACACCCCAAGCCGTGCGGGATGCGATCGATACCGGCGCGGTTCGTAATCAGCGTCTCGAGTCCCTCGGTCTGATCGACGGCGAGGTGCATCTGGACGAGCTCATCGATCGCTACGGCGAAGACGTCGTCCAGCATACGGAATACGCAGGGACCGATCCGGCGACGTTAGGCTTCGATGCGCAGACGGAATTCGCGCTCATCTACGGCACTGGTACTGTCGTTCAGGGCGAGAGCGGGAATTCCCCCGTCGACTCGGGTCCGTCTTTTGCTTCCGATACCGTTTCGCGGGCGATCCTGGATGCGGCGGAAGACGATTCGATCTCGGCGATCATCCTGCGCATCGATAGCCCCGGCGGCTCCGCCCTCGCTTCCGAACTGATTTGGCGTGCGATCATGCGCGCACGTGAAATGGGCAAGCCGGTCATTGCGTCGTTTTCGGACGTGGCGGCTTCGGGCGGCTACTACGTTGCGGCCGCGGCGGATTCGATTGTCTCGGATCCGGGGACGCTGACGGGTTCGATCGGTGTTTTCGCGCTTCGCCCCACCGTCGGCGGTTTGCTCGACAAGTTGGAGATCGGGATCGACTCGCTCACGCGAGGCAAGCATGCGGATTTCCTGCTTTCGAGCGAGAAGATGTCGCCGGCGTCGCTGGCGCGGCTGCAAACCTCGGTGCTCGATACCTATCAACTTTTTCTCACGCGCGTTGCAAACGGTCGCGGTCTGACGACAGAAGAAGTGGATGGCCTGGGGCAGGGGCGCGTGTGGACGGGGCAGCAGGCGCTCGACCGTGGGCTCGTGGATGAACTCGGGGGGCTCTACACGGCGGTGCGCCACGCAAAAGAGAAGGTAGGCCTCACTGCGGATGACGATGTGTTCTTGATTCCTTTCCCGAAGCAGAAGACATTCTCGGAACAGGTCTTCAGTGTGCTTCGGTCGACGAGCGTGAAGGCGACGAGCCCACTCCGCTTTTTGCCTGAACCGGTTGCGAAGGTCGTGTCTTGGGCGGAGGCTCTGCCCTCGGGCACACCGCTGTTGATTCCGCCCATGCTTGTGGAGATTCGCTAGTGGCGCATCTGGAAACGACGGACGGGGTGTCGCTTTACTACGAACATCACGAGCCCGAAGGCTCGGCGAAGGCGACGATCGTATTTTCCTGCGCCTACTGCACGACGCATGAAAATTGGCGCACGCAGGTCGAGCCGATTGTGGCTGCCGGATACGGCGTTGTGCTCTGGGATCTGCGCGGACACGGTTTGTCGGAAGCGCCGGAGGGAGACGCGTCCTATTCGATTGAACTGGTGGTGTCGGATCTGCTTGCGGTTGCCGAGGCGACGACGCCGGACAAGCCCTTTGTGGCGGCCGGCCTTTCGTTTGGCGGACTTGCCTCTCTTCATTTCGCGGTGCGTCATCTGGACCGGGTTGCGGGGCTTGCACTGATCGATTCGGGGCCGGGGTTCAAGAACAAGGAGGCCGCAGAGGGCTGGGCTTCGCAGGTCGAGCGCACGGCGAGCTTCCTCGAGAAACGGGGTTTCGAAGATTTCGTGAACGGGCGAGCCGGCACAACCTGTGTCGGCCTCAAGCCAGAACAGCCGGCGGCCCAGGCGGCCGCTCGAGCGATCATCGCGCAGGGTGTTCCGGGCGTGGCGCGGTTCGGCCGCGAAGTTTCGGGTCCGGCGCCCTCGGTGATCGATGCGCTTGCGGATCTGGCGGTTCCGGCGATCGTGATCGTGGGCGAGCACGACAAGGCTTTTCTTCGCGCCGGCCAGGTGATGGCGGCGAAGTTGCCTCAGGCCGAGCATGTCGTGATCCCCGATGCGGGCCATATCGTGAACCTTGACCAGACCGAGCGGTTCAATCAAGAGATCATTCGTTTCCTAAATTCGCTCTAACTCTCTTCAGTCGCCCCCCTGTCCGCGCAACTTCTTGGGGACTCGCCGGTTGAACCCATCAGCGGAGGTGGAATGCAGCCAGTGGACCCCGATATCCAGCTCATGCTCGCGTTTCGTGAGGGGGACGGCGATGCGTTGTCAGCCCTCTACGAGAGGTGGGCTGCTCCTCTGCTCCGCTACCTGGAGCGAATCGTGAAAAATAGAGCGACCGCGGAAGAACTTTTGCAAGACACCTTTATCCGAGTTCATGGCGCGCGCGACCGTTACTCGGCCGAGGCTCGCTTCTCGACCTGGCTCTTTCGGATCGGCCGGAACCTCGCGCTCAATGAACTGGATCGAGCGCGCAATCGAAGTCCGCATTTTACGACGGACGCCCCCGCGAGCTCCGCACTCTACAGCTCCTCCGCATCCTCCGCGGCCACGCGTAAGGTTGTGTCGCTTGTCTCGCCGCTCCCCTCTCAGGATGAGGAGGTGGATGCGCGGCGATCCCAGAGTCGCATTCATGAGGCGTTAGGCGAGTTGCCGGAGCGGCAGAGGAGCGCGCTCTGGCTCGCCATCGTCGAAGGGTATTCGTACGCCGAGGTTGCGACTGTGCTTGAAACCTCGACGGCTTCAGTGAAATCTCTAGTGCACAGGGCGCGTGCGCAGCTGGCAGACCAGATCCAAGCCGAAGACGAGACGTCGATCGTTCCAGTGGCTGCGGCGAAAACGCGGAAGACTTTGGAGGCAGAATCATGAGCGATGAATCACACAGAGACGATTCGGTGGACGCGCTGCTTTCCGCAGGCATGGATGATGCGCTTTCGGTGGCAGAGCGGGCCGAGCTGGATGGACTGCTTGTGCAAGATGCCGTCGCTTCCAGGGCAGAGGCGTTCGACGAAGTAGATGCAGCGCTTCGGTCTTTGGCGGAAGAGCCGGCCGATCAGGCGCGGATCGCTGCCTCACTCGAAACGCTGCACGAACGGCTTGACTGGGCGGAAGAGGCGCCTGCGGATGCGCAGACCGCGCAGACCGGATGGCCGAGGTCTGCGAGCTCTTTCGGGTTGGGGCTTGGGTTGGCCGCCGCAGCGGCAGCAATGTTTTTCTTCACGGTCGGCTCGGGCGACGACGCGCGATTGCGAGGTGAAGAGGTGGAAGAGCGGGTCGGCGCGACGGCATCGCTTGCAGAAGGTTTGGCCTATTCCAGAGTTGCGGCCAGATCGGAGGCGGGACTAGGGGCCGAATCACAGGCGGGACCCGAGGAGGAGGCGATGGTCACCGCGCTCGGGTACGTGGAGTGGGCGGGCGATCTTTCCGAACTGGGCCTGGCCTCGCCGGAAGATCTAGAAATTGTGGAGCAGCTGGAGCTGCTTGATTTTATAGCGGCACGAGAAGCGGGGGGGCAGGGATGAAATTTCGAGAGTTTCGCTTTCTCACGCCCAGGCTCGCGATCATCGGAGCCTCGGTGCTCGTCGCGGTCGCTATAGCGGACGTGGGCTTTGCGGAGGGCGGCGATCCGCCGGCAGAGGGATCCTCCATGCGGTCCTCACGGGATCGGGATGCGCGAGCGGAGTTGGCGGCACCGCAGCAAAAACGGAGAATGCGGCAATTGCTTTCGCGGTTGCGGGAGGCTCTGCCCGAGTTTTCTGCGGTCGAGCGGCGGGTGCTGATTAGCGAGGTGAGGGAATTGCCCGAAGCGGAGCGCAAGGCGATTCGGGAGCAGGTGCGGAAGATCGAGAGCCTATCGCCGGCCGACCGTTCTGCCCTCCGCGCGCAGTTGCGCGGTCTTCTGACGAACGCGTCGCAGGATGTTGAGCGAATGGAGCGCAACCTCGACCGCTGGGAAGGGATGTCCAAGCGAGAGCGCGAGACCTACCGAGAACAGATGCGCAAGCTGCGATCGATGTCAGAAGAAGAGCGCCGAGTTCTGCTGGGGGAATGGGAATCACGTCGAGAGAGGCGAGAGAGGCGAAAGAGATGAGGGAAAGCGCCCGCTGCCCAGGAACCCCGTGTTCCGTGTCGTGCCGGGTTGGCTAGCCGTCAGTCACGCTATGTTTATCCGGGGCGTAATCCGCGCTGGAGGGCGGCATCATCATGAAACGCGAAGTGCTCGCGGATCGCATCGTGACCTACTGCGATGCGATCGTGGCTTTTTCGGTCGTGAACGGCTTGGCCTTTCTGATCGCACTCGGCGAGCCGGACGTGCGCTGTTCGATTGGCGAGATTCAAAGTTTTATGGTTGCGGCGAATCTGTTCTTTCCCGTGCTCGGGACCGTGGGGCTGCTCTGGCTGCGACGGTTTGAGCTTCGGTTGCGGGGTGGCGAGATTGACGATGAAATGGTGGCCAGCTTCTGGCGCAGGATGCATATCCTCCGCATCGTGCTGCTCTGGGTCTTCGCGGCCCTGGTGCTGTCCGGGATTACGGGAACTTCTTTCGATCCGAGCTGCACGTGACTGTCTCTGAAGAATCCTCGGAAGAGCCCTCGGAAAAGCGACCCGCGAGAACGTCTGAAGAATCGGATGCAAGCGTATGCGTGTTATGCAGAGGCCCTAATCACTGCGCGCTTGCGAAACCGGCAGGTGGGCAGGACGAAACCGGCGGTCAGCAGGCGGACGGGCCGTGCTGGTGCGTTGGGAAGACCTTTCCGCCCGGGCTTCTTGCGCAAGCGACCGTGCGCGATCAGGGTGCGGGATGTATCTGCCGGGGATGTCTCACGCGTGCTGCGGAAGCAGGTCGAGTCGACTGACGGCTATTCGGCCGTTTCTTTTCCCGAGGCGCCGGCCCATCTCTGCGCTTCGCGCTGGCCGCCGGCGATATGTCGCGCGGAGAGTCCCTCGCGGCGCATCAGGTCGGCGAGGTGCGCGCTCTTGAGGCCGAATTCGCAGTAGAGCACATAGCTCTGCTTGGCGTCGAAGCTTGGGTAGGCGCGAATGGCTTGCGCAAAATCAAAGTAGAGCGCATCTGGGTAGTGCCAGCCGTCGTAGGCGGCCTTGCTGCGTAGGTCGATCACGATTTCGCCCGCGTCGACCTCGTGCGCGACAAGGTCGTCGGCGGAGAAAGCTTCGAGGTTGAGCTCGGTGAGCATGAACTCACTGCGGCCGGCGAGGGCGGCTTCGAGCACGGCGGGGTCGAGGCGAGCCTCTTCGCGTTCGATCACGCGGGCGAGGGCATGAGTCGCGGGGCGCTTGGGGACGATGGCGCAGTACTCGCCCACCTTGGCGGAGAGATCATGAGTTCCGACGATCTTTGATTCGGCGATGATCTCTTCTTTGTTATTCCCAATCAGCGGACGGAGGATCGGGAACGCTGCGCCTTCGGAGATCACCGAGAGGTTTTGCAGCGTTTGGGAAGAGACCTGGCCGATTGCTTCGCCCGTGACGATCGCAGAAGCGTTTAGTCGCATGGCGATCCGCTCGGCGGCGCGGATCATCATCCGCTTGAGGACCACCTGCCAGTAGCGCGTCTTCACGCGCGCTTGAATCTCACGACTCACGGGGTCGAAGTCGAGCGCGTGAAAGCGAGGGCGCGATCCGCATTGCCAATGGTCAGCGAGATATTTTGCGATGGTGATCGTCTCGAGCTGATGCGTGCGGCCGCCGAGATTGCAGAACACGTAATCGAGATCGACACCGCGCCTGAGCAGTCGCCAGGAAGCGACCGGCGAATCGAATCCGCCGGAGAGCAGACTGACCGCGCGCCCCGCGGTGCCGAGGGGAAGACCGCCCTGGGCTTTGATCTTGTCTGCGAACAAATAGGCCTTCTCGACGTCGACCTCGACGTGGACCGTGACTTCCGGATTGGAAAGGTCGACGCCGGCGGAGCCGGGATAGAGGAGCGCACCGAGTTCGCGCTCAAGGGGAACGGAGCGGATCGGAATTTGCTCGCGATTGCCAACGCGTCGCGCGCGCACACGAAACGTCTTACCGCGGACATGCGCCTCTCCGAATCGAAAGCCTGCCTGCGCGATTTCTTCCGCCGAGGACCACGGCACCGTTTCAGCGATCGAAACGCTTTGCACGCCGAATACGCGTGCGAGTCGCTCGGCCATGGCCCGGTCGTCGAGGGTCTTCTCGCTCGCGGCTCCGCCCTCACTCTCAACGGCTCCCGAAGCGCCCGCTTCCGGAGGGTCTTCCGGAGGGTTTAGATGCACGAAGAGCCGGTTGCGGGCCTGAACGACTTTGCCCGTTCGGCCACTCTGGCGAATCGAGGTGCGGAGATTCTCGACGAGGCGCGAGACCATCTTCCGGCGTGTCATGTCCGCTTTCGTCGTGAGGTCCCCGCTCAGGCTCAGGACGAGCAAGTGACCGGGTGGCTTAGGCGGTAGGGGCGGCTGTTGGGCGCTTGCGGCGCCGGATTCAGCCCCCGATGGGTTTTCTGAACTGCTCAAGAAACTCTCCGTTCGCCGAAGCAAAACCCATCGGGCGAAAAGTGCGGCATCATACCGAGCGATGAATCGTCTGCGAATCTACCGCTTCCTGATGGGCACGCTCGGCATCGCTCTCCTCGTCTTCGGCGCAGCGATGGTGGTCTCGTTCTTCCTCTATCAACGGCCGAACTCGGTGCCGGGCATTCCGACGGGTCCCGTCGGACATTATTTCGTCGCGTTTACCGGCTGTGCTTTGCTCGGCTGGTCAGGCGGTTTGTTGGGTGCCGCGCGCGATCCCATGGGCTCGCGTACGGTGGGAACGATGACGGTTTTCGTGCTGGGCCTGATGGCGTTTGTTCGGATGGTGGCGTGGTTCATCGGGGACTACACGGCGTGGCTTGGCGATCTGCCTCTGACCGAGGCGACTATCTTACTTCTTCTTGCGGTGGCCCTGGTATGGCTGCGGCCCACAGTTGCCGAGACTGTGGCGGGTCCGATCGCCGACAAAATGGTCGAGAAGGCTACTAAGACCGGAGGCACAGCATGATTTTGCGGAGTTTGGCGACGCTGGTCCTGTTCGGCTTGCTTGGGTTGAACTGGATGCTGCCGACGCTTGAGGTGAGCGCTCGGGGCTCAGATGCCCAGATCCGCACGGATTTCGATGCGAAACTGGCGATTGGGAACCGTCTGCCGCCGCTTGAGCTGGTCGGGCTCGACGGTCAGATCTATTCCCGCGAGGACTTAGAGGGACATCGCGTCCTGCTGACCTTCGAACGCAGTGTGGATTGGTGACCCTTTACCAAGGCGCGGCTCGTGGAGCTGCGAGAATTCTTCGACGCGACCCCGGACCTGAAGATCGTCTGGGTCATGAGCGATACTCAGATTAATGACCGGACTCGGACCTTTATCAACGAGTTCGGCCTCGCGAATCGCGTGCTCTTCCTGGCCGATCCCAAGAGTCAGCTGATCCGGGATCTCGGCATCTTGAAAGAGGGCGCGGAGCCGATCGAACTCGGTGTGCCGCATCCGACGACAGTTTTGCTCGACCGGAAGGGTTTAGTCCGCTTTATCGACGTCCGCGAAAACTTTCATTTCTGGCTCGCCCCGGAGGCATTGCAGGAGACGCTGGCTCGGCTCGAATAGGGTTTTGGGGGGATTCGGGCTCCAGAGTGTCATCCAGGTCACAGGAAGTTCAGCTGATTCGGGGACTTGGAGCTGATTGAAGCGATTTTTGAGTTGCAGGACCTGCGCTGAGCCTCCATCATTGCGCGCGGCATAGACCCTAGACCCTGCCGGCGTGTTTTCGAAGGAGAAATTCGGTCGGGTCATAAGCAAATAGGCTCTTTCGGCAGACCCGTCACAGGCGGGGATTCCGAGGCCGACGAAAAAATTTGACCATCCCGACGGATTCGCGACTCGCGGAGCTGGGTTCGGGATGAGGAGGAACTAATTCAGATGGGAATGCTTATGAGCAAGCAGACCGAAACGGGGACTGGGATGAAACGACGAATTGCATCTATTCTTTTGGTGATCTCGCTGGCATTTATGGCGGGCTGCGCCTCGACTCCGGAGCCGGCTCCGCCGATGGATGACGGCATGGACAGCGAGTTCTCCGACGGACCTGCGGAAGTGGTTGTGCCGGACACGAGCACAGTTGTTGAGCGCGCTCTCGCGATTCCTCCGGTCTACTTCGCGCTCGACCGCTCTGATATCAGCTCTGAGTACGCGGCCGGCCTCGAAGCGGCTGCGCAGGCGGTTCGTGCGAGCGGTGCGACGATCGTGATCGCAGGGCATTGTGATGAGCGCGGCTCCGAGGAGTACAACGTGGCCCTCGGGGAACGGCGCGCGACTGCCGTTCGCCGATACCTCTACAATCTAGGTATCCCGATGGGGCAGATGAGCACGGTGAGCTACGGCGAGGCCCAGCCTGCAGTGAGCGGCTCCGGGGAAACTGCGTGGCAGCTGAATCGCCGCGCCGAGTTCCAGGTGCGCTAGTTCGCTGAGACCAATCGAAATTGAAGAAGCCGGTGGATGCCTTCGCATCTCGCCGGCTTCTTTAGTTTTAGCGACCCGTACAGCTGCAGGCCCGCCCGCCCCCGTTCGCACGCGCGTTTGGGGGTGAGCGAGCTGCGAGTCCTGCCGTCAACGCGCAGTGAACAGAGGGCCTCACCTCGATTGAAGCGGAGCCGAGTGATACCGTGCGAAGGCGGGCACGTTCTGGGCCCCAGGCAAGCCCCGCTCAAGCATCAAGCATCAAGCATCAGCAGTCAGCAGTCAGCAGTGAGTAGTCAGTAATCCGTAATCAATCATCAGTAATCACTCAGTAACGAATCAGCACGGAGTCTACGGTTATGTCCCTGCATGGTGGAAAGCTTGCGGCGAAGGCGCTTAAAGAGGCCGGCGTCGAGGTCATATTCACGCTTTCAGGCGGGCATATCATGCCGCTCTACGATGGCTGCATTGACGAAGGCATCAAGATCGTGGACGTCCGGCATGAGCAAGCGGCCGTGCACGCGGCCGATTCCTGGGCGCGATGCAATCCCGGGAAAATCGGCGTTGCCGCGATTACGGCAGGCCCGGGCGTCACGGATGGTGTGACGGGGATCGCGAACGCCTGGCGAGCGAACTCGCCGATTCTTGTTTTCGGTGGGCAGGGTCCTTTCGAGAACCTGCGACGGGGATCGCTGCAGGAGATGGATCATCTCGGCGTCGTCCGCCCGATCACGAAATTCTGCGACGCGATCTATCAGACGAAGCGCATCCCGGAATACGTCGAGCTGGCGATTCGGCATGCCGTCTCGGGTATCCCCGGGCCGGCCTATCTCGAAATTCCGATGGACATCTTCATGGGCGAGGTGCCCGACGAAGAAGTGCATATTCCCAAAATTCGCACACACCCGCCGCGCCTTTCCCCGGATAGTCGCGAAGTTACGAAGGCCGTCGAGCTGCTCCTTGCAGCGGAGCGCCCGATGTTGATGGCGGGGACGAGCGTGAAATGGTCCTACGCGTCGCCTGAGATGAATCGCTTCATTAGCGAGACGCATATTCCGACTTTTACGAACGGAATGGGGCGAGGGTCTGTTCCGCATGATTCGCCGGAGTTTCTGAATCGGTCGCGGCGAGATGCGCTGGAGAAGATCGACCTGATCATTCTGGCGGGCACGCTGCTCGATTTCCGAATGCGCTTTGGGCAGACGATTCCCGCGGATGCGAAGATTATTCAGCTTGATATGGATGCGACACTGATCGGTCAGAATCGGCAAACAGACGTTCCGCTCGTGGGCAATCTTGCATGCAGTTTTGAAGCGCTCTCGGCAGAGTTGAAGAATCAAAATGTGATGCTCGATTTTTCGGGATGGCGAGACGAGTTGCGCGAGATCGAGAATGCCGCTGAAGCGAAGGTGCAGGCCAAGCTGAATAGCGACGAAGTGCCGATCGATCCGCAGAGGATGTGTCGCGAAGTGCGGGACTGGCTCGACACGCTCGAGAAACCGATCGTGATTGGGGACGGCGGCGATATTGTCGCGACTGCGGCGAAGATCATTCCCGTGAAGGGTGAAGGCGCCTGGATGGATCCGGGGCCGCTGGGCACGCTTGGCGTGGGAATGCCTTTTGCTCTTGCTGCGAAGCTGGCGCATCCGGACCGTCCGGTGGTGATCATCTACGGAGATGGTTCCTTCGGATTCAACGGGATGGAGTTTGATACGGCCGTGCGCTTCGGCTTGCCGATCATTGGCATCGTCGGCAACGACGGCGCGTGGGGGCAGATGATGCGGCCGCAGGGCGCGATGTATGGGTGGGACCGCCTCGAAGGCGTTCTGCTCAATCGCACGCGGTACGACAAGGTCGTGGAAGCCCTCGGCGGACATGGCGAGTATGTGACCGAGCCGGGCGAGCTGCGCCCCGCGTTTGAGCGTGCGGCGGCTTCGGGGCTTCCCGCTTTGATCAACGTCGAGATCCGACAGGATCGCGAATACAGCGGCGGAATCTACGTCTAGCGTGGGTCGATAACTTTGCCTTTTGTGGTCGAACGATGGGATCCCGCTTCGCTGGGTGAATACAGAGGGACTGCGCCCGCGGGCGACGAGGCAGAAGTTTCGGCGACCCCGATCGCCTTGCCGCTTAATGCGCTTTCGCCGTGGATCGATTCCGTGGGACCCGTCGCGATCGTTGATCTCGAAACCACGGGCCTGCCCGATAGCCGCTCCACAGAAATTCTTGAGATCGGCCTTATCCTTCTCGATCCTGGCGAAGATACGGTCGGCGTCGCCTCGACGTTAGTTCGACCCTCCCGCTCGATCCCCAGTCTGATCAGTCGGATCACGGGAATCTTCGACGAAGACGTATCGTCGGCACCCTCTCTCGCGTCTATTCGCCAAGAAGTCTTCGATGCGCTCAGTGGTCGGCTTCTTGTGGCGCATCAGGCCGATTTCGAGAAGAGCTTTCTCGGCCGGGAAGTCCATCCCCTACTCGGCTCTGCGCGTTACCTGGATACGCAGGAGATTTTGTCTCTGACTTATCCGGATGCCCCTGACCTTCGGCTCGAGACGTTCGCGCGCCTTTTGCTCGATCGGGAAGAGCAGCATCGCGCGTTCGGCGATGCGCTTGATGCTGCCTGCGTGTTAGGTGAAATTGCGCGTGCGGCGCAGTCGGGATCGGCTCGCGCCCTGAAGGTGCGGCGCATTCTGAATGAACATCTTCCCGCGTCGCCGTGGCTCGGTCTATTTGAGTCAAACGCAGGCGCCGCGGTCCGCGGGACAGGCCGCGTATTTGATGGCGACTCGCCTGAGAATCTCTTTGTGGGTGCGGAGGGTTCGGGCGATGAGGGCGCAGGCCAGGATGAAGCGGGCGATTTTGCGAGCCTGGCGACGTGCGCGGAGTCGGGATCAGGATCGGGCGGGGCTTCGGCCCGGGCGCTGAATGTGGACGATGCATTTTTGCACGGCAATGCGGATGAGCGCGCGCTCGAAGAGCCCGTCGCGGATGGTCGTTTTCTATCGATCGGAGAGAGCGACGAAGAGCCTGTGCCCTTCGAGCTGGATGCGATCGTGGATGCGCTGGCGGATGCAGAGCGCGGGGGGCGGCATTTCCCGGGATACCACGTCCGCGAGGAACAGCTGATTCTCGCGCGTGAGTTCGTTCACGTTCTTGCAGACGGCGGCGTTGCGAAGCTTGAAGGCGGAACGGGTGTCGGCAAATCCTTGGCCTACCTCGCGGCAGCGATCCCCTTTGCCGTCGCTCAGTCCGAAGCGGGATCGCGGGAGCCCATCGTTATTTCAACGCGCACGAAACTTTTGCAAGACCAGCTGCTTCGTAAGGATATTGCTGCGGCCGCGCGTTTCCTGGGGTACCCGCAGCTTCGCGCGCTCTCGATCAAGGGGCGCGCCAATTATGTCTGTGAACGGCGCTTGGCGGGAGCGCTCGGTGAAGCGGATGATCCCGCGCTGCTCGACGAGCTGAGGATGGACTACGCGCTGCTCGAAGCGTGCGCGCGGATTCGACCGCACGGCGAGGTGGGAACCGTGCCGACGGCGGTTCTGCGCAGACATCCAAAATTGCGAGAGCTACTTCGGTTGAGCGTTGCAGCCCGGGCCGATCAGTGTTCCCGGGAGCAGTGTTCGCACGAACGCCGATGCCCCTTTGGCCAGCATCGACGTGCGCTCGCCAAGGCTCATCTCGTTGTCGCAAACCACGACCTCTTACTGCGCTGGCCGCCCGATTATCCAAGCTTTTCAAAGGTCATAATGGACGAAGGGCATGAGGTCGGCGGTGTCGCGGAGGAGGTTTTTGCGATTCGCGTGCGGCCAGAAGATGTGGCGGAGCGACTCGATGAACTTTTCGGCGCGCCGGTGCGCCGAGCGCAGCGACGTTATGCGAGCTCGGGCTTGGTCGCGGAATCTGAATCGCGTAGCGAAGCGGATGCATTGAAGCAGAACCGGCGTGACGTGATGCTGGAGTTGATGGGGCTTGGGCGCACGATGTCCGAGCGCAAGGATTCGTTCGGGGGCGCGGAGCTTCCTGTGAACGCCGGGGCGGCGATGCCCGCGGCGGCAGAGTTGGCGGACATCGCGGCGGCTCGACTTGAGTATCTGTGTGCGCACGCACTGCGAGAAGGGCCGGCGCAGAGGCGCGTTCCCGGGCAAGATTCGAATGGGCTGCCGACGGCGCCACAGCGGGATCTCGATGCGGAGGAGGAGACGCAGCGCTCCATTTCGTCGCATGTCGAGGCATTATTGGGTGCGGCGGAAGGTTTGCGGACGGCGTTTGCGCCGGACAATGATGATTACGTGGGTGCATTTGAAGGGCTGGATACGCCCTACGATCGTTGGTCTCTTGTGTTGCGTCCGGTTTCGCCGGGCGAGGCGTTTCGCGATCAGTTTCTCGGGAAGCTTTCGAGTCTGGCGGTCGTTTCGGCCACGCTCTTTGTGGGCAAGGACGATCATGCTGCGCTCGGGGAGATTGGACTCGCAAATGAGTCGATGCCCGAGAGTTGGAGCAGGGCGGTCGGTTCGCCTTTTCCCTACGAGCGGGCGATGCGCGTTGTGGCGATCGATAGCCAGTGCGAGCTGGTCGAAGAGACCGCGCAGACGCTCGCGACGCTGGCGAGGACGCTTCAGGGACGAACGCTGGGACTCTTTACGAGTCTGGCCCGGATGCGCGATACGGCGGATCGCCTGAGCACGCTTCTTGCCGGAGAGGGGATCGAGGTTCTCTTGCCGCGCCGAGCGAGTGATGATCCGGGTGCGCTGGTTGAGCGATTCCGAAAGGCAAAGGGCGGCGCGGTTCTGCTGGGCGCGCGGCGTTTTTGGCAGGGAATCGACGTGCGTGGAGATGATCTGCAGGCCGTCGTGATCGAGAAGCTGCCTTTTGATGTACCGACGGAGTTGCGACGGCGTCGAGACGACCGGATGCGCGCGGCGGGGGAAGATCCTTTTTCCCGGGCCTCGCTGGGTCGCATGCTGCTGCACCTGAAGCAGATGTCGGGACGACTCATTCGCTCTGAGACCGATCGCGGGATCGTCGTCATCGTCGATGCGCGCCAGGATCGCCGCTATTTCCGACGCTTGCAGGACGCCTTTCCAGACGGAGTGAAAATTGAGATTGCCCCCCGGGAAGCATTGCCGAAGATTGCGGCGGAGCTCGGGCTTGGGGATGTCGATTAGCTTCCCCGAAGGGAAGGGCTTGAGCCCATTGACTGGTTTTGACTATGAGTCATGCTCGCTGTGCAGAAGGTGGCGCCGTCCTACGAATTTGCGAGAGATTTGCATTTCCAAAGGCGATTCGCCGCTACTTTGAGCACTCGGAAGACCTCTTGATTGCGCCTCCATGCAGCCGAGCGGTTTGCCCGTCGCAGCGATTCGACTCAACTCATGGGCCGATTTCACCCCCAAGGCTGCGTTTCAAGTGGAGCAGTAGGGGCGTTCATCGAGGGCCGAGATTAAGAGCTCGGACTAAGCGGAACGCGCAACTGAGCTCAGGGCGTCCATGCGGACGTTCAGGCGACACATCTGCATGTCTGCAGTTGACCTTGCAGAGAAACGCCCATTGGCAGCGTGCATATTAGAGGGGAACGAGTTGGGTACGAACGATTTCGGCAGTGGATTTTCAAAGAACGAATGGGCGCTGATCCTGGGTGGGTCGAGCGGCTTCGGCCTGGCCACGGCGAAGCGTCTTGCGCGCGGCGGATTGAATGTCCTGATCGTGCATCGCGATCGCCGCGGCGCGATGAAAGATATCCAACCGCATTTTGATGAGCTGGCCGGCATGGGCGTGGGCTTTCACGTTTGGAACGCCGACGCCATCGCATCCGACAAGCGCACCGAGACCCTCGACGAAATCGTGGAAGCGATCGGTGCCGAAGGCCGCGTTCGCGTGCTCCTGCATTCCATCGCGTTCGGCAATCTTAAACTGATCGCGCCCGAGAAAGTCAAAGAGCGCACCGCCGGGCCGAACTTGGCGCAGCGCCTCGGCGTCGATGCCGCGAAGCTGACGGAGATCGCAGACGAGCTCTTCGAAGCCGGCGAAGACGGACTGCATCCGCTTGTGAGTCAGCCGAAATATCCGGACACGTCCTACCTCGACGAAGAGGATTTCAGCCGCACGATTCTAGCGATGGGCACGAGCCTCCTCGGCTGGACGCAGGAACTCTTCGCCCGCGGCCTCTTCGCGGAAGACGCGCGGATCTTTGGCCTGACGAGTGAAGGCAACGAGGTCGCTTGGAAGGGATACGCCGCGGTCTCCGCTGCAAAGGTTTCGCTCGAAGCGCTGGCGCGATCGATCGCGCTCGAGTTTGGGCCCCACGGAATTCGCTGCAATGTGATTCAGGCGGGCGTGACTAATACACCCGCACTGCGCGCCATTCCGGGCAGCGGTCAGCTCAAGAGCCAAGCGCGGCTGCGCAATCCGGGAGGACGTCTCACGACCCCCGAAGATGTGGCCGGTGTGATCTTTCTGCTCTCTCAACCTGAGGCGAACTGGATCAATGGTGAGTTGATCCGCGTCGATGGTGGCGAGCACATCTCGGGTTCGACGAAATAGCCGGAACGGCGAGGGTAAGCAGGTGAGCTTGAATCTGCTGGGGATTGGGCATTTCCATCCCGAGAACGAGATCACGAATCAGTTCCTCGAGGACCTCGACATTGGGACCAATGACGAGTGGATTCTTGAGCGGACTGGGATTCGGAGTCGTCGTACGACTCTGCCGCTCGACTATATCCGGACGACTCGGAACGCCGATCCGGCGGCCGCGATCGAAGCCGCCGAAATTTCGAATGCACAGATGGGCGCGTACGCGGCGAACATGGCACTCGAACGAGCGGGCGTGAATGCTTCCGATGTGGGACTCATGCTGGGCGGCGGCTGTGCACCTGATACGACATCGCCGGCGGAGGCGTGCAATGTGGGCGCGTTGCTCGGAGTGCAATCGGCGAGTCTCGACGTAAATTCGGCATGTTCAAGTTTTATTGCCGCGGTCTACATGCTTTCGATGATGGATCCAGCGAAGCTGCCCGATATTGTATTGGTCGTGACCGCCGAGCCCATGACGAAGACGGTGGACTACAGCGATCGGACGGCTTCGGTGCTTTGGGGCGATGGTGCGCTGGCCGCGGTGTTCTCGACCAAGCAGCGCGGTGTCGCCGAGATCGTGCACTCGAATCTAATTTCCGACCCTGCCGGTCATGAGAAGGTGGTCGTGCCGCGGATCGGGCATTTCCGCCAGGAAGGCCGCACGGTCCAGACCTTCGCGATTCGGAAGACTTCTGATCTTCTGCTTGCGAGCCGCGAGCAACATCTCGAGGAAACGCGCAATTTTCATTTCATCGGTCATCAAGCAAACCTGCGGATGCTCGAATCCGTGTGTCGGCGATGCGATGTGCCAGACGATCTCCATCATTCGAATGTCGAACTCTTCGGAAACACAGCCGGCGCGAGCTCGGGAAGTGTGATTTCCCAGCGCTGGGATAAATGGACGCCGCGCGACGATCTTTGCGTTGTTGGCGTCGGCTCTGGTCTGACCTGGGGAAGTTATTTGATGCGATTTCATGATGTTTAGACTGATACTTAGGCAAGGGAAACCGATCGACGATGCTGTCTCACGCTGAATTCACCACCCGCGACTCTTTTACGCAGCAGCATTTGCTCGCGTTTGCATACGGTCGTTTGATCGATGATCCGCCGGAAGGGTTTTGCGCGCGCTTGCCCGTGCCGCCTATGCTCATGGTGGACCGCGTCGAATCGATTACCGCCGACAAGAGTCGTGGAACAGTGAGTGCCTCCCGTGACGTCCGCGTCGATGACTGGTTCTTCCACTGTCATTTTATCGGCGATCCGGTTCAGCCGGGATGCCTCGGACTCGACGGCGTTTGGCAGCTGCTTGGTTTCTACTGCAATTGGCGCGGCGGCATAGGTGCCGGCCGTGCGCTCGGTTGCGGTGAAGTGGAGTTCTTCGGTCAGATCCGGCCCTTCGACGGCGTCATGCGATACGAGCTTCAGATCAAGCGGTACACGGAACTCAAGAAGGCCGGTGCGGCGATGGTGATCGGCGACGCACAGGTTTTGATCGATGATGTAGAGATCTATACGGTCAAGGGCGCACGGGTGGGGCTCTTTAAAGACATCGACTATCCGGATTATCCGAACGAGAGCGAGCATTCCCGGGGCGGAAGGATGGAGCGATGAGCGAGAGCGCTGCGAACGAAGAAACCCCCGTCGCCCTCGTAACGGGTGGCGGAACGGGAATTGGTTCCGCGTGTTGCCGGCAGCTGGCGGCGGACGGCTTCCGCGTCGGGATTCATTACCGATCGAGCGAAGAGACGGCGGAAAAACTTGCGGCGGAACTCGCCTCGACGGGTGGTGGTGCGTTTACGATCAAGGCGGATTTGACGGATTCGGAGAGCCTTGATGCGCTGGTCAAGGAACTGAAGGGTGCGGAGGGTCGCGTGGATGTGCTTGTGAATAACGCGGGCTACAACGTGAACGCGCCGATGCTCGCTATGAATCTTGATCAATATGATTCGGTGGCCGCGGTGGCGAGAGGGACGTGGTATCTCACGAAGCTCGTGCTGCGCCGCTTCATGCTGCGCAAGGGAACGGGTCGCATCATCAATATTTCAAGCGTCGTTGGGCATACCGGCAATGCGGGACAGATTCCGTACACGATGGTGAAGGCGGGACTCGACGCTTTTACGAAATCGCTTTCACAAGAACTCGCGGGCCGGGACATCTTGGTGAACGCGATCGCGCCGGGCTTCGTCGATACGGAGATGACCGAAGAACTACCCGAGGAAATCAAGGAAGCCATCCTGGCGAAGATTCCGATCGGACGAACGGGTAGAGCAGACGAGATCGCCGACGTGGTGGGTTTCCTTGCGACGCGCGGTAGCTATATCAACGGTAGTGTCCTCCACGTGAACGGAGGCATGTATGGCGGATAAAGCCGCGGATGCAGCCGCTCCTGGAGGCGACATCCTCTCCCCCGAAGAAGTACTGGGAATGGTTCCGCAACAGGAACCATTTCGGTTCATCGACGAGATTGTGGAACTCGACGAGGAGCATATCGTTGCGCGGTATACGTTCTCGCCGGAAGCGGATTTCTATCGGGGCCATTTCCCGGGGAATCCGATTACGCCCGGCGTGATTTTGATTGAGACTGCGGCGCAGGCGGGGGTGGTTGCGTTCGGGATTTTTCTCTACGCCCGCGACACCTCGCGTGAAGAGGTCGGCAAGCTGCTGACGATCTTCACGGATTGCAATATCGACTTTTCAGGCACGGTGAAGCCGGGCGATCGTGTGACGACGACGGGGCGGATCAAATTCTGGCGTCGCAAAAAATTGCGCGCTTCGTTCGAGATGAAGACCGATGACGGAACCGTTGTGTGTTCCGGAGAACTTTCGGGGATGGGAGTACCGCAATGAGCGGAGCGAGTGAAAAGAAGCGCGTGGTCATTACGGGGCTGGGTGTTGTGGCTCCGAACGGAGTCGGCGTTAGCGAATTCGAAGCAGCGCTGCGCGCGGGCAAGTCCGGACTGAGGCATCAGGAAAAGATGGCCGAGGCGAAGTTCGGCTGCACCGTGGCGGGCACACCCGAAGGCGTCGACGCACTCTGCGAGAAGAAGTTCACTCAGGAAGAACTCCTCGGAATGAATCTGAATCAGCGCTACGCGAGCCTCGCCGCGATCGAAGCCTGGGAAGACGCAGGCCTCGAACGCCCGGCCGCGGATTCGGAAGAAGTCGATTGGCGATCCGGCGCGATTCTCGGCACGGGTATCGGCGGCATGGATACGATCGCCGAACGCGTCGTGCCGATGACGAACGCTGGCAAAGTGCGTCGCATGGGTTCGACGGCGGTGGAGCAGGTGATGGCAAGCGGAATTTCCGCACGCATCTCCGGCCAACTCGCACTCGGTAATCAGGTGACCACGAACTCGAGCGCTTGCAGCACGGGCACCGAGGCGATCTCGATGGGAATGGAACGGATCCGAGCGGGCCTTGCCGACCGGATGCTCTGCGGTGGGGCGGAGGCGGCGAGCCACTATATCTGGGCCGGCTTTGACGCCATGCGCGTGTTGAACCGTGGTTCGAATGACGATCCCGAAAAAGCGTCGCGGCCGCTTTCCGCTTCGGCGGGCGGATTTATTCCTGGATCGGGTGCGGGCGTGGTCCTGGTCGAGAGTCTCGAAAGTGCGCTTGCGCGCGGCGCACGCATTCACGTGGAGGTCGCGGGTAGCGGCGTCAACTGTGGTGGTCACCGTATGGGTGGCAGCATGACTTCGCCGAATCCGACGAGCGTTCAACGATGCATCGCGGAAGCGCTGGCCGACGCGGGCGTCACGCCGGATCAAGTCGACGCAATCAACGGGCATCTGACGGCAACCGGAGCGGATCCCAAAGAAGTGGGCTCCTGGGAACGGGCGCTGGGTCGCGGACCGGGCGAGCTTCCACCCATCACGGCCACAAAGAGCATGATTGGGCATGCCCTTGGCGCGGCTGGCGGAATCGAATCCGTGGCCTCGGCGCTTATGGTCATGCGCGGTTTCGTGCACCCCTCGATCAACTGCGAAGATGTGCATCCCGAGATTGAAAAGCATGCGGCTTCGATTCCGCATGTGATGAGAGAAATGCCGGATCTCGATGTGCTGGTGAAAGCCGGTTTTGGGTTTGGTGACGTCAATGCTTGTCTGGTATTCAAGCGCTACAAGGCGTAGCGCGAACGAGATGGGCTTCGCATTCGTGCGAATGGATTAGGGTCTAGTCAGAGCGGCTCTTTCGAACCACTCTGTCGGACCCCTCTGCCGGGTCAACGGTCGGGTCAACGGTCGGGTCAACGGTCGGGTCAAACGGTCAGACCAAAGAAGGAGCTGCAAAAATGGAACAATCGGAAGTCATGGAGCGCGTCGTCAAGATTCTTACGCCTTGGGTCAAGGACGAAGCCGCGCTCGGCAAGGTGGGCATGGAGACGAATATTCTCGAAGACCTCAAGGTGAACTCGGCTCGTCTCGTGGATGTGGTCATCGCCTTCGAAGATGATTTCGATATCGAAATCGCCGACGAAGATGTCGATCTGGTGAACACCGTGGGCGATGCTGTCAATCTGATTTCGGGCAAGCTCTAAACGGATCTGAAAGCAGAGCGGTAGGCAGAGGAACTGTGTGACCCAAAGCGTTTCCAGCGATGATCCCGGAGAACTTGATCCGGGCCGGGCACGCGCGAAGCTGGTCGAGAAAACCAGCGACTCGCATCCCGAGATGGTGCGCGCCCACGCGAGACAGCGTGCGGTGAGTATGATCGCTGGACCGATTTGGGTTGGCGTGAGCGTCGTTGTGATGCGCCTCTGGTTCCGCTATCGCATCGCAGACGTTCGGCGGATTCGCCGTGAGTATCAGCAGATCCGTGCGCAATCGGATGGGCCTCTGCTGGTCTGTGCGAATCATCTCACGCTGGTGGATTCGTTCATCATTGCATGGGCGCTTGGGTCGGGCACGTACTGGCTGAAGAATCCGGATGAGCTGCCTTGGAATACCCCGGAGAGCACGAATTTCGGGAAAACCGTCTTCGCGCGTCTTCTGCTCTTCATCGCGAAATGCATCCCGATCACGCGCGGCGGCGCGCGGGAAGATGTGGGCGATGTGCTTGAGCGCGTGAAGTTTCTGCTTGCGAAAGGAGAGACGGCGCTGCTTTTTCCGGAAGCCGGTCGGAGTCGAAGCGGTCGTGTCGAAGAGCGGGCAGCGGCTTGGGGGGTCGGGCGTATCGTCGGGTCAATCCCGGGCTGTCGCGTGCTCTGCGTCTATATGCGCGGCCGCAACCAGGAAACCTGGGGCGACTTTCCGGCGAAGGGCGACACGGTGGAAGTCGCGCTGACGGCGATTGAACCCAAGAGTGATGCGAAGGGTGTGCGCCGCTCGCGCGATCTGGCACAGCAAATTGTTCGTCAATTGATTCGGATGGAGGAAGATTATTTCGATGCTCGGCAATGATGTCATCGACCTCGAAGATATCGACGCGCGTCCCGAGACCTTTCGACCGCGCTTTGACGAACGCGTTTTCTCCGCCGAAGAGCGGCGCGTGATTGCCCGCGATGCGGCGTCACTGGCCTGCCGATGGGCGCATTGGGGCGCGAAAGAAGCGGCCTACAAGCTGGCCCGGCAGCTCGATCCGCATTTCGTGTTCTCTCCGATTCAGCTCACCGCGCGTTTCGAACCAGCGGAAATGGTCTCAGGGTCGATACATGCTTCGGCGTCCTCAGCGATTTCCGCGCAAACGAGTTGGGTGGAGCGCCGCGGGCGGATGGTCCTGCCTGCCCCTCACGCGCGGGAGCTCGAAATTCGAAGCTACGAGTCGGCGCAATCGGTGCATGTGATTGCGCTGCCTGTGGATTCTGACTGGGATGCGCTTGTCTTTTCGGTCGAGGAGCGGTCGCCCGTCTCTTTCAACTTCGCCCCTGCCCCTGCCCCTGCCCCTGCCCCCGCCTCCACCGATCCGAGTGTTGCGGTGCGCATACTTGCTGTGCGCGAGATCGGGCGGAACCTGGGAGTCGAGGTCGATCGACTCTCGATTGGTCGGTGCGGGAAGATTCCGACTGTCGAGCTCGACGGTGGATGTACTTCTCTGTCTCTTTCTTTATCGCATCACGGTCGCTTCGTTGCCTTCGCAATGACGCCGACTTTGGATGTGAGAAGAGGAGCGGGTGTGAGAACAGGAACGGATATGAGAAGCGAAACGAATGCGGGAAGCGAAATGATCTTGACGGATCACGTGATGGATTCAGTCAGCCCCAAAGCAGCGGCGGAGTAGACCTGGCTATGAGTGACGAGCGCGACACGAACGGACCGGGACAAATCGAATCACGCCGCATCGAGCGGCTGGCGATTGTGAATCGGGGAGAGGCCGGCGTCCGATGCCTTCGCACGGCGAAGAGCCTCCGCGAAAGAGAAGGGGGCGGCCTCGAGGTCGTGGCCCTATTCACAGCACCCGATCGCAACACACCCTACGTGCGGCAAGCGGACCGCGCCGTCGAACTCTCGGCGGAGAACGGCGCCGTGGCCGCCTATCTCGATCATGATGGCGTCCTGGCGGCGCTCCGTGAAGCGAAGGCAGATGCGGTGTGGCCGGGTTGGGGATTCGTTGCAGAAGATCCCGTCTTCGTGGACCGGCTGAACGCCGAGGGCATCCTCTTTCTTGGCCCGCCGGCTGATGCCATGCGGCAGCTTGGTGACAAGATCACATCGAAAGAACTCGCGCAGCGCGCGGGTGTGCCCGTGACGGACTGGAGTGGCGGCGCGCTGCGGGATGAGCGCGACGCACTCGCGCATGCCGAACGCATTGGTTTTCCCGTCGTGATCAAGGCGACAGCGGGTGGCGGTGGTCGCGGCATCCGAATGGTCGAGAAGCGCGACGAAATCGCCGAGGCCTTCCGGTCCGCCGAATCCGAGGCGATGGCGGCTTTTGGTAACGGCTCGCTCTTTATTGAAGCCATGGTCCAGGGCGGTCGCCACATTGAAGTGCAGGTCGCCGCCGATCAGCATGGCTTTGCCCGGTCCTTTGGTTGCCGCGACTGCTCCGTGCAGAGAAGGCATCAAAAAGTGCTCGAAGAGGCGCCGCCGCCCGGTCTTTCCGACGAGCTGCTTTCGCGCCTTGAAGATTCCGCGGTCCAGCTCGTGAGCCATGTGGGCTACTACGGCGTCGGAACGGTCGAGTTCTTGATCAAGGGCGAGGATTTTTTCTTCCTTGAGGTCAATCCGCGACTTCAGGTTGAGCACGGCATCACGGAGCTGATCGCCGGTGTCGACCTGGTCGAGATCCAGATTCGGATCGCGCGCGGTGAGTCGATCGCGGAGATCCCCGTAGAGCGACGCGGCTTCGCAATGGAAGCGCGTGTCTGTGCCGAAGATCCGGACGAAGGCTTTCTGCCCTCGCCAGGCCGCATCGCACTCTTCGAGCCGGCATTAGGCCCACATACCCGCGTCGACTCCGGCGTCACGACGAACACCGTGATTTCTTCCGATTTTGATTCCCTGATCGCCAAAGTCATTACCTACGGTGAGAAGCGGAGTGATGTGATCGCGCGTCTCGCGTCTGCACTTCGGGATCTGGAACTCATTGTGGAGGGCGGAGCGACGAATAAGGGGTATCTGCTCGATATCCTGGCGAGCGACGATTTTCGGAGAGGCGGCGTCGATACACGCTGGCTTGATTTCTGGAGTGCCGAACGCGCAAGCATCGTGGATACCCATCCGGAGCTCGCACGAGACGCGCTCGTCGCGGCGGCGATTCTCTCCTATCAGCGAAGCCGGGCGACTCTGCGCACAGGCATCTTCGGAGGGGATACCAGCGGCGATCGACCGCCCTCGTCGAAAGGTCAACAAATCGACCTCTCGTTCGGGGCGGAGAGTTATCGACTCAAGGTCTACGCGATCGGTAGCTGGCGCTACCGCGTACATCTCGAAGGTGTCGCCGTGGGCGCCACGATGCGAGAAGAGGGCGACCATGCCGCGCGTTTGATCATCGACGATCGCGTGCGCCGGATTCAGTACGACGCGAACGAGCGCGGCTTGCGTCTCGAAGTCGACGGCCATCCGCTCCGATTTAGCTCGCAAACTGCGGGACAGGTCCGATCGAGCACGCCCGCTGTTGTGGTCGCGATTCACGTTGCCGAGGGCGATACGGTCACGGCGGGGCAGTCGCTGGGACTGCTCGAAGCGATGAAAATGGAGATCGGCTTCCAGGCGCCCGTGGGCGGGACGATCAAGGAAGTTATCGCCCAAAAGGGTCAACAGGTTGCCGCCGGCGATATGATTCTTGTGATCGAGGAGTCGAGCGAAGAGGCCGCGGATAGCGTGGTTCGAACGCGCCTGCGGTTGCCGGAGCAAGTGGATCCGATTGCGCTCCTCTTTTCACCGAACGAGGAGCGGCCGCTGGGTGAGCCGGCTCTGCTCGCGGCGGATCATGCGGATCTGGGTGATCGACGTCTCGCCATCGATGCTGCCCGCGAAGAGATTCGCCGGGTGCTTCTCGGCTACGACGCGAACCCCGATCGGGCGGACGCGCTTGCTTCGTTCCTTGAGGCGCCGCTGCCCGAGGATCTCTCGGAGAGCTTTACGCGGGCACTCGCTGAAATCCGGCACGAAGTGGAAACCTTCGCGGACGTAGAGCTCCTCTCCGTTCGCGCACCGAGCGCTTCGATTTCCGGCCAGTCTGGACCTTCGAATCACGCTCGGCTCGGTATGTATATCCGGCGCGTGGAAGCGGAGGGGGCGGGAATCGACGAGGAGTACCTCGATTTGGTTCGCGCGGCGCTCTCGCATTACGGCATTACGGATCTTTCGCCTTCGGATGCACTGCGGCGGGCGCTGCTCCGGATTCTGGCTTGTCAGCCGGGACGGAGCCTGCGGCTTTCCTTGATCTTGGGTGTTCTGCGACGGATTACCCGACTCGCGCAGACCGGCATATTCATGGGCGATGATGCTCGGCTGGCCGGCGCCCTCAACCGGATCGCACGCATGCGTCCTCAGGTGACGGATACGATTGCGGATGCGGCGCTTGAAGCTTCGTACGTCATTTTCCAGGAGCCGGGCATCGAAGAACGCGCGAAGCGTTCCTCGAGCACGGTCGAAGAATGGTTGGCCGTAGCCGAGATGGACGCTGTGGCGCCGCCCGGTGACGTGCTGCTCGAGGTCGCTTCTTCGCCGCGTATGGTCTTTGAGCGGGTGGGCCGTTGGATCGGCGGAGAAGATTCGAATCGGCGTGCGATTGCTCTCGCTGCCCATGTTCAGAGACGATATGCGCCGAGTACGCCTGAGGCCTATCGGGCAGTTCGTGTGGATGACGAACCGATTCATTGCGTGGAGTACCGAGGCAAGGGTGTTGTGTTGGCCGCGACGGGAGAGGCCTCGGAACTCGGGGTTTGGATGGACCGGCTTATGCGCGGCGCCGCAACGCTCCTTGAGCGCGATCCGGGAACGCCCATTACAGCGCTTGAGTTTTTGATTCCTGCGACGAGCGAAGAGGAGCGCGCTGGGGGTCTTGACTGGGACGAGACGCTTGGCGAAATCGAAACCGCTTATGCCGATGTCGATTTCGGTTGGCGGATCACGGTCGGATTGCTCACCTCTGACGGCGAAGGAGACGTCTACCGGACGCTCGTGCGTCGCGAAGGACAGATCGAGCGAGCCTACGAACATCATGATCTGCATCCGGAAACCGCGGGACGCATCGCGCTCGATCGCTATGCGGCTTTCGATCTTGATCGCCTGCAGTCCGAGGAAGGCATCTACGCCTTCCACGGTCGCGCTCGCAATGCGCCCGGCGACGAACGCATTTTCGTGTTGGCTGATGCGCGCGATCGATCGCCAGAGCCGGGTCGCGAGCTCTCTCATCATCTCGGGACCTTCGAGCGCGTCTTCAACCGCGCGGCCCGCCGCCTTCGGACGATCTTGCAAACCAACGATCCGCGAAGGCGGCTGCAATGGAATCGCATCGCGATCTTCGTAGCGCCTGAGGTTTTTGTGGACGCGGAAGTAGCGAGTGACGTGGCACGCAGGCTTGCCCCCGCGACCCGTCATCTAGGCCTCGAGAAAGTGATCGTCAAACTCAATCGACTCGATCGCGAGAATCCAGACGAACCGGCGGAAGCCTGCGAACTCGTGATTTCAGATACCGGCGAGCAGCTCGAGACGACTTGGCGAAATCCGCATCACGCGCCTCTTGCCCCCGCGCAGGAATACGAGCGGAAGGTTGTTGCCGCACGCCGACGTCGTCTGATCTATCCGTATGAGATCGTGAAGATGCTGACGGGGGAAACCTCGGAAGGAGAGCGCACAGAAGGCTCTTTCGAAGAGTTCGACTTGGATCCGGAAAGCAAGACGCCGCGCGCCATGAGCGTTGCGTCGAGGCCGCCAGGCCAGAACACTTCGGCGGTTGTGTTTGGCCTGATTCGTACGCCGACTGAAAAAGTCCCGGAAGGCATGCAGCGCGTACTCGTGCTGTCAGATCCGACGATGGGCATGGGCGCTTTGTCGGCGCCGGAATGCGATCGACTTGTGGCCGCTTTCGATCTCGCCGAGAAAGAAGGCGTGCCGCTCGAGTGGGTGCCCGTTTCTTCGGGTGCGAAGATCGCGATGGATAGCGGCACCGAGAACCTCGATGCGACGGCTCGGGTCGTCCGACGCATAGTAACGTTTACACAGACCGGCGGCATCGTTCATATCATCGTTCAAGGCGTCAACGTCGGAGCGCAAAGTTACTTCGACGCTCTTTCGACAATGCTCATGCATACGCGTGGTGTCCTGATCATGACGCAGAACGCGTCGATGGTCCTGACTGGACGCGCGGCGCTCGAAGCTTCGGGCGCTGTTTCGGCAGAAGACGAAATCGCCATCGGCGGCTTTGAGCGGATCATGGGGCCGAATGGTGAGGCGCAGTACTACGCGCGGAACCTCGCTGATGCCTACCGCATCTTGTACGAGCACTACCGCTTCACGTATGTGGTGCCGGGCGAGGCAGGGCCGCGGGCATTTGCGACTGAAGATCCACGGGCGCGCTCGATTGGCGAGATGACGATTGGTGAGACCGATGCGGATGGTCTCAAGACGGTCGGTGAACTCTTCGACGATGAAACGAATCCGGGACGCAAACGGCCTTTCGCTATGCGCGCAGTGATGAACGCGCTCGTTGACCAGGACGGCGGGTACCTTGAACGATGGAATGCCTGGGTAGGTGCCGAGACAGCGATTGTCTGGGATGCGCATGTCGGCGGTCAGCCGGTTTTGCTTATCGGCATCGAGAGCCGCAACGTGCCCCGCGACGGCTACCACCCGGCGGACGGGCCCGAGTCCTGGAACGGCGGCACGCTCTTTCCGCAGTCCTCGAAGAAAGTCGCTCGCGCGATTAATTCGGCGAGCGGAAATCGGCCAGTTGTCGTGCTCGCGAACTTGTCGGGCTTTGATGGCTCGCCGGAATCGCTGCGCAAGATTCAGCTTGAAAACGGCGCGGAGATTGCGCGCGCGGTCGTGAACTTTGCCGGGCCGATCTATTTCGCGGTCGTCTCTCGCTACCACGGCGGGGCCTACGTGGTCTTCTCCCAGGAGCTAAACGATGAAATGAAGGCGGTCGCCCTTTCGGGTTCCTACGCTTCGGTGATCGGCGGCGGGCCGGCGGCGGCGGTGGTGTTCAGTCGCGAGGTGCGGGCGCAGGCGCTCGATGATCCTCGGGTGAAGGACAAGACCGAGCAGGCCCGGCGACATCCGACGGAAGAGCATCGCGCGGAGCTCGAAGACGTGCTGACAGAAGTCACGCTCGAAAAGCAGGCTTCGGTGGCGGCCGAGTTTGATGCCGTGCATAACGTCAATCGCGCGCGGGAAGTGGGATCGCTGTCCGAGATTCTCGATCCATCGGATTTGCGTGCGGCCGTGATTCATTCGCTCGAAGCCTCTCTCTCAGGTCGCTGAGGAGGGGCTGGAGCGTGGGCGCTCCAGGCGCAGGGTCGACGGGTCGCGAAGCGTCCGAGCGTTCGCTGCGGAGCCGACTTCTTTCTGGCTTGATCGATGGGCTGACCTGGATCGTGGAGCGAATTCCGCTTTCGGCGAGCGCGGCACTCGCGCGCGGGTTCGGGCGCGGGTGGGCTGCGCTCTCCGCGCCGCGCACCGGACGGGTTCGAGCGCAGCTGGCGACCGCGTTTCCGACGCATTCCCCGCGCGATCATGAGGCTTGGACGCGCGGTGTCTTCGAACATCTCGCGCAGGGACTCGTCGAACTGCTCGCCTTGAGAGGCGCAAGGGCAGCCGCCTTGCTGGATCAAGTCGAAGTAGAAGGACTCGAACATCTCCGCGCGGCGGAAGCGCAGACCGAACGCGGTGGCGTTTTGGTCGTGACGGCACATCTTGGCAACTGGGAACTGGCTTGTGCGAAAGTCGCGGCCCTGGGCATTCCGGTTTCCGTCGTCTACCGCGGTCTCCGAGAGCCCGCTCTCGACCAGGTCCTCTTGGATCTTCGAGGGCGCACGATCGGGGAAAAGGGCGCGGGCGACGCTTCTTCGGTGCAGCAGATTCGGATGGGGCATGCGGGTTTGCCGGTTGTGCGCGCGCTCGAGTCGGGGAGGAAAGTGATTACGCTGCTCGACCAAGACGCGAAGCGCGAAGAGGGAGTGTTCGTTTCGTTCTTCGGGCGTCTGGCGAGTACGCGCTCGGGGCCGGTCGAATTGGCGATGGCCCGGAACGTTCCGATCGTGCCCGCCTTCATCCGGCGCGGCGCGAACGGCCAGGGGCATCGCGTCGAGATCGGTCCTGCGATTCCGCTCGTTTCGAACGCCGCCGATCCCGCGCAAGCGATTCGCGCCAATGTGCAGCGCGTCACGGAGGCCATCGAAGCGGCGATTCGGGCGGAGCCGAGTCAGTGGATCTGGACCCATCGTCGCTGGCGGACGCAGCCACGAGAAGAGGACGGAGCTCCGGCCAAGGGGGAACTCGTATCGCCCGGGGGGAACCCCGACCGTCTAGAGGGGTAGCAATCTCTCAGCATTCCGGACAGTTACGGGCTTCGCTATGATACGGTCGTGGGCCTCTGGGTCGCCGAATCCGTCTTGATTGCGGAAGGCAGCGCGCCTGTGTGATGCTCTAGAGTGCGCCCGCCCTATTCTGATCAGCTCGACCGGATCCCTCGGAGTCCCCCTTTTGCCGAACGCGCAAAACCCAGAACCAGAGAACTCGACCCGCAAAGCCGGCGCCCCGCTCGGCGCTCGCGACGCGTTGGCTCGCCCTGGTGTTCCCCCCGCCGTTTCTGAGGTGGAGGCCTGGGTAGAAGACGTAGTCCAAGGCGTCGCGTTGCTCTCACGCGAGCAGGCCGAGATCCTTTCCGAACATTTCGCGGACGCGGAAATCCTCGACGCGCTCTGCCGCGGCGCGCGCGCAATCAAAGTCGCGCAGACCGGCGAACGCGTGACGGTCTCACGAAATATTTTTATCCCGCTGACGAATCTCTGCCGCAATCGCTGCACCTATTGCACGTTTGCGAAACAGCCCGATTCCGCGGAAGCACATACCTACAGCATTGAGGAAGTGGCAGAGGTCGTTCGCGGCGGTGTCGCGACGGGATGCGTGGAGGCCTTGATGTGCCTCGGCGATAAGCCTGAGGTGGCTTATGGCAGCTACCGCGAGATGCTGACGGAACGTGGCCTAACAAGTACGACGGATCTGATTGTGGAGGCCTGCAAGAAGACGATCGAGAAGGGCATGCTTCCGCATACGAACGCGGGCATCCTCACGAAAGAAGAGATGGCGCGGCTGCGGCCGTATAATGCCTCGATGGGGCTGATGCTCGAGACTACGAGTAGGCGCTTGCGTGAGAAGGGGATGCCGCATTTTCACGCGCCGGATAAAGAGCCTGCGACGCGTATCAAAATGCATGAAGAGGCGGGCGAGCTGAAGATTCCGTTCACCAGCGGCATGCTGCTCGGGATCGGCGAGAACAATGCGGAGCGCGTCGATACGCTCTGGGTGATCCGCGATCTTGCGCTCCGCTACGGCCATATCCAGGAAGCGATCATCCAGCCTTTCCATCCCAAGCCGGGCACGAAGATGCGCGCAGCTTCGCCCCTCAAAGATGACCAGGTGGTGGGTTGGGTCGCGCTTGCGCGGCTGATCTTGCCCCGCGAAGTGCATGTCCAGGCGCCGCCGAACCTTGGAGCCGACATGCTCCCGCGTCTGCTGAAGGCGGGCGTGGATGACTGGGGCGGCGTTTCGCCGATCACCGTCGATTTTATCAATCCCGAAGCGCCCTGGCCTGCTTTGCGCCAGTTGCGCGAGGATACTGAGGCCGCCGGCTTCGAACTTTTTGAACGAGGTCCCGTCTATCCGGACTGGATCCTCGAACGTCCCGAATTCTTTGACCCGCAGATGCGGGCACTGCTGCCGAAATACGCCAACGACGAGGGCTACGCGCAGCGGAAGAACAACCAGTCCGACGAGGAGGCCGCTTGAGATGTTTGAACAACTTACCGCTGCTGTTTCGAGTGATGTGCGCAGCCTTCTTGAAGGTGCGCTTGATGGCAAAGAGCTTTCGGCGAAGGACGCCGAACGGCTTCTTACCGTTCAAGGGCTCGACTTCCACGCTCTGATTGCTGCAGCCGACCTCGCTCGGAAGCGAGACTGCGGCGATGACGTGACCTACGTCGTTTGTCGGAATATCAACTTCACGAACGTGTGTTATGTCGGTTGTTCGTTCTGCGGCTTCGCCCGGCACAAGGACGACAAAGAAGAAGCCTTCGACCGCAGCCACGAAGAGATCCTCGAAAAATGTCAGAACGCCATTGAGCGAGGCGCCACGGAAGTCTGCATCCAGGGCGGGATCCATCCCAACAAAAACCACGAGCATTACCGCGATATTCTCAAAGCGGTAAAGGCCGAGTATCCAGACCTTCATATCCACGCCTATTCGCCCGAAGAGATGGATTTCGCGCATAAAAAGAGCGGGATGGAGCTCTCGGACTATCTGCAATGGCTCGTCGACGCGGGACTCGGAACCATGCCTGGAACGGCGGCCGAGATTCTTGACGACGAGATCCGCGACATCCTTTCGCCTAACAAGCTGAAGACCGATCGCTGGGTCGAGATCATCAAGGCGGCGCATGGCATCGGCCTGCGGTCTACCTCGACGCTCATGTACGGTCATATCGAGAAGCCACATCATATTGCGGGCCATCTCGACCTCTTGCGCGAGATCCAAAAAGAGACCGGCGGCTTCACCGAATTCGTGCCGCTTGGCTTTATCCACGAGCGGAATCTGCTCTACAACCTGCTTGGCTCAAGGCCCGGCCCTTCGATGGAAGAGGATCTGCGGATCATCGCGGTGTCGCGTCTCTTCTTGCGGCCCTGGTTTACGAATATCCAGGTCTCGTGGGTCAAGATGGGACATAAGCTGGGTCAGATGGCGCTGAGTGCGGGTGCGAATGATTTCGGCGGCACACTGATGGAGGAATCGATCAGTCGCGAGTCTGGCGCGGACCATGGCGAGAATACGCCGCCCGAAGAGTTCCGCCGCCTGATTCGCGAACTCGGCCGCGTGCCCGTGGAGCGGACGACGCTCTACAAAACTGTGCAGCGATTCGAAGACCCCGCGCTCGATCCGCCTTCCCTCGAACCCGAGGCAGTGGTGGATCTATCGGGACCGGCGCGTTGGCGAACATCGTTGGAGAAGGCGCGCGAATCGCAGCCGGAGACTGCTGCGCTTCCGGTGGTTTAGCGATTGCCTAGTCAACTTCGCGACTCGCGACACGAGGCCGAGCTAAGGCGGACTTAGTGCAGATGAAGAGTCGAGAGCGCTTCGCCTTTTTCCGCGATTAGCGAAAAACTATCGCGTGCTGTCTGCGGCCTGGTTCTTAAGCGTCTGGTCGATTCGCTCGGAGAGCGCTTCGACCTGATACCGAAGCGGAGCGTTTTCGAGGACAAGCCGCTCGATGCGCTGGATCGCGTTGCGCACGGCCGGGTGATCACGGCCGAGGCCTCTACCGATTTCCGTGAACGAAGCGTCCGTGTATCGATGGGCGAGGTACATCGCGAGCTGCCGCGGGATGAGTACATCGCGCCGGCGGGAACGCGACGCGAGGGCCTCGGGTCGCTTGCCGAAGAAAGCGGAGACGATGCGGACGATCTCGCTGACGGCGATCGTCTTCGGAGCGAGCGACGAGCCGGCTCCGGATTTCAGCGCCACGGCTTCGCGGGTCAGGTCGAGGTCGATCGCGCGACCGAGGAGCGAGGAGGTCGCGACGACCTGGATCAGCACGCTTTCGATATCTCGAACGCTGCCGTTTGTGGATTCGACGAGGAGGTCAAGGCAATCGTCGGGAAGGTGAACGCCGCCGGCCGCCGCTTTCGCGCGCAGAAGATGTCGGCGCACGAGCGCATCGGGGGCTTCGAGTTCGGCGACAAAGCCTCGGCCAAGCTGTTCGCGCATGCGGGGATCAAGGGCGCCCAGATCACGCGGCGAGCGATCGCCCGTGAGCATGACGCGACCACCGGCATCGAGCACATGCTCGATCGTGTTGAACAGCTCAAGCTGAGTCTTGGCGCGGCCCTGAAAGGACTGCACGTCCTCGACGATCAAGAGGCCTATGGGGCCTCGGTATCGCTTCTTAAACTCATCGGATCGACCATGACGCATGGCCGAGACGAACTCGCTTGTGAACTGCTCGGCTGACGTGTAGACGATGCCAGGTCTGACGGAGCCGCCCTGTGCGCCGCCCGAACCGCGCGCGTTGGCATGGGCGCGGGCATTGGTGTGGGCAAAGGAGCCGCCCGAAAACGACGAGCTCAGATTGAGATGTCGCCGCGCTTCGATGGCGGTGGCGCGAGCGAGGTGGGTCTTGCCCATGCCCGCTTCTCCGCCGAGATAAATCTGGTTCAGGCTTCGCTGACGCTGCCGGGCGAGAGCGAGCGCCGCTTCGCGAGCGAGCGAGTTGCAGGGGCCGACCACGAAACTCTCAAAGCTGAAGGGCAGTTCGCCCTGAGCGGGCGTGCCGTCGAGCGAGAGTGCGAGGTCTTCCTCACGGGTACGTGGGGCAGAGTGAGCGGTTCGGGAAGGGGCTCCCGCGCGCTTGCCGGCCACGCTGGCGGTTGCCGGTCTTGCTGAGACCCGTCGCGCCTTAGAGGGCTTTTGTGCGGGCATTGTTGAGGAAACGGATGAGGGCACTGAATACAGGCCCTTCGCTTCGCGCTCAGCTTTTTCCTGCGCGGAGAGCGAGGCAGAGGCAAAGGCGAGCGGCGAGTCGGGAGACTGCGATGAAAACGCGGCGGTCGAAGGCGCGTAAGAAGATGCAGAGGGGGATGCAGAGGGGGATGCAGAGGGGGATGCAGAGGGGGATGCGAAGGCAGAAGGCGCGAGCGGCATGGTGCGCGCGCTGCCCGTGCCTCCGCCAGCCAGGGCCTGCGCCTGCACGTGTTCCCCGGACGCGACGCGGAGTGGCTGCCGGAGCTCTTCTCGCAGGGTTTCTTCTTGTCCGGCTGCCTCGTTCAGATGCTGGGCTGCGTGTCCGCTGAGCGTGTCATAAGTCAGGCCCGCGGCCGCGGCGAATTCCGAGAGGGGCAGGATCTCAAGTTGCGGACGGGTTCCCGTCAGTTCTTGCACGCTTTGCTTGATCGCTTCGGCGTGATGCATGCGAACGCGATCGCAATGAAAAGACGTCGGGCAGCCGAGCACGATGCGATTCGTTGCCAGCTTGACCTGGAGCGGCGCAATCCAGGCATCGAATACAAAGTCGGGAATGTCATTCTGAAGGCGGCGCAAAGCGTCACCCCAGACCTTGGGCGAAAAGGTCATTCGACAGAAACCACGAAAGCTATGAAGTTGATCGAAGCGATAAACGAAAGCTGGTTGCCCGCAGGCGAAGAACTCAGTTCAGCGCTTCGGAAAGGACCCATTTCAAGCATCCGCTCAGCCAACACACTCAATCGATTCGATCGATATCGACTTAGATATCTATATTTTCGATCAATCGAGGGCATTGCGGAGCGGGGTGGAGATGCCTCAACACTTGGATGTACGCGACCGATTTGGGGCGATTTCAAGTGATTCAGCCGGATCTCGATGGGTTCAAAATAGGTGCTTCCCGAACACGGCCGAGTTAACCACTTGTGCAACGGGAAGGCAACGAAGTGCGTTCTTGATCGTGACGATCAAGTGACACTTTTGATAAACCCCCCGAAACTGCCTTCTAGCGGGATTTAACCGGCGTTTGTCTTTGGAATTCCAAAGGGAATCAAGGGGCTTCGGTGATCTTGCGAAGAACTGCTTGAATGCCGAGTGTGCTGAAATGAACCGACGTTTTCGAAACCCGGATCTCAAGCAATCTCGATATATCGCGATTTATCTCGAAAATGGGCGAAATTGCAGAGAATGAAAACCAGTGCTCTTTAGTTGGGGAGCGGTTTTGAGTCGGCTGGAGCGCCGCCGATTTCTGCGAGCTGAAAGCGCAACAAATCGTGCATGATTTCGAACCGATTGAGGATCGAATCGGCTTGGATTAGCTGTTGTCTCTCGATCGGTCGAAACGAAATCGCCTGTGTTAGGGCATTCACGAGTCGCGCCGGTTCAAGTTGTTCGAAATGACTCAGCACTTCCTGGGGGTCTTGGCCTTCCGCGACGGAGCGTCGGATGAGTCGTTCGAGCTCAGTGAACAAATCTTCTCGGCCTTTCGCCAACGCGGCGAAGTCTTCCGGCGTCTGCGGCTGGCGATCTTCAAGAACCTCGACTTGGGCCGAGCGGTAAAGGCGATCGCCGGTGCGGGGCTCTTCTTGTTTGATTCGAAATCGCTGCTCACCCAGGAGCAGGAGCTGAAAAGTGCCGTCGGGTCGCTCCTGCCAGTGAGCGATGCGTCCGATGCAGCCGATATCGAAGATCCGAGGGTCGCCCGCCATGTCTTCGACGCTGTCCGGTCGGATGGTGACCATGCCGACCTGGTGTGTTCCGGCGAGCGCGTCCTTGATCATCTGTCGGTAGCGCGGTTCGAAGATATAGAGAGGTACCGAGACCTCGGGCAGAAGCACGACGTCCGAGAGCGGGAAAAGCGGGAGCGATTCTATGTCGTCCATCGCGTTACTTTAGCCGCATGGAGCGACCCGCGTTGACTGAGGCGGCGATGCTGATCAAACTCTCGCCTTTGGGGGGAATCAGAGGCTGGACCGCCGCACCAAAAACGAACTGATGGCGCACCTTGAGCGGGATGCGCAGCGGATTTGTTCGCGATTCGGGCTCCTCTACCGAGTTCTTGAGCCTGAGCGCGCCAACGTCAAGAGTCGGTACGGCGTGTGTTTTTCCGACGGCACCATTCGGCTTCGGCTTCGGCACGTGACGACAGGCAAGCCGCTCAAGTACTCGAGCCTAGTGAGCACGCTCTGCCACGAACTCGCTCATCTCAAGCATTTCAATCACGGTCTGCGCTTCCGCGCATATTACGCTCAGATTCTGGAATGGTGCCGGCAAGAGGGTATCTACCGGCCGGGGCCTCCGGCTTCCGCTGAAAAGCCGCTGAAGGAAGTCGCCCAGCAGGCCAAGCCGAACAAGGCGAGGCATAAGGCGCGGGAGCCGAAGAAGACGAGAGAGCCGAAGAAGACGAGAGAGCCGAAGAAGACGAGAGAGCCGAAGAAGGCAAAAGAGGGACCCGTTCAGCGGTTACTGCCGGTGTTCGAGGCGGGCAGAGGCACGCTGCGTACGCCCAAGGAGCGTCGCAAAAAGAAGGCCGAGCCTCGTTCGTCCTCTCAGCTCGAACTCTTCGGCTAAGCCGGTTCGCCCCGAATCCACATCCGCACCCTGACCGCGCAAGGGAGCCCTGCCTCTGCCTCCCCTGGGAAGCATGGCCGCACTGAATACAAATAGGGGAGGGTGCCCTCTGTTGAGGGACTCGCCGAGAGCCTTCGTGGCAGAGGGGGCGTCCGGCTCTCTGGCTCTGGCTTCCGGCAGGACCGGGCCAGGCATAAAAAAGCCCGACTAGCCCGTGCTCGTAGCGGCTCGCTGAGCGTCCACTTCTTCGAGGGTATTGGGGCCTTCGACGACCTTGCAATCGACTTCATCGATGGCGATCGACTTGTCGAGGATCTGTGAAATCAGGCTATCGACGCTCAGCTCATCGTATTCGGCGAGTCCGTCTTCGAGGTCGCTCTCCGTGATATTGAATTCGAGGGAAAGCTTGATCTTGATGTCGCTCATCGTTCTCTTTCCTCAGACCAGCCGTTCTTCCGCCGGCACCAAGTCTGTTCAGGCTAGATCGTTCCTGTCTCTTCGGTCGCTCGACTCTCGTCTCGACCTTCAGTTCCACCGCACCACGGACCACGCCTCTGGGGCTAAAACAAAGCCTGCGCGTGTTAAGTGCGACTCCGAGATGAGGTATTTGGCCTCCCCGTCCACGCGCCCACAGCCGCAAGTCATTGAAATTGCAGTGGTTTTTCGAATGCGGCGGTAGGATACACCAAGCCACGAGGCGGGGCTATCCATTTTTGCCGCAATTTCAGCACGTTACGGGCTATCGCGGGGACTGGTGTCTAGCTCTCTGTGTGGCTCGCGGCTTCGCGGGCATCGAATCTGGCATGCACGAAGACCAAGATGATCGAGACGAAGTGGACGGCCATAAAGAGGCCTAGGGAGAGCCGGTGCAACATCCCAAAACGCTGTTGCATTTCGGCGGAGCTCTGGACGCCGAGCGTGCTGGGTCGAACTGCGGCGACCTCGGGCGAAAGCCAAAGTTCGCTGACCATGCAGATCAAGGCGAGCCCGACGGGGGCAATCACCGGCATTCCGCGCCGGCCCAGTCCGATCGCTGCGCCGGCCGCGATGAGCCCGGCCGCGGCGCCCCAATAGTGGAGCGTCGTGAGCAGGGAGCCGGCGAGATCTCCCGCCACGTCCCCGGGCAGCACGCGGAACGCAATCCGCGAGACCACGAAGGCGAAGAAGGCCCACGAGCCCACCCAGCTGCCGAGCGATAGCCACAGTGCCAACCGCAAAACGAGTTGTGAACGCAATCCCTTCGCCTTGTCCTTCCCCTACGCCCTCAGCTAGGCCGATGTGCCTGACGCACCCTCGATCGGTTCGAGAGTGACGGGATCGAGCTGCTTTGACTGAATCGCCTGAGCCGACTCGTCGTCGGCGAGATCGCTATGGCAAGCAGCTTTCTCGGCGTTGGCTTCGTCGGCACCCATCGCGCCTTGAGTCTTTGAAGCAAGGCGATGGATCTCTTCGGGAGAGAGCACGCCGCGCTGCTCGAGAATCTCGCGCTGGGCCGGATTGAGGGCAGCCGAGATCTTCGGCTTGTCCCATTGATAGTCCTCGTCCTTACCCGACACGAAGAGCGTGATTTCCTTGCTGATGCGGACCGAACACCAGTCGTGTCCGCACATCGCACAGAAGTCCGTATCCACGTCGAGGTCCTCGTCGTGATAGGCGCGGGCCAGGTCGGGATCGAAGGACAGCTCGAAATGCTTTTCCCAGTTGAGCGCGGCGCGGGCTTTCGTGAGTTCGTCGTCGCGGTCGCGGGCGGCCGGAATGCCGAGCGCGACGTCCGCCGCATGCGCGGCGATCTTGTACGCGACGCAGCCTTGCTTCACATCATCCTTCTTCGGCAGACCGAGATGCTCTTTCGGCGTCACGTAACAGAGCATGGACGCGCCGTGGTAGGCCGCGGCCGTTGCACCGATCGCGCTGGTGATATGGTCGTAACCGGGGAAGATATCGGTCACCAGCGGGCCGAGGACGTAGAAGGGGGCGCCGTGGCAGAGCCGGCGCTGGAGCTTCATGTTGAACTCGATCTGATCGAAGGGGACATGTCCCGGACCTTCGATCATCACCTGGCAGCCCTTCCGCCAAGCCCGCTCCGTCAGTTCGCCGAGCGCCTGCAGCTCGCCGAGCTGGGCGAGGTCCGTGGCGTCCGCGAGGCCGCCCGGGCGGAGTCCGTCACCAATCGAGAAGGTCACATCGTATTTGCGAACAACGTCGCAAATATCATCCCAGATCTGCGCCATCAGGTTTTCTTGCTCGTGATGGATCATCCATTTCGCCAGCAAGCTCCCGCCACGACTCACGATTCCGATCAGTCGTTTTGTGACATGAGGGAGATGTGCGCGTCGCACACCGGCGTGGATCGTGAAATAATCCACGCCCTGCTGCGCCTGATGTTCGAGGGCTTCGAGCACGATCTCCCGGTCGAGATCCTCGATCTTCTTGTCGAGAATCATCGAGTAAATCGGCACCGTCCCAATCGGTACACTCGACGCGCTGCAGATCGCACCGCGCGTGCCGTCGACATCACCACCTGTCGAGAGATCCATGACCGTGTCCGCCTCCCAGCGTTCGGCCCAGCGCAGCTTTTCAATCTCTTCTTCGGTACCGCTCGAAATCGGCGACGCACCCATATTCGCATTGATCTTCGTGAGCGAAGCGCGACCGATTGCCATCGGATCGAGTCCGTTCTTCAAGTGAATGCGATTGGCGGGGATCACCATGCGACCCGCTGCGACTTCATCCCGAATCTCTTCGGCAGAAAGGTGCGGCTCGCGTTCGGCGACGCGTGTCATCTCGGCGGTCACGATCCCGAGGCGTGCATGCTCGAGTTGCGTGATCGGCTCGAAACCGTCGGGCGCTGCAAATGCGAACGCGTTCGCGGGCGCGACGTCGGGATGAGCGGATTCGGCCAGGCGTTCGCCCTTCGCGAGCGGGCGCCAATCGGGCGGCATGAAATCCCAGGCCGTTTTGTCCGACGGTTGCGGCATGCCGGGCGTGTCCGGTGACGAAAAGGTCAGCGGGCCACCGATCGTCGGCGGGTTCGCGAAGCTACCCGGCGTCGTGCCTTGCGCGGAAGAAGAGGGGTTGTTCCCCAGAGAGGGGAGAGAGTACTTCGAGTTCGGAGAAGAAAGATCGACAGTCATGCTATGGGCCTTCCCTACGCGCGGCCCTTGGAGTTTGCGAAAGCCAGCAGCCTAAATCCTAGACCGACAGGGAGGCTAGCCGCCGCAACACAAGAGACGAGATCAGGTTCGAAGGGTCTGCTCTCAGGTCGCAGCACGTTCCCGCGCGCGACCACCCCTAGGCTAAAAGAAACAAGCAGTGTTGACCTGCGAGCGTATCACGCTTCGAGCAGGGCTCAATTGGAGGCGTCGAGTTCCTCGGGCGTCGCAGCGGACGAAGCGGCCGCGGGTCCCACGGGTACCGCTTCTCCGATCGGCCAGACTGCATCGAGGCCGCGTGGTTGGGTCACTTCACTGGGCGTTTCCGGGGCGGGAGTAGGTTGTGGCACGCCGACCGTCTGCCAGTCCGTGCGGCCGGCGGCTTGATCGATTTCGCGACGTGGTCCGCCTTCGCGATCGAGCAGGCGATGTGCCCCGACGATTTTATCTCTCTCGACGCGGACTTCGCTCTTGAGGCGTCCGCCTGCAGCGGTGGCGAAGAAGCTTCGCGCGAGGCCCTGCTCCTGCCCGCTTGAATACCGAGTCTCCGATTCGAGTGCGCCGTCCGCATGATGCGTGCGAAGCGGGCCAACGAGTCGGCCTTGCTCGAATTTCCCCTCGAACCAGGGCTGTCCCGTCTCGTGGAACATCACGAGATCCCCGGCCCATTCGCCCGCCTTTAGAAAACCCCGCAGAAAGCGGCTGCCATCTTCGTTGCGAATCTCCACCGGTCCTTCGAGGCGCGTCGTTTTTCCCGCCTTCATATACATCGCTTCGAGTCGGATCTGGCCGTTCGGGTAGACCTCGCGGTAGGGGCCGAGTCGCTGGGTGTTGCCGAATGCGTCGTAGCGCTCGCACCAGAAAGCACGGACACCGACCGAGGCCTCCTCGGACAAAAGGTCTCGGTCCGCAGTACCGGTCCCGAGAATCATCCCTGCCGGACAGGAAAGGTCAGCGACTTCGGCAACTTGTGGAGTCGTCGATGTCGATATCGCGCGCGCCGAACTTGCCGCGGGCGGCGCGGCGAGGGCAGGGCAAGACGCGGAGGCGCAGAGGAGCGCGAGCGCTGTAGGGAGCCAGTCTGAAAATCGGAATTTCGTACGCACGTCACATTCAGCGGCTGATCGGCGGATTGGCTTGATGGGTTCAGGCGTCATGCCGCGCTAGGGTGCGAGGCATGACGGAATTGTCGCCTTCTACTCGCCCGGATCGTCCCTCTTTGCTTAAGCGATCTCGCCAGGTGCTGTTCGCCGGGCGATTCTCGACTCTGGCGCTGGCCGGCCTCCTGCTGGTCGCCATCGCAGGATGTGACCGCAATATCGAGCCCTACCAGCCGGGGGAGGCACCGAGTCCGCCGGATCTGGCGCGGATCTTTCCGGATGCGCCGAATGGGCCCGGCTCTGCCGCGCCGCCGCCCGGAGCCGCCGGCATGCGTGGCAACGCCGACGGAACGCCTGCGCGAACGGCGCTTCCGCCGAGCCGCGCAGAGGGCTCGGCGACCGCGGCCGCCTCCGCAGGGGCAGCTCCGATTTCGGGTCAGATCCTCTTGGCCAGCGATTTGGCGAACGCGCGACCCGATGGCGGCGTGCTCTTTGTGATCGCTCGACCGCAGGGCGCGCGCGGCGGACCGCCGCTTGCGGTGCTTCGTATCCTCAACCCGAGCTTTCCGCTCGATTTCACCATCGGCCCTGAGGACGTGATGATTCCGAGCATGCGCTTCGAAGGTGCGATCTCGCTTTCGGCGCGACTCGATGCCGATGGCAATGCGATGACCCGAGGCGCGGGCGATATTTCAAGCGACACGCAAGAGCCGCTTTCGCCCGGCGCGACCGGAGTCGAGCTGACGCTCTCCGAGCGCAGCTAAGACTGTGCTGTGACTTTCATGAGGTCTTATTACGCCTGACCTAACCTTCCTAGACCTGCATCAGGCCTGATCTAGGCCTCGGCCGGCGGCGGCTGAGGGCTCAGCGCATCGAGCATGTCCAGCGCATCCCGCGTGCCCGCCACAATCACGGTATCGCCTTCGACCAGCACATCCTCGCCGTGGGGTACGCGTAACCGCGATCCGCCTTCGGCGTGCTTCGACCGAACCAGGAGCACCTGTACGCCCACGCGTTCGCGGAGCGTGAGCTGGCGAAGCGTGCGGCCCGTGACATGCGGCGGCGCCATGATCTCGCGCAGCTGATAGCCGTCGCCTAACTCGACCGTTTGCCCCGCGCCCGCAGCGCCGAGGCCCGTATGGAAACCGCCGGCGAGGTCGCGTCGATTCTGCTCGCGATTGCTTGCTTCGATCACGTCCTTCTCGCGAACGGTTCCCACCAAACGTTTTCGATCGTCGGCGTCGACGACGGCGATCTCATCGACTTCGCTCGTGCTGAAAATTTGCATGACGATCGAAAGGTCTGCTTCATCGGTGATCGTGGGATGACTCATGTCTACGAGATCCCCCGCCACGACGACATGCTGAAGCGTGTCTTGGTCGTAGATGAGTCGTCGAAGCTCGGCGAGCGAAATCGCGCCCATTAAATCACCATTCGGGCTCTCGACGTAGAATTGGCTATGCGGGCTCGTGACCACAAGATCGAGCACGGTTCGGAAATTCGCGGAGGCTGGAATTACATCGGGATCGCGCACCATCACGTCCCGTACAAAGAGACCCTTCAGCACATTCGGGTCGAGGGCTTCGTGGATATCTATGCCCTGGCGGCGAAGCTTCGTTGTGTAAATGGAATCGCGATACAGGATTTGCGAGACGAGCGTACTGATCACGCAGGCGGTCATCAGTGCCGGGATGATGTCGATGGTTTGCGTGAGTTCGAAGATGATGATGATGGCGGAGATCGGCGCGTGGGTCGCGGCGGCGACAACGGCGCCCATCGTCACTAGGGCATAGGCGCCCGAGCTGCCCGTTGCGCCGGGAAAATAGTCTACGACGAGGGTGCCGACGACACCGCCCGCCATCGCGCCGAGGAAGAGCGAAGGCGCAAAGACGCCACCGGATCCGCCCGAACCGATCGTGATCGAAGTCGCGAGAATTTTTGCGAGGACGAGGATCGCCATCAACGCGAGGGGCAAGCTGCCGTCGAGCGCGCCGCCGATTGTCGTGTAGCCGACGCCGTATACGTTCGGCAGCCAGAGGGCGATGACCCCGACCATCGCTCCGCCGACCGCGGCGCGGGACCATTCGGGGAGCGGCGTCCTGGCGAAGAGATCTTCGGAAAGGCTGAGGGTGCGAATGAAGGCGACCGCGACGAGTCCCGCGACGATGCCGGCGATCATGTAGGGCAGGAGTTCGAAGGGGCTGACGATTTCGTATTCGGGGACGATGAACGCGGGATGATTGCCGACCGCGTATCGCGTCACGACCGAGGCGACGACGGAGCTGATCACGATCGGGGTGAATTGCATGACGGCGAAGTCGCCGACGATGATTTCAGCAGCGAAAATCGCACCCGCGATCGGCGCGTTAAAAGTGGCGGAGATGCCGGCCGCGGCGCCGCAGGCGACGAGGGTGCGGACGCCGGCGGTGTTCAGGTGGAGCCATTGTCCGAGGGTGGAACCGAAGGCCGAGCCGATTTGGATGATCGGACCTTCTCGGCCGACCGAGCCGCCTGTGCCGATCGAGATCGCGGAGGCGATGGCTTTGACGCCGACGATGCGGGCGCGAATCACGCCCCCGCGGATCGCGATGGCCTTCATGACTTCGGGAACGCCGTGGCCCCGGGCTTCTCGGGCGAAGAAATAGATCAGGGGACCGACCAACAGGCCGCCCGCGGCGGGGATCGCGATGCGCCAATACCAGGAGAGGGTGCGTGCGACCTCGAGAGGGTCATGGGTTTCGGCGGCGAGCCCTTCCGCGAAGACCGCGGCGACGCCCTCCGTGCCTTCGAAAGCGAAGCCCTGAACAAGGCGAATCATCAGCCGGAAGACCACGGCACCCATCGCGCCGGCCAGGCCGACAAAGATCGCGGCCACGACCATGAATAGATGGCCGCCGCGCTCAAAGAGCTCCTTTCGGCGTTCAAGCATGCTGTTGGCAGCGGTGTTGTCGGCCGAATCGGAATTCAGGGGGCTCGCCTTCGCGTGGGGCGGCAGCGTAGCATTCCACTCGGAAGTTCGTGGTAGGCTGGCGACATGAATCGCTCTGATCCGAAGCCGTGGCGCGTCGTTGCCGACGAACATCTCCAACACTGCAAGGTCTTCGACGTACATCGCGCGACGATGCGGTCACCGACCGCTGGAACCGAACATTCCTTCTACCGCATCGAATCGCCGGAATGGGTGAATGTCGTGGCGCTGACCGAGAGCGAGGATCTCGTCATGGTCCGCCAGTTTCGGCAAGGCTCGCGCGAGGTGACGCTTGAGATTCCGGGTGGCCTCGTTGATCCCGGTGAGTCGCCTGAGGCCGCGGGGGCGCGGGAGCTACTTGAAGAGACGGGCTATGCGGCGGGCCGGCTTGTGAGCCTGGGGTCTGTGAATCCCAACCCTGCGCTCTTCGCGAACCGCGTCTTCATGCAGGTTGCGCTCGACTGCAAGGAAGTGACCGAGATCCAAAACGGACCGACAGAGGAGACCGCCGTCGAACTCTTGCCGCTGACGGAGCTCTCTGGGGCGTTATCGCGCGGCGAGATTGATCACGCGCTGGTCCACGCGGCGCTCTATGCGTTTGAGCGCTGGCGTTCGAGCGGGCGGACGCAGTTGGAGGCAGTCAGAGGTAGGAAGTAGCTAGCCGGCGTTTTCGTTGAGTCGTTCGTGGTCCTGCATGCGGTCGAGCACGATGTCGACGAGGCGTGGATCGTCGCCGAGGGGCTGCGTCGTCGCGATGCAAATCTGGGGATGCCGCGCACGGGCCTCTTCAAGAAGCTCGGGGATCGTTTCGCGGATGTGATAGCCGTGGCCCAGAAAATGCAGATGGACGAGGATTTCCTGGACGCCTTGCTTGGCGAGCAGGTCGATACCTACTTCGAAGCTCGGCTCGGAGAGCTCCATATGCGCATGGGTCACGATCCAGTCGGGTCGTTTGGTGGCGACGCCGTCCGCGAACTCGGCGAAGCGCTGATTGGCGCTCTCGCTCCGGGTGCCGTGGTCCACGATCAGCAGAGCTTTGCGATGAGACGCATTCAAGATCGATTTCTCCTTATCTATCAAGTGTGCTCCCCAATAGTGTGCTCACCAATACTGTGCGCGGACGGTGACATTGCCTTTCGGGCGCACCCGGCAGGCGAGTCGGAGTTCGGGGTCGATGCGATTGCGCGCCTTGATCCGGGTTTCACGCTCGGATTCCGGCTCGAGCGCATCGGCGCCTTCGACGATCTCGAGTCCGCACCTCGCACAGGCTCCGTTTTCGCTGCATGCGCTGGCCACCGGGAGTCCCGCAGCCAAGGTGGCCTGGAGCAGGCTCATCTCATCCGCTTCGATCTCGATCGAGCGGTCCGAGGGCAAGAAACGAATTTCGCATCGCATGATCTGTGGAGTCTAGGCGGCGTATTGAGATCATGCGTTCCTGTGGGGGTATTCTTCGCCGGCCAAACGCCATTTGCGTCCGGGCTGCATGTGCGGCGCGCTCTTAGCCGGCGATCCGGGCCCTCATCGCCCTTGCGGTTGATCAGCGAACGAAATGCGCTCTCCCTTGGCCGGGCTCGCGGCTGGGTTAAGTTCTATTCCATGTCGACAGCGGCGCTTCTCGTGATCGGAAATGAGATTCTTTCTGGCAAGGTCCAGGACACAAACTCGCCCTTCTTGGCTGTCGAGCTGCGCAAGCTCGGCGTCGATCTCGAACGTATCCTGACCATCCCCGACATCATCGAAACGATCGCTGCGGAAACTCGGTCGATGTCCGAGGACTACGATTTCGTGTTCACCTCGGGGGGCATAGGTCCAACGCACGACGACCTGACGATGGACGGCATCGCCGCCGCGTTTGATCGAGAGATCGTGTTGAACGAGTCGATGGTCGATCGCATGGAGCGCTACTCGGACAAGCCCGTGAACGATGCCATGAAGAAGATGGCGTTGATCCCGGCGGGCGCGGAAGTGATCGACGTGGGTGGGCTTTGGTTCCCCGTCGTCGTTGTGGAGAACGTGCACATTTTTCCGGGGATCCCCGAACTCTTCGAAAAGAAATTCCATTCGATTCGGGATCGTTTCGCCGGTGTACCCTTTCATCTCCGAAAAATCTACGTGCGCGAAAACGAGAGCGATATCGCGGATACGCTGAACGCGCTGCTCAAGGCATTCCCCGAGCTGATGTTAGGTTCCTATCCGAGGATCAACGAGGAAGACTACCGGGTGATGCTGACGCTAGAGTCGCGCGACGAGGATTACGTGACCCGCGCGACAGATGTCCTGACCGGCGACCTGCCTGAGGGCGCCATCTTCAAGATCGAATAACACGTGCCTGACTTTTTAGAACCTTCCGGGGCCGTCTCGTACCCCGCCTGGGCCTTTGTGCATCCGGTCTGGATGGTGACGAGTCTCGTCGTCGCGCTGATGACGGCGAAGCTGGGTCTCGAGATTCGCCGGCGTCACGCTCGTGGCGAACGTGTCGGCAAAGAGCTTCGCGAACGGCATCTTCGGTTTGGGCGCGTCACGATGGTGTTGATTTGGGTGGGCTTTGCGATGGGCCCCGCCTCGATGGTGCTCTTTCGCGATCGCGCCTGGTTCGACAGCTTCCACAGCATTCTGGGGATCATCGTGCTCGGCCTATTTAGCTGGACGGGCTGGACTGGGCGCGCCCTTTCGCGCGGGGATGCCGAAATGCGCGGGATCCATCGCCTCGGCGCGGCGGCCAGTATCGGGGCCGCGATGCTCTCCGCTGTCGCGGGCTTCGCGCTCCTGCCTTAGGGCGGATTAACGCCTCAATCGCATCAGATGCGTGAGGTGAATTGGGCGGGTAGTGTGAGCCGGCGCAAGGCGCAGCACTTCTATCTCGAAGCGAGGTCATCCGCGACGCGCAGTAGAGTTCTGCGACCGATTTCGGCATGCCTTGGATCATCCGCCAAACCTATATCCAGCAGGGCGGCTCCAAAGGAGACGGCGCTGCCGATTGCGCGCACCCGCGTCGCCTGGCTGAGCGGCTCGGCACTTTTCGGCCCTCCTGTGTTGGGGGCGCCGTAGCGATCGAGTGCTGCGAACCGCGCATCGGCATCTTCAAAGAGCATCCAGATTGAAGCTAGATCCACTGCGACGTCTCCGGAGGTCACGTCGCCCCAGTCGACGATGGCAGAGAATGCCCCGTCCTTAACAAGCACGTTACGTGGATGCAGATCGCCGTGCAGCCAACATTCGGCTTCCGCAAGCGGCGCTTCGACCGCGGCCCCCCATGCGGCTTCGATCGCGGGGGTGATGAGATCGCATTGCTCTTTAAGGCGATCCAGTCTCGGAGCGATGAGGGCGTCCCGTTCTATGAGAGGTACGCCTCGAAACGCATTGATCGGGGCGCTTGCATCGGCGGGCTGATGGAGCGCGCGAAGAAAGTCGGCGAGGACGATGCTCTGATTCTTGTTTGGGCTCGCTTTGTCGGCTGGATCACCGGGCCGCCAGGGGATGATGCTCCAGGGCCACGGATAGCCGCGGCCGGGCTTGCCCTCGCGAAGCGACGCCGAAATCGGAAGGGGTAGCCGGGGTGCGAGTGCGGGTAGAACACGCTGTTCATGAAGAAGCAGGGCAACGCCCGCTTGCCTGCGCGGCATTCGCAGAGCGAGGTCCTCACCCAGTCGGAACATGAAATTGTCCCATCCGGAATCCGCGAACTCAATCACAAGCTCGGCGAGATCCGGATGCTGCTCTTCGAGCATGCCGCGAACGAGGTCCGGGCTGACCTCGACTTCGGCACTGGGTGTTCGATCGATCAAAGGAGGACGAGACATCGATAGGAGGGTTCCGTGGCGTTGGCTCAAGCATAGGGATAGTAGTTCTGCGCCATTATTTCTACCCGCGCCCGCAAGGAGCGGGTGACTCGCATCACGGTCGCCCCAGGAGCCCTCTAATGGAACACGCGCGACGATTTCTTGAATACGCGACCGATTTCGAGAAGACCTACGAAGACGATGATTGGTCTCGTCTAGAGGTCTATTTCACGGAAGATGCTGTGTACGCCGTGACGGGCGAGGCGCCGCTCGGCGGGGAATGGGCCGGGCGAGAGGCTGTGCTGGAGCATCTCAATGAGATCGTCAACGAGCTTGACCGACGATTCGAGATGCGCGACGTCGAGATCGTGGGTGCGCCGAAGGTCAGTGAGGACTCGATCGAATTCGACTGGCGCGGGACCTACAAGAACGCGGGCGACCCGGATCTCGTCTTCGGGGGCCGAGAAAAAGCGATCTTCTCCGGCGACCGGATCATTCGTCTGGTCGATACGATGGAAGAGGGCGCGGATCAGAACATTCAGGTTTGGCTCGAATCGCATTCCGCCTAACGCCGAATTGAACGGGTCATGCGCGCGCCGCGCACGAGGCATTCCGCACGACGAAGACTAGAAAACGTCGCCCGGGATTTCTTCGAAATCGTCGAGTTGACGGGTCAGCGTTCCGTTTGGCAAGTGGAATCCCATGCAGGCCGTCGCGCCTGCGCGCTCGAGCATCACAACGAACTCTTCGGTGGCCGAAGCGGCCTCGCCATAGGTTTGTGCGATCTGTTCGCAGGTGAGGTCTTCGTCGCGAAGGAGATTGGGCGAGCATTGAACGAACAGAACGCCGTCGAGTTCGTCGCCGGTCTCTTCGGGTTCGCCCAGGGCAGCAGAAAGTATTTCCATCGGGTCGAGGAGCGCCTCGAAGGGCATCACGAGCGCCGAATCGCAGCCGATTTCACGGAGCGCGTTCGTGCCGGGGGCAGCGGCAGCGCCGCCGACTGAGGTCATGAGCTCGAAGCTCGATCGAGTCACTTCGCGCCCGATTGGGCTGAGGATTGCGGCGCAGCTGCCGATCAGGGTGATGCTGCCGAGAGGCAGAGCTTGAAAAAGAGGCTCGAGCCACTGGATGGCGGAGGGGAGACTGCTCCTGCGGATCGCACGTCCCGGCCTGCTCCGGGACGGTCGGAAGGGGAAGGGGGCTCCGTCTCGTCCGACATATTGTCTGAGTTCCTCGGCTGCGTTAGCCTGGCGTGTTAGTGCCTGGCGCCCGTGGCATTAGTCCGTGGTACTAGTCAGTGGTATTAATCGGCCGCGGGAAGCACGTCGACCGCGCGCTGGCGCAGCCAATGGTCCGCGAGCGTGAGGCATACCATGGCTTCAACCATGGGCACTGCGCGCGGTAGCACGCAAGGATCGTGTCGCCCGCCCGCTTCGAGCGTGACGGCTTTGCCCTCGCGGTTGACGGTCTGTTGGGCCGCACGGATCGTGGCCGTGGGCTTGAACGCGACGCGCAGATTGATCGATTCGCCGTTACTTATGCCACCCTGGATTCCGCCCGAGCGGTTCGAGGAGGTGCGCGTCCGGCCTTCGGCATCGGTCACGAAGGGATCGTTATGCTGACTCCCTGTGAGCGCGGTTCCGCCGAAGCCCGAACCAATTTCGAAACCCTTTGCGGCGGGCAAGGACATCATGGCCTTGGCGAGGTCCGCCTCAAGCTTGTCGAAGACTGGGTCTCCGAGACCGGCTGGAACGTTCCGAGCGACGCATTCCACGACGCCGCCGACCGAATCGCCTTGCCGACGCAGATCGTCAATTAGCTGATACATTTTTTTTGCCGCATCTGCGTCGGGACAGCGCACATCGTTCGCGTCAATCTCTTCAAGGGTCACCGTCTCCGGGTCCACCTGCGAATCGATGTCTTGCACGCGTCGCACCCAGCACAGCACTTCAACGCCGGCGACTTCGCGCAGTAGCTTTCGCGCGATCGCGCCTGCGGCGACGCGGCCGATGGTTTCACGCGCGCTCGCGCGGCCGCCACCCTGCCAGTTGCGGATGCCGTATTTGGCTTCGGTCGTGAAGTCCGCGTGAGAGGGGCGGTAAAGGTCGCGCATATCCTCGTAGGCACTCGGGCGCGCGTCCTTGTTGCGGACCGCGATCGCAATAGGGGAGCCAATTGTCCGTCCTTCGAAAACACCGGAGAGAATCTCGGCCTGATCCGCTTCCTGGCGGGGCGTGGTCAGCACGCTTTGGCCGGGCTTGCGTCGGTCGAGGTCGCGCTGGATCTCCGCGACATCGATTTCGAGGCGCGGCGGGCAGCCTTCAAGCACGACGCCGACACCACCGCCGTGGGATTCGCCGAAGGTCGAGATTCGGAATAACTGGCCGTAGACGCTGCCCATGGTTTTGCCTTGCTCCGGGTCGATCGGTGGGGTGAAGAAGGGGCCCGATCAGGGTCAGGAGAGTACCCCTTGTGAGGTCGGCTGCCGAATTCGGGTGAATCCCCCTATTTCCACCCAGAGAACCCCAGGTGATCCCCGGTCATTCGAATTCTCATGAGGGTAGAAATCTAGAGCAATACTCAAGCTCTGAACGGAGAACGTCGACAAGTTTTACCAGGGGACGGCTCCATGGAACGGAGCCGTGAGGGTAAGGGAATGCTGGCAGAACCGGTCGATCATGGGAACCGTTCCGGAGAAGCGCGCGCGAATACGGGGAATCTCGGGCCTTGGTCGGTTCCGGACGATTCTTCTCGAGAAGCCGCCTTCCAGACCCAGGTGAGCACATTGGCCCAAGCGCTCGCGGCCGGAGCCGCAGGGTTTCGAGCGGGCGGCGTCGATCGCGCTCTGGAAGTCCTGATTTCGGGCCTCGGCGCGACGGCCGCCGCCTTCTACACGCCGACCTCCGCCCCTATTCCGCGACCGTCTGGTTTGGCGGCGGGCCTTTCGAAGGTGGGCTTTACGCGACAGCAGAGCTGGCCGGTCAATGATTCGGCCGATTCGGTTGCCGGGCCCCGCGGATCCCGTCCGTCGCTGCCGGCGGAGCTCGACCTTGAGCGCCTTCCCAATCAGGGCGCTGCCTTGCTTGCCGGCCAGGCACGGCGTGTTTTCTGGCCGCAAATGGCCGGCCTGGCTCGAACCCGCGGCGCGGTCCGGCCGACGCAATGGGAATCCGTTCCGCGCCTCAGTCATGCGCTTCTGCTCATACCTTGTTTGGGGACACAGGGTTTGCTTGGTGTGTTTAGTGTGGATGGCGGGCTCGCTTCGCAGCGCGGTTCGGAATCCGTCCTTTCGAGTGCGACGCTTTTGGGGACGCTGGTCGCCTCCTTCCTTGAACGCAGTCGGCTTGAAACGGAACTGGAGTCTTTGCGCGCGCGTCGGGCCCAGAGCGATCGGCTTGAAACGCTGGGTCGTGTGGCGTCGTCGGTCGCCCATGATTTCAATAATGTGCTGACCGCGATTGGCGGCAACGCGGAGCTACTTGAAATGGCGCTGCCGGAAGACGCGAAGGAGCAGACGGAGGTGCGCGAGATTGCTGAAGCGAGCGCGCGCGCGGCCCAGCTGGTCGAAGAGGTGCTTTCCTTCGGTCGCACTCGGGAGGAAGGCGTTCGCCGTGTGAGCCTTGCGGAGGTGGTCTCTCGACTCGAAGCCATCACCCGCCGGGTCGCAGGCAATGGCATGGACGTGATCGTCGATCTCCGCGCCGATCTGCCGCGTATCGAACTCAATCCCGGAAGCTTCGAACGCGTCCTGCTCAATCTCGCTTCGAATGCCCGTGACGCCCAGCCCGAGAATCGGTCGTGCGCCGGCGTTTTCGCGCTGTCTGCGCGAAGCGTTTACATCGGTGGCCAGTGCCGCGGGGAAGATCCTGATTCGACGTTGAAGGGTCGCGTTGTCTCCCCCCCAGCCGAGCTTCCGGCGGACGAGTATCTCTGCTTGCGCGTTGAGGATGACGGATGTGGAATGGACCTTTCGATTCAGGATAAGGCGTTTGAGCCTTTCTTTACGACGAAGGGCGAAGGACGCGGTACGGGCCTCGGCTTGGCGACCTGCGCCGAGATTATGCGGGAACTGGGCGGAGCGATCGCGGTCGACAGCGCTCCAGGCGAAGGCACGGCCTTCGATCTCTACTTCCCGGTCGCTCGCTAGACGGTCCCGACACTCGCGTCTGGCGAGAAATCGAAAAGCCTCGTTCCTGCGCCGCTCCGGCCGCTCCCAATCGGTTAGCTTCTGAGTTGCGGCCTCTGAACCAAGGAGTTTCGATGCGCGAATGGCTTTACGATGTGTTTCGCGAACGTCCCTGGTGGATGAGCGTGGCGATGATTTTCTGTGCCTATATGGCTTTCATCTACGTGCCCTGGGATTTCCTGGCGAAGCCGATGGCCGAAGATGAAGAGGTTTGGTTCGGCATCCTCTTCACAGGCTTTTGGGCCAAGGTTTTCGCGATTCCGCATTGGTATGTCTACGCCGCCGCGGTGTACGGCTTTCGCCGCCGCCGACCCTGGATGGCTTTTTGGGCCACGGCTTATACCGTGCAGGTCGCGTTTAGCGTTTATGTCTGGAGCGCCTTCGAAACCGAAGGTCTGAGCGGACTCGTCCTCGGTTTGATCCCCGCGCTGCCTTTTCTCGGCCTGGCCTACGCCTTCTGGAACGCGCGTGGTTATTTCGAGCAGCGCAGTCTCTCTCTGACCGCGCGCTACGGCGAATGGGCCGTGGTGACCGGCGCGTCCTCAGGGATCGGCACAGCCATCGCGCGACAGATCGCGGCGGACGGAATGAAGGTCGTCTTGTCGGCGCGGCGCGAGGACCGTTTGCAGAGCCTGGCGACGGAACTCGAGCGCGATCATGGCGTCGAGACGCGCGTCGTTGTTGCGGACTTGGCGGAGCCGGGTGGCCCGCAGGCTGTGATCGATGCGGTCGCTGATCTGGAAGTCGGACTGCTCGTTAATAATGCGGGGCTGGGCTGTGCGGGGCGCTTTGATCTGGTGCCGCGCGAAGATTTGCGCCGGCTTGTGACGGTGAACTGCGAAGCGCCGCTCGTGCTCACGCATGCGTTTGTGCAGAGCATGCGCGAACGGGGTCGCGGAGGTGTATTGTTCACCGGTTCAGTGGCGGGTCGTCAGCCGATTCCGCTGCACGCGACGTATGCTGCGACGAAGGCGTTCGATCTTTTTCTCGGCGAAGCGCTGTGGGCAGAGCTTCGCGCGAGCAATATCGATGTGGCCGTGCTCGAGCCGGGCTCTACGGAGACTGAATTTCAAGAAGTCGCAGGCGAGATTCCCCATTCGGGTCATCGCGCCGAAGATGTGGCGCGCCGTGGACTTGCCGCGCTCGGTCAACAGCCTTCAGTCATCGTCGGTTGGTACAACTGGATCCGCGCCAACGTGACCAGCCGGTTTTTGACGCGGCCAATTTCGGCACATGCCGCGCACGTGCACATGATGGGTCAGGTCCCAGAGGATCTTCGTTAGCGCGCGCATTTGTGCGCTGTGCGATGATTACGAATTCATCGATTCGGGAGGTTGAGGGTGGCGCGCGGTTATTGGCTGATGAAGTCGGAGCCCTTCAAATACGCATGGGACCAGCTCGTCAAAGACGGCAAGACCTATTGGGACGGCGTTCGGAATTACGAAGCGCGCAATAATATGGCCGCGATGAAGCTCGGCGATCTGGCCTTCTATTATCATTCGAACGAAGGCAAGGAAATCGTGGGCATCGCCGAGATCGTAGGCGAGAGCTATCCCGACCCGACGACGGACGATGATCGCTGGTGTGTCGTTGATATCGCTCCCATTGTGCCGTTTACCCGTCCCGTCACGCTCGCGGAAATTAAGGCGGATCCTGAGCTGTCCGAGATCGGGCTTGTTAAACGTGGCCGTCTTTCGGTTGTGCCGCTTACGCCGGACGAGTTTCGGTACGTGGCGAAGCTCGGCAAAACGAAAGTACCCGCCGCTAATGCGGGGAAAGCCGCCAAGGCTGCCAAGGAAGCAAAGCGTTCATGAAGATGACAATGGCCCATCTGCGGACCGGTTCGGTTCGCAGATGGATGTGTGTGGCGTCTTGGATCTTGCTCTGCATGATCGCGAATGGCTGCGCGTTGATGGGTTCTTCGCCGTCGAACGGTCTTTCGGCGTCGGCCGATGAGGCTGTGCGCGGAGACGAAGGGCGAATGGTTGCGCCGATGACACAATCGGCGATGGAGCTTCTTTTTGCGGGCGAAGTGGATGCGATCCTGGGTCCTTCGGGCGCGATTCAAACTAAGATCGACGGCATCAATGTCTATCTGATCAGCGACCCAGCGAACGACCGCATGCGGATTATCGCCCCGATCGCTCTGGCGAACAAACTCAACCCCCGATTCCTCGACATTATGCTCGAGGCGAATTTTCACCGAACCGGAGACGCCCGCTACAGCACCTCAGAAGGTGTGGTTTACGCGGCGTTTATACATCCGATTTCGTCGCTGTCGCCTGCGCTTCTTAAATCATCGTTGGCCCAGGTGCTCAGTCTGGCGAAGACGTTCGGCACTCGGTTTTCGAGCGAGATGCTCGAGCCGGCAACTGCTTCCAGCGAAGAGTAACGTTAGGCAAGCGCGGCGATGAACACGGATTCCGCGGGCAGTGCCTGGGACGTCATTTTCCCCTGCGCGGGCACAACTCGGCTCGGAGTATTCTTGCGGAGGCGGCCTTGGCCCGACTGGGTCCGCCTCGTTACCGAGCGTTCAGCGCGGGGAGCGAGCCAAAGCCTGCGCCGCATCCCGTCACGATCGAGATCGTCAAGGAACTCGGGTACGAGACGGCTGGGCTTCGCAGCAAGAGCTGGGATGAATTTGCGGGCGCGGATGCGTCACCGCTGGATTTGATTTTCACGGTGTGTGGGAACGCGGCAGCCGAAGTGTGTCCCGTTTGGCCGGGACATCCGATGACAATTCACTGGGGCGTGGAGGATCCGGCGGCTGCAAGTGGTTCAGAAGAAGACGTGCGCGCGTTGTTCCGGACGATCCACGACCAGCTTCTCGCGAAAGTCGAGGCGCTTGTTGAGATCGACCCCAGCCTCATGAGCCCGGATGCACTTCGCATCCGACTCAAAGAAATCGGACGTTAGTTCGTTCGGTTCCGGGCCAATCAGGCGTCGAGTGCAGCCAGCGCGTCGGCGTATTCGTTCCAGCGCGCGCCGTCATGCGCCCGAATCCAGCGGAGCTCGATGCGTGGCTTCGCGTGGGCGAGCGCGTAGAGTTCCTGCACTAGATCGAGATTTTTGATCGGGCCGCCCTTGCGCTTCCAGCCGCGCTTCTCCCAGCCGGCCGCCCATTGATTAATCGTATTCACGCAGAGCTGGCTATCGGAATGCGCGACGATGTCTTGGTCGGCAGGAAGCTTCTTGAAGGCCTCGATCAGCGCCATCAGCTCCATCCGGTTATTGGTCGTATCGGCCGCGCGCCCATGTCCCTGGGTGACGATCTCACCCTTGTTGACCCAGACCCAACCCCAGCCGCCCCGTCCCGGATTCGGATCGCACGATCCATCCGTAAACACGCCATCGTCCGGTCCCCCGAACTGCGTCTCCAGCACCTGTTCCGGCGTCATCTGCCGACTCATCCGTCGCGACAAACCAAATCCCCCAAGCACATCAGCGCTCGTCTTAGTTGAATGAGCCCTCAGCGGTCAATCGCCTGCGATTGCCAGAGCGCCTAAGCGCTCGTCAAAATAGAGCCCTCAGCGGTCAATCGCCTGCGATTGCCAGAGCGCCTAAGCGCTCGTCCTGAAGAAAATGACGTCGCCGTCGTTGACCAGGTATTCCTTGCCTTCGACCTGCATCACGCCCTTCGCCTTCGCGCCGGCTTCCCCCGCACACTCAATATAGGTGTCGAAGGGAATGACTTCGGCGCGAATGAAATGCTTTTCGAAGTCGGAGTGGATCTCGGCGGCAGCTTGGGGGGCGAGTGTGCCGCTGCGAATGGTCCAGGCGCGAATTTCTTTCGGTCCCGCTGTGAAGAAGGTGACCAGCTTGAGCAAACCATAGGCGGCGCGGATGAGTCGATTGAGACCAGGCTCTTCGATCCCGAGATCCGCGAGGAACTCGCGCTTATCCGCATCATCGAGTTCCGAGAGTTCGGCCTCGACCTTGCCGCAGATGCGAACGACTTCGGCACCGCGGCTGCCCGCATAGGCTTCGAGCGCCGCGCTGTGCGCATTGCCATCGCCGAGTCCGTCTTCGTCGACGTTGGCGACGTAGAGGACAGGCTTTGCTGTCAGGAGGCAGGTCTCGTTGAAGGCGGCGAGCATTGCGTCCGGGACTTGAAAGGAGCGGGCGGGCTGACCGTTAGAGAGATGATCGCGCAGGGCTTCGAAGAATTCGAGTTCCGCGCGCGCTTGTTTGTCGCCAGACTTCGCGACACGGCGGACGCGGTCGGCGCGCTTTTCTACGGCGTCGAGATCGGCGAGGCCGAGTTCGAGCTCGATCGTCTCGGCATCGCGGGCGGGATCCGTGTTGCCGTCGACGTGGACAACGTTCTCATCATCGAAGCAGCGAACCACATGAATGGTCGCCGTTGTTTCACGGATATTGCCGAGAAACTGATTGCCCAGGCCTTCGCCCTTAGAGGCGCCCTTCACGAGACCCGCGATGTCCACGAATTCGATTGTCGTAGGCACAACGGATTTCGAGCTGATCAGCGCGTCGAGTTGCCCGAGGCGCAAATCAGGAACGGTGACGACACCCGTATTCGGCTCGATGGTGCAGAACGGATAGTTCTCCGCCTGAATCCCCGCAGCCGTAAGTGCGTTGAATATGGTGCTTTTCCCGACGTTTGGGAGCCCGACGATGCCGCAAGTGAGTGCCATGGGGGGCGCATTCTCCCGAATCCGGGGGCGGATGTCATGGGCTTGGTCAGAACTGTCTCGACAGGCCGGCTTGGAGCAGGTCGGGATCGAATCGGAATGAGGATTTTGGAGCTGGGTGTAGACACTCGGATAGCCAAAACGTCGATCGCGGCAGTGCAGCCCCAGGTGTGCGTGAAACTACCCAATCGGGCGCGCCGCCCGCGAAAAACCCTTATCTAACGCAACGTGATTTTAAGGGCGCGCACATTCGTTCTAGATACATGAACGGAAATTTCGAGAGAGTGGCAGTCGTTATACAGGTGAGAAAAGACGGATCGAGGTCCTCGTCGGCTTGTTCTGCCTTGGCGAATTGAATCGAACCCGCTGGATCAAACTGGCTGGGTTCTCGGAGTGGAGGTCGATTGATCGCAAGCGGGTGAAGGTAGGGAAAGATGCTTTCACGAACGAACGCAAGAGCGGAAAAGCGGGATGGCGTCGTCCGGATCTCGCCGCGAAGTCTGCACCATCGCTGAGTCTCGCCCCTGCTAAACGCCGCATCAAAGCAGAGGCCTTAGGCTCGGCTGACGCGCTCCGCAATCGGCTAAGGATAGTCTCTCACCTCGCTCGGCGGGTTCTGGATCCCGGAAACGGAAAGACGGAGCCCGTCGAGCCCTCTCGTAACAAGAGGAGGCCGGCGGGCTCGTCAGGCACGCGCTCTGGACTCGACTCCGTTTACTTGCGAGCGAGTTCGGACTCGACGATGCGACTCAGTTCGTTCGCGTCACGTGCGCCCTTCAGCGCGATTCCGTTCACGAAGAACGCCGGTGTGCCGGTGACGCCCGCCGCTTGTCCCGCCAAGAAGTCGGTCTGCACAAACTCCTGGTAGCGGCGTTCCGTCATGCAGGTCGCGAGTGCGTCGCTGTCGAGGCCGATATCGGCGCCGACCTTGGCGAGCGACCCTTCCTCGATCTTGCCCTTGAGGGCAAAGATCCCGTCGTGGTATTCCCAGAACTTGCCCTGCTCCTCGGCGCACATGGCCGCTTCCGCTGCGGGGCGGGCGAAGGGATGAATGCTGTCGAGCGGGAAATGTCGGTACACAACGCGCACATCCTCGGGATAGCGATTGAGGACTTCGGCGAGCACGGGTTCGGACCGAATGCAGTACGGACATTGGTAGTCGCTGAACGCCATGACCGTGACGGGCGCGGCTGCGTCGCCGCGAATCAATCGGGTGGCGACGAGGTCCTGGCGCGGGGGCGTGATGACCATTTCCCAATCGAGCGTTTCAAGCTTGGGGCCGATGAACGTGTTCCATGCGTTGCCGCGTGATTCGTTGGCGAGGAGATCCTTGATTTGCCCGGCGACATCTTCGAGCGGTGCGCCGCGGAGTCGTGATTGATTCTCCGAGTACCAGCCGGCCACATCCTGCACGGAAGGCTCGGGCGCCGAACTTGAAATCTCTTCGAAGAGTTCATCGGACGTGATACCGCGCTCGGCCGCTGCGGCTTCAACGACGCGGCGCTGAACGAGATCGCGAATCGCGGATTCCTGCATCTCGAAGCGGTTGGATTCCGGCTGGCGGAGAAACTCTTCGAGAAACTGCGTCTGCATATGCGTATGCAGCTGATCAATCGTGATGGACTCGCCTTCAATCACGACCGCGACGGCGTCACCCCCAGGTGTCGAAATCGGATCGGGCCCGCCGCGCGTGTCGCGCTCGAGGCCAAGCGGGCCGCAGCCTGTCAGGACTAAGAGGCTCGAAATCGCAAGGCTCAGGCCGGTCGCGGCGAGCAATGAGGGGGAGGAAGAAGAAATCGAGGTGTGCAGTCGATTTCGGAAAGTGTCGGAGTGTGTCGTCATTCCGGAATAATATGCGTTTCTTCGCCGCCTGGCTCGTTTTGGCGATAGCGGCCGAGAAAGTCGTCGGCGAACGCTTTGTAATTGCCATGAAGGATGGCCTCGCGCGCGTCCTTCACGAGTCGTTGATAAAAATGAACGTTATGGATGGAGCACAGGACAGCTGAGAGGACTTCGTTGGCCGCGAAAAGGTGATGGATGTACGCGCGGGTAAAGCCGCCGGTGCACGTATAACACTCACATGCGGCATCGACGGGGAATGAGTCGCGTCGGAAGCGGCGATTGGTGAGGCGGATGCGGCCGCGTGAGGTGAAGACCGTGGCGGAGCGTGCGTAGCGGGTGGGGATCACGCAATCGAACATGTCGATGCCGAAGCCGATGCAGGCGATCAGGTCTTCGGGCGTACCGACGCCCATCAAGTAGCGCGGTTTGTGTTCTGGGAGCAGCGGTGCCGCGTGTTCCGTGACCTGACACAGGAGCTCATGTCCCTCGCCGACGGAGACGCCGCCGATGGCATAGCCCGGGCAGTCCATCGCGATGAGCGACGCGGCGCAGGCCTCGCGCAGTTCGGGAAAGGTCGAGCCCTGGACGATGCCGAAAAGAGCTTGGTCGTGGGTGCGCGAGTGGGCTCGGAGACATCGTTCCATCCACTGCAGCGTGCGCCGGACGCCTTGGCCGGCCTGCTCGCGCGTGGCGGGGTAGGGTGTACATTCGTCGAAGGCCATGATGATATCGGCGCCGAGCCGATTCTGGATTTCGATCGAGCGCTCGGGCGTAAGTTCCATCTTCTTGCCCGTTACTTCATTCTGGAACGTCGCGCATTTATCCGTGATCTCGACGCCGGGCAGCGAGAAGACCTGGAAGCCCCCCGAATCCGTTAGAATCGGCCCGCCCCACTGCATGAACTCGTGTAGGCCGCCGAGCTTCTCGACCAGCGCCTCGCCCGGGCGAAGCGCGAGG
>JBDNFB010000226.1:0-15517 GCA_041690055.1 Myxococcota bacterium | reverse complement strand
TCACTACGTAATGGTCCCCGTCGCGCTCGGCCTTGGTCTGCAGACCCGCGAGATCCGATCCTGCGACTGGCTCCGAAAAGCCCTGGCACCAGACTTCTTCGCCGGAGATGATGTTGCGGATATGCGCTTGTTTCTGCGCATCCGTTCCCTCGGCCATGATTGTCGGGCCACCATGAAGCGTGCCCACGAAATTGACGCCGACATAAGGCGCATTTGCCTTCGCGATCTCTTCGAAATAGATCAGCTGCTCGATCAGCGTCGCGTCGCGGCCGCCGTATTCCTTGGGCCAATTGATGCCGGCATAGCCCGCATCAAAGAGCTTTCGCTGCCAGCCCGTGTCGTAGGCGCGGCGAGAGTCCCAATCGTCGACCGCGGGGGCTGTGCCATGTTTCGGAACCTCCTCGGTGAGCCAGGCGGCCAATTCGTCGCGAAATTTCTGTTCTTCGGCGGTGTACCGGAGGTCCAAGCCTCGTCCTCCGCGGCCGTCCGATCGAAAGATCAGATGCAGCCGCAATCGTGTCCAGAAAGCGAGCCCCCCCAGGCACCCCAGCCACAGGGCGTGGATGGGACTCGGGGATTGCTCAAGATACGATCCGCAGCGTATCGAAATGGCGGAGGCCAGTCAAAGGCTCTGAAGCGGGTTGCGGCAAGAGAGCAGCAACGGATCCGCCTCCCGGCCGCGCCGCTTCGGAGGGTTTGTCCACAAGAGCGGGCTAGAACCGGTCGATGTACTGCACAAAGTCGTCCAAAATAGGCAGAACTTCGTCCCGGGGAGCGGAAGGAAGCCGCAGGACGGTCTCCGTGACCCCCACATCCTGGTAGTAGGTCAGCTTCTTGTCTGTGGGAAATACGCCCATCGGGACGACATGGAGCGCATCCGGGTCGCGATCACGCTCGATGAACAGGGCCCGCAAACGTTCGAGTTCCGCCGCCATACCCGCACCGCCGATCGGCATCCAACCATGGGCGTATTCAGCGATCTGGGAAAAGAGCTTCGGGCCCGCACCGCCGCCGATCAAGATGCGGGGGCTTGGCTGCTGGATCGGTTTAGGCCATTGCCAGGAGGGCTCGAAATTCACGAACTCGCCCTTGAAGGACGCGACCTCCTGACTCCAGAGGGCCTGCATCGACAGCATCACCTCACGCACCAGTTCGCGCCGCCGCTTCACGTTGATTCCGTGATTCTCCATCTCCTCATGGTTCCAGCCGTAGCCGATTCCGAACACGAATCGGCCCTTGGAAATCCAGTCCAGCGTCGCCAGTTCCTTGGCGAAGGTGATGGGATCGTGCTGAGCGGGGAGGCCTATACCTGTGCCTAGAAGGATTTTTTCGGTCACGGTCGCCGCCGCAGCCAGCACGATATAGGGATCGGGACTGCGCAGGTATTCCTCCCCGAGGACCTCTGTGCCGGTGGGGGCGGGGGTGCGCCGGCTCGTGGGGATATGGGTGTGCTCAGGGATGTACAGGGAGTGGAATCCGCGCGCCTCTGCTTCTTGGGCGACTTCGACGGGGTGCATTGCCTTGTCGGTTGCATGGATTGTGACACCGATCTTCATCCATCATCTCCTTGTCCTGAGTGGCCTGCGTGAGCAGGCCTGGCTACACGCGTTTTGCGTGACTTTGGACCATTCTTTTTTTTCACGCGAATCCATCGTATAGATCGCTTTGTCTTCATCGTCGATTCGGCAGATGACTACCGAATGATTACGCTACGGTCAGTGCCTTCACTCGAGGAGTTCCCGTTTTGTCTACTGGCGAAGCTTTTAGCACCGCATTTGATGCAGCCTACACACTTAAGGATCGCTACCGGATCGAATCCGGTCGGGTCTTTCTAACCGGGAACCAAGCATTGGTTCGCTTGCCTCTCATGCAGAAGCAAAGGGACCTTGCGGCCGGGCTGAATACGTCGGGATTTATCTCGGGCTATCGAGGGTCGCCGCTCGGCACCTTCGACATGAATCTTTGGCAGGCGAAGGACGAGCTGGAATCCCACTCGATCCATTTCGAACCGGGCCTCAATGAAGATCTCGCCGCGACGGCCGTTTGGGGTTCGCAGCAAGCGACGCTGATGGACGGGCCTAAGGTCGATGGCGTTTTCGGCATGTGGTACGGCAAAGGTCCCGGGGTCGATCGGTCCTGCGATGCTTTAAAGCACGCGAATTATGCGGGGACATCGGCACATGGTGGCGTACTCGCGTTGATGGGAGACGACCCGGGCGCCAAGTCCTCGTCGATCGCGCATCAGAGCGAGCCGGCGATGATCCACTGCGGCATTCCCATTCTGAATCCGTCGAGCGTGCAGGACTACGTGGACTTTGGGCTCTACGGATGGGCACTATCGCGTTATGCGGGATCTTGGGTCGGCTTCAAGTGTCTTACGGATACGGTGGAGAGTTCTGGTTCGGTTGCGGTTTCGCCGGATCGCGTGCAGATCGTGACCCCTGATGATTTCCAAATGCCGCCCGGCGGTTTGCATATCGGTTGGGCCAATCTTCCGCTCGACGTAGAGGAACGTCTCTTCGAGCATCGCCTCGTGGCCGCGCGGGCCTTCGTACGAGCGAATGGGATCGATCGCGTTGCTCTCGAATCACCGAGGCGCCGCCTCGGGCTGGTTACGACGGGCAAGGCCTACGGAGACCTGCGTCAGGCGCTCGAAGATCTCGGCGTGACCGATGAAATGGCTGCCGAACTCGGCATTTCGATCTACAAGGTCGGTATGCCCTGGCCGCTCGAACCCGACGGCATGCGGCGTTTCGCGCAGGGGCACGACGACCTGCTCGTGATCGAAGAGAAGAAAGCCATCATCGAAGAGCAGATGGCTTCACTTCTCTACAATTTGAGTGAACGACCGCGCCTGATGGGCAAGCAGGATCTCGACGGGCGACCGCTGGTCCCGCAGATTGGCGAGCTCACGCCGGGCGCTGTCGTGAAGGTCCTGCGGCAATGGATTGGCACGAACGCCCCTGAGTGGGCCGCGCGCTTGCGTCCCGACCCGGAAACCGCACAGATCGGCGCGGCCGCGGGCGGACTCGCGCGCTTGCCCTCATTCTGTTCAGGATGCCCGCATAACCGCTCTACGGTCGTGCCCGAAGGCAGCATCGCCCTCGGCGGCATCGGCTGTCACGGGATGGCGGTTTGGATGCCGGAGCGGCGCACGCTTGCGGTGAACCAGATGGGTGCGGAAGGGGTGAACTGGATCGGGCAGGCGCCGTATTGCAGCGTCGAACACATCTTCCAGAACATGGGCGATGGCACCTACTTCCATTCCGGATTCTTGGCGATTCGCGCGGCAGTCGCTGCGAACGTGAACATCACGTACAAGATTCTCGTGAACGGCGCGGTCGCCATGACGGGCGGACAGCCGATCGAAGGTGAGGAGATGGCGGGCGAGATCACGACGCCTGAGATCGCGCGGCAGCTCGCTGCGGAAGGCATCGAGACCATCGTTGTGCTGTCCGACGATATCGAGAAGTACGAGCCGGGCTCTTTCCCGACGGGCGTCGAGGTTCAGCACCGCAATGAAATCGACCGCGTTCAGAAGCGCCTTCGTGAAGTGCCGGGCGTGACCGCGATTCTCTACGACCAGACCTGCGCCGCCGAAGCGCGGCGTCTTCGCAAGCGGGGCGAGTTCCCCGAGCCCAACCGCCGTATCGTCATCAACGAAGCCGTTTGCGAAGGCTGCGGCGATTGCTCTGTGCAGTCGAACTGCATCTCGATCGAGCCGGTCGAAACCGAGTTTGGCCGCAAGCGTATGATCAATCAGTCCTCCTGCAATAAGGACTACTCGTGTCTCGAAGGCAATTGCCCGAGCTTCGCCTCGGTGATCGGCGGTTCGATCAAGAAGAATGAACAAGCCGCAGTGGATACGAAGGATGGGTCGGTCTTCGCGGATCTGCCGGATCCCCAGGTTGCCAACCTTGATCAGCCCTTCAACATCTTTGTCGCGGGCATTGGCGGCACGGGCGTGATTACGATCGGCGCGTTGATCGGCATGGCAGGACATCTTGAAGGGAAGGGCGTTTCGCTCCTCGACGTGACGGGGCTCGCGCAGAAGAACGGTGCGGTGGCCAGTCATGTACGCATCGCGAGTACTCCGGAGGAGTTGCATTCGACACGGATTCCGGCGGGCGGCGCCGATCTGGCGCTGGGATGCGACATCGTCGTGGCCACGGGCCAGGACGGAATTCAGAAACTGTCGGCGGAGCGCAGTCGCGCAATTATGAATACGCATGTTGCGCCCACGGCCGATTTTGCTTCCAGCCCGGACCTTGATATGTCTTCGGCGGGAATGGAATCGCGCATCACGGCTGCTGTTGGGGCGGATCGCGCGGACTTTGTCGACGCGACGCAGCTCGCGACGGCACTGCTTGGCGATGCGATTGGCGCGAACCTCTTCCTGGTTGGTTTTGCGATCCAGAAGGGGCTGCTGCCGGTGGGCTTGCCGGCCCTTGAACGGGCGATTGAGTTGAATGGTCGCGCGATCGAGATGAATAAACAGGCGATCGCCTTCGGTCGACTCGCTGCCCATGACTTCGAGCTCGTTCGCGAGCTTGCCGAATCGCGGATCCGGTCATCGCAGAAAGTCAAAATCGCGCAGACCCTTGACGAGGTCATTGCACGTCGTGTCACCTTCCTGACCGACTACCAGAACGCCGCCTACGCGGAGCGATTCCGCGCAACAGTCAGCAAAGCGGTCGCAGCGGAACGGGCGATCGGAGTCGACGACGAGCGCTTCTCCACTGCTGTGGCGCGATATCTTTTCAAGCTTATGGCCGTGAAGGATGAGTATGAAGTGATGCGTCTCTGGTCGGGAGAGGCTTTTCAGAAGCAGCTCGATACAGAGTTCGAAGGGGACTACAAACTTCAGTTCCACCTCGCGCCGCAGCTCTTCTTGCCCCGCGATCCGGACTCAGATCGCGTGAAGAAGCTGAGTATCGATCGTCGAATCTTCGCGGTCATGAAACTGCTTCGTTTCGGAAAAGTCCTGCGGAATACGCCCATTGACCTCTTTAACAAGACGGCCCATCGCAAGCGCGAGTGGCAGCTCCTGGCGGACTATGAAAAAACGCTCGACGAGCTATTCCACGCGCTGACTACTGAGAATCTCGATCTGGCCGTTCAGATCGCGGAGATCCCGGAACAGGTACGCGGCTTCGACACCGTCAAGGAAGAGCATCTCGCGTCCGCTAAGGAGAAGGAGGCGGAACTCCTCGACGCGTTCCGACGGCTTTCGTCCTCCTGAGATTCTCGCGGCATCTACCCGCTACCGGATCTGGCTCGCGCGCGGCCCGTGTCTGGTTCCCGCCAGGCTCGCTCGGCCTCCCGGCTGGCGCTCGCCTGTCTCTCGCCGGCCTCTCGTCCGAAGAGTGGTGACCGACAGTCAACTCGTGTAAGGCGGGGCGAGGCGGGCACGAACGCGCATCGCATCCGCAGGCCATGAGATCGGAAGCATTTTTCGGGCTGGATTCTGCACGAAAATGACTCGTTTCCGCTTGACTAGGACACTTCATATAAGGAACCTACGGCCCTGCTTTGAGGCGTCGTCAGGATCCTCTTGAGGCAACGACATAAACCTTGGAGCGAAGGCTTTCAACTTTGGGCCGAAGGCTTCAACTTTGGGCCGAAGGCTCCAAGGCAAACGGTGAACTGCGCTCAGGCGCTCCGCAGGCTATGCAGGAGTGCCAGCGGGCCCGCCCGCTCGACGGGTGGTTCACCCTATGACACACACCAGATGATCGTCCGCAGAGGACGTTCATCGGATTGCACAGCCGGGAGAGCCAAACCAACATGGGAACCAAGAGCGCCGCCGAGATTCGCAAAATTCTCGCCAGCCGAAAGATCGAGCGAGTTGTCGTTCTCGGCGCGAACGGAACGATGGGCTTCGGGAGCGCCGCGTTGTTTACGCAGGCCGTTCCGGAAGTGACTTTTCTCGCACGAACCAAGGCGAAGGCTGACGAAGGTCTTGCTGCTGCGATCAAGCAGGTCCGATCGCCTACAGTGGCGTCGCGCTCGAAGACCGGCGACTACGAAAACGATCTGGCCGCCGCGGTTGCAGGGGCGGATCTGATCTTTGAAGCGCTGACCGAAGACATGGCGATCAAGAAGGATATCTTCGACAAGATCGAGGCCGCTCGTTCTGAAGATTCGATCGTCGCGACCGTCACGTCGGGTCTTTCGATCAATGAACTTTGCAAGGGCCGAAGCGATTCGTTCCGCCGCAACTTCCTTGGACTTCATTTTTTCAATCCCCCGAACGTGATCGTGGGTACAGAGCTGATCCCCGGGAACGACACGGATCCGGACGTCGTTGATTTTATCGACGTGTTCTCGCAAATCCGGCTCGGCCGCGAAATGGTCCGCACTTTTGATACGCCCGGCTTCGCGGGCAATCGCATCGGTTTCAAGGTCATGAATGAGTGCGCGCAGCTTGCAGGCGAAATGGGGCCGCTGCTCGTGGATAAGCTCGTCGGCCCGTACACGGGGCGCGCGATGACGCCGCTCGCAACGGTCGATCTGGTGGGTTGGGATATTCACCGCGCGATCGTGGACAACGTCTACGAAAACACGAAGGACGAAGCCCACGAAACGAACAAGCTTCCGGACTTCATGGCGAAGCTGATGGAGAAGGGCGTTCTCGGCAACAAGTCGGGCGGCGGCTTCTTCAAGCGCGACGGCAAGAAGCGCCTCGTACTTGATCCCAAGACGAGCAACTACGTGCCGGAAGAGGACATCAAGCTCCCCGAACTCGGATACATCGATGAGGTGTCGGCGCTGCACCGCGACGGCCGCTATGCCGAGGGCATGCAGGTCTTTCTGAATGCGGATGGGGAGTACGCGAAGATCGCGCGCGGTGTGATCGCGGGCTACATCGCTTACTCGTTTAACCGCGTGGGCGAAGTCACGGAAACGATCGACGGTATCGACCGCATCATGGGCATGGGCTTCAACGCCGCACCGCCTTCGGTGCTTGTGGATACGATCGGAGCCAAGGGCGTCGTGGACATGATCGGCGAGGCGGGACTCTCGGTTCCGCAGGTGCTCGCTGACGTCGCGAAGGCTGCTAGGCCAGAGCGCTTCTTCAACCATAGCCGAATCAATATCGGAAAATTCTTCGTCGCAGGCTGAGCCAGAGACCGGATGCTTTGGTTCGGCAGCGAGCCAACTAATCCCGTAAACTGACTCGAAACGCGCTTCGCTTATTTGCTGGAGGACAAGACCCATGGCTGCAGGATCCGAAGTTTACGTCATTGGCGGTTATCAAACGGATTTCGCCCGGAACTGGACGAAAGAGAACAAGCATTTCTCCGCGCTCATGCGGGAGAGCGTTCACGGCGCGCTTCAGGCGTGCGAGATCGCTCCCGAAGAGATAGAGAGCGCGCATGTCGGCAATTTTGCCGCCGAGCTCTACTGCATGCAGGGACATCTCGGAGCATTCTTCACGGAAGTCGATCCTGCTTTCAGTGGCCTTCCGACGAGCCGCCACGAAGCCGCCTGTGCTTCGGGTTCGATCGCGCTTCTTGCGGCCTCGGCCGAGATCGAAGCAGGTCGCTATGACTTGCAGGCCGTCGTCGGTATCGAGCAGATGAAGACGGTTTCGCCTGACGTGGGTGGCTCCTATCTCGGCACGGCTGCTTGGTACGAAGAAGAGGCGGAGGGCATCGATTTTCCGTTCCCGAAGCTCTTCGGCAAGCTCGGCGACGAGTACGATAAGCGCTACGGCCTGAAGGACGAGCATCTCGCTGAGATCTCGAAGATCAACTACGCGAATGCAAAGCTGAACCCGAACGCCCAGACGCGCACCTGGTACATGAACAAAGAACACGCGCTCTGCCGCACGGAAGACAACGCCGGTATCGGTGGCCGCATCCGCATTTCGGATTGCTCGCAGGTGACGGACGGGGCGGTGACGATCTTCCTCGCTTCCCGCGACTACGCCGAGAAATGGGCGAAGGGAATGGGCAAGAAGATCTCCGATATCCCGCGTATCAAGGGCTGGGGCCACAACACGGCTCGCCTGAAGTTCGCGGACAAGGTCGCGGAGAGCGAAGGCAATGATTACGTCCTGCCCCACGTGCGCAGCACGGTTACGAACGCAATGAAGCGCGCCGGCATCGCCGACGTGAACGGCGTCGACGGTATCGAGACCCATGACTGCTTCACGACGTCGGAATACATGGCGATCGATCACTTCGGGATCACCAAGCCGGGCGAGTCCTGGAAGGCGGTCGAAGAAGGCTGGCTCGAGATCGACGGCAAGCATCCGATCAACCCCAGTGGTGGATTGATTGGTGCGGGACATCCCGTCGGTGCGACCGGATGTCGGCAGGTGCTCGACGCGCACCTGCAAGTGACCGGTGAGGCCGGTGCCTACCAGGTCGAAGGTGCCAAAAACTTCCAGACGCTGAATATCGGCGGATCGGGTACTACGAGCGTGTCTTTCGTCGTCGGCGTCGACTGATCGGATCAAACCGACGAACGTGATCCGATGTCGTCTGGCTTCTGTTCCCTGGCGCTCGACGACATGCGTTGAAAATGCGGCCGCTTCTCTTCTGAGAGGTGGCCGCTTTTCGTTTGGCGCCTTGATGGGTCGCTTGGACGATGGCCCGGTTTAATCGGCGGGTCGGCCTTGAGGAGCGGCCATCGCTGCGCTCTCCCCAATCATCAAATCGCCGTCTTCGAGAAGGGGGATGTTCGCCCGGCCTGGTCGGGCTTTGAATTCCGGGAGGTTCATGGCGGCCGTGCGCGTAATGATCTCGCGCGTCTCGTAGTGGAGTTCGAGTTCCTCGAGCGTCCAGTGCGCGCGGAAGGTGCGAGGCGTCCCAATTCCTCAGACACGAAGACCTGCGGATGTGGTCAAGCTACTGGACGCGGTCGGGATGGGTGAGCGTTGTGGGCAGCTGGGCCGGGAAGCCCGGCGGATCAAACTTTCCGTTTCGGTCCGCATCCACGAAGATCGGATTGGTAAAGGCGAAGGGAGTAAAACCAGGAAGCACTTCGGCGTAGATTCCCTCTTGGGGCCCCTCGATCTCGACGGTCACGAAGGCATCCTTTGCGAAAGCAAGAGGAAGCTCGCCACGCCCGCCTGCTTCGATGGGAGCGTCATGCACGCGTTCCCCGTTCACGTAGACGCGCCAGCGGGATACCGGAATCCAGGGCGCGGCCATGACCTCGACCATGAGGATGCCGGATTCGCCTGAGTGGAGGGCGCCGATTTCCGTTTCATCCAGGCGGACGCGGAGGAGCGGTCCGGTGGTGCCGTAGGCACGACCTTTGTGAAGCGCAATGATCAGGGCGGCTTCATCCAGGGTCGACAGCGTGTCGTTTTCGACGGCGACATACGTTCGAGGCATCCCGACTACGCGGCTCAGCTGATGTGAGTCGCTATTGGCCGTCGCAACGCGTCCCTCGCCCTGCAAGAGAAGGGAGAACCAGTCGGCTCGCGTGCGGCGATAGCGCGTCAGATCCTGGCCGTTCAGCAGCTCGACGCCATGATAGTCGAGGTCGCGCCGACCGTGGGAAGGGGCTTGCTCGACGAGCACCGAGTTCGGGAATTTATCGAGTGAAAGCGTGGGGTCGAAGGGCTTACCGGCTACGCCGAGATGTTCGAAATAGGCATCCCCTTCGCCTTCGATGGGCGCGGGGCGGGGATGATTCATCTGCACGAAGACGGCGGGGAATTGGGACTGCACGTCAAATATGGCATCACGAACTCGGCGGCCCTCGATGTTGGGGGCACCGCCGCGATATGCCATTTCGGTCACCTCGACCGGGAACGCATTGAGATGTCCTGAAGCGAAGGGGGAATCGCCGCCTTCATAGGAGCTCGTAATTTCTACGCCGACGATGCCGCGCATTTCATCGGTGAGCCCGCTTGCCTGAATGGCGGGTTTTGGGTCCATAATTCGATCGTGTTCTGTGGCAACGAGGACCTCAGCGCCACTCGCTGCGAAGGCGATAATCTGATCGGTCTGTGGAACGCTTGAGTCAAAGCTCTCGCCACTATGCACATGGAAGTCCGCAGAAATCCAACCCGGCGTTTCAAGGATGCGTTGGAGAGGAGGCAGCTCGAGCACCGCCGTTTCACCGGCGCGGACTTCGATGCTCGTCGTGTGGGCTTCGTACTCGGGGCCGCGCACCGCCAACACGCGGTACCTGCCAGGCGTGATCGACAGCGGCTCTGGATGCTTGGAGCCTGCCGCGAGGTTCACGAAGGGGGCTTCGAGGCCGCTCAGGACACGTGTTTCGCCGATGGCAAAGCCGAGATAGTTATTGCCAAACGTCGCTGGTCCGGAGCCGTCCTCGTTCTGAAAGACGATGCGTCCCGTGAAATTCGTGGGCAGCGCAACGTGGCCAGTTGTTCCCAAAATGAGTGGGGGAATAGGCGGTGGATCTGCATCCTGTGTCGGGATCGACACGTCAAATTCGACTTCGACTTGACGGTTCCCATCTGCCCGTGCCTGGGCGATATAGTTGCCTGGCGGTAGTCGCAGGGCATAACGCCCGTCCGGCCCGGGGCGAATCTGGCTGACGGGAGCGCCGCTCTTCAGCCGGAGATGAATCCGCGCCGCCGCATCGTCGACCTGACCCCGGCGAATTTGAGATTGGCTAAAGATCTGATCCGTCACCGAGGCGACGTCGGCGCGGTCGCCGACCCAGATCTGGAACTCCTCTATCACCTCGGTTTTCGGTTCCACGTCCATGAAGGGCAGCTGTCCGAGCTGGAGGAGGCCAGGCGGTTGATTCGTTTCGCCGAACCAAAGCGGACTGGTCAGCGTGTTCAGCGCCGTAAAATCCTTTCCACTGACGCTGAATGAAGCCAACGGCGTCTGCGTCTCGCTGCTCTCCGAGCCGAGCATGGAGGCGTTTCGGGCAAGCCCATAACTAATCGGCGAATAGCCATCGGCGCCGACAAGCACCGTTAAATCCGACGAGATCAACCCCGCGAGCAGCGATTGGAAAGAGCGCCGGTCGGTCGAGGGGTAGCGGAAGCCGACCGAGCGGCTCAGGTCGCTGCGCAGCAGTGAGAAGACGGGTGTTTGGCCACTCGGATGTAGCAGGATCGCTCCTACGGAATAAAGCGCGCCGCCTTCGGTAATGCGCCGCGCGCGGACGGAGACGCCGAGGGCGGTCGGGGTGGCGAGGCTGAGCGTGTAAGTCGTTTGGATTTCGATGCCCGAGAAGAAGGCACGCGTGCGGAGCCAGGCGGTCTTGGCGTCGCTGCCGGACTCGACGGACGTGACGGGCACGACTTGGCTCTGGGAGAGGTTCAGCATGGGCTGCAGCACCGCGAACTGGTCGTCGCTTGCGCCGCAATGCCCGAGATCAATCAGGACACCGCCGCGCGGGGTGATTGCGCTTTCGTGTTCTGGGTCGGAGACCGCAGCGCAGATCGTGCCGTTGCTGAGAAACCAGTCGTCGATACCTGCGTCGGCATCCGGCCCGCCTACATGATGCGTGGCGAAGTTTTCTGCGGTGATTCGGGCTGCGACGAGGCTAGGGGAGGGCTCGTCATCCGCTCTTGCCGAGGATGCGGCCAGCAGCGCCAGAATCATCACCAGGAGCCCAAGCAACAGAAGCAAAGATAGGCCGAGCATCAAGGTGGTGAGGGGCTTCATAGGCGAATTAACGGACGCGTTCTCGGTCTGCACGTTGATGAGTCTACGGATCTTTGCCAGCATTCGCGATCTTCGATGCGGGATCCCGGTCAGAGAGGTGTAATGATGACGATGCATGACAGGGAATACAGCTTCGGTCCTGGGACGAGCGCCGCGCCGCTTGGATGTTTGGGCCTCGAAATCCGCGGCGTCGATCTCAAGGCACTCGCCTTCGGGACGGACGATGTCGATGGGCGCTTCACCTCGCTCCGGCAACGCATCGTCGCCGAAGGACTCGTGGTTTTTCGGGGGCAGAGTCTCACGCCCGAGTCCCAGGTTGCGCTCGGAAGGCGCTTCGGGCAACTCGAATCGCTCGTGGTGGAGGGCGATGACGCGGATCCCACGATGATCGTGATCGGCAACGTGAATGAGGCCGGAGAAACCTTCGCCGACGATGACCCGCGGATGAAACTCATGGCGATCAATGAGGGCTGGCATACCGACAGCTCGTTTCGAGACAATCCAGCTTCGTTCTCGATTTTCTCGGCGGTGACGCTTCCGCCTGCAGGTGGAGACACGTTCTTCGCAAGCCTTCAGCATGCTTGGGACGCGCTCTCGTCGGAGGATCAGGCATCGCTCTACGGTCAGGTCGGCATCCACGATTACGACGCGGCCTATCGTTTGCGCGGAAACACTTCGGGCAATGTTGTCGGCTTCGATATGCCCGCCGTCGAACATCCTCTCGTCCGGAAACATCCGGAGACGGGTCGAACGGGACTCTATGTGAGCGGACACGTCGCGGGCATTGTGGGCATGGAGTCCGAGGCGGCTCTCCCGCTTCTGGATTATCTGATGGCGGTTGCGACGGAGGTGGGGCGGATCTACCGGCACGCCTGGGCGCCGGGTGATGTGGCAATCTGGGATAACCGCTCGATGCTCCACTGCGCCGAGGGCTTCGATGCGCGCTACCCACGCATCATGCATCACGTTCGCGTGAGTGGGAGCGAAGCGCCGATCGCGGCGGCGACTCCTGGGGCCGCCTAACGCGTATTTCTCCAGATTTCCAGAATTGCCTGAGTCTGGAGGACCGTCGTAATACCGCCCAGCGTGTGTTCGAACACCGCGTCGACATATTCGTCGGGAAATCCTGCCACTGCGTCCCGAGGCAAGACGACTTGATAGGCGGCATTGACGGCGTCGAAAGCGAGGTTCTGGATCGCGACGTTCACGGAAACACCCACGCCGACGATCGTTCGGACGCCCAGATTACGAAGGATCGAATCGAGTTCCGTCCCTTGGAAGGGTGATAGACCATGCAAGCGCGGGATCAAAAAATCGCGCTCGGAAACCTCGATCTCGGGCACGATTTGCGTGGATTCGCTTCCGACGAGGAGCGGATTCGGCACGCGACCCATATGTTGGAAGAGGCGCGCATTACGATTCGCACCCGCGCCGTCTGGCCTTCGTTCGGCCGTGCAGTGCAGGACCGGGATTTCTGCGGCGTGGGCCGCGCGGACGAGCGCCGCTACCTGCGGAATCATGCCCCGCCGTGCGCTTTCTGCGAGCGCGGGTAGCGCCGAAAGATCTCCGATCACGCCGCGCTGGCATTCCTGGGTCACAAGCGCGCAGTCTTTAGGATTAAGCAGCGAATTGAGATCGAGGGGCATTGGGTCTTCCTGAAGCGCGGCGTGTTGGTGGGTTGAGCGTGTCCGTCGGCTCTGCGCGTGATGCAGTGGAAAGCGGATCAGTCGTGATCCTCAGTAAACGGTTGTTGATCCGTCGCTGGATGTGGAGTCAGTGAGTCTCTCACGAGGAAGGTCGTGTGTCCACAATCCAGGATCGGACCTAAAACGGGAATCAGATGGATTCTGGTCTTGAAGGTGTCACGCGTTCGGATCCGGAATTCGCAGCTGCTGGTTCAGAATTGCACGCACCTCTTCTTTTGCTCCGCGGAGTATCGGTATACCGTGGCCGGGCGCGAGCGCATCGAAATCGTAGTCGTTGAGGAGTCTTCTAAACTGCGGACGAAAAAAATGACTGATCTCGTTCCATCTCTGGGCTCCGGACGCGGGCGGTTCGACGCCGGGGGGCTTGCTGGCGTAGCCAGATCGGCCCCAAACGCGCGGGGCCTTTCAGGCCGATTCGTGCGATACCAAACGAGACCATGAGTGAGTTGTCACGATTCCAAATCGACTCATGATTCTGGATCGAATCCGTTGAGATCGCGAGCCCCGGTTCGTCTCCCTGGGATGGGCGAGAGGCGATGAGCGGCCGGCGATCTAGGGAGGATCGCCGGCCGCTGTCTTTGGATGTTATTTCCCCTCGAACTTCGCATCTTCTTTCTTGGCCATGGCCTTGTAGCCGAGCTGCATATCGTCCGATGTGAAGAGCACGGCGGCGCTCGCGGCCTCGAATTGCATGGCTTCGGTCATGCCCTGCTCGGCGCGGAAGTTGATCGTGCGCTTGATGCCCTGGACGGCGAGGGGAGCGTTGCCCGCAATTTCATCGGCGAGGGCGCGGACATGCGTGAGGAGTTCGTCTTTTGGGACGACTTCCTGAACGATGCCGATTCGAAGGGCGGTCTCGGCGTCGATGCGTCGCCCGGTCATGGCAAGAAGCTTTGTCCAACCCGAACCGATCTCATGCGAGAGGCGCTGGTCACCGCCCGCATCGATCGAAACGCCGACCTTGGGTTCGGGCAGCGCAAACTTCGCATCATCCGCCGCGATGCGGATATCGCCCATCATGGCGACTTCGAGTCCCGCACCGAGGCAGTATCCGTGAATGGCCATAAGGACGGGCTGCGGTAGATGCGCGAAGACCTTGAAGCGCTCATGCACCCAGCGGAACTTTTCATAGTAGTTACGCACCTTCTCCGCCGGTGATCGGCCCGTAATGCGGTCCTCGGGCATGCCTAGATCCACGCCCGCGCAGAACGCGCGGCCTTCGGCGCGCACGATCACGACGCGGACGCTGTCGTCGAAGCGGAGTTCGTCGGCAATGGCTGTGACCTGTCGTGCGGACTCCCAGCTCCAGGCATTCAGCTTGTCTGGGTTATCGAGCACAATGGTCGCAATGGCGCCGTCTCGTTCGAGGCGGAAGAGGGTGGGGCGTTCAGTCATGGGATCTCTCTTTCTGTTTGTCTCGGTCTCTATTTCTTTTTCGGCGGATTTGGATCGAAGGGGCCCTTGCCCATCTGTTCGCGGATCGGGACGAATTCCGGCATCAGCATCGCGCGCCGCTGCCAGTTGGCACCGTCCACGACCATCGTATGCCCGGAGATGAAACTCGCGAATGGGGACGCAAGGAACGTCGCTGCCCAGCCCAGTTCATGGGGCTGTCCCACGCGATGCGCGGGGCATCGCAGGGCTTCGCTGTTTTGCCGATCTGGGACCGAACGGATATTCGCCGTCTCGTCATCATGGGGGAAGAGGCCGGGCACGAGACCGTTGACACGAATACCGTAGGGGCCCCATTCCACCGCAAGCGTCTCGGTCATGTTCTTCACGCCGGCTTTGGCGGCGGAGGAATGGGCGAAGCCCGGCCCGCCGGTCCAGGCGTAGGCCGCACCGATATTGATGATGCTGCCCGGCGTACCCGCTTCGATATGGCGCCGGCCAAATTCGCGGGAGCAGAAAAAGGTGCCGTTCAGGACGATATCCGTGACCGTTCGCCAGGCGTTCGGGCTCATGTCTTCGGCGGGGACGGGGAAATTCCCGGCCGCGTTGTTCACGAGTACGTCCGGCGCGCCGAGCTGATTCGTGACTTCGTCAAAGGCGGCCGCGATGGCTTCTGGGTCGCGGATATCGCAACCCACGGCAATTGACTGATCTACACCGACCGCTTCGAGGGCCTTTAGGCCGGCGGCGCGATGTTCCTCGCCTCGGGCCAAAATCGCGACCTTGGCGCCGACACGGGCGAAC
>JBDNFB010000225.1:0-7490 GCA_041690055.1 Myxococcota bacterium | reverse complement strand
GGGGGGGGGGGGGGGGGGGGGGGGGGGGGGGGGGGGGGGGGGGGGGGGGGGGGAGGGGGGGGAGGCCTGCCTATTGGCCAGCTGGCCACACGCGGCGTCGATATCCCGCCCGCGGTCTCGCCGCAGCGTCACCCGCATCCCCGAATCGCGCAGTTCCGTCATGAAACGATCCACCGCCTCGGGCGCGGGAGGCTGATACGGCGCGTCCGGATGCGGATTCATCGGAATCACGTTCACCTTCGACGGAATCCCGCTCAGTAGATGCGGCAAGCGGCGCGCATCCGCTATCGAATCATTCACCCCCTCCATCAGCGTGTACTCGAAAAATACGGGCCGCCGCCGATGAATATTCGGCTCCTCGCGCAGTGTCTTCAACAACTCCGCAATCGGATACTTCTTGTTCAGCGGAACCAAGACATCCCGCACTTCGTCTGTCGTCGCGTGCAGGCTCACAGCGAGATGAATCGGCGCCACCTCAAGCAGCGGCCCGATCTGCGGAAGCACGCCCGACGTCGACACTGTAATGCGTCGAGGTGCCATCGAGAACGTTTTTGGGTCGGTGAAAATGCGAATCGCTTCCGACACGGCCGGGAGATTAAGCAGAGGCTCGCCCATGCCCATGAAGACCAGATTCGTCAGCAGCTCGCCTTCGGGTAGTCGACGCCGTGCCTCCAAGACCTGATCCACAATTTCGCCCGTCGTGAGGTTGCGGGTAAAGCCAAGAGCGCCGGTCGCGCAAAAGCTACAGGTCAGCGGACATCCCACCTGCGTCGAAACGCAGAGCGTATGCCGTCGCTCCTCGGGGATCATCACCGCTTCAATCTGCGCCCCATCAAAGGCGCGCAGAAGCAGCTTCTGCGTGCCGTCCACGGAGGTCTGGGTCGTCACCACTTCAAGCGCAGAGAGCTCGAATTCCTCGCCAATCTCGGCGCGCAGCTCCGCGGGCAGGTTCGTCATCTCGTCAAGCGAAAGCGCTCCCTGCTTAAACAGCCAAGTCGCGACCTGATCCGCGCGGTACGCGGGCCAACCCCGTTTCTTAAAAAGCACACGCAGGTTTTCCCGGGTCGTGTCTTTCAGACTCGGCCGCCGACGGGCATGATTCGGTTTGAGTTCAGTCATTAGGCGCTCCCCTCGACTCTTTCAGGTTTCGCATACGCAAAGAAATGCATGGGCCGCCCTTCGGCGCGCCACTGCTCTTCGTATCCCGTGCTCATCCGTCCCTCGACCTCAGGCAGAAAAGGCCAAGGCGCATAACAATTCACCAGCACGTCCTGAGCACGAAGCACCGCGTTCATCTGATGCGCATAAGGCACATCGTCGGTCGCGAGGTAGAGCCGGCCACCGGGCGCGAGCGCCTGCGCGGCGTGGACCGCGAAGGAGGATTGGATCACGCGGCGATGCCCATGCCGGACCTTGGGCCAAGGATCAGAAAAGTTCACCCAGATCTCAGCCAAGCTAGCCGGCGTAAATACATCCCGGAGCACGACCTCCGCGCGACCTTCGATGAGTCGAACATTGGAAAGCTTCGCCCGCGCCACTTTGCGCGCCATCTTGAGCGTGCGCTTGAAGGACACTTCGATGCCGACGAAATCGACCTCGGGCGCCTTCGCAGCCATCGCAAGAAGGAACTCGCCTCGGCCGAAGCCGATCTCGAGAACGAACCGGCGGCCCGCAGACGCGCCCTCCCCGTCCGTGAGACCGCGTGCCGAATCAAAGGCGGCGGACCAGCCCGACTCCGCCACATCGGTGATCGCGATGCGGGGATCTTCCCCCGGAATATCGTATTTGAGTGTGCGGCTCATGGCGGCCGGCATCCTAGCAGGCCACTCGCACGCGACTAGGGTGCCGAGGGGCGTAGACGAAAGGCGCAAGCAGAGTAGTGGGAGGTTAAGCAGGAGAGGAGCGGGGGCCTAGACGGGGGCGGCAGCCTCCGCGGCGCGCGCTTCTCCGAGCCGACCGACGACATGGGAAACGACCTCCTGCGCTGCCCCTTCGAGATCTTGCACATCGACAACGGGCAGCCCCGCCGCCTCCGCGCGCTCCAGCAGATCTTCCTGAATGCGGAAGATCTCTTGGAAACTGCGCACGTAGCGCTCGGAAGCCCGCGCCCCGCGGCCATGTGCGCGTGCCACCAGATGCTCGTGCAGCGACTCGCGATTCTCGTCTGCTGCAAGCAGGAAGTAGACATGCGCTCGTCCGGCCCAGTCCTGCAGATCGAAGAAACCCGGAACGAGGCTCACTCCATCTATGACCGTATTCGTGCCCTCGGCGATCGCGCGTTCGATCACAGCGCGCACACCGACACAGACCGTGCGCGACTGCTCGATGAAACCCTCGATGACCGGGTCTTCGCCCTCTCGAACTTGCGTCACGAGACGGGAATGCGCCTCAAAGGAAGACACGTGCAGCGTCGGCACGAGGTCATCCGAAAGCATCACGCGCATCACATCGCGAATCGAATCCGTCGAGAGCACCCGGGCGATCGAAAGCCGGCGCGCGACTTCGATCGCCAGCGTAGACTTGCCCACACCGCTTGTCCCACCAAGCAGAAGGATCAGCGGGCGATCATCGTCATTCTGAAAAGAACGCCAATCGCGGTAGCGCCGTGCATAGTCCTCGCCGAAGCGCTGAATCAAAATATCGTTTGCAAGTTCTCGCAGGCCGTCTCGCGTCACGCGATGCTCGCCGCGGACGCGCAGCGCGCGCTCAATCTCGATCACGACTTCGAAGGCCTTGCTCGGCTCGACGCCGGCGGCGAGAAGCGACTGCTGCAAACGGCCTTGATTGAAGGGCCAACGCCCGTTCTTCCCGAGCACTTGGATCTGCGCGACCAGGTCTGCGTCCTGCGTCGCCGCAAAATTTTCCCGCACCGAAGCCGCCGCTGCGATTTCGCGCACGATTTCTCGCAATTCGGCGGCGGGCACGACCTGGCGTTCGCGCACACGCTGCCAGACTTCTTGGGAAGCCTCATAGGCGTCCTCGAAGGAGAGCCCCTGCTCGGTCAGCGAATGCACCAGAATGCCCAGCATGAAAGGACGGTGCACGCCGTCCACATCGACCCGAACGCGCGTCGTTCCCGCCGCTTCGGCGGGATCGCTGCCCGAAGAGGCGCGTGGCGGATCGGAGCCAGCCGGAGGACTCGGCATCTTAACGGAAGTGGCGGAAGACGATGCCCCGAAAGTGCTGGGGTCTGTGTCTGGCGTTTTCCCATCCGATGCTGCCGGGTGATCTGCCTGCGACACCCTTCCCGATAGGGCGACGCCAAACCGCGACAAGCGCCCCCGGATCCACCCGCCCGAGTCCACTTCCCCACCCGGGGGTGCGGAGCCTTGGGTGGCATGAGAGCCGTCAGCGGCACGAGAGCCGGCAGCGGAACCAGAGCCTTCGCCAGGTCCAGAGCCATCAGCTGATAAGGAGCCATCAGCCAGTACAGAGCCATCAGCCCGTAAAGAGCCGTCAGCAAGTTGAGCGCCGTGAGCGCTTTCCGAGCGGCTTGCGGCGCGGGTCGATCCAGAGAATTCTTTTTGGGGTTGATTAGGCACGATCAAGCAGTCTATCAGTCCTGGGCGAAACGCGTCACGAGGGACGAAGCCAACAGCCTCCACTTGTGTTCTACGGTACACGCGCCAGATTTCAGGGGGTTTTCTCTCCTACTGCGACAATTCATGCTGCTTTTGGCTTGACTTGGACCGGCGTGCCTCATTTACTTACTTGACGGACGAAAATTCGACCAGAACGCTCGAATTCAAGCCGTCGCAATCGAATACCCCCATTTTCCCCGTCGGGCGCGCATGCGCACGAGGGGGCATCTCGACCTAGCGGAATTGTCAGCGCACAGCGAAGCAGATCGTTGTGATAAGCCGACCCCGCGACCAAGTCGAGCAGATTTAAATTCGCCGAAAGCGGTGCCGCGACAAGGCTTTGGCCTGAGGCGGCGAGACCGTTCCCGGAGGAAGCCGGCGAGACTCCGGCAAGCGAGGGGGACGAACCAGACCATGACCCAACTTCAGCCATCGGAATCGCAGGCGCCTAACGCCACGGACACCACAAGTGCTGCGAGCGCTGCGGCTCCCGCGGCCGTCCACGCGCATTTCAAGACGCGTGAAGTCGTCGAGCTCCTTGATCTCTCACGCCGCCAACTTCAGTACTGGGCCAAGACGGGTCTGATCGAACCTTCAGCGCGGACGCAGGGTGGTCATCATCGGTACAGCTTCGATGATCTCGTCGCGCTCAAAGCGACCAAGCGACTGATCGATGCCGGCGTGTCTGTGCAGAAAATCCGCAAGAGCGTTCACGCGCTGCAATCGCAGCTCCCGCGAGTCGGCCGACCGCTTTCGGAACTCGTTCTCGTCGCGACCGGAGATGTTGTGCTCGTGTTCCGCGACGATACGGTCTTCGAAGCGATCAGCGGACAAGAGTGGGTCTTTGGAGTGGCCGCCTTCGAACGCGAAGTCGCCGACTATCGTCTGACCGGTCGCGTCCGGACACCTTTTACAGAAGCGCAGGGCGCTTCTGGGGCCGCAGGCGCTTTGGATACAGAAGCGCGGGGCGCGGTCGAAAAGACTGCAGCGGATGGACAAACGGAAAATCAGCCGGCTAAACCGGGACCGCGCGGAACGCACGGTCGAAGCACACAAGGGCTGCAGCAAGCGGGCTGAAGCCCGACAAAGCACAGTCCCGAGAGACTCGAACACGGAACAATGCAGGACAGCAGCAGGCCCGCGATGATTTTCGCGGGCAACACGCCTCGGGGGGGGACGTCATGCGGGTCATCGCGATCGTCAATCAAAAAGGCGGATGTGGAAAAACAACAACGACGGTGAACCTGGCCGGGGCTTTGGCCGCGGATGGGAATCGCGTGTTGATTGTGGACATGGATCCACAGGCACATTCGACGCTCGCACTCGGGCTCGAACCCGACGATCTTGAAGCGAATCTCTATGAGGTTCTGGTCGAACCGGCCGGCGCAAGCCGCCTGGATTCCATCATCATTGACGTAAGCGACCAGATCGATATCGCGCCATCCAGCATCGTGCTTTCTGCCCTGGAGCAGAAGCTCGCGACCGAGCGCCACGATGCGCGCACGGAGCGACTTTCGGCAGCCCTCGATACGCTGCCCCCGCTTTACGATTACGTATTGATCGACTGTCCACCCAATGTTGGGTTGCTCACGTTCAACGCCCTGCGCGCGGCCAGCGAAGTCATCGTCCCGCTCGAAACCAGCTTCTTCGCCATCGACGGCGTCCAAAAACTGCTCGAAACGATCAGCCTGCTCTCCGACCGCATCGGACACAAGCTGAGTGTCCGCGTATTGCCGACGCTATATGACGGACGCACCCGCTATGCGCGGGAGACCCTCGGCGAAATCCGCGAGCTGTTCAAAGAACTCTGCTTTGACACCGTCATCCGTCTGAACGTCAAGCTACGCGAAGCCGCACGGCAGGGCGTGCCGATTTCGATTTACGCGCCGACCGCAAACGGTGCGCTCGACTATGCCTCTGTCGCCATGGAGCTGGCGGCCTCGCCTCCCGCACATGCTCGACCCGCCGCAGCGGAGGGCGGAGCAGATGTGCCCGTTGGGCCGCCGCGAGAAGTGGTCGTGCGCTTCAAGGACGCGGCCGCAGGCGATGTGCGAATCGCAGGCGATTTCAACGGCTGGGTCCCGGACCGCGGCGTGCGATCGCTGATCGCCTCCGAAGGGCAAACTCGGGTATGGACCAAGGTCCTGACCCTGGAACCGGGAACCTACCAATACCGCTATGTCGTCGACGGCGAATGGCGGGAAGACCCCTCTAATCCGCAGACCGCCCCGGGCCCAACGGGGCAACCTAACTCGATCCTAAACGTTCCCTGACCTGCCCCGCTCGCAGCGAGCGTCGCAATGCAGTCCTTTGAGCTCTTTAAAGCTCCTTGAGAGAGCCACTTGCCGCGAGACCTCTCAGACGTCTTTCACTATTTCCTGCCCGAGCTCTCTGACGGAGATCCGGAGGCCCGGGCATCGTCTCGCCTTTCGCCCCCCTCTCCTTCTTCGCCCCCCTCTCCAGCCCCTCACGCCCCTCCCGCCTCGCCCCAATCGCCCGCACACGCCGCCTCCGGGACGGGGACACTTCCTCTTCCGATTCTCGGCCTGCCGATCGGCGACCGCGATATCGTGCGCGCGGCGCTAGCTTGGAATCTCGCCGTCGAGACGGCTCGGCTCGGCGGAGCGGCCATCATCCTCTCCCCAGAATCCGAAACCGGCTCTCCCCTCTGGCCCGAGCCCGGAATCGGCCCCCTTGGCACCGAACTGCATTTCTGTCGCGCGCAGAACATCGAGGAACTCGTCCGAGCGGCGAGCCGGCTCTCAACCTCGCATGCTCAGGTCCCGCAGCGCGGCGGCATCGTCTTCGTCCGCATCCCTCCCGCCTGGCTCGACAAACAGGACGGCTTCGAGCGGGGCGCGCTCGAGGCGATTCGCTGGATGCTGCTGCTCTCGTCGGCCAACCACCGGGATCTCGATGAAGCCTGCGCGCTGAGCCGGACGCTGCTGCGCGCGAATCCGAACGCCGAAGTCGGCGTCACGATCCACGGCGTCCACGCCATCGAAGAAGCGCGACAAGCCTTCGAATACCTCTCACGGATCAGCGAGGAGCAGCTCGGCCTCGTGCTGATCAGCTACGGGCTCCTCGTGGATGACCTTCACGTCTACCGAGCCATTGCGGCCCAGCGCCCTATCGGTCTCGCGCATCCGCAGGCACCCGCTACACGGGCGCTCATGGACGTTGCGCGCCTCCTCTACGAAGACGCAAGGAGTCGAGTTCTTGGCTGATCTCGAATGGCTCGGCGAGCCCGATCGGGCTTCCCTGCGCCGTGCCATCCGGCATCGCCTGCGGCATTTGGATCCGACGCTTCGGGTCGTGGCCGAAGGCTTCCTCGCGGAACAATCTGAAATCGATCTCCTGGCCGTCGGCAATGAAGGCGAACTGGTCAGCATTCGGATCGGACGCCGGGGAGGCGACGCCGTCCTCCTCACGCAGGCCTTGTCGGATCTGACCTGGCTCCGCCCCCGCCGCGAGCATCTGCTCAAATTGGCCCCCGGCCTCGGCCTGGAGCCATCCGCCGAGCCGCGCGCTCTCCTGCTCTGCCCGAACTTTGCTCCTGAAACCTGCTCCGCCGCCGAAAATTTGCCCGCCCGCACGGTCGGGCGACTCAGCTACCGATGCCTCCGCCTTCAAGGACAGCTGAACGTCCTGCTCACCGACGAGGCAGACCCTGAACGAGCCCGTCCGTCGGGAACCGAGCCAAAAATCAAATTCTATTTGTTCACACGAGTGGCGGCGGATGCGATCCAGAGTCTGGATTCAGCCAAATCAGCGATGCAAGAACGAATCGACGGCTACACCAGCGACATGCAAGCTTATGCTGATGCGGTGTGATTCGGCGAGCTTGGTTTACATGTTAAATCTTGTTGACATAACGATGTACTTCAAATGGCGTCGATCGAAGTTGGC
>JBDNFB010000224.1:0-9644 GCA_041690055.1 Myxococcota bacterium | reverse complement strand
TCGTCTTCATCACGTCCTCGGACTCCGGATCCTTCGTCGTCGATATGCTGACCTCGGGTGGCGATCCCAATCCGCCGGTCTGGCAGCGCGTGTTCTGGGCGGTGAGCGAAGGGGTGATCGCGGCGGTCTTGCTCCTTGCGGGTGGGCTTGCGTCCTTGAAGTCCGCCGCCATCAACACGGGACTCCCGTTCTGTGTGATCTTGCTCTTCGTGTGTCTGGGGCTTGGGCGAGCACTGCGCGAGGAAGGCAGAGCGTCTCGCGCGGAATCGCGGGCAGAAGTATCTGCTCGGACGCGGCTTCGATCCCCGGTCAATCCAGGTTGACGCCCGGGTATCCCTGGTCAGCCAATCGCCTAACGATCTCGGTGTATCGGGGCGCGCCCCCCCAGTAGGCCAGGTAGCGAATGGCGCCTTCTGCATGTCCCTCGACGTTTGCGTTGTAGCCGGTGAACCAACCGCGGCTTCGACGCATGAGCATTCGTTCTTGGGATGAAATGACTTCTTCGCCCCATTCCTTCTCCGCTTCCTCGCGCGCCTCGAAGCGCGTGACGTTCTTGTTCCTGACGTGCTCGAGAAAGTCCGTCAGCCAATCGACGCCGCTTTCGATCGCGCGGGGGAAATTCGTTGAACCGGAGACACTCTGGGGACCGGCCACCATCAACAGATTTGGGAAAGCATGGGTCATGAGCCCGTAGTAGGTGCTTGGCCCGTTACGCCATTTTTCACCCAGCGCCTCGCCGCCCACACCACGGATCTCCATCTTGTCCCAGGCGCCAGTCATCGCATCGAAGCCGGTGGCGAACGCCATGAGGTCGAGATCATAGTGTTCGGCAGTCGTTTGGATTCCTTTGGACGTGAACCGCTCGACCGGTGTTTCCGAGAGGTCGACGAGGTGGACGTTGTCTCGGTTGTAGGCCTCGAAATAGCGCGTCTCGAGCGGAAGGCGCTGCGTGGCAAAGCCATGATCCTTCGGGATCAGCTTCTCCGCGAGGATGGGATCGTTGACGCGTTCGCGTATACGGCCCGCCACATACTCGGACATCTCGTGATTGGCGTCCTCGTCGAAGAAGATGTCCGCGAAGTTGCTCGCCATGATCGCGAAGCCGGGTGTGGCGTAAAGCTCGTCCCAGAGGGCTTTCCGTTCCTCGGGTGTCACCTTGAAGAATCGACGCGTTTCGGGGAGGTGGTCGAAACCGCCATTCGTCACCGCGCAGTTCGCGAAAATCTCGTCGTAGCGTGATCGGATATCGGCCATTTCCTCCGCAGAGATGGGGGAGTTGTTAAGCGGGGTGCTCCAGTTTGGTCGGCGTTGGAACACAAAGAGTTCGTCGACTTTGTCCGCGATTTCAGAGATGACCTGGATTCCTGTGGCGCCTGTTCCCATGACCCCGACCCTGCGCCCTTTGAGTGGGATGGATTCCTTCGGCCACGCGTAGGTGTGGAAGGCGTCGCCCTCGAAGTCTGAGAGCCCTTCATAACGTGGCGTCGTTGGGATCGTCAGCACGCCGATCCCTGTGATGACGAAGCGCGCCGTGTAGGCGTTCCCATTCTCGAGGTCCAGGTGCCAGATTCGTGCGTCTTCGTCCCAAGTCATCGCCGTCACCCGCGCGTTGAATCGCATATGGCGGCGGAGGTCGAATTTGTCGACGACGAAGTTCAGGTAGCGGAGGTTCTCGGGCTGTGAGGAGAACCGCTCCTTCCAATGCCACTCATCGAGCAGCTCTTGCGAGAACGAGTAGCCGTACGTGTAGCTCTCCGAGTCGAAGCGACAGCCGGGGTAGCGGTTGCGGTACCAGGTGCCGCCGAGGTCGGCGTCGCCTTCGAGTACGATTGCGTCGAGGCCAAGGTCGACCAGTCGCTTGATCTGGTAGATGCCAGAGACGCCCGCGCCAATGACGATGACTTCATGGTGGTTTGGTTCGCTCACGTTCGATCCGTCCTCGTGTTCTGCTGAACCAGGAAATGTACCAGTCGCTTCTTCGTATGCATGACCGCAGGTCCCCCCGGCGGAAGGACCCGGCTCCGATCGGTCGATTCTCCTCCCATGCGGTGTAGTGTCCGGGATCTGCCTACGAAGCTGGGGGACCGTTGATGGAAGCCACTTTGATCTACCCGGAACGGAAGCTGTGGGCTGCTGCGCGTGACGCCTTGATCTGGTTGTGAGGGCCGGTCAGCGAGCGCGGCGCGACACGGGGAGCTCGCATGGCGCTCCATATGGGCGGACCGATGGTGAACGAGCGACGCCTCGCCATGCGCGAACACCCTGTCGGCCGGCGCCTGCTCGAAGAGCGCCCGGACCTGTGCGCAGCGCTGAATAATATGGGAGCCCTTGCCGCGCTGCCCAAGGGCTCTCTTGGCCGCGCCTTCCACACATTCATGGATCACCCGGAGACAGTCCCCGGCTACATGCTCTCGGGCTTGATCTACAAGGACGGCTGGTTCGACTCGGTCCCGATGGACGACGAGCTGCGCTGGGCCTTCGAGCGTTGGATGCAGACCCACGACCTAATGCACGTGGTGAGCGGTTATGGCGCCGATCTCGCCGGCGAGGGTCTGAACATCTACTTCACGGGCGGCTACAACCTGGGCTTCTCCTGGCGCGCAACGTTCTGGAGTCCCTTCGGCCTCGCGCCGCGTTTGATGAGTCCGAGCGTCGGGCGAGATCGCTGGCTCGGCTACTTACGTGAGGCTTGGGCACGCGGTCGCGACGCACGGCAGCATCTTCCGTTCGAGTCCGTCCCGTGGGAGGAACTCCTTCCGCAGCCGCTCGCCGAGGCACAGCGCATCTTGGGCTTGCCGCCGCTGGCGGACCCGGCGCTGAACAGCGCGGAGTGGACTGACGAGAGCTTCTTCACGCGGAAGTTTCTCGCATCCAACGTCGACTACGAATCAGTGCGAGGTGTGAAGGCCGCCGTCGAGGCGGGTGTCTCGGTGAAGGATCTTATGAGCGCCGACGCCGACATCCGCAGCCAGCTGGAGAAGTTGGCCCGAGACGGCGCGGAGGTGGACGTCCTGATTGGCGCACTCGCCGTCGCTAGGATCAGATCGGAACTTTGACCGACCGAAACAGAATCGGTCGGATCACCGACGGAATCGCAACCCACGATACCCACAAGGCCCGCCAGCACGAACGCCAGCACGCACCTTTTCCCTCTGTGCGCGCCGCACGTAGTGAAGGATGAATACGATTCCTGCCGATTGAATCGTGCCGAGATGGAGGCGATGAATTGACTCATAGCGGGACGCTATCACGGGCTTCTCCCCGCCCCCATTTCCGTCCCTCAGGAGAGTTCGGACAGCAACGCCTGATAGGTCTCGCAACCCGCGAGGCAAAGGAACTAACGCGTCGTCGGGATGGAGTGGCGCGATGGTTCCGGGCCGGGGCTTCAGATCGATGCCGCTTAAGGTCGACAGCAGGAAACCTTGGCCCGGCACACCTTCGACGACTCGAGTCACTGTCGGCTCGATTGGCACATCCCAAAAGAGACGATCCAATCTCAGACGACCGGCGGCTGTCCCTAAGCTGAACAAACTGCACCGTATCTGAGCGGCGCAATCGTACTTGCCCTGCCGCCTGGAAATTGCGGGAATATTTTGGCTGGCGATGGTTAATATAGATACTCGTAGTATCGTTACTCTCTAGACGTCTAGAATCACAGGAGATTGAAGGTCATGGAACCCAGGCGTATCACATATCACGGGCTCGGCTATTTGGGTATTGCTGCAAAGGACCCGTCCGCATGGCGCGATTTCGCAACGAGCGTTTGCGGACTGATGCCGTCGCCCACGCCGCCCGGCGAGCGCGTGGGGATGCTGAACCCTTCTCCTGAGGCGAACGGGATGGCAACGGACGGTACGGCCTTCTTGAAGATGGACGATCGCCAGTGGCGGATCGCCGTCCACCCCGCCACGGGCCCCGAAGATGCCCCCGGTCTGCGTTACCTCGGATTCGAGGTGCCCTCTCATGATGAGCTCGATTTCGCCATCCATTCGATTCGTGAACGCGGGGGTGAAATCAGGCTCGGCACAGCCGACGAACTCGAAGCCCGCTCTGTTTCCGCGTTGGCCGTTCTCGACGATCCCGCCGGCCATCGAATCGAACTCTTTAGCGGCCCCATCCGAGACCGCGACTTCCATTCGCCCACGGGAGCCAGCTTTTTGACCGGCGACCTCGGGTTGGGGCACGCTGTTCTCTATGTGCCGAATGTCGATGCGGCGCTCGCTTTTTACCGCGGCGTCCTCGGATTCGAGCGATCGGATTTCATGACCTTTGGCCCGAATGGCCTGAGCATTCATTTTCTTCGGTGCACCCGACGGCATCACAGTATTGCGTTACTGCATCTGGGCGATCTGACCGGTCTGCAGCATCTAATGCTCGAAGCTACTTCAGTCGACGGCGTCGGGATGACGCTCGATCGTGCACTCGCTCGCGACGTCCCGATCAGCTCGTCGCTCGGTCGTCATCGCAACGACGAGACCTTGTCCTTCTATATGCAGGGTCCATCGGGCTTCGATGTCGAGATCGGTTGGGATGGCTTGCTGATTGGAGACGACTGGACGGAGAACGAATTCTCGGGGGGTGGAGACCTTTGGGGCCATCATGGCCTTGATGCCGAGGCGCTTAAGCCGAGGTCGTCGTCATGAATCTGGGCCTCGAAGGGCGGAATGCCGTCGTGGGCGCTTCATCAGAGGGGCTGGGGTTTGCGACGGCCAGAGCATTGGCGGAAGAGGGCGCGCGCGTCTTGTTATGCGGACGCGACACGGACAAGCTCGCCTCCGCGGTGGATCTGATCGGAGAATCCGCAAGTTCATTCGTTGTGGACCTGAGCAACGTCGAAGGGGCGCAGACTCTGGCAACGCATGCCCTCACGACGCTGGGGCATGTGGATATCCTGGTGGCCAATGTGGGCGGTCCCCCCGCTGGGTTGGCGCAGACGACCGATATCGACGAACTGAGGGCTTCGGTCGACCGCTGCCTTCTCTCGATGGCCGCGCTTTGTCAGGCGCTCATGCCCGGAATGCGTGAACGAAAATGGGGAAGGATTCTCGCGATCACCTCGTCGGGGGTGCGTGATCCATTGCCGGGAATGGTGTACTCGAATGCTTCGCGCGCCGGGCTGACGGCCTATCTCAAGACCCTTGCCTCCGAGGTGATCTCGGATGGCGTGACCGTGAACTCTATCCTTCCCTCGGGCCAGATCACTAAACGCTTGGAGACCCTGATCGGGGATGGCCTCGATGACTATGTCTCCGGCCTTCCGTCCGGGCGGGGCGGTGACCCAAGAGATTTCGGTCGGATCGCGGCGTTTCTGTGTTCGGAGCCCGCCAACTATCTGACCGGAGTCGCTCTACCTGTGGATGGCGGTGCTGGCCGGGGACTGATCTGAACTCGTTCAAGGATCAGGGCAGCGGGGCTGACTGCACCGGCGGGTGGGTAAACTTCGAGACCTTTTGAGCGTGGACTGTGACGATGACCCGCTTCGCTCCCGGTTCGTCAAAGGGGTACTCGTCGACACCGACATATTTTTTGGCAATCTGGTTCACGAAGCTGCGGTCTTCGTCCAGATGGACTTCCGCAGCGCCCCGAATCTCCAGATAGCGGATGGGGTTGTCTGGATCGAGAATCGACAGCGCGATCCGAGGGTCGGCTCGCAGATTGCGAATCTTCTTTTGCTTCTCGAGGGAGCTGAAGCGAATCATCTCGCCATCCCAGATGATGCTCACAGGATTACAGGAGAGCATACCGTCCGGTCGGATCGTCGCAGCGCTCGCATAGCAACACTTGTGCAGGATGTCTTCGAGTTCCGGAGGAATTTCGGTCTTCATAGGGCTGGCTCCTGAGCGACGCGCTCTAGCGCGGATTGAATTCGATGGGCATCTGGTAATAGCCCTGAAGGAATTCGCTGTAACTCCTTTGGGCACCCGCTCCAACCTCGTAGTTGGGTGAGACTGCGAGAATCTCTTCGAGCATGACGCGGCCTTCGAGGTTCGCGAGATGCTCTCCTATGCATTTATGGATTCCGTGTCCGAAGGAGAGGGAGCGCGTGGGTCGCCGCGAAATGTCGAATTCGTCCGCCCGTTCGAATTCGTTCTCGTCCCGGTTCCCCGAGGCCCAGAGGAACATCACACCCTGTCCGGGAAGAAGCCGCTGCCCGCGCATCTCGACTTCACTTTTGACGAACCGGCCTAATAGGTTGGTGGGCTGGTCGTAGCGAAGGGATTCCGCGTAGGCGTGAGAAATAAGATCGGGGTCGGCGACAACGGCGCTCCGCTGGTCGGGGTGTTGCCAGAGGTAGTAGATCGTATTCGCGACCGCGAGTGAAACGACTTCGACTCCGGTGACGAGCATTGTATAGACGGCGCCCACCATGGAGCCCATGCTCAAGGGGGCCCCTTCGGCTTCGCTTCGGACGAGGACGGAGATATGGTCATCGCCGGATTGATCCTCATCCTGCATGCGGCGCTGGATGAATTCGACGAGGGTTTGCATGATCTCAAGTCGCGCGGATTCATTTTCGGGAGCCGTTGCGACCTGTCCAGGAACACGCTCGAAATAGGCCGCAACGAGTGCTCGAAGCCGGAGCGCCACATCCGTCGGCAGGCCGATGATCCCGGCGATGATTCGTGTTGAAACCGGAGTGGCCAGGTCGCGGTAGACATCGAAATGCCCCTGTTCCGTCAAGGGTTCGAGCAGCTGCTTGACGATCGTACGCATCCCGTCTTCCGACTTCACGACAGCGCCCCGCTTGTAGGGCGGGGCCAGCATTCTCCGGTATTCACGCTGGCGTGGCTTATCGAGCATCGCGAACATGGGATCCGGAGGAGGCGGATTCTTCAGCAGGACCATCTCGGGTGTCACTCCACGCTCGGCGGTGAAGAGGTCCTTCGTGGTGCTCTCCCAGATGTCTTCGAATCGAGACAGGAACCAGGTATCGTATTTCTCGAGGTAGTAGACCGGCGCCTCGCGCCGTAGCTCGTCGTAGGCCGGCCAGGGGTCAGACATAACGGCATCGGAGAATGGGTCGTATTGAACCATGGGTGGGCTTGCCTCAGCCTTGACCGATTTCGAGCATGTTGCCGTCGGGGTCAGTGACCTGGGATACGAAGCGTCCCGGTCGGAGTTCGAAGGGTTCTAGGGCGACCTGGCCGCCATGCTCGCGAACAGCTGCTACGGCGGCAGCGATATCTTCTACTTCGAGCGTTAGGTATCGGATGCCCGCGCGCGAGGACCACGTCTGCGCATCGTCGGGCTCGGGCGCCGTCTCAGGAACCATTACGCGCAGGATGCTCTCACCGCAGGCTAGTTTGTGGATCGTGCCGATATTCGGAAGCACGAGTGGCTCGAGAATCTTCATTCCGAAGACCTCGGAATAGAACGTCAGAGCCGGAGTGGCATCGGCAGTGACGAGGCCGGCATCGAGCGCCGGCTTGGACATGTTGGTACCCATTGGGTCGATCCTCGCGTGGTTGAATTGCCTGGCTTCAAAAATACGTTACCAATGGTAACGTATGAATGGTCCGTGGCGTTGTTTTTGAGCCGGAGAAATCGAGCATGGTGGCTGCAAAGAAAGGGCTAGAGGTCCGCAAGAGTCCTCCCAGCCCGGTGGGCAGGCCGCGCGACCCGGAAGTCGATCAGGCGATTATTGCTGCGACGCTCGAGATCATCGCGGAGGGAGGCTACGAGGGCCTTCGCGTGGCCGACGTGGCGAAGCGAGCGGGCGTTAGCAAGCCGACCATGTATCGGCGCTGGCCGAGTAAAACAGATCTGGTTATTGCTGCGCTTCAAACGACTCCTCCGCTGGATCGAGTCGACACCGGAAGTTTGCGCACGGACCTAGTGGCGCTCCTGACGCAGTTTCTCTCGGTTGCGGAGTCCGCTCCTCTGGCGGGGTTACTGGCTGCACTCGCCGTCGAACGTCAGCGGATGCCGCACCTCGCCGACGTGCTCGACCCCTTCGTGGTGGAGCGAAATAGGGCTTTCGTCCAGGTCTTCCAGCGCGCCGTAGCGCGTGGCGAGGTCGACCCCGACTCCGATCTGAGCCTGGCGGCCTCGCTCGTCGCAGGTCCGGTCCTGCTCCGAATGTTCTTCGGCGGAGGCACCGACCCCGAAACCGTCGAACGCCTTGTGGAGATGGCCGTCCGTTCGATCGAGCCGCGCTGAACGAGGCGCGCTTAATCGCTGAACGTCGAGTCGAGTTGAGTCGATCGAGTAGTCGGAAATGGTCGGGCCACCGGCATCTCGCTGATCCGACTTGCAGAACGCATGGTATTGCCGGGGGCACACCGGTACGCCGTTCCTGCTCTTCCCGCTGTGGGTCGCGGGAATTCGGTCCTGCGCTCACACCCGCCTAATGCGGCGTCCGGGGTTCCGGCCAGGGCGTCACGTCGATCGCGAGGCCCGACTGCACACCATGCCCGTGAGCGGGTCGGTTTCGCGCTCGGGACTCGTTAGCTGCCCCACGTTGGGATCGGTCCAGCCGTGCGGGATCCAGACGGCGCCCGGGCGCAGCTGACCATCGATCCGAGCAGTGCCGACGAGTTCACCCGTCGCGCTTTGAACGAGGACCCGGTCTCCGTCCTCGGCACCGACCTGCTGTGCATCGGTGGGCGAGAGGTGGACCTCGACCGAGTCTCCCCGCGTCGAACGAGCGGATGATCGAGCCTCTGGGAGTCGTGGTGGAATGCGCCGAGCGCACGCCCTTTAGGGCACGTGTATCCGCGAGAGATCGGGTGGCTTCGATCTCCTCGGACGCGGAGAACACGATCCCCCTGCGTGGTGATGACGACTCTGCATGCTGCATTGCAGATGCGGCAGAAAGTCACGTGCTCATGTTCGTCCGGGGATATTTCCGTCACGATGACCTCTCCGCCATTGAGTCTCTCCGTCTTCCAACCCAGCCCATTTCCAGTGTCGCCGCGTTCATCCCATCCCAGTCCTGTTCGTCAGTCACTCCTTTTCGGCGTGTGGTTAGGCGTGTACCCCATCGGCGATGTATAAGCGCGATCTTGCATGGTCAAAGGAATATCCTCCGGCAGCTTGGAGCCGAAGCGACAACGAGGAAATCGAGAGGCCGGTTCATGCGTGCGACGAGACCGGGCGCCATTCCGATGTCCTCGCTCGCGCGAAGTGATACGCGATTTCCGGAGTCATCTCGAAATCACCGAGGGCAGGGCCGGCCGTGCGTGCATCCAGGGACAGATCGGAAGGCAGATGCGTATCGCCCCAGTAGACATTCATTGGATAGTCGGTGTTCGCGTACGCCGAGAACTGAGTGTCAGACTCTTCAGCGGCCCAGACTGTGGAAAACACAAGGAGTGAGATAACGCATACGGTCGATCTCCTTGTCACCCGAACCTATCTGTCGTGATTAGTCATCCGAAGAGTATCGTGCGTGCCTCTGGCATAGAACAACGCCTTAATGGGGTAGGGCACATCAGCGCTCGATGACCACGCGGCCCATCGTGCTTCGCGATTCCATTTCTTCGAGTGCCTCGGGCAGACGGTCAAAGGGCATGGCCTTGCCGACGATCGGGCGAATCTTGTCCGCTTCGAGAAGCTCGATCAGTTTCGCTTGGACTTTCTGGCCTGTGCCGGGCGGCGGTGCGTTGAATCGTGGAACAGGAACGGGCAACTGGGCCGCGATA
>JBDNFB010000223.1:0-32839 GCA_041690055.1 Myxococcota bacterium | reverse complement strand
CGCCTATACCCCGCTCGATCGAGGCCTGATCAGCATAGGCTTCGAAACCGACGCCGAACGTTTTCTGCCTGCGCTCAGTCGCGTCATCGAAGAGACGGATCGCCTGCGTCGCGAGCCGGTGACGGAGGCCGAACTCGAACGCGCGCGGATCAACTTCCTCGCCAGCGAACACTTCGAACGCGAAAGCGTCTCCGGCATCGCCTCAAAACTCGGCACGTATGAGTCAATGGGCGGGGGCTGGACGCGCGAGGCGGACACCATTGAGGTCCTGCGTACGGCGACCCCGGCTGATCTACTCGAAGTCGCCCAGCGCTACCTGGCGCCCGAGGGGCTGACTTTCGCCGCGTTGATTCCGGAAGAATCGAATCCGGGCGATCCAGAAATCAGCGAAGAAGCCATTCGCGAAGCGGTCGCCGCGGGGCTCGCCAATGCGATGCATCCCGACGCACATGAGCTCGAAGCCCCGGGCATCATGCCAAGCACGGCCTCCGTACGTTCAAGCACAGCGGATCCCGACGTCGCGCGACTGCAGTTCGGTCCAATGCGGCCCACTCTGGACGGCGCGGGAGAGCGCTTCGATGCCGAGCTCCCGAACGGCCTCAAGGTGCACGTTCTTCGACGTCCTGAAGTGCCGATTGTCTCCGCACGGCTCGCCTGCCTGGGGGGCTTGATCGCGGAGGACCCGAGCACATCAGGGCTGACCCGGTTTACGAGCGCAATGTGGTCCCGCGGCACACGCCGGCACGATGCCGCGTCCTTCACGCGTGAAGTCGAAGCGTTGGCCGCCGACGTGGAGGGCTTCTCCGGGCGCAATTCCATCGGCCTCACCCTCGATTGTCTTTCTGAGACGCTTGAGCCCGCCTTTGATCTTTTCGCGGACGCGCTCCTCGAACCGCGCTTCGACGCGGAGGAGATCGAGCGCGAGCGGCGCGAAACCCTGGCCGCACTCGATCGGCGCGAAGACCGCCTAGGACAACTCGCCTTCCAGCTCTTCACTCGCACCGAGTACGGAGATCATGCCTACGGGATGACGGTGTTAGGCGAACGAGAATCCGTGGAAGGATTCGGGGAAGCGGATCTACGCGCCCACGCCGCGCGACTGGTTTCTTCGGACCGGGCCTCGATTGCCATCGTCGGCGACGTGGACCCTGAGCAGGTCGGGCACATGGTCTCGGAGCGCCTGATGGCGATGCCGAGCGTCTTGAATAGAGACGCTGGGGCCGCGGGCGCGCCCTTTGAAATAATGCAGCCCGATGTGCGGGGCCCGGGCATCATTGAGCGGTCGCTGAACAAGGACCGCGCGCAGGCCCATCTTGTACTCGGGTTTCGCGGCGTCACCGTTTCCGACCCGGACCGACATGCGCTTGATCTGATTTCGCAGCTTCTCGCTGGCCAAGGCGGGCGCCTCTTCCTCGAATTGCGCGACCGACAGAGCCTCGCGTACACGGTTTCGGCCTCGAACGTCGAAGGCCTCTGCCCGGGCTACTTCTCGATCTACATAGCCACCGCGCCCGAGAAAATGGAACGTGCGCGAGCCGGTATTCTCGAAGAAGTCGAGCGCTTGATCACCACAGCACCCGACCGCGACGAACTCGACCGCGCGATTCGCTACGGCACCGGCAGCTTTGCCATCGAATCCCAGCGAAACCATGGTCGCGCTGCGCATCTCGCACTCGACTCGGTCTACGGGCTGGGCCCCGATCACACGGAGTCCTACCCGAGCGAACTCGCCGCGCTCACACCCGATGACCTGCTCCGTGTCGCCCGGCGCATCTTCCGCCTGGACGCCTACACCGTCAGTGCCGTGCATCCCTGAAGCGCCATTGCGCCATTGCGCCATTGCCCGATTGCGACTGCGCCACGTAGCCACGTAGCGCGAGCCCAAAATGCGGAACGCCCCCCTACGCAATCGCGTAAGGGGGCGCTCGAGTACATCTTTGTGGAGGAGACCAGCTTACGAGGCTTCGCTTCCCTGCAGTCTCCATCACGCCGATGACGTAAATGGAAACCCCTCTACGCGCTTCAGCGGCGCTCGCGGTGCAGGCATTCTGCGAAGCTTCCCACGGGGCATCTGGTCTGGCCTACAAAAGGTCCAATCAAGTGCCCCACCTGCAGAGGGTGCCAAAGGCCTCTAGGTCAGTGCGGGGTCGGAAACGCGCCCGTATTGCGCGCTTCCGACCGTGCAACTGATCCGGTCTGCCCCTTCCCAAGAACAGACCGTGTGTCGGGCCAGATGAACCAACCCTATAAGGCCGATAATCCCCTTGAAAGTTACAGTCTGACTCCGCCGAATTCCTCGTTTCCAGCGTGCCGACTTCCAACGGTTTGATCCGTTTGCCTGCCCGACAAAGAACACCCTACAGCATTGAGAGTGGGTCCCAGCAAGAAAAACACCGTAGTTGCGGCTTTTTCGCATCGGAAGGCAAAAGACTTTGACACTTTCCGGCCCCTGATGTCTACACGCATATGATCTTCCTATCGCGTCGCACCATTCGAAAAATCCCAGGGCCGAATCGCCCAAATCGGGGCCGCCAAATCGACTACCGCGCGTCTGAAGCTTCCGAAGCATCGGCTGAAGCGTCTGAGGGGTTGGAAACGGCATCGACGCCCACAGCCGCGCCATCGGAGCGCGGATCTGCTCCGCCGAAATGCCAGCCCGACTCAGCATCCACCACGATCACCTCGGCAGACGACCATGTGCGCGAGCTGCGCTCGACCTCGTGACCGCGGGCCTCGAGCGCTGAGATGACTTCGTCTGCGAAATCGGGCTCCACGCGCAGGCGGTTCGGATCCCATTGATGGTGGTAGCGGGAAGCGGAGGCCGCAGCCTGGGGATCCATCTTCCAATCGACGACGTTCAGAATCGTGAGCAGCGTCGTCGAGATGATCCGCGGCCCACCCGGGCTCCCCGAGACCATGAAAAGCGCGCCGTCCCGGTCAAGGATGGTCGGCGTCATGCTGGAAAGCGGCCGCTTCCCCGGCGCCACGAGATTCACACCGCGTGTATCAATCAAGCCGTATGAATTCGGCGTGTCCTTCGCGACCGCAAAATCGTCCATCTCATTGTTTAGGACCACGCCGGTCCCGGGCACGGTAATCCCTGATCCAAAGGGCGTGTTGATTGTCATGGTCAGCGCCACGGCGCGCCCCTGCGCATCCGTCACCGAGAGATGCGTCGTGCCCGCGTCCTCGGGAATCTTCCCGGGAGCAGTGAGCAGCGTGCCGTCTCCGCATTGATCCGGCCGCGCTGCGCCTTCGCGTAGTCTTTCGAGACGAGCCGCTTGATCGGCACATGCACGAAATCCGAGTCGCCCATATACGCCGCACGATCGGCAAAGGCGAGCTTCATGGCCTCCGTCACAAGATGCATCGCCGGCGCCCCACCCGCCCGCAGACTACCGAGATCGAATCCCTCGAGGATATTCAGCGCCTGTATGAGCACAGCTCCGCCCGATGAGGGCGGCGGAAAACTGGCCACGCGCAGCCCGCGGTAGGAGCCCATCACCGGTTCCCGCCAGCGTGGTTTATAGGCGCGCAGATCGTCGAGGGTGAGCAATCCACCCTGTTTCTGCACCTCGGCCACCATCGCCTTCGCTATCGGACCATCGCGAAAGACGCTGCCCCCGCGCTGCGCGAGAAGACGCAGGGTCTGGCCAAGATCCTTCTGGATCAGCCGTTCGCCCTGCATCGACTTCGCGTCGAAGGGCGCAAACTGAATGCGCCAGGTCTCGGGAAATTGTTCCGGCGCAAAGCGGCCGCGCATAAAGCCGGCCATGCGCGCGTGGTAGCGCCCAATGACGACGCCCTCTTCCGCGAGTTCGATCGCGGGAGCAAGCACGTCGCCCAGAGGCATCGTCCCGTGCTTCTCAAGCAGCGCAAGCATCCCCGGCACAAACGAAGGCACGGCCACCGCGAGTGGCCCCCGCACCGAGGCGTCTTTAGACACGCCCGGCTCAAGATACATCGTCGAGGTCGCCGCAGCCGGCGCTGTCTCCCGCGCATCGAGCGCATGGATCGTCCCGTCTTCGAGACGCACGAGCGCGAACGCACCGCCGCCCACCCCTGCGGAGAAAGGCTGCACCACGCCGACAGCGAACGCCGTCGCCACCGCAGCATCGATCGCGTTCCCGCCCTGCTCAAGAATCCGCGCCCCCGCCGCCGCGGCCGCGTGATGCGTAGAGACCACCATGCCCTTTCGGCCGGCACTCGGAGCCCGAGAGGCCGCCTCAGCCTCTGCTGCCGCGAATCCCCCGAGCAGGATCACAAGCAAAAGGCCGAAGCTTCCGGCGATTCGCGCATTTCCTGCGATTCCCGCAAAAAGACGCGTCGCAGCACCTCCATCGGAAGGGTTAAAGCTCAGCTTCTTCGCGCTCTTGGACGATAAATTCCCCATGCGCAGCAAGCTATCACACTCGTCCAATCGGCTCTTTCGAACTTCAGGTGGACCCGCCCTCTGGATCGTCCTATCCGGCATCTGCGGCCTCGTGGCCGGCGTCGGCCTCGGCTGCAATAACATCGATTCGGAGTCCGCCAACTCGGCTGGCAGCGCCGCCTCGGAAAATGCCGAGCCCGGCACTTTTGCATGGCCTGCCGACCCGAGCCATCCGGTCATGACCCTCGACATCCTGAGCCCCGCCGTCGAGGGCAGGGTTCATATCGAGCTGATGCCCGAACTGGCCCCCTCCACCGTGGCCGAGATTATCAATCTCGCCGGCGAGGGTTTCTACAACGGCACGACCTTTCATCGCGTGATCCGCAACTTCATGATCCAGGGCGGAGATCCCAAATCCCGCGATCGTGATCCCTCCAACGATGGCAAAGGTGGCGCAGCAACGCGCCTGATGGACGAGTTCGGCGATGCGCCCTTCGAGCGCAGCGTCGTCGGCATCGCCAACCTCGGCCGCAAAGATTCGAGCAGCACCCAGTTCTTCATCCTGCATAAGGACAGTCGCTACCTCGACGGTCGCTACACCGTCATCGGCCGCGTCGTCGACGGTATGGATGTGGTGGATGAGATCACGCAGGTCGCGACGGACAAGGTGGGACGCTGGGGGCCGAAGGATCGGCCGATTGAGAATGTCGTGATGACGCGGGTCCAACTCTCCGGCCAGATCGGCGCGCTCGTCGCCGCGGGCGAGGTGGTCCTCGCGAGCACCGAGGACGCAGACGCGGCAGACGTCCCGACGACCGAAGCCGCGCAAGCCGAAGCACCGTCGGCAAAGACCGACGCCAACACCGTCACGGCCTCCAACTAAACGGCGCAGCACGAAACAGCGCAGCCAATTCCCCGAGGGATCCAACCTCTCGGCGCATTAAAAGCACCCTCGTCTCTCGACGGGGGCGCGGGGTCGGGTACTCTTCGCCCGCTTCGGTGGCCCGGTAGCTCAGTTGGTAGAGCACTCGACTGAAAATTGAGGTGTCGGCGGTTCGAGCCCGCCCTGGGCCACCATTTGTCGCTTCGCTGTGAGGCAAGTACAGCGGAGCAGGGCAGCTTCGCCGCGCCGTGTGCGATGGCTCAAAGCCTGCACCACAGGCGCGGATGCTTTGCCATGCGCGGCGGGCTGCGCGGCGGGCTGCGCGGCATGTGTGGGACTAGCGGAGTCCGGCCAGAACTTTGGCGTCGACTTCGAAGTAGGAGGTCTCTGTGGGCTCAGCAAGACTCCTGAAGAGCGATTCGAGCTGAGGCGCCGCTTCCGACAAGGCAGCGTGATCGATTGCATTCGCGACCCCGTCAAATCCTGCTCGCGTGATTAACGCAGCCGCATTCGTCGTGAGCTCGTCGATGCCCCATGCCTGCGCGTTCGCATGATCTCCGGGCGAGATGACGGTCTCGGCCTGATTCTCGGCCGGCGCATGGTAATGCGGGCGATTTCGGAAAAAGTCAAACCGAAGGAGTTCGGGTCCGCCTTCAGGCAAAGCGCTCCACACGTAGAGCGTGACGCCGCCATCGATATCATGCACCTCACGCCGACACGCGACGAATCGCAAGCCTCCGCAGATCAGCTCCGCGTCCTCGCCTTTCTTGATGACGAGCTGGACTTTGTCGGAAGGATTGGTCTCTGAACACATCTTCTTTGTCTCCGCTTCTTCGCTGGGGCCCGAACGAAAGTCTAGTGAAGGCCAATCGATTTCGTCCAGCAGTTCAGCACTTGGTCCCGCGCGCTACGCTCGCTAATCGAGTGCCAGAATCGAGGTCCTCGTTGGTCGCTCCAACGACCGACCTTCTCGCCCTACTCGCCCTACTCGAGTTCCGCGTCTGGCCCCGCATGGAGTCCGCGTGATCCACCATTTCGGTACCTTCGATGTCTCCAACTACGGCGATCTGCTCTTCCCCGTTGTCTTAGAAATGCGTCTGCGGTCTCTCGGAGTCACTCATTTTTCACCCATCGGCGGCCTCCCGCCGCTGGCGGGCGCAGTCGAGAGCCAGTCCTCCCGGGCGATTAACAAGGAACTCTCTGCGTCTTTGCCTTTGTCTGCGCCTGCACCCTCGGCCGTCATCGTCGGCGGCGGCCACCTAATCCACGCATCCCCTTCGAGCGTGCCCGCCTATCGGTCTTCGGCCGAACTGGCGCTGCAGGCCTACCCGTCGCTTTGGCTCGGCGCGGCGCATCTGGCACTGGCTCAAGATGTTCCCCTGATCTGGAACGCGCCAGGTATTCCCGCCGAGCTTGGCCCCAAATCAAGTCGACTGCTTTCCTGGGCGACCTCCTTTTGTGACTACCTTTCCGTACGAGACGAACGCAGCCTCCGCCTTTTGCGGCTCGCCGGCTTCGAGGGCGATGCACATGTCGTGCCCGATACCGGGCATGACATCGCCCGACTCTTTTCAGCGGCGGAAATTGATTCGGCCTATCACCAAGCCTTTTCAAAGCGAGATCGATCGCCCGCCGAGCGCACTCTCTCCTTCCATCTCAACGAGCGCTATCTCGGCGAGGAGCCCGGCCTGGTTGCCCGACGAGTCGATCAGATTTGCACGCAAGCCGATGCCACGCCGATCCTGATCGCGCTGGGCGCGTGCCACGGAGACGACGCACTCGCCCGCGAAGTCGGCGCCCTCATGCGAACCAACCCCCTCATCCTGGATCAGCCGGAGAGCCTCCTCGAAGCCGCTGCCTGTATCGCACGCTCACACGCCTATATCGGGTCGAGCCTCCATGGGGCGATCACGGCCTGCGCGTTCGGTCGCCGCGCGATGCTGGTGGCCAGCGAGCGCGACGATGGCGGAAAGTTCAGCGCGTTCCTCGGCGATCATGACCTGCAGGCGTGGCTGCTTCCCAACTGGGCCAAGGCCGAGGCAAGATCCGCAGATTTCCTCGATTGCGACGATGCCCCCTGGAGAGCCGTACAAGAACGGGTGAGCCCTGCCCTCGACCGCCATTGGCAGAGCGTCGAGGCCGCTCTGCGCGAGCGACGAAGGCATCCGGGCACGCGTGCTGACGCAGCGATCCGCTTCGATGCACTCAATCGGGATGCAGTTTCCTCCACGGGTATTTATGCCGGACTGCTGACCGAGCAGGCCGCCCTCGCCGTTGCACAACAAGACTCAATCAGGGCTCACAAGAAACACGCCCGAAAGCTGAAAGCGTCCTACCGCGCGGCAAATCGTGATCTCCGTCTCAAGATCGCCGCCCTGGAGCAATCCAAGCCCAACTCCGGGAACTGACCCTCGTCCCTCGGTCCCCATTGACAAGGAACTCACATGAGCTTCCGCTATTGTTTTGAGTTGGGGGTCGGACTTTCACCGGTCCCCAGAGTGAATAGGCTTGGTTCCCGCGACTTATGATTCTCGACCGATTGACTCAACTACTTCGCTCGAAGTCGTCTGCGAAGGAAGACGGTCGGCTTGCAGAACTCCAACTGCAGCTCCTGCTGCAAAAACGCTGGAGCTACCTCCGCTACGTCCATCTGCGCGAGGGCCTTCTGGCGGCCTTGAAGGACGCGCAAAAAAAGGGAGTCCCCATCGAGCGCTTTCTCGCCGTGGGCGCCGGCCGTGGACTCGCCGAACTCGCGCTCGCGGTGGAGTTCCAGGAGATCCACTTCGTGATCACGGATATCGTCTCGCCCCGCACGCCGAACTACAAGGCGGCGCAAGTATTCGTCGCAAAATGGCGACTCCAGAATGTCAAGTTCGACACCCTCGACGTCGCCCATCCGATTCCCGACCGATTCGATGTCATTGCTTCAACGGAAGTCGTCGAGCACATCAAGGACGACGAGACGGCCCTTCGGAATATGCTCGATGCGGCCAATCACTCCGTCTACTGCCTGGTGCCCTTCGCGGACGAGAAAACGCTTCAGGACCCGAAGAAGCAAGCCACAGCCTGGGAGAGACACGAGCATTATCGCTACGGATATTCGGCCGAGCGATTCCGATCGCTGTTCCCCGACATAATCGAGATGCGCGGATGCTACTGGCACGACCGCGGCTTCCAGCACCGGACGCAGCTCGGCGAGCTCAGCGAGGCGGAGATCAGGGCCAAGCGCGAGCAGATTGCATCGGACGCATCTGCAGACATCCTGAACCAGCTCCCCAAAAAACTCAGCGAGGCGCAGGGCATCTGGGTATTGGCGCGCGGATCCAAAAGCGAGAGCGAGGCCGAGATAGACGAAAGCGTTTCGGCCCCCGCCGCTTCCGGCTCCGCCGCGACCAAGCAGTCAAGTCGGCTCGACACACAGCAAGGGCGACTCGAAGAGGTTAGAAAGCGGCTCGTTTTCTACCGGTCATGGAGTTATCTGAGATACGTCCATTTGCGGCAGGCTTTTATTGAGACCGAGAACGTCAAGACATTCATTTCGATCGGATGCGGGCGCGGACTCGCCGAGCTTGCCCTCGCCATCGAGTTCCCGGAAGTGCGTTTCCTGCTCACCGACATCCAAGCGGAGACGACCTCTTCGGCCGACCCCGCGCTTGAACTTGCGCGGACCTGGTCCATTGAGAACTTCTCATTCCGGCCCCTCGATTTATTGAGCCCCGACCTTGGCCCCGATGAGCGCTTCGACTTTGTCAGCTCCGTTGAAGTCCTTGAGCACCTCCAAGACGACAGGCAGGCCGCGAAGCACATGCGGCAGCTGAGCTCTCGCTACACGTTCTGCCTCGTTCCGTTCGCGGACCGCGAGACCGACTCGGAGTCGGCGCGCCGCGCGCGGGCCTGGGAGAAAGACCAGCACTACCGATTGGGATATTCGGCCGGCGAACTTCGCAGTCTCTTCCCCGGGAATTCGATCATTCGAGGCTGCTACTGGCGAGATGTCGCAGGTCCGATTCCGTCCAAATCAGATGCCCCAGACGATGCGGGCCTCCTGCGCCAGGCATCGGCGCTCCAAGAGATCGCACAAAAGGACATCATCGACCGCATCCCCGAGCAGTACCCCGAAGCCCTCGGTATCTGGATCCTCGCGGAGTCCGCCGAGAGCTGAGTTCCATGCGACATGCTGATTCCCTTGGTTATTTCACGAGCGGCTGGACCAAGCCGAAAACCATGACGCAAAAAGAAATCCCCGGCTCCACATGACGTGGGCCGGGGATTTCTCTGCAAGTCACTCGGCGGACCGAGTCAGACTCAGGCGACTTTCGAGCGACTTTCGAGCGACTAGGGCAAGGTCAGAATATCGCCGTCCCAGTTGCCCGAAATCGGGAGAAGACCGGCTCCGGCCGCGCCGAAGCGGAACGGCGTCACGTCTGCCGCGCCCGAATCGTTCGAATTGCGCAGCAGGAAGGTGCCCGATGCCGGGTCATACAAGCCGATGGTCACGTTGCCATCGTCGTCCCAGTCGCCCACGATCGGAAGAAGATTTGAGTTCCGTGGACCGAAACGGAAGCTCGCTACCACCCCCGCCGTGCTCGTCGCATCGTCCTTCAGAATGAACACGCCGGCGACCGAATCGTAGAAGCCGATGCCGTCCGCAGCGGCACCCGACCAAGCTCCGACCAACGGAGTGAGCGTCGAGTTCTTCGGGCCGAACCGGGTCGCCACATCGGCGCCGCCGTTCGTCAAGGAATTGCGCAAGAGGAAGTTTCCGCCAACGGCCTCATAAAGCCCAGGCGTATCAACCCCATCGCCGTTCCAATCGCCAATCAATCCCGGCAGAGTCGAGTTCACTGGGCCAAATCGGACTGACTCATCGGCAAGCCCCGGCACAACCGTGTTATTCAGCAGAAACAGACCACGCGAGGGCGAGTAGACGCCAATCGTATCCGTGCCGCTATCGTCGAAATCGCCGGCAAGCGGTGCGGAGTCGCTGGGGCCAAAGCTCACTGCAGCAATCGCAGGCCCTGCGACATTCGTGTTCGTGATGAAGAAACCTTCGGCGGCAGGATTGAAGACACCGACCGTGTCCACTTCCGTCGGGCCAGCGACCCCACCGGCAATGGCTGAACTAGCAACGAACATCGTTGCTGCAAAAGCAGCAGCCGAATTCGCAATCTGAGCGCGTAGCGAAATCATCTTTTTCTCCATATCCCCCCTGAATCGGGGAGTCCCATTTTAGAGAACATCTTTACGGAACATCGAATCGAACGATCTGATCGAGAGGCGTGCCAGCAACCGAGGCAACAACCTCGACGATGTCCGACCGAGGGAGCCATCGGCACGCCCTCTACTCACACTGTCTTTATACAACGAAGCCGCACAATTATCGCGTGTTTTTGCTGATCTACCCAGGGGTTTTATACCAATGCCAAACCTTCTCGCTGAATTGACGCAATCTCAGCTCAGCAGCCTCGCGATTCCCCTCTGTGACATCGGTCTCAACGCGAATCACGAGAGCAGGCTCAGACCTCGCTCCGACGAGCCGATCGAGTCCAAACCAACTCGAAATCAGCTCGACCGCCCACGGGGCATATCCCATTCGATAGTGGTCCAAAAGAATCTCTTCGCGTGGATATCGGATTAGAAGCCGCTCACCGCCGATGGACTCGAGAAACGGCTCCTCAATCGCGACGAGGCCCAGCCATCCTGATCGCGGAATTCGCGTCTTGCTTGAGAATCCGTTCCGGTTCCGCTGAAAATCATCCTCGATCCCGACAAATACGCGAATCGGAGCCTTTCCCGCGGCCTCGTAGGACCTGAAGAGTCGGTGGCTAAACGCCAGGCTCCCCAAAAACTGATCGTCGTATCGGATTCCAGTCGACTTGCGGCCCTCGATGGAGCGCGGGAGAAGTTCAATATTGATTTTAGAGACCGGAGGCGAAGTCAACGCTCCGGGCGGAACGCTCCAAAGTAAACCGAGTACGGCGAGCGTCAAAAAACCAAGGCCTGCCATCCGACCCAGCAGCGACCGCGTGGCGCGCGAACCGCTCGCCTCCGGCGCTTCAGTCAGTTCGCGTGGCGAATCGCCCCCCCTCCCGGCATCATCTCCCCGCCACCTAGAGAACACCGTTTTGGATAAGGCCAGTTCGGCAGTCGCAAGCCCGATCACACCCACGACGATCATGCCGAGGCCATACGCCTCGTGCTCAACGGAGTCCGCGGGCACCTCTCCCAATACCAATACGAGTACGCGAAATCCGTTCGTCAGAAACCCGACCGGAAAGGCCAGCAGGACAATCACACCCTTTTCAAAGCGTGTCTTCCCAACCAACTCCGCGTAGACGACGGCCGCCAGCAACAGGCTCAGCGTCGACTTCATGCCGCTACAGCCCTCGATGACCTGGAAGATGATGCCCTGCGTAAAGATCTGGTCGCCCGCGAGGAAATGACTGCGACCGAGTAGATCGAGCAAAAGGGATGTGAGCGCGGCGGTCCCGAGCTGCAAAGGAAACACCAAACCATGCACGAGGATCGTCGGCAGCGGAATCACGACAATCAAAGCGAGCAGCGGCATCGAGAGCGCCGACAGGAGAGCCCGTCCACCCAGCACGGCGGACAGACCCGCCATCTGGCACACGAACGAAAGCATCAAGAGGTCGGGCGCACCAATCTCATGAGCCCATAGGCGCAGACCGGACCCAAGCCCCAGCATGAGCACGGCCAAGCCCCAGGCAGGCGACGACCCGATTGCTTTCAGGACGCGCTCACGACGGAGCGCCACCAGCGATGCGAAGACCAAGAGTCCCAAAGCAGGTGACGACACCAAAGGATCGTAGAGCGCTTCGCCGAGCGTCTGCCCCGATGCCGCCCTCCCGCCGACCGTCAACAACATCCCTCGGTAGTTCCAAGCGGTCGCAACGCCGAGGGCGAGACTCAGGCCCCGTCGAAGATTGCGTTCTTGATCTTCTCTCAGGTCTTGCTCTTTTGGCTCTTGTCGCCCTTTTTGGCGCGCTAGCTCTTCTTGCAAAAGACGATTGAGCCCTGGCTTGGCATCTGACATTTCTCAAGAAAGTGGGCTTGCGGCAAGGCCTGAAAGGCAGAGATCTCGAAGCGGCTCTGCAGCATGTCCAACCATTCATCGACGCCGTAATAGCGTTTGTGATGCGGATTCTTGGGCTTTTCAACGCGATGCTTACGGATCGGCGTATCAATCAACAGGACGCCATCGGGTTTCAGCAGCGCCTGCAGGTCGTCGAGGAAGGCGTGGTCCCCTTCAACAAATTCGATCGTTTGCATGCACACAATCGCGTCGAAGCTCTCGTCCGCAAAGACACTCCGAAGCTTGGCGACGTTGAGGCAATGCCAATTAATCTTCGGGTCATCGTACCGCTCGCGCCCCATCTCGACCGCTTCCGCGAAATGATCGACCGCCTCAACTCGCTGGAAGGCCTCCGCGAGCTTGTGACTGCCGTAACCGGAGCCGCTCGCGCAGTCGAGAACGGTGCCCCGCGTTGGGAGTTCGCCGAGGACGCGCACCGCCCACTCGTAGCGACCGAGATGATGCAGGTTTTGCTTATCCTCGTAGTGGCGTGTGCTTTCAAAGCCCTCCATTGGGACATAACACACGCCGCTGCGCGTCACGGGGTCTCGGGCCGCGCGACGCTGGGCCTTAAATTCTTCCTCACCGATCCTTTTCGGCATGCCAAGAATCTTCCCGGCCGACGAAATAATTGAGTTCAAGAACGCCATGCAGAACCTCCCTGAACGGGCACTCCCTCGGGCCCGCTCTCGGATCGCAGAAATGGTTGATCATCGCTCAGCGCGAGTTCCTGCGGAAGTCCCTGCCTGAGCCCAAGGCTTGCCGTGAAGAGCGCGCTCGTGGTCCTTGCTTCGACATCACACGAATAGCGCTCGACCGTGCCGAACCCTGCTTGAACGAGCCGAGCTCGGAGCGCCGGATCATCCACCAGGGAGAGCACCGATCGGACGATTTCGGCCTCGTCTTTAGGGTCCACCGCAAGCGTATTATCGCCCGCGCGAATGTACTCGTTGATCCCGCCGAATTTGGTCAGGACCGTTGCTGCCCCGCATGCCATTCCCTCAAGCCCGATTCGGCCGAGCCCCTGGTAGTCGGAAAGATCGCACACAATAGAAGCCGAATTATAGACGGCACGCAATTGCTCATTCGGGATCTCGCCGAGGTCAGTATGCGGGAAATCAAGCCCATAATCCGCAAGGTTCCCGCAACCAAATAGCGCGATCTCGACCTCGGGGCGTGCCGCTTTCACTTCGCGCATGGTTCGGACCAAACGTTCGAAGCCACGGCGCGGCGTCTTAGGTCGAGCCATCGAGAGAATTCGCATCGGGCGATCACCCGTCGGCTCTGCCGCGTAAAAGGAATCCCGATCGAATCCAACCGGCACGATCTCGGCCGTATGGCCGTACTCCTCCAACTGCCCGCGGAGCCAGTGACTCTTCACGATGCGGTTAGGGATCAGGGCCCAGCTATCGATCACCTTTTGCCGACCCGTCATGTCGAATTCATGAAAGAAATTCGTTTCATCGTCCTGAATGAAATACCAGGGAACAGCGTTCGGCATTCGCTTCACAATACGATCCACCGTCGCGGCGGTCGACCAGAGAGAAGCCACCACGACATCGCTCTCCGGAAAGTTCGCGATCAAGGCTTCGTTCGACGGGAACACGTACGGATGGTGGTAGAGCATGTACGCATCAAGATGTTCTTGGTTGTGATCATGATGCGTCGCAATCTTCGCGTCCCAGCCGAGCATAGTCAGCCGATTCACCAGCTGGACGATCGAGAGGACGCCTCCGGCAATCGCCATTTTTTCAAGGACGTAGGTCACGCGCGGTCGCCGCCGCGACTGAAACCCGCGCGGCATAGGATGGTCCGAATAGCGGGAGCGCAAGATGCCGCGATCGCGAATAATCGAGGGGATCTGGCGGGCGCCACCCTGGTCCCGGACAAACCGTCCCGCTTCCGTGACTGCGTGCCCCGTGCCGCCCTGCTTCAAACGGTCCACGAAGGCGGATAGAACAGGCGGCGAGCTGGGCGATTCCATTCGAACATAAGCGTTCCGAACCTGCGCGAGCGCGTCGGTTCTCTTGTACTGGTCCATCGAAGCGGAATACTCACTGGCCCAGCGACGCATGAAGGTTTGATAGTTGCCCTTGTGAAAAGTTTCGTCCTTGAAGCTCTTGAACGAAACCTTCCCGCGATGGTAAACGAAAGTGTCTTCCGTCCCGCAAACACGCCAGCCTAAGCTGCGCGCCCGCATGCACCAATCACTCTCTTCCCCGTACCCCCGCCCGAAGACTTCGTCGTAGACGCCGACTTCGTTCAAGGCCTCGCGCCGCATCAGTAAACAAAACCCACCGACCGTAACGGCATCAAAGCAGGTCCGCTTCATCCGTCGCCCGAGATCGGCGGAGTACTGAAAAATATTCCAACCCATCGGGATCTCGACCGAGTGGAACGAGCACTGATTGCTCATCGGCATGACGCAGGCGATTTTAGGATCGCTCTGCACGGCCTCGACCAGGCGCGAAAGCCAGCCCGGCGTGACGACCGTGTCGCTATTCAGCAGCGCGACGAAATCGCTTTTCGTCTCACGAAAGCCGCGATTCGCGTTCTGCACGAAGCCGAGCGCTTGCTCATTGCGTTTGACTTCAACAGGCCGGGTTCGGGGACCCGCGGCCCAGGCTTCGATGCGCGCCTTCACGAATGCATCACTGCCATCGTCGAGGATCACGATCCGGGTATTCGGATAGTCGGTAAAGGCCTCTACGGATTCGAGGCACGGCCGTAGGACATGCCATTCGTTGTGTACGGGCACGACGATATCGATGGAAGGCGCGGTCGCTGGATCCGGGCGGGTAGACGACGGCTCTTCCTCAGCGTTGGGACGCATCCGGATCATGAACGGCTGCGACGCGACACCGTCCACGGCGCCGCTCACATCCCCTCCGTCGCTTTGATCGCAAGCGCGATCCGTCACTCCGTTCACTCATTACCTCGCTTCGCGCCGCTCACGTGGCACTCCGCCTGTTTTTCAACCTGACGCTGCGCCTGCCCTGCGTCGGACCCTGCGCCCGATTCTGTGTCTAACTCTTGCTTTGATTCGTGCTTTTACTGGTTTCGGCTGATTCGACCTTGAATGATCCGTCGCTTGTGAAACGCTCGCCCCGAAAGACGGATCGCATCACGATAGGCGGGGAGCACGGCCCGATCCGCGAAGACGACGAAGGCAAAGCGCGCAATCTCCACCCCCAAGATGGCCGGAAGATCCCTCAGGAAATCGCCAAACCGCTCGTTTTTGATCATCTCAAGGTAGCGGTTCTTGAAAGAATGCCGTCGGATATTCACCGGAACGTTCTTCCGATGGCCGCGTTTCCAGCCCCGCTTATGTGTTGCTCGGGCTCCCGGTACGTAGAGTACGGAAAATCCAAGTTGGCGGGCCCTCCAGGCCAGGTCTGTGTCTTCGTGATAGGAAAAAAAGTCCTCATCAAAGACTTCGCCTTCGATGGAGAGCGCAGGAAGAAACGCCGTGCGCAGCCACAGCGCTGCCCCGCTCGCCGCTGAAACCGATTCGGGGGCATCGAACTGCCCCGCGTCCAGCTCCTCGCTCCCGCGATCTCGAAACCGCCGCGACCTCCCCACTTCGATCCCGGCACTATCAATCAGCAGGCCGCAGCGCCGCATAAGCTTGCCTCCGCCGATCGCGGCCTGCGGACGTTGTGCGAATTCAAGAGCCAGGTTGCGCGCGAAATCGGGTTCGAGCGAGACGTCCGGATTGAGCAGGAGCACAAACTCCGCCGACGGACAGCGCTCGGCCGCAATCGCCAAGATGGTGTTGGCGCCCGCGGCATAGCCTCGATTGGTCCCCCCCTCCCAGATGAGTCCGGCGTGCTCAGCCGCAATTTCAGCGGGTGGGCTGGACAGCCCATCATGATCGATCACAACGACTGCACTCGGCGGCACGCTCTGCTTCCGGAGCGACGCAAGGCAGGCCCGAAGCCCGGGGTCGGAGCCGAACTGGACAATCCCCGCCACATAGGACGGGCCCTGTATCGGTTCACTCATGGGCGCCCGGATCCGCGCATGCTCAGGCGGCGCCGATTCGACTCTGCTCGACCCGCGTGTCCTCGAGGTAGGCGTCGACGACCTCCCCCGGTTCCCCAATCTGGCGAATCGCTCCGCGATCCAACCAAACCACGCGATCACATTGTTTGCGGATCAAGTCCATGCTGTGACTTGCGATGAGGACCGCCTTTCGACCGTCTCGAAACCGGTCGAGGATATTCCCGGCCTTCTCCCTAAATGCGGCGTCGCCCGCGCGAATCACCTCGTCGAGAATCACCACATCGGGATCGACCAACATCGCCACCGAAAACCCCAGGCGGGAACGCATGCCCGCAGAGTAGGTCCGCACGGGGGCATCGATGAAATTGCCTAAATCGCTGAACGCGATCACCTCGTCGATTTTCGATTCGATCTTCTCGCGGGGTACGCCCAGGACGGCCCCGTTCAAAAAGACGTTCTCTCGGCCGGTGAGGTTGCCATTAAAACCTGCCCCGAGACTGAGCAGACACGAGACATCGCCGAATCGCTCAAGCTGCCCCTCGTCCGGTGCGAAAACGCCGGCAAGGGTCTGCAGCAGCGTTGTCTTCCCCGAACCGTTCCGACCGACGAAACCCACAACCTCCCCCGCCGAGATCGTGAGCGATACGTCCCTCAAGGCCCAGTGCTCGCCGGACCAACGTCCCTTGCCCACGGCATCCCTGCGGCGACGCGGATCGAAAACGCGCACGAGCGTTTCGCGCAGGGTGATATCCGATTTGTGATACCGAATCAGGTACCGAACGGAGAGGCCTTGGGCCCGGATGACGATTTCAGAAGGAGGCGAGTTCTGCATTTTCAGCGACCCAGGGTACCGAAGGCGAGTCAGACACGGGCGCTTTCCTCGTTTCCAGCGATCCCATAGACTCCGCCGCGATTTGACTACCACCACGCCGACTCCCGCCGACGCGAATTCGAGCCATACGGGCGCGTCCCCACGCTCTCTCGGGAACGCCCTCCGGCGCATTTTCGCCCGAGGGGAGACGATCCGGCTGATGATCGGCGCGCAGCTGAAATCGGGACATCGCGACAAGGTCCTCGGCCATCTCTGGAGCCTCCTCGACCCACTCCTGACCCTCGCGGTCTACTACCTCGTGTTTGGGATCGGCTTCCGACAGGCGGGCGAGCGCCCGATCGAGTTCGTGCTCTACCTATTCGCAGGCATCGTCGTGTGGCGCTTCTTCGGTGAGACGGTCGGTCAGGCCAGCGGCGCACTGCGCAGTCATCGCAGCCTGATTCTCTCGGCAGACTTCCCAAAAGCGGTGATCCCCATCGCGATCTGCGGAGCACGACTCTATGACCTGCTCTGGGCCTTGGTCATTGTGATCGGTGTCGTGGCCATCGCCGGGACACCGCCCACTCTTGCCCTGCTCTGGCTGCCGGCCATTATCCTCGTCCAGGCCGCCTTGACGCTCGGCCTCAGCTTTATCGTCGCTTACCTGGGACTCTTCTTCGCCGACACCGCGAATCTGGTTGCCGCATTTCTTCGCCTCTGGGTCCTCGCCTGCCCCATTTTCTATTTCGGGCGGACGGAACACGGACGCGTGGGCATCATTCCCGATGAACTCATCGACTATTACATGCTCAATCCGCTTGCAGGATTATTAGGCGCGTACCGCTCCGTGATGATCTGGGGCGAAGCGCCTAACGCGGGAGAGTTCGCATACGTCGTCGTCTTTGCGGTGATCCTGCTCTGCGCCGGCTTCGCGCTCTTCAATCGGGGCGAAGGGCGATTCGCGAAATTCGTCTGATTCGCCAGGCCAATCAAACCTAATCAAACCTAAGTGAAATAACGATCGAAGTATTCCGCGATCTTCGCTTCGAGCTTCCCGCGCATCGGCCGGAGGAGCATAGGCAGCGATACGTCCATCGAGACCTCCTCGTCGGTGTAGCCAACCCGCGCCTTCGCGCCGCGCGCCACGCAGACGGCTTCGTCGCCGTCCCAATCCCAGGAACCACCGATTCGGTCACTGATCTTGTCCGCCACCTTCTCGATCCGCTCGCGGACCTCGGCCTCGTCGAGCCCATGCTTCCGTTTCATCGAGATATCTGACATGACCGGGCTCCTTCTGTATCTGCCGCCAACCGGCAAAATACCCCGCTCTCCCACCGAGCCCAAACACAATTCTCCGATTTCCCCCTGAGGCGCCTGCAGTCGTCCCCGGAGATCCGCCCCCCCCATTTAAGTCGCTTCCGCTCTCGGTCGAAGAATCCAATAGAACTGGGCGACTATGTCTCGCCGATGCGCATTCTCGTGACTGATGATGGAATCGTTTTGAGCGCCGCCAAGAGCATCATTCAAGACCGGCTCGAACTTCCTCGTGATCGCCTTCCGCCTCGGCTGGATCGTGCTTCTCGGTTTCCCTTCGGCCGCCCAGGCCGCCCCCGGCGACATCCTCTTTTTCGACGATTTCGAATCGGGCTTCGTCAACTTCTCGACGACGGACACCAACGTCAGCCGGGTCGAGGCCATCACATCAAGTTCCCCAAGCCACTCGCTGACCGTTCAGGGCGGCAACGTGACTACCACAAGCCGCGCGTTCAGTACGGCCGTTCCCGGCAGCCAAGTGGGGGCCTGGATTCGGCGCGGTTCCGACGCGTTCAGTGCAGGCACGGACGATGGGGACGATCTCTTCGTTGACTACCTCGGCGTGAACGGAAACTGGATCACCGTAGATACGTTCCTCGGTTCAGGGGCAAACGGCGCGGTCGAAATCTTGGACGTAACCCTCACGGGTGACGCCCTTCACGCGAACTTCCGACTGCGCTTCCGGATGCCCAACGGCAGCGGCGGGCCCCCCGATAACGGCGGCGTAGGCTGGGACTTTTGGCATATCGATGACGTCGAGGTCACGGAAATCTCCGAAGGCGTCACCTTCGCCCTCGGCAATTGCGAAGAGTTCGAATCGGGCTTGGGCGATTGGACCGTCGTCGCAGGCGGCGGCGCAGCGCAGGTCACCGCCCAAACCGCGAATACCCCGACCCGCTCGTTCGCCCTGCCCGAAGGAATTGTGAGCGTCACGTCCAGCCCCCTCGACCTCACGGGCACATCGGGCCTCGGTCTCGATGTCTGGATTCGCCGCGGCTCCGGCACGTTCAGCGAAAACCCGGACACCAATGAGAACTTCGTGATCGAATATCTCGACGATTCGGGCACCTGGCAAACGCTACAGACCTTAGAAGGCACGACATTCTCCTTCGACAAAATCGGCGCGATCCGCTTGCAAGCCACCGTCGCAGCTGGAGACTTCCTCGGAACGGGCAATCTGGCGGGGATAACTTCAGGCATCGTCGGCCGCTTCGCCCCGAGCCGCTTTGAAATCACATCCAACACACCGCGCTTCAGCGCGAGCTGCGTCCTCGGCGCCATCACATGGATGGATCACCCTTCGACTTTGTCGGCGGCGAGGCCCCTGTCCTCGACGTGCGCGCCGTCAATCTCGCAGGCGCGACGACGCAAAACTACACGGGCGCGTGGTGGCTGCTCTCGAACACGACTCTCGCCAATCGAAACTACGCCGAAGCGGTGTCAGCGATCGGCTCCTCCGGCCTTCCGCCCGTCGCGTCGGACCCGACCATCGCCGACGATGGCGATGGAACGGGCTCGCTTAGTTTCTCCTCCGGAACGGGCCTCGTCATCCAACGCGGCGCACCCATCAGCCCGTTCAACGCTGAAATCGAGTCCTCGATCGACGTTCTCGATGCAGACGCCACGGCACCGGCATCCAACCCCATCCGCTTCGGCGAAGCGAGCGCAGGAAACGGCATCCTCTTCAGCGGTGGCAAGCGCTTCCAATTCGGCCGATTTCATATCGGCAATGTTTTCGGCTCCGAACTGGTCGATTCGCAGATGGCCCTCCGCACCCAGTTCTACCAGGGCAATGCCTTCGTCTACGATACCATCGATAGCTGCAGCATCATCTCCACGTCGGCCATCGGCCTAACACCTTCGCCAACCACGCTCGCAACGATGCCGACGATTCGGAATAGCCCGATCCTCGGAGGGGATACGGACCTCTCGCTCAGCGCGCCCAATGCCAACGACTTCGTCGACATCGTGATCGACCTCGGGCCGAGCGCCGCCAACCTGCCCTGGCTTCGCTGCGACTGGCCCACGGACGGCAATCTTGACGGGAATCTCGACGATAACCCGAGCACGCTCGCGACCTTCGGCATCTGGGAAGGTCGCGAGCGGCCCATCTACATGCGAGAGATCTACTAGAACCCCCGCCGGCTTACGCCGGGTCGAGGAATTCCTTGAAACCGTATTTCTTGTGCGGCCCGATATGGATCTGCTCGAATACACCGACCCCCACTTCATCCCCGCACGTTGCGCGAACCACCTGCTGGATATGCTGGTTCGGAAGTTCAAGGTTTTCGCAGTCCTCGATCTTCCACGACTCGCCCGCCATCGCAAGCTCGCCCTTCCACTGCCCATGCCCCCACTCGGGATGCGAATAACCAATCCCCTTCATGCGGTAGACGAGCAGAGGTTCAAGGTCGATATCCGTGCGCCCGCCTTCAAGATCAAAGAGGGAGACCGTCGCGTGCGCGGCTCGACGCGTGCCGGGAACAAACTCAATCGTATGGTCGACACCGGCCAGCGGCTGCATCGCCGGATCTTCCACGCCGGGAATATCATCGGGGTTGTCGTAGGCCGGCATAACCATGCCGTCCCAATGCCACTGCACCGCGTGTTCATTTTCAAAGATGCCGGCATGCGTGCAGCGATTCTTCCAATTGATCGGCGCCCAGGTGAACGAAACCTGCGGCAGCTTCTGTGGCGGCGCACCGGGAGGAGCCGGGTCGCCCACCGGTCGCACACCCCAGGAACGATCCTTCGTGCCGTACACGCGCGTGGGGTCAACCGTGACGGAACCGCCGGGATAGCGGATCTCGCCCTGCCAATGACCGAATTGATTGAAACGCGTCGCTTCCATATGCGAGGAACCGTTCGCGGGATTCCGCACGGAGCGCTGATGCCCCTCGGCGAAACTTCCGGTCCGCGGGATCCAGAGCAGGTCGGCGGAGATTCCGGTTTCGTTGTCATCAACCGTAACGCGCAGGCTCTTCATGGGCTCGATGATCTCGATCTTGAAGGGCCCGACACTGAGATCCGTGCGCTCATCGGGGGCGCGGCGCGAGCCGTGGAAGGCATGCTGCTGACCGTCGTGGACAATACTTAGCCCGCAGTCGAGAATGCCAAGGTTCGGATAGACCGCGGCACCGATGCCGAAATAGAATTCGCCATCATCCTGATAGCCATTGAACCAGTAGCGGTCATAATGATTGCGGTTCGTCGAAGAGACGATTGCCACGGGTTCCGAAGTTTGATGAATCGGGTAGTCGTCGAGTTTGGTCAACATGCTTGAGGCACTCCTGTTTTCATTTCGGCGGTTCGGCAGTTCAGTCCCGTACAGACTGAACCGCATCGTAGAACGTTTCGACCTGCCCGAGTAAGTCGTCTCCGGCCGGTGTGTAAAGAATTTCGGTCGTGCCCGCGGCCTTGGCTGCTTCGGCCCGCTCGCGAACCGCGCCTTTTTCGCCGACCCAGCCATGCCAAGGGATCTGATCTCCAAAGACGGCCAGCGCCTTCCGATCCGCCGCGGACAAATGCGTGCAGTGGCTGTAGTGCACGGCCAAATGCCGCGCAGCCTCGTCGTGCTCAGACTCGATCTGTGCCAGCCATTCGGCCCCACCCGGAATCGCGGGGAGATTCTCTGGCGCAGCCTCCCAGGTCAGATGATAAGCGCCTACTTGCCAGGGCCCGACCGCATCGACTACGCGTGCTGAGGACGCCGACTCTCCTGACGCAAGGACCGTTCCGTTCACCATCTGCACCGCCCATTCAAAAGGCGCAGGCGACTCAGGCGGTGGCGAAACGCCCATCCATCCATCCGCAATTTCCCGCGTGATCGCCATCCCCTTCGGTCCGAAGGCGGACAGCAGAAACGGGATCTCGATTGGCCGCGGCGTGGCGTACTCGGGGCGATGAATCATCTGACAGGGTCGCCCTTCTATCTCAACGATTTCACCGCGCAGGAGCGCACGCAGCCGCTCGACGTACTCGCGGACCACTTTCCAGGGCAGCGCCCTTTGCCCAAGCACCACCCGCGCCGTGTAGCCCGTGCCCACCGCACACGCGAGGCGACCCGGAGCGAGCCGTTCGATCGTCGCGATCGCCGAAGCGGTCGTCATCACATGGCGCAGGTTCGGCACGAGCACGCCGGTCCCAATCCCGATCCGCTGGGTCGCCTCTGCGACCTGGGCGAGATGAATCCAGACATCCTCGAAAAGCGACGCCGAATCGTAAAACCAGATGCGATCGTAACCGAGTTCTTCAGCCCGCACGGCTAGGGCGCGAGACTGCGGTCCAGGCGGAACACCGATCGAAATTTGCATAGCCTGCTGCTCAATCCTGAATAATCGTTTGCGTAACCCTGGGACGCGAAGCGCTCCGGACTTCCAAGCCTACCAACTCGACCGCGCTCTGGGCTGTCGAATCTGGCCCGCTGCCTCCGCCTGTCTGAGCGGCCTCCCTGAGATAGACTCTGGCTATGGAAGGCCGCTACGGATGGGAAAAATGTTCGAATCAGGAGCTGCTCGAATGGCGTATCTGCGATCTCGGGCTTGATCTCAAAGGCAGCTGGCTGGAGCGTCCCATCGACCGCCTCTACCAAGAGCTTGCGGCCCGCGACCTGCGCGTCCGGCCCCATTGCTGGCTCTCGGAAGAATGGTTTTCACCCGACGGTATCCCCGGCATCGCGATTCCTTTCTACCTGGCCCACCCACGCCTTAAACGCCTCGAACGCGCGCAGATCCTCGAAGTCGAAGGCAGTTCACAAAAGGAATGCCTCAAGCTCCTGCGCCATGAAGCAGGCCATGCCGTGCAGCATGCCTTCCGGCTCCATCGCCGAAAGAAATGGCGCCAGCTTTTTGGCTCAAGCGCAACGCCCTACCCCGACTCGTACAGACCAAAACCCGGTAGCCGCAAATACGTCGTCCATCTGCCGTACTGGTATGCGCAGAGTCACCCCGACGAGGACTTCGCTGAAACCTTTGCAGTCTGGCTCACACCGGGCTCGCGTTGGCAGCGCAAATACAAGGGCTGGCCCGCGCTGCGCAAGCTTCGTTATGTCGATCAACTCATGCAGGAATTGGCGAACGAGAAGCCGCCCGTGACCAGTCGCGCGAAGCCCGACCCAGTCCATCGAATCACGACGACGTTAGGTGAACATTACAATGCAAAACGCGATCGCTATCAGCTCCTTGCTTCTCGCGCCTACGATACGGACCTCCTGCGCTTCTTCACACCGCCGGACCAGACAAAGGGACGCTCTGTCTCCGCCGCCAGCGTCCTGCGCAAGCATCGAACACCGATACGACGCATGGTGAAGCGCTCCACCGGCAAGCACGAACTCGCCCTCGATGTAGTCCTCCGCGAGATGATAGTGCGCGCAACAGAACTGCAACTTCGCGCTACAGGCCCTCAGAGCCAGCTTGTCGTCGATTTCGCCATCCTTCTTGCCGCGCGCAGTGCTGAATTCGTCTACCGTGGTCGAGATTGGCAGGCGCTATGACCGAACCCAAAAAGACAGCTAAGGCGCAGACGAAAAAAACCGCGCGGCGGAAGAAGGCGCGCAAGAAGCTGCGCGTGCTCATGCTGATGCACGAGGACCTGGTCCCGCCCGAGGATATCAGTACGCTGTCCGAGAGCGAGTTTCATAAGGTCAAGACGGAGAGCGACATCCGTCAGGCGCTCGCGGATCTTGGTCACGAAACGAAGTGCCTTGGCGTTCGCGATGCCGTTTCGCCGATTAGGAATGCCATTGAAGAGTGGCAACCCGATATCGTTTTCAACCTGCTGGACGAATTCCAGGGCGAAGCGATCTACGATCAACACGTCGTCGCCTTTCTCGAGCTCCTCCGCGTGCCTTACACGGGCAATAATCCGCGCGGCCTCGTCCTTGCGCGCGACAAGGCGCTCTCGAAGAAGGTCGCGATGTATCACCGCATCCCCGTGCCGAAATTCTTCGTCTCGCGGACCGGGCGGCGCGTGCGGCGACCGAAGCGGATCGGCTTTCCTCTCATCGTAAAATCGCTGCTTGAGGAAGCTTCGATGGGCATCTCGAAGGCTTCAATCGTGCGCGACGATGAAGCGCTAGAGACCCGCGTCCATTTCATGCACGAGCGCGTGGGGACGGACGCCATCGTGGAAGAGTTCATCTCGGGGCGCGAAATTTATGTCGGCGTACTCGGCAATGATCGCCTGATCGCGCTGCCTCCCCGCGAGCTCATCGTCGAAGAGCTCGAACCGGGCGAAGAGCTCATCGCGACCGAGAGTCTCAAGCACAACGTGCATTATCAAAAGAAGCATGGCGTGCGCATATCGGGGGCCAAAAAACTGCCCGAAGGCGTGGCCGCCACACTCGAAAAAGCAAGCAAGCGTATCTACCGCATGCTTTCGCTCGAAGGCTATGCACGCATCGATTACCGCCTATCACACGACGGCAAGATCTACTTCCTCGAAGCGAATCCGAACCCCGAGCTCGCGCAATACGAGGAACTCGCTGAAGCGGCCGCCAAGGCGGGCCTCACCTACCCCATGCTGATCCAGCGAATTCTTAACCTTGGCCTTAGGCGCTAGTTAGGACTTGGTCGGAAATCCGTCGAGGCTCGACATCCCCTTCGGTGAGACGTTCACTCTGCCGTCGGAAGCCGCCGTCGCCACGAAGAAGACATGCTGCGACTCGATCAGCTTCTGGTTTTTCGGACCGAGCGCCCCGAATTGTTCTGACATCTCTGACTCCTGGGCGCGAGAATCTTCTATCGAATGCGCTGCCCCGGCTTCGCGCCGGAATCAGGCGAAAGAATAAAGAGCTCGCTGTCGCCAGGTCCGGCCGCCAGCACCATGCCTTCGCTCAGGCCGAACTTCATCTTTCGCGGGGAGAGGTTGGCGACCATCACGGTCATGCGGCCGACGAGGTCTTCCGGCTCGTAGGCTTTCTTGATCCCCGCAAAAACGGTGCGCCGCTCATTGCCGCCGAGCGACAGCGTCAGTTCAAGCAGCTTATTCGCCTTCGGCACAGCCTTCGCCTCAACGATCTCCACCACGCGCAAGTCCACCTTCACGAAATCATCGATCGTGCATTCCGCTTCGAGCGGCTCGCCCGCAAATGCTTCGGAAGCAGTCAGCGTCGAAGCGCCCGCGTCGCTCGCCGAAGCTTTCGCTGCGACCCATTCGCGACTCGCTTCAACCATGGCCGTCACCTTCTCCGGATCCACCCGCGCAAGCAGATGCTTGAACGACCCAACCGTGCGTCCCACAACCGGCTCCGCAGCATGCGCCCAGGCCGTCGCCTCCTCGATTCCGAGCAGCTTCGCCGACTCCTTCGCAAAACGGGGCACTACGGGCTCGAGGTAAACCGTGATCTGCCGGAACAGGTTCAGCGCAACCGCACAGACCTCAAGTAGCTCCTCCGCCTTCTCCGGATCCTTCTTGAGATTCCAAGGCTCTCGCGCTTCGACGAACTCGTTGGCGCGATCGGCGAGCGCCATGATCAGACGCGTGGCCTTGCCCGAATCCCGCGCCTCGTACGCCGCAGCGATCTCGTCTCCAACGGCCGCACCCGCCGCAAACAGACCTTCGTCCCGCGCCTCCGGATAGGTTACGGGAAGGTCTTTCCCCTTCACGAATCGAGCCGTGCGACTCGCGAGGTTCACAACCTTCCCGACCAGATCCGAATTCACTTTTTGAATGAACTCTTCAAGGTTGAGATCGAGATCATCCACCTTCGCCGAGAGCTTGCTCGCGTAGTAGTACCGGAGATATTCGGGATTAAGATGTTCAAGGTACGTGCGGGCCAGCACGAACGTGCCCTTCCGCTTGCTCATCTTTTCACCGTTGACGGTGAGGAAACCATGCACGTGCACGGAGGTCGGGAGCTGGAAGCCCGCCGTCTTCAGCATGGCAGGCCAGAAGAGCGTGTGGAAATACGCGATATCTTTGCCGATGAAATGATGAATTTCGACCTCGGGATTGCGCCACCAATCATCCAGTTGCTCGCCGTTCGCGTCGCACCATTCCTTCGTCGTCGAGATATATCCGATCGGCGCGTCGAGCCAAACGTAGAAATAATGGCCGGGCGCATCCGGAATCTGGAATCCGAAATACGGTGCCGGGCGCGAGATATCCCAGTCCCGAAGCGGCTCCGCAAGAAACGTCGCCTTCAACCAATTCGCGGTCTCCGTCGGCACCTTTCCAGGCGTCTGTGTCCACTCGTCCAGAAAATCGTGAAAGCCCTCGAGCTTCACGAAAAGATGTACGTGACTCCGCTCTTCGGGCGTCGCACCGCTGATCGAACTCTTCGGGTTGATCAGATCGCTCGGCTCATATGTCGCGCCGCAAACCTCGCAGTTATCGCCGTATTGTCCTTCGGCTTTGCAGCGCGGGCATCCGCCGATGACAAAGCGATCCGCCAGGAAGATCCCCGCCTCGGGATCGAAAAGCTGCGTTACTTCGCGCTCGTCAACACGACCATCCGCGCGTAGAGCGGCCCAGATCTCGCCTACAATGGCTTCGTTCGCCTTTGAGTTCGTGCTGCTGTAATGATCGTGATGGACGCCGAAATCGACGAGATCCGCGAGATGCGCGGCCTTCATTTCGTCGAGCAATGCCTCAGGCGGACGCCCTTCTTCCTGGGCGCGAAGCATCGTCGCCGTGCCATGCGTGTCGTCGGCACAGAAGAAGCGCACGTTATGGCCGCGCAGGCGCTGAAAGCCCACCCAGATATCGGTCTGCAGATGCTCGACCATATGGCCCAGATGGATTCCCGCATTGACGTAGGGCAAAGCGCTTGTCACGAGGATCTGTCGTTGCAGCATGAAGCGGGTCTCCAAAGGGGGCCTTCTGAAAGCGGGTTCCAGCTGTGCCTTTAAAACGGCGAGAGCGGACAGATTGAGGATCGTTCCAAACTCGGAGTCCGCTCAGCGAGCGCCGGAGAATAGGCGATTGTGGCGATCCGCCCGCCCCACTCCCTAAAACCCAACCCGACCGACCTTTCAGTCCGGACTGAAGGCAATTCACCTCTCCGATCCAAGGTCGCCGCGGGCGTTCCGGTTGAGCCATGTTGGGACGAGTTGGGACTTTCCGCACGGAGATCAAGCGATGCCCCTAGATTCCCCTCGCGGGGTGGATAGAATCTGTCACGGCCTACCCATGCGGGCCAAACGTTTTTGCCTATCGGAGGGTCGATCGGAAGGCTCAGTGATCGGGATCCCGCGAAAGCGGATCAATTCCGGCAGCACCGAGACCGACGACCCCGGTCAACTAAAAGGAAATTTCTCAATGGAACTGATCACCTCCGGCAACGGCCTCGAAGTCATGCTGCGCTGGATTCACGTCCTCGCCGGCACCACTTGGATCGGTGTCCTCTACTACTTCAACTTCATCCAAACGCCCTTCTTCGGCACCGAGCTCGGCGGCACCGCCAAGGGCGCGATGACCCGTGGCCTCGTTCCGAACGCGCTTTGGTGGTTCCGATGGGGAGCGCTGTTCACGCTGATCTCGGGTTGGTTGATCGTGGCGCATCGCCTGCATCTCGGCGTGCCCCTCTCGGACGGCTACATGACCAAGGTCCTCACGGGCGGACTGATGGGCACGTTCATGGCCTATAACGTCTGGTTCGTGATCTGGCCGGCACAGCAGGTCGTGATCGCCAACGCCGAGCAGGTCGCGGCCGGCGGAGACCCGATCCCGGAAGCAGCGGCGCGCGGCGGCAAGGCCGGCATGGCCTCCCGCACGAACACCCTCTTCTCGATTCCGATGCTCTTCTTCATGATCTCGGCAGCCAACCTGCCTAGCTTCCTGTCGGGCACGAACGATATGATGTGGTGGCTGATCGCTGGTGGCCTGATCGTCCTCGTCGAGATCAATGGCCTGATCGGCCCCGGCGTCGCGACACAGAAGCCGCTCACCTCGGTCTCGGGCACGATCCACGGCGGCCTCGCCCTCTGGCTCGTCCTCTACATCCTGGGCTCCGCAATCAACAGCTAGAACGGCTAGTCGCTCAGCCTCCCTTAGAACGGCCCCGTCGCGACGGGCTGAAAGAGGGACATGAACAAGAACGGCCCGCTCTGCGCTTCGCAGGGCGGGCCGTTTTATTTTCGCGCTCTGTCTTCTCGATCGCGAAGGGAGAGACGGACCGGGTCTTAGCTGGCCGAAGCCAGGTAAGCCGCCAGCTCCGGGAGCTTCGGCTCGAGATGCGGCATCGGAATCATGATCCTCGACGGTCGCTTGGGCGTATAGCCCTCCGGATACTCACCGCGCAGGACGCGCGCCTCAAGCAGCAACAGGGATGCCCCCGCAACGGCCGGGCCGAGCGCGCCGTCCTCGGCTGGATTCATGTTGTGGCATGCGATGCAGTTCGCGGTGTAGACCGAGCGTCCCGCCTTCACGAGTTCCTCGGGCGAGCGCGTATCGACGGCCACGAGCTGCGTGGGCGCTGGCGCAACGGGTGTGGGCTTGGGCCCAGGGGCCGTCGAAGAAGACGGCTTCCCACCCGCCGAATCCCCGGCACTTCCAGCATCGTCTCCGCATCCGCTGAGCGAGATCACGCCCATCATGAAGGAGACTGCCAATTTTCGATGCATCCGTACCACGATTTATCTCCTTGCTTGAGTCGAAGCTCGGAGCATATCCGCCGGGTTGCGCCTCGACAATTCACTGCCCCCGAGATAATTGAGGGGCGAACAAGAAACCATACCGCTCGAGGAGCACCTACAGTTTCGACATTCCTCGCTCCCGGACCGTTCCCAACACGGGCTCAGCTCCGTAGTTGAGAACAGCTAAAATTATCCGAGGAGCCCAAAGCAACATGATCCACTCAATGCGCTCGTTCAATCTAATGGGGCTTGCCCCGCTTCTCTTGACCATGGCCATGGCCTTCGCGGCGCCGGCCCCTGCCTCATCCGAGACCGAGTCCGAGCGCTCGCCGATCGATCTCACGGTCTACGGCAAGCTGCTTGAGGCCCATACGCAGTCAACCCAGGATCTCGTGGGAACGCGCGTGGATTATCGGGCGCTCAAGGGCTCGAAAGAACTCAAAGGACTCGTTCGCCAGATCGAGCAGGCCAAGCCTTCGACCCTCGATCGCGACGAAGAGCTCGCCTTCTGGATCAACGCCTACAATGTCCTGGCCATCGACCTCGTTGTAAAGAATTACCCGGTCGCGAGCATCAAAGGCATTGGCTCGTTCTTCTCCCCCGTCTGGGACGTCGAAGTCGCCACGATCGAAGGACGCGTCGTTTCGCTGGGCGCCATCGAACATGAAATTCTGCGCAAGATGGGCGAGCCACGGATTCACGCGGCGATCATCTGCGCCTCGACTTCCTGCCCGCCGCTCGCACGTACGCCCTTTTCGCCCGCAAAGCTCGACGCCGATCTCGACGCCGCCATGCAGAGCTGGCTCGGAAGCAAGCAGAAGGGCATCGCGATCAACCGCTCCGCGCGCAGCGTACGCCTCTCGAAGATCTTCGACTGGTTCAAGGAGGACTTCGAAGCGAAAGGCGGCGTCCTGAAAGCGATCGCGCCCCATTTGAACGCCGCCGACGCGGCTTGGCTCGCGAAGAACGGCCAGACCGCGACGATCAGCTATTTCGACTACGACTGGTCGCTCAATGATGTTGTGCGCGGGCGATAGGCGCGGCGCGCCCGACCTACATCACACGCACACAAGAAAAAAGCGCCGCCCCAGACGGGACGGCGCTTCGCTTTCCTAAAAGATTCCAAGCGCTTAGCGCTGCCAGGCCAGAAAGCCTTCGAAGAGTCGCTTCACGGTCGGTGTGAGTCGAGTCCGCGTATAGGCCCCGGCTGCCCTCTTGATCGCCTCCCCCTGCGTCGGATAGGGGTAGATGATGTTGGTGAAGGCGCCGAGTCCGATCTTGTGTTGCATAGCCATGGTGAACTGCGTAATCAGGTCACCAGCATGGGCCGAGACAATCGTCGCACCCACGATCTGATCGGTGCCTTTCTTCACGTGCACCTTTACGAGCCCCTCTTCCTGCCCGTCGGTGACGGCACGATTCGCTTCCGCAATCGACACTTCGTAGGTCTCGATGTCGACGTTCTTTTCCGTCGCATCGCGTTCGTAGAGACCGACGTGCGCAATCTCTGGCTCGGTATACGTACACCAGGGCATGATCAAATCGGAGAGCTTCTTGCGACCAATCGGTCCGACCGCGAAGAGCGCGTTCTGCACAACGATTTTGGCGGCCGCATCCGCGGCATGCGTGAACTTCCACTGCATGCAGACATCACCGACGGCCCAGATACGGGAATTCGTCGTGCGCAGATGGTCATCTACTTCGACGCCCTTTCGGTCATCGAAGGAGACTCCGACACTTTCAAGACCGAGCCCGTCGACGTTAGGCGCTCGCCCGGCACCAACAAGGATCTCGTCCACGACCAGCTCTCGCTCGCCCTTGTCCGGACACGAAAGGTGAATCACTTTTTCATCGCCGCGGCGTTCGATTCTCTGAATCTGGCATTCGAAAATCATCTGTATACCTTCGCGCACCATCGCTTCCTGCACGATCCTTGCCGCGTCGGGATCCTCGCGCGTGAGCAGCTGGTTCTCGCGTTCAAAAATATGCACTTCCGACCCAAGCCGGCGGAAGGACTGAGCGAGTTCGCAGCCAATCGGGCCGGCGCCAATCACGGCGAGGCGCTTCGGGCGCTCGGTCAGATTGAAGACCGTCTCGTTATCGAGATAGCCCGCCTCTTTCAGGCCCTCGACCGGCAGCGCCACCGCGCGGGCGCCCGTCGCAATCACGGCCTTTTTGTATTCGAGTGTCGTCTCCCCGACGACGACTTTCCCGTCGCCCTCGAAATGCGCGTCACCGAGAAAGATGTCGATGCCGAATTCAGTTGAGTACCGCTCGGCTGAGTCTTCGTGGCTAATGCGCGCGCGGATCTCGCGCATGCGGCGCATCACTTCGCCGAAATCGCCGAGATCATCCTCGCTCACCGGCAGACCGAGCTCCGCGGCCCGCTTCGCTTCAAAGACTCGGGAGGCGCCGCGGATCAGCGCCTTCGACGGGACGCATCCGACGTTCAAACAATCCCCGCCCATCAAGTGTCGCTCGATCAGCGCCACCCGGGCGCCGAGGCTGGACGCGATGAGCGCCGTGATCAATCCGCCGGTTCCCGCGCCGACCACGACCAAATTGTATCGGCCCTGGGGCGTCGGGTTCTTCCAATCCGAGGGGTGCACGTTCTGCACAAGCTGCGTGTTCCACTCATCCATCGGCTGGATTTCGATTGCATTCGCCATGTTGCTTTGTCCTTTTGGCCCGGAGGCTTCTTCCCGGCCGCGTGTCTTAGCAGCCAGCGATATGTGAGTTGCTTCGCTTTCGCTCTTTAGGAACGCGGGCCGTGAGCGCCGTTCGTTGAAGATGCTCGAGAGCGTTGTTCGGAGGCTTACGCAGTCTTGCTATTCCGCCGCCGGCTCCGGCGCCGGCTCATCACCCGTTGCCTCATCCAGCGCCTTCTTGGCAATGCGCGTGACGTAGACGGTGACGATGGCCGTCGCGATGAGCCCTACGATCAGCAAAGCCCAGTCTCCCGCGCCCTTCTCCGTCTGGGCGCCACCTGCGATGGCCGCCACATCGCCTGCCACCTTGCCGGAATAGACGAAAAGCAGCGTGCCTGGGAGCATGCCGAAGGAGGCGATCAGATAATCCGTCAGTTTGACCTTCGTGAGCCCGAGCCCGTAGTTCAGTAAATTGAAAGGAAAGGCCGGCGAGAGCCGCAGCAGGAAGACGATCTTTCTCCCCTGTTTACCGACCGCACGGTCGATCGCGGCGAAACGCGGATCGCCGTCGATGCGCTTTTCGATCGCCTCCCGAGCGGCGTGTCGAGCGATCAAGAAGCAAGCCGCTGACCCAAGCACCGCGGCCACGAAAACGTAGAGCGTGCCTTCAATGAGGCCGAAGATCGCTCCGGCGGCCAGGGTCAGGATCGAGCCGGGGACGAAGGCCACCACGGCGACCGCATAACCCAGAATAAATACGATCGGGCCGAGCGCCCCGAGGCCCTCCACCCATTCGGCAAATTGCGGAACGTAGGCTCCGGCGCTTCGCCCCAGGAAGACGAGACCGATCAAGACCACCAAGCCAAGCGCAATCTTTCCAAACGGAATGCCCTGGCTTTCATTTTCTGCGGCCTGCGGCACGTTGCTCTCCGACATTTCTGATCCTCCGGTTCGACCGGCTCGTTCTAGCCAGCCCATGGATTATTTCGTTGCGCTCGACTGAACCGCCCCGGCTTTCCCGGAGACTCGTTTAGTTGAGTCCAGCCTCCTTGGCCGAACCGTCCTGCCCTTCGTAGTACATCGCTTCGAACTCCGCCGGTGGGATATCACCGATTGGCTCGAGCAGCCGTCGGTTATTG
>JBDNFB010000222.1:0-63320 GCA_041690055.1 Myxococcota bacterium | reverse complement strand
TCCAGTGGGGAACCGAGGCCACCACCACCCTCGACAATCCCGATGGAGATATACTCCCGACGAAATGCCAGGAAAACTGTCCGAATCTCGCGAACGACGACCAGATAGACACGGATGAAGACGGAATCGGAGATGCCTGTGATTCCACGCCGCTTCCCGAACCTGGTTTCCCGACGGGCGTATCGGCGGCGATTCTCCTTTCCGCTCTTGCGGCGGAACCCAGGCGGCGGGCCCGTCGGCTAATGCACCGAAGCGAAGATCAGCATCTCAACTAGCAATGCGATTCCTCCCGTATGGTTCAAATACTCAGTGGACCGTCTAGGCGGCCCTCTCTCACTGTATCGCGTAGATGTGCCTCTCCCAATGGAATGATCTGGGCCAACCACTCGGACTTGCTTGAGCGAACAAATCGCTCAGCGTAGGCATTCAGATTCGCGTCTCGCGCGGGAAGCTTCACGGTAGCGATTGCATCGAAACTGCAAGTGACATTGGCTCAGGCAACTCCCCCAGCACGGGCAATCCAGAACTGGCCACGTCGAATAGGGAAGCAGCAACCCCCGCAGATCGATTCAACTCACGCGACTACCAGATGGGCCCACGCGATTGCCGGCTGCCCTTTGAAGGGAGCTCGATCGCGCAGGAACGCCGCCGATCAATCCGCGGAAACACTCACACCGGCGCTAGTCCAGGTCGGCGAGCGCAAAATCTATCCCGGCCGCGTTCAGAAGATCGTGGAGTGCGGCAGAATTCCGCGCCTCCCTCGGCCCCTTTGCCGAAACCTGGGCAATCGCGTCGTACCAGATCGAGTTCTGTGCCAGCTCAGTCCAGTCTTCACCGACTACGGATGAACTGACACGCCGCACAGCCGCCGCACTGATCACGTCCTGGGCACGGTCGTCTTCATCGACCACGAGCACGACGAACCAACGGTAGGTCGTCTCCGGCTCGAGTGAGATGCCAAGGTCTGCGAGTGAAACGGAGTGAATGCCTTCTGAAACTGAGCCCGCCAGCTTCGATTCAACAACAACCTGTCCACTCTCCACATTGGTCAAAATGAAGTCGACGCGAAGGTCCGAGGCTCCAGACGAACTCCAAAAAAACGTAGGCTGCGCCATCCGCGTGAGTCCGACATGATCCGGAGCGAAGGGCGTCTGCTCCGGCACTCCCGCCCCCCGACGGGTCCCGGCTCCGACGAGCCGAATCCCCTGCGGCGTACTCCGCGGAGGAGGAATATAAAGCTGCGGAGGTTGGCTCTGCCCAGGCTTCGCGTCTAGGCCAGTGCGCGGGGCCGCTTCGACCGCAGGCAAACGATCTTCTGCAACCAAGCTCTCCGGCACGGTGTCATGGCCGCCTTGCGCACGCCTCGTCTCGTCCCCGCCGATCGCGGCACCCGCGAATACGAAAGTCGATACTAGCGTCAGGACAACATAGGTTTTGGTCAAGATCATTGGCTCATCCAACCCCATAAGCTCAGGCCTACCATAGCATGATCTCATGGGGCAGGAGAGCGCGGGGCTTTACCTAGCAGCCGCAGGTCCGCGCACGCGAAAAACGTCGACCGAGACGCCTTTCATCGGATATGTCCCGAAGGGCTCGATCTGGAACGCATCCCCCACAAGGATCCGCGTCGAGTCGCTGATCAGAATGCGCCATTCGGCAGTTTCTTCCTTAAAGACGTCTTTTTCCGTGCTCTCCAAATGCGCGGCAAGATTCGCTGCATCTCCGATCGTCGTATAGCGAAGTGCCGCTTTGCTTCCGATGCTCCGAGCGGCAACTACGCCTGAGCAGATCCCCATTCGCAGCTTCGTCTCGGGCCAGGATTTTGCACGCATCTCGCGATTCACAGCCTCTACCCCTCGACCGATCGACAGCGCGGCGCGTACCGCGCGACGAGCGTCTTCCTCGATTTCTACCTGAGAGTCTCGAGGCAAGGGAACCCCGAAATCCGCCTTCAAGCCGTCACCTCCGTATTCGACGACAACGCCGCCTTCATCGCTCACGGAGGTACCCATCAAATCGATAAACGCATCAACCCATTGGGTCGCCACATCGAGGGGCAGGTCGTGAATAGTCTGGGTCGACCCGCCGATATCTGCCATCAAAATGGTCGCCGGCAACTCAACCGAGCGGGGACGCCCTCCCTCAATCAGATCAGCTCGTTCGCTCCATAACAACTCGACGACGCCGGCGGGAACATACTGGCCGAAGAGCTCACGAATCGCCTCCCTCTCGGCACCCACACGCGCTTTCGAAAGAAGAATACCGAACGCGCCAGCGGAAACCAACGCGATCGCTGGAGGCAATAAAGGAATCCAATAACCTTGATAGAACGCAAATAGAACGCCTAATCCGGCGAGCAAACCCGCGGCGAGCAAACCCAAAAGCTGGGCTACGGATTGCCTGATGCCGAGCGCGATCGCGCCTCCTAGGAGCGAAGCAAGAATCACGATGAGCGACTCAGCCATCTCCGGAAACGAACGAATAGGTTCGGTCACTCCTCTCGCCGTTCTGATCAATTGATCGATCACCTGCGCGTGGAGCTCCACGCCATACACCGCGCGCCCGTTCATTCGAGTAAACGGAGTGTCGAATTCATCCTTCACGCTCGACGCTGTCGTACCCAGAAGCACGATCTTATCCCTTAACATGTCGACCCGTGGGCCGCCCTCAACGACTTCCGAAAAAGTAACGAAGGGCCACTCTTCATATCGCCGGAGATGATCGAGAAGAATCTGATACCCACGATCATCGACTCCAACGTATCCCCCGAAGTCTGCACCGAACGCTGGCATCGGATGACCTCCGATCAAAACGCCACCCGACGAAGCCGGATCTGGGTTCAACCCGATGCCCTCTGACCCTAAAAAGTCGAGGGCAGCCACTAGACCCAAAGAAAGGTGAGGTTGCTCGCTCTCGTCCCAGGCGATCAGCAAGGAACGCCGCACTAGACCATCGCGGTCGAGCGGGAGGTCCGCGAAGCCAAGACGCTCCGGACCCATATAGCTTGGGGCGCCATCACTCTCCGAATCTGTTCGCGGGAGTTGTCGGATCAAAATCACACGATTCGCGGACAGCCGGGCCTCTAGCTCTTCGCTCCCGGGCGGGACCGGCACCGGCCGAAAGAGGTCAATCGCAATCGTACGAACGCCTGCTTTCGCCAGGCTTTGGATCGCGATCGAAAGTGTGGCGTCATTGATCGGGAAACCATACTGCTCGAGGTCCGACTCCCTAATACGAACAACGACGACCTCAGTCTCCCAGGGCTTTGACTCACGGCTCCAAATCAGCCAGTCATAGATCGCCGAGTCGCCGCGCGTCCAGAGCCCCATCTCTCTCGCCCCGAGGGTCAGAGCGGACGAAAATGAACAGATCAAAGCCAAGCTGATCGGGAAGGAACGTAAGATTCTGCCGGAGGTCCACGCTTGCACAGCCCCAATGTATCAAATCGGGCCTGCATTGAACGCCACTAGCCCAAAGTCGGCGGGGCACTGCCGAACGGAGGGGGGCTAGGCGTCGTCCGAATTTGGGGCCGTGCGACCCAATCGATCGGTGGTGTCGATCAGTCGCCCCGCAAGATCTCGGGCCACCTCGAACGCGAATCCAGTATCATTTCTCATCGTTTCGACGAAAACCTCACGGTTCAGGCGCAATGCGGAAATATCGGTTGCGCTGCGTACCGTCGCGGACCGCTTCGCATCCCGAAGCATCGCAAGTTCACCAATCATCTGCCCTGCCCCAAGCCGATAGAGAACTTCGTCTCCGCCGGCACCGTCGACAACCACTTCGACTTCCCCGGAAAGCAAAACAAACGCGTCCTGGCCTAGCTCGCCCTTCCGAAAAATCGTGTCGCCGCGTTCATACTCCTGACGCTCACTTGTGCAGGCGATCAGCTTCAGAGTCGACCAATCCAGGCCGGCCAATAGAGGAACGTTCCGCAGTACAGCCGTCTCTCCTGAGAGCGCATTTCCTTCGAGATCGATCGGGTCCAATCCGCCTGCTGCCTGAGTATCGATTGAGTCGACGGCAGCACTCCTCCCCGATCGATCGCTTCCGTCTAAGCGAATTTCGCGATCGAATCGAATATCTGCGGGCATAATGGAATCAATCCAAATGAGTGTTCGCCCCTGCATTTCGCGAACCATTTCCTTCGACAATCGCGCCCGGACATCTCCTCCGAGTGTGTTCATCATGTCGTGTACGATCGCAATGTCAGGCCGCTTCAACAGGTTCCGTACGACGCCAATCTTCTGCCGAACAGCGCCCGAAAGCCTGCGCCCTCCGACACCCGCTTCGGCCTCAAGCCCGCGAAGAATGATCGCGTCTCTTAGCCCGCGCGCTTCAACGATTTCGTGGACGACCTCCAGCACTCGGGCCATACCCTTCGGACGTCCAAAGATTATTCGGCCGAACACAAGGTTGGAAAGTATCGGTAGCTGCGTGTTGAATCGACTTGTATCATAGGGCTCGAAGTCGTCCGCATTCCGCCTCGCCTGAGATTCGCGAAACGCCTCGCGAAGCTCGAGCACCTGAGCTTCGAATTGAGCGTCCACCAAACCTAGTCGATGACGGTGAGGTGACATCCCGAGCGTAATTCGAATCAGGGTGTTGCGTTGCAAATCCGAGAGCGAACGGAGTCCACTCTTCTCGGCGAGCTGCACGGTGCGCGCCAAATCAGGAACATCCTGCTCCTCCACCATGCTGTACTGCTCGAAGAAAGGATGCCCAGCCGTCAATCCGCGGAGTAGCTCAGTCAAGGTCGATGCACATCGCAATCCAACGAGTACGAATTTCGACTCAAGGTCGTGCCTCTTGAGCAGCATCCTGAAGTCCGAATTCAACGTAAGATGTGCTGCTGCAGCGACCTCATCCCGCGCCGCGCCGAACAAAATGTTCTCCGCGACGGTGCCGTATGTATTGAATCGCTCCGCCGAAAATGGCTGAATCAAATCCTCGAGCCGGAGCGTGCGCAGTCGATCGCGAACATCACCGCGCGCATCGACTATCGCCGAAGCGAAATCGGATCCCACCGGACAATCAGAATCAACTCCCATGCCGAGCGCAAACACGTCTTCGTCAAGCTCAAAGGCCTTGAGAAGGTCTACCGTCCGGTCCGCAAGAGACTTAGAGCCGCGAAGACCTGCGGACTCTGAATCAATCCATCCCTGCTCGAACGCGGGGACGCGGATTAGCGGCGTGTCCGAAAGCTCACCTTTTAGGAAATCGCGATCAGACTCGTCCGCTCTGTCATGTCGGCTGAGTCCAAGAAAGAGGTTCTCGCCAAGAGTTGAGTTAAAGAAACCAGGTGAGGCGTCCATCAACCCAATTCGAGACCCGCTCACCTGACTCGGAAGATCTTGAGTTCCCACTCCTCCGAATGAAAGGCCCCCACCCGTCGGCTGATCGAGCCGCGCTAGCAACGTCACCAAGGCCTCTCTCGATCGACTCTTCGGCGACAGGATTAGAACGTGTTCACCCGGCTCGACCTCAAAGGAGACATCCTCAAGCGCTCGAATCCCCTCGTCGTTCACGTACGCGAGACCGTCCGCCACGATTGGCCCGCCCAACGGCCCGGGCACAAGCTGATCGGAGCTCATAACGCGCTTTGAATCGTTTGAACCGATATGCTCGGACTGGAATTGACCCATGACAGTATCGAATTTCGTGCGAGCTTCAGCTTGTTCACGATAGTAGTCGAGCAGCTCATCCCAAGGATCTGCCAGGTCATGATATGCAGCCAAAGCAGCAATCAAACCGCCAAAACTGAGGCGCCCCTCGATCACAAGCCAGCCACCGATCAAATAGAATAGAAACGGCGTCACACTGCCGATCATCGTATTCAGCAGCCGGATCAACGACTGCCGCTTCGAAATTTCCATCCTAAATCTCGCCAGCCGCCGAACCCGCTCGCGAAATCCATCCAATACGTGCGCGCTGCCATCTTGCGCCCGAACATCCCTCACTCCATCGACGACCTCGGCGATCCGGCTTGAGAGGCCTCTTTCTTCCACGATGACGTTTTGCGTGAGCTGATTAATTCTTCGCTGAAGCGCGGGCACCAGGTAAGCTTGCGCCGGGATTAACGCTGAAGCGGCCATGCCTAAGCCGAAGTCCTGGACAAACACAAAAACGAGAATCGTGACGAAGCGAGCTCCCTCAAAAATGGGGACCGCGAGCGCGTCGCCGAAGAATCGACCGAAGGGCCCTACCTCGGCGACGATCATCGTCGAGATCTCGCCGGGAGCCACTTTCTTGAAGTGCGACAGCGGAAACCGAAGGACGTGATCCATCAGTTGTTCTCTAAGCGAGCTCAACAGGCGGACGGATATCCCTGATTTCAGAAGATTGACCTGATGCCGGAAGAATGCGTTCAGCCAGAAAACCACCAGGAACGCCGAACATAGGGCACCCAACAATTCGATCTGGCCGAAGGAAATCCCGAGAATCTCCCGAGGCCAATCGTCTCCCTTGATCGCCTGGTTAATGATGGCCTTGGGGAGTTCCAGAGACAAATAGAGAAGCGGCAGCGATAGGATCGTCACGCCGATCGCGACCAACTGGGACTTTCGGCTATTCGCCCATATAAAAGAGAAGAGACCCCTATTCATCTGAGAACAGCATACGCTTCGCTATGCCTTTTCGCCGCTTCTCGGCCCGGCTACGCCCGGTATGGCTAATAGAGAAGGCCGACCGGCGCCTAGCGCACCCCAAAGAGAGATCACGAATCCGTGCGTTTCTGACCAACAGACTAATTCATATCCCCTGACGCCCAACAGATCAGAGGCAAATCACTAAGCGTTCTCCCCTCAACGGGGATCGAGATATTCACTTCCAACTTGCACAAACACGCCTTCCTCTTGGAATGAGGACGCACAACTTGAAATAGGCGCGCCAGACAGTCGCCGCTGCGAGTGAGCATGAGGGAAAGGCCTCCCTCAAAGCCCGAACTCGGAAAAATCGCGCTCAATCAACGGCCTAGACCCCAGCCACCATAAGATTAGGCGTTCGAATTTCGAGATAGCGAGATCATTGACATTCGCGATCCGACGGAACGGGATCGCTACTGGTTGGATCACGAGGCGAAGCTTTTGGCTTCGGGTCTGACCGCAAAAGCGTACGCCGCCGAGCACGACCTTTCCCTGCCCTCCCTCTATCCGTGCTGAGGTACTGGCAAAGTTCTCATCGAGTCGAATTCCTATCCTCACTTGGTTCGTTGTCGCTGCATTTGATGGCTTCCTCTCCGCCGCTCATCGAGGGTAAAGACCGATGTGGCCGAATAGTTTCCTGCTGGCATTCTCACGAGAGACGAGCAAGAGACGATTTGTGTGGAGCTACCAAATTGCACCGACTTCATCAGAAAGCCCGGCGGGCCGAGAAATCGTCTTCCTCCTTGGAGAATATTCGCCGGGGCTGAGCGGCTTCTCGGGGCGGGCTAGTTGGTTCGGTGATCAAGAGACTCAGTCCAGGGTAAGCGCTGGACTGTCTGCGAGATCACCGAATTCCGCCTTCGCTTCGCGCCGAATCCGGTCGAGAATGGCTGCGAAATCGGCGTTCGTGACCAGACCGTCCCGATCCCGGAAAGCGGGCAACCCGCCGAATTCGCGATCGATCACGATCTCGAGGGAAAGCACCTTTGCGTAGTCGAGACCGGGGATGCGGGTGGGCTGGCGCAGCGGATGCGCCGCCACTTCATTCCCGCACGATTCTCGAACCCGCTCGGCATCCCGCTCAGAAAAGGCCTCAAGCGGAACCACCCACGGCAAGATCTTCAATCCATTCTGGATATTTCGGCGCAGTACGAGCCGCGGGTCGGGTAGCCGGGCCTTCGAATCCCACCACGTCTGGTCAACGGCGGTCATCGCTGCCTCGCCGAGATCTGCTGGCAATCCGCCGAGGAATCCAAGCGACTGCGTGAACCAGGCATCGACGGCGGCGTTGAAAACATCTTCCGAGAGATCGTTCCCCGACGTGATGATCGGCCCTGCGAGCTTGGCGCCGAGAAGATTAGAGTAGAGATCCTCCGGCGAGAACGCCGAAGCCCGCTCCGAGAAAATCTCGTAAGAGGCCCAGCCATACCAGGTCGCGATCTCATGCCAGATCGAAAGCTGAAAGCCCATCCACACGGCAAGCGAGGCCGTAATCTGCCGCCGGCCCAGAGCCTGAACGAGCGCCGGATCAATCGGCTCGATGCGGATCCGCCGCATCCCCGCCTCCGAGCCCGGAATTTCGACGACGCCACCGGTTTCAAGCCGGCGGCCGACCTCCGTCGCGAGATAGAGCGTCCAGTCGGCATAATCGCGCACGTGGGCGGTATCGATGAAGCCGCCTCGGCAGGTGTAGATCAGGCCGTTGCGCTCGGTCCCTTCCGAGAAGCTCTGACCGAAGCGCCCCGCGTCGTAGCGATGTCGCCCGAGTTCGTCCGGCGAGCGGATATTGTCGATCGAAAGACCCAGTAGAGCGACGCTGCCCACGCGCACCCGCAGCCCTGACCCAAAGGCGCAGCACGGGCGAAGCTTCGTCCGAACCGGGACGTGCGGCACCTCCTCCGCTCGTTCATCACGCTCCAACCCGAGCTGACTCGTGCCGAGAATTTCCGCCGCGTCGAGCAGGTTCGGTTGTCGCGTCATCTCCCATCGAGGCGTACTCGTGCATCCGACTAACAAGCAAAGCGCAAAGAGCGGAGAGGCCACCTGTAGCACCAAGCGATTCCTTGCACTGCCCGGCACGCGCCGCTCGCTCGTCGTCCAGAGATTCATTTCACCGACTTCCGGACCGAAGTCCAGTCGGGCAGCGTTCCGCTTCGGAGGGCTTTGTCGAATTCCCGCGCACCCTCAACGATCAAGAGCTGGGCCGCGGCCCGGCTCCCAAATCCCTGGACCTCGATCAAGCTTCCCGGGCGAGCCACTTCGTACCATTCCGCGAGGCGCTCTCGCAGGCCAGGAAAGGCGTCATCCAATGCCTCCATGCTGCGCATTTCTGCGTAAGGCGTGTCAGGGATGACCGCGATGACTTTATCGTCCCGCTCGAGACGATCAACCACCCGCAGGAGCCCAATCGGCACGGCGCGCACCAACTCGCCCCGTGGAAGCGCATCGCCCAGAATCAAGACATCGAGCGGTTCACGATCTCCGCCTAACTCCTCAGAAAGAAGCGTGCGCGGAATCATCCCCGCGTTGGCCGGCCAGGGATGGACAGGGATCCGCACAGGCTGGCCGTCACGAAATTCCTGAACGAGCTTACCCGAGGACTGCACTTCCCATTTCTCGAAACTGCCCGCCGGATTTTCGACCACCACGTGGATCGTCTGATCCGCGTTCATCGGCGGCGCGATCAGGAGCAGGTTATCCCCCGCACAGCCTAACACTGAGGCGGCCAGAAACCCCATACTGAGGCCAAGCAATAGAATCCGAGCGCGCGCCATCAAAAGACCATCACCAGCTGTGCCCCCATCCGCCCATCGGCCACGCTCGGCAGAATCATACCCTTCGAAGAAACGCGTCCCCGAGAGTTCCGCGTTTCGAAACGAAGCAGGTCAAGCGGCCCCCAAGTATCGAAGTACCCGACCGCACCGCCAACCACGAGACCCACAAGAACATCGGTCCCCCAATGTCGATCCGCAGCCACACGAAGCAACCCCGTCGCCACAGCCGTTGTCACCCCGAGTACACAGGGCGCATAACGAGCACTCGCACTCGACCCCCAGGCCTCGCGCTTGAGCGAAAAGGCGCAGGTCAAACCCGCGCCCGCCGCTGCAAAACTCGTATGACCGCTAAAAAAGCTCTGAAACCGATCATCTGCCCCGCACCGCGCGTCTCGCGCGGGCGTCGCATCGCAGGCTTCGATATAAGGGCGCGTCCGGCCCGACACCTGCTTCACGCTCTGCGTAATAAAGAGCGTCAATCCGAAACTCTCGATCCAGTCCGTCGTCATGTCCAAAGTTTCGAGACAATCATGCGTCCGGAAATACTGAGCGCCGATCGTGGCGAAAGGAATGACCCCAATGCCCAACGCGAGCCCGATATCTCCGGCCGTATCGAAAGCCTCACGCGCATTCGCGCTCGATCCGCGCAGACCGCCGCGCCAGCCGTCATCAAAACCATTATTGCCAGACCATCTTCCCGTCGGCTCAGCGCCGAGACTGATCGCGGCGCCCCCCGCAAGAAAGGCGAGACCGTGATAGGCGTCCAGTGCCGCATCGAGCCGCATCAGGTCGCGCTCCGCAGCCAGAGCAGCGTCTCCGCCAGCCGCATCGAGCGTGGTATCGCAGTAGAAGAGCCCACCCGACTGAGGCCCGTAGTCCGAAGGCTCCGCCAAAGCCTGCGAGCTTGGAAGCGCCAACCCATAAATCGCCGCACACACAAGCAAAGCCACACGAGCGCGACGGCGCGCGCCCGGCACAAAGGCGGGCATCACCAAAAGGAGGGGACTCGATGAATGGTTCAGTTGCGGGAACAATCGATGACCTCGTCATGGAATCAATTCGCGGAACCATAGCGGACGGTCCAGAAGGACCCCTCGAAAGTCGGCTATGTTTTTCCAGACGCCGCAGCAACATGCGCCCCATCCGGAGCTCACCTTGTCCTCGCCCAATCCTCCCAGCTCGCAGGCCTCCTCTTCTTCCGAGAAGTCGGAGAGCCAGAAGCAGACCGCCGCGAGGCTTGAGCGATGGATGAGCCTGAGCTCGGCTCTGACTCTGGGCTGTGTCATGGCCGCCCACGTGCTTCTCGAGACTGCGGGCGATGCACTCTTCTTAGCTAACGTCGAGATCGAGCACCTCCCTTTTGTCACGATTGCAATTGCGTTCCTGGCCGTAGCGGCCGCACAGGGGCCCGTCGGAAGAAGCCATCGCGGAGCCCTGAGCGCGCTCCTGGTGCTCGGGGGCATAGGCACTCTCGGACTCTGGGTACTGGCCTCCTTCTCAGAACCCCAGCGCTGGGTCTTCTACCTTCTCTACATCTGGCCAAGCTTGGTCACGACGCTCGTCGTGGTGCGCTTCTGGCTCCTCCTCGCCGAATCCTTCACCATCATTCAAGGCAAGAGACTCTACGCGTCCATCGCGATGGGGGGGTCGATTGGTGCCCTGCTTGGCGCCGGCCTAGCGACAGCGCTTGCCGAGCGAAGCGGCGGCGAGGCACTCCTTTGCGCTTCCGGCGTTTTCTATCTGGTCGGCGCGTTAGGCCCTGCCGTCCTGATGCGTTGGATGCAGTCGGACTCGGGCACTGAACAACCCGAACCCGATACGTCGAGCACACAAACGAGCCTAATGGAGAGTCTCGACCGCGTCCGCCGAAATCCCTACGCCCGCCGCGTGGCCCTACTGGCCGTGGCGGCGAGCTTCACTATGACGCTCGGCGACTTCCTGTTCAAGAGCGTGATGGCAGCAGAGATCGAGCCGGAACGCCTGGCTGTAACCCTCTCGCAGATCTATCTCGCGCTGAATCTGCTTTCGATCACGATGCTCGCTGTCGGAGTAACACCGCTCGTGCGTAGAATGGGCGTCGACCGTGCGCTCTCCGTCCTACCTCTTTTGGTCGGACTCGCCGGAATCGGCGTTTTGGCAGGCGGAGCTTTCGCTGCGACGATTATGCTGAAGGCGGCCGACGGGACGCTTCGTTATTCGCTGCACAAGACATCGACGGAGCTGCTCTACCTCCCGATGTCGTCGAGTCTACGCAACGCCGTAAAGAGCACGATCGATATTGTCGGCCAGGCCTCCGGCAAGGCCAGCGCCTCGCTTTTGATCCTTGCTCTCGTTTTCCTCCCGCAATTCCTTCCACAGCCCAGGATGGCCATCGCCGTTATCCTGGTGCTGTCGGCGGCGCTTTGGGCAAGCGGGGCCCTGCGTCTTCGCGGATTGTATCTGGACAATTTTCGGTCAACGCTTTCCGAGGGCTCGATCGAGACCGCGATCGACCATCCGGAGCTTGACCTCGACTCGGTGGGATCGCTCCTTCGCGCGCTCAGCGACCCCGACGAGCGCCGGGCCCTCGCCGCCATTCGCCTACTCTCGGAAAGTGGTCGGCTCTCCCTCATCCCGAGCCTCGTCCTATTTCACCCCTCGCCCGCCGTCGTCGTACAGGCACTCGATGCATTCGCTCTCGCGCGACGCGACGATCTCTCCCATCTGCTCTCCCATCTGCTGGATCATGAACATGCCGACGTTCGCGCCGCCGCGGTCCGGGCGAGTTGGGTCCTTGGGCAAGACGCGAACATCCTTCGCCCGCTCCTCCACAGCGAATGCCTCGTCGTCCGCGCCAGTGCAAGCGCCGGGCTGCTCTCAATGAAAGAGATCGATAAGGAGCAGTACCGCGAAGTCCTCCAGGAGGTCATCGACTATCCCGACGAAGCTCCACGGCTCGCCGTCGCGATGGCGTCTCGCCTTCACTACCACCCGGTCGCCCGAGAGGCGCTCTTCAAGATCGCGCAGGACCCTGACCCCGCCACAGCACGCGAAGCGATTCGAGCGATAGCCGCGAGCGATGATGCTGCGTTTACGGAGGGGCTCGTCTCGCTACTAGGCGATCGACGCATTCGGGATGAAGTGCGCTGCGCGTTGCTTGATCGCAAGGCTCCGGCTTTGGCCGTGCTCGCGGAGCAGCTCACTAATCCAGACACACCGATTTCCGTGTTAAGGCATATCCCGCGCACCATCTCCCGTTTCGGGACACCCGAGGCGGCGAATGTGTTGATCTCTAGTCTGCCGAACATCAAATCGGGCATGGTCCGGTACAAGGCGCTGCGGGGCCTCGAAATGCTTCGACTCGATTTCGCACGCCGCGATTCGAAACAGCGGAAGATGTTCTTCGCGGAAGTCGAGGGAGACGGAATCCACGCGGAGTTCGATCGCACACTGACGCGCAGTCTTGAGCTACTGCGCTTCGAAGTGATCCTCTCGCGCGCTCAGAAGCTGGCCCCGGAGAGATCGACTTCCGTGGGACGGCTCCTACTTGAGCTGCTCGACGACAAGCGCGTGCTCGCGACGAACCGCCTCTTCACCATGCTTGGCCTCTTGAACCCACTTGAGAACTTCAACCAAATCCAAGATGGCCTCGAAAGTGGCAATGCGACCGATCGCGCCAGCGCAGCCGAACTCATCGAGACACTCCTGCCACAGGAGGTCGCGGAAGGTGTGCTCGGCCTCGCTTCTCCCGGCCGCCCGGAGGAACGCCTCTTGCGAGCCGACCCACAATCTGCGAACGAAAACGTCGAATTCGCCGACGTGGTCCGCTCGCTATTCAACGACCAAAGCCTCACGGTTCGGGCCGTCGCGCTCTACTACGCGGACGAACTCTCCCTCGACCGGATCGCTGAGAATCTGCCTGATGACTTGTTAGTCCGAAACGATGCCGGCGCTGCCGAGACACCCTCGTTCAAGGATCGGGCCGTCGACTTGCTCCGCGACTTCTCCGCCGACTCAACGCCTCTCTCCTCACCTCCCTCCTCTACTTCCCCCTCTCCTCTCCCCTCCCTTTCCACCCGTTCGATCAGATCTGAGTAGATCGAAACAAAGATGATGAACCGACTGCCTCTCGTTTCCCCGATTGATCGCGCCCTCTTCCTGAAGGCGCAGCCCTATCTGGATGGTGTTTCCTCAAACGTTCTGACCGCACTCGCGTCCTTCTCGGAAGAGCGCGTCTACAGAGTGGGCGAAATCATTCGTCCGCCGGGTGCCTGCATCGACCGGATCACGTTCCTTGGCCAGGGCAAAATCGAAACGCTGGCGCCGCCGGCCTCTTCCAGTCCGGCCCGGATCGTCGATGCCCCAGGCGCAATCGGCCTAGCGCATCACTTCGCACACTCCGATCGGCCGCCAGGCGCACGCGCACTCACAGAAGCACTCTGTCTCGAGATCAGCATCGGCGATTTCAGCCAGATTCTCGAAGATCACTTTTCTCTGACCTTACAGATGGCGCGCGCAACCGTGGACCAGGTCCAGCTCTCGATCGAACGGCTCAAGGAGAATCGCCCCCCAGAGTCCGGTTACCCGCTCAACACGCTTCGCGAGACTCCCGTCCAGCTCAATCTCGTCGAACGATTGGCTCGGGTTCGCGAAGCGGCGTTCTTTAGCAGTTCACGTCTCGGCGTAATTGCAGAGCTCGTTCGACACGAAACGCTTCAACGCTTCGCCGAGGGCGAACCGATCTGGAAAGAGAAGGACTCAGCGGATCAGATGGCGATCGTGCTCGACGGGCGCTTTCGGTCCAAAGGCCCCTTCGGGGAGTGCGAGGTCGGCCCTGGGGCGCAAATGGGCGCGTGGGATGTTCTGGGCGAAGGCCAGCATGTCGAAGGCTGGGTTGCCGCGTGCCCTTCCCGAACTCTTTCGATTCCCAAGAACCTCTTGGTCGATCTGCTGGAAGACCATTTCGACTTCGCTGAGTCCTATCTCGACAATGTTTCGCGCTATCTCCTTGCTTGCTGGAGCGCTTAACATAGAATTGTCATCTTTGTGCGGTCGCAGGCATCTCGCGATAACTATCATTCACCACAGAACGAGGTTCCCGTGGAGCGCGAAGGCTTTCTGAAGTCGCTTTTCGACGTCCGTCCAAACGAACGCCGCATCGCTGCCCTCATGTGCGGCTATTTTTTCTTGGTCATCACGAGCTTCTGGATTCTGAAGCCGATCAAGAAAACCCTCTTCATTCAGCACTACGCAGAAACTGATTTTGTTTTTTTGGGGACGCAGTATCCCGCCTCCGAAGCCGAGCTTTTCGCCAAAGTGCTTAACATGCTGGTCGCCGCCGCCGCAGCAGCCATCTTCGGCATCCTCTCATCGCGCATGCGACGAGAGCAGCTCACCTACGCTTTCTCCGCCTTTTTCGTCGCGCTCTACGGCGTGTTCGCTCTCCTACTGGCGACCCCCGCATCCGCCTCCGTCTGGAGCTTCTACCTCTTCGGCGACCTCTTCAGCACGATCATGGTCGCGACGTTCTTCTCATTCATGAGTGACAGCGTCAATTCGGACGCGGCGAAGCGGCTCTATGGCCTCGTCGGATTCGGCGGCGTCGCGGGCGGCGCTTTCGGATCCACCGTCGTCGCGCTCTGGATCGACCGCTACGACACATCGACTTGGCTCCTCTTCACCGCGGTCATCGCCGCGGTCATCGTCTTGCTCGCCCGAGCCGCTAGCCAATCACTTCCCGACTACGGCGTAGAAGGCGCGAAGCCGGCTAATACCACGGAATCCACGGGATCCACTCAAGGCGCCGCGGCAGGACCCACCGAAGCCCTCCCGGCAGCGGCCGCGAAAACTTTTGCCCAACCGGACGAAGGCGAGCAAGGCGGCAGCGCGGCTCTCCGCGGCGCGAGGCTCGTTTGCCGCTCAAGCTATCTGCTCTCGATCGTGGCGATCGTTGGCGTTTATGAACTCGTCTCGACTCTGGTGGACTTCCAGTTTACGAGTACGATCGTGGCCCTCTCCGAAGGCGCCGCGCAGACCAGTCAGAACTTCGCCACGGTGTACGCTGCCTCCAACTGGCTCGCGATGTTTGTGCAGCTCTTCCTAACAAGCTTCATCATGCGGCGCTTTGGCATGACGACTGCCCTGCTCGTTCTGCCCTGCTCTATCGCGATGGCCTCGGCCGGATTCCTCATCGCGCCGACTCTGATTCTTGGCGGCCTGCTCAGCGTGTCGGATAACGGATTCAGCTACTCGCTCAATCAATCAGCGAAAGAAGCGCTCTACGTGCCGACCACGGTGCAGGAAAAATATCAGGCGAAGGCCTTTATCGATATGTTTGTTCAGCGCTTCGCTAAAGCCCTCGGCGTGGGACTCAGCCTGATCGTCACCAGCTATTTCAGCGATTCCGAAGGCATCCGTCGCCTCACTTTCTTTGTTCTCCCGCTCCTTGGAGTCTGGATCTTTGCCGCCCTTGCGGCCGGACGTCGCTTTCGCGACCGAACGGCCACGGAGTCCCCCCATGCCTAATTCCCGTTCAGGCTTTCTATTCACCTCGCTCGCCGCCCGCACCTTGCTCGCCGCCCGCACCTCGCTCGCCGCGCTCGCGTTCGCCGGGTCGGCCGCGCTCGCATTGCCCGCAAACGCCCAGGACGCCGCGGCGACGGCGACGGCAACCGAGACGCGTTCCGAAGCGGTAGGGACGAATGCGAGTCCGGGAATGAAGGTCCGCGTCGCTGCCAGCGAACGCTACGTCGCAGGCCGGGTCCATCGCTTTGTGTTAGGCGGTGGCTACCGTGATCTATGGGAAACCGAAATCGACATCCCTGTGCTCGACCTCGCCAACGAGGGGGGAGGGCTGACGCCGACGGGACGATTCGGTGGCCTGCAGACCGCCGTCATTGGCTTCAAGGGAGAAGACGGTCGCGCCTATTCGTTTCGGGGAACGGACAAGGATCCTTCCGCGGTCCTCGACACGATGCTCCAGGATACGGTCGTGCAGACGATCGTCCAGGACCAGATGGCGGCGCAGCATCCAGGCGGACCGCCGAGTGCGGGCGTACTGACTGAAGCAGCGGGAGTACTCACGGTAAAAGAACGCCTGGCCGTGATGCCCGACGATCCACGCCTTGGAAAGTACCGCGAAGAATTTGCGGGCATGGTGGGGACGTTTTTCGTTTATCCACAGAAGGCCAAAGAGGGTCGTGAGGGCTTCGCTTCCGCGACCGCAATTCTCGACCACGAGGAACTCTACGCGGCACTCGAGCGAGATGATGCCGTCGTGGTGGACGTCGAAGCGTTTCTTCGTGCGCGGCTGATGGATCTTCTACTCGGTGATTTCGATCGGCACCGAAAGCAGTGGCGATGGGCCGAAGTGCCGAACGAAGCCGGCCTCCAGCCGATCCCGGAAGACCGTGATCAAGCCTTCGTGCGCTACGACGGCTTCGGCCCGCGCATCATGAAGATCTATATCCCGATCCTTCAAAACTACGGTCCCGAATATCCCTTGGTGAAGGGCCTCACTCTGCACGGCTGGGAGCAGGACCGCTGGCTTTTGCCGCAGCTTTCATGGCCCGTTTGGGAAGAAACCGTGGCCTCAATTCAGGCGAGCCTGGACGAGAGCGTGATCGAGCGTTTGATCGCGAAGCTGCCGCCGGAATACGCCGCGCTCGACGGAGAGCGCCTTGCGACGGATATCCGCGGGCGGAGGGATAACCTTCACAAAGCCGCGAAAAGCTTTTACCTGCACCTCTCGCGCGAAGTGGACATTCAGCTTTCGAACGCCGCTCAAGAAGTGGAAGTCGAGCATCTGCCCGAGGGCTTCCTTCGCGTGCAGGCACGATCCACCGCGAGCGGCGAGTCCGGGGCGCGGACGCTTTTCGATCGTCGATTCAACCCTTCGGAAACGAAGGAGGTCCGCCTCTATCTCCGCGAAGGTGATGATCGCGTACGCATCACAGGCGGAAAATCCCCGATCATGGTGCGCGTCATCGCAGATCGCGGCGAGAAGCAGATCGACGATCGCGAAGGTGGCACAACGCAAATCTACGATGAGCTTGGACTCGCCGAAGTGCTTCAAGGCGAGCGCACTCGTGTGGTTGGAAAGGTCTATACCCCGCCGCCCTCGGACTCTGGTTTCGTCGACGTCGAAGGCGTGCCGCCGCGAGACTGGGGCTCCGATACAGTCCCGATCCCCGAATTCGGATTTGAACCGGACGTCGGTGTCTTCCTCGGCATCGCGGCTTCGCACACGCGATACGGCTTCCGCAAAGCCCCTTGGTCGAGCAAACATAGCCTCGGCGTCGGCTGGGCGTTCGAAGCCAATGCACCGCGCGCGCGCTACCGCGGACAGTTTCGCCCCGAAAACTCCGACCTCGTCGGCTCCGTCGAACTCAGCTACTCGGGCATCGAAGTTCTCCGCTTCTTCGGCTTCGGCAACGAAAGCAACGACGACGGCGACAGCGACGACCGCCGGTTCCGCGTCCGAAATCAGCGCTACCGAGCCGCCGCGCATCTATCAAGAAACTTCTTGGAGGACCGAATTCGGGTCGCTGGCGGAACCGTGATCCAAGTCTCTCGCACGTCCAATGGCTCCCGGCTAATCGATGACCTGAATCCCTACGGCAACAACGATTTCACCCTCGTCGGCGCCTTGGCCAACTTCCAATACGACACCCGCAAGTCGGCCAGCAACACCAAAATGAATCTGGAGCTCCCCTTCAGTGATAATGCCGTCGACGGCTATCCGACTTCCGGCTTCCTCTTCGACCTCAGCGCTCAGATCCAACCCCCGATCCTCGATGTCGAGAAGGTCTATGGCTCCATTGCTGGATCGATCTCCGGCTATTTCAGCCTGGGGGAGCAGGACTGGATCACCCTCGCCCTTCGCGCGGGCGGTGTCCAGACCCTGGGCCGAACGCCGTATTTTGACGCCGCCTATGTCGGCGGTGGCGGCTTCTTCTCCGGCCAGACCTCCATTCGCGGATTCCGCACGCGGCGCTTCGCGGGCGATGCGTCCGTCTTCGGCAATGCCGACCTTCGCGTCGTGCTAGGCAGACTCAAGATGATCGTGCCCGGCGATGTCGGTGTGCACGGCTTCTTCGATGTGGGCCGCGTGTTCCTTAACGATCGCTCGTCGGACAACTGGCATCCCAGCGGCGGCGCGGGCGTCTGGTTCTCCCCGCTCATCCGCACGAACACGGTCAGCGTTTCCGTCGCCCAAAGTGCGGAAGAAACGCTCGCCTACTTACGATTCGGTTTTCACTACTAACGCGCGTTCAAGCGCCGTGAACGAATCTTCTCCACCAAAACGCATGCTCTCGAGTTCCCGCCCCTCGCGCGTCAGAAGTTGAATCCAGGGAACTCTGGGCGCCTCCCGAAGGAGTCTCTCCGTCTGGGTCGCGGCACGCTCCGGATAGACAAAAGGCGCGGTCCATCCAACCTCCCTGAGCCGTCCATGGATGTAGCTGAGATCGTCCCGCCCCACGTTCTGCGCAACAAAAATGGCGGGCACGTTCCGCCCCTCGACCCACGCCATGAATCCGGCAGCGATCTCCGGGAAAGTCTCCGCACGCGGATCGGCAAAGACGCAGAGGATCCTTTCCGCACCCTTGATCCCGCGACTCGGGTTCGGGCCAGGTCGTTCGAGGTCACTGCGAACGAGGAGCGGTGAAAGCTGCATCGCCAAATTTCCGCGATGCTTAAAGACCTCTCCCCGCCGAACGGCGTTCGCGCGTTCGACGAGATCGGTCTGCGCGACCGGCACATCGACCCGGCCAAACTGCGCAAGGTCAATCCGCGCCGTGCCGTCCCTCTCCACCCGAATCAGTGCCCCCTGGAGCGTCTTCGGCCGCGCGCGCTCCGTGCTTTGCGGCTGCCAGCCATCGGCCACCGCGACAATATTCGGCCAGAACTCCTCGGCCTCATAAATGCTCTCTGCGGTGATCGGCCGCTCGCTCTTCGCGGAAGAAGAGGCCCCTTCATTCGCGCTGGAAAGAGCCAGCGGAGCGGACGAAGCGGATGAAGCGGGAGGCGAATCCGAACAGCCGAGCGCCGCGACTAAACCGACTAAACCGATAGCACTGAGCGTGGCGAAGGTCCGTCGTACAGAGGGAGCACCCCGAACCAAAGACCATCGAACGATGCACATGAGACCATTCCTCCAGGAGAGCGTTTAAGAGGCCGAACAAGCGAAGGGTCCGCATCCATCGTGGATGCGGACCCCCAACTTACTTTGCCGAACCAGATTACCTAACGGCGTCGGCGCGGCATCACCGCGAGACCCAACACACCGGAAACGAGGAGCAGGGTCGTCCCCGGCTCCGGAACCAGAATGCCGCCCTGCGAAAGGGCAGTCCAATCAGCGGCCCACGGCGAGCCGACCGGATCAAACGCACCCCGGTAATTAGCCGAGACTGGACCCGAAACCGTGCCACCGAGCATCGTGGCGGTCGAGATCGGGCGAAGGTCGAAGGTGCCGAGCGAAGCGTTGAGCTTGCCGTTCACGCCCGTCGGATCGAAGGACGTATCCTCGTCGACGAGGCCGAAGTCGGGATCGTTTACGCCGTCACACCCGATATTGTTCGAGCCGAACACGTTGACCGCGTCGTCTTCCGCCGAAGGCGCCGCGGGAATACCCGAGACGTCGTCGCAGACCACAGCGTTGAAAGTGACGAAACCCGCAGCCGCATTGCTGTTCGTGTCGAAGCCGACCGCACCGCCGCCGCCGCCGACGTCGATGCCCGGTCGGGTACCCGTATTGTAGATCACGCCGTTGAAGGCGTCACCGGCGTAGCCGTTTCGAACTTCCCAGCCGTCGTTGTTATTCGAATGACCGTTGAAGGTCTGGGCCATATCGCTGCCGGCGGAGGTGAAGTTGTAAAAGTCCGCGTTCGAGAAGGGCGTGGGCTGACCGCTGCCATCCACGCTGACCGATGAGTCATCGCCGTCGAATTCCGCACCCTTGTCTCCCGAGGAGGCGCCGTAGTTTGACGTGTTGACGCCGTCCGTCTGGTTGAAGAAGGGCAGGATCGAGAGAGCGAACTGGTTCGTTCCTGTGTAGCCCTGGTCGAGGTCGAACTGGTCGTCGCCCGCGAAGGCCACGCTCAGGTGGTCGCCGTTCACCGTGCCGCCGAACCATTCGATGCCGTCATCCTGGTTGCAGTAGACTTCGATGAAGCTGAAGGTTGTGCCCGTGCCTACTCCGGCCATCGTGACACCGTTCAGTTCGTTGCCCGAGCCGATCTCGTCGCCTGCGTGGCGAACCGAAATGTACGTTAGGCTACCGGAGCTATCAGCCTCGAGGCCGAGGGTCGGATCGGATCCGTAGAGCGCGTCAGAAACGGGGAAGCCGGGAACCGTGAGGCCTTCGACTGTGTCCTGGCCGAGGCCGAGGCCGGTATTGCTCAGGTTCGTTGGCGCGTTGCCAAGGATCACGAGTCCGCCCCAGAGCGCGACGTTCGCGCCGCCATCCGAGTTGAGCGGTGAGAGCGGCGCCGTGGTCGGCGTATCGTCTAGAAAGAGGTCGCCTGCCGTCCAGGTGTCGAGGAAGACGTCGCCGGGGGTCGAGTCGTCTGCAACGCCGTCTTGGTCGTTGTCGACTGCGGCCGTCGTGAAGATGATCGGGTTTGCGGCATTGCCGTTTGCCTGGATCGTGCCGTCCTGGGTCACGATCAGGGCACCCGGAGCCGTGCTCGGGTCACCCGCAACTTGGAGGCCCGTTCGGGGCTGACCGCGAACGATCGTTCCCGCGTCAATGGTGAGTTCGGCGCCATTATTTACAAAGATGGGGGTCACGAGAATGACCTCGCCGCTCCAGGTCGTATTCGTCGTGACGTTCGATGAGACGACCGTCTGTGCCGAGGCACTTCCTGCGGCAAGCGCCACAACGGCAGCTGCACAACTTAAGAATCGCATGAGTATGTCCTTTGCTTCACTTCTGATGGGGTTGGGATCAGAGAGGTCGAAAGGACCGCATTGTGCTGCCCCTCGACTGACAAAAAGGACTATCTCAGGGCCGCGTGGCAGCCGTTTACCGACTTCGTGACGATCCCGTGGACCACATAAACGTCACGTTTCTGACACGAATGGGGCGCCACGAATGGGGCGCAGCGGGGTCTAGAACTCGTGGGAGTAGCTGACGGCGAAGGAATAGTCGCGCCCCTGGTTGCGCAGACGTTCCTTGAACTTGCGATTCGTCTGGTCTTGGTCATAAATACGCCGGCGCGTGCTGTCGGTGAGATTCTTGATGCTCATCTTCACGTTCAGCCCCTGCCAGATTCGTTGGCTCATGACGAGGTCGAGGGTGTGGAACTCGTCGATGTAGCGGTCGAGTCGATTGGACACAGCGAACGCGCCGTTGGCCCCCAGGGCGGTCGTGCCAGCTGCATCGAGAATGTCGCTGATCGCAAAAAACGCAAGCGTCACTGTCGTACCCCAATCGGGGTTGTTGTAGCTGATATCCGCGTTCACGATCCATTTGGGCTGACCGAATAGGCGACGGTCAGGCTTAAGCTGGGTAAAGCTCGCCACGTCTTCTCCGATCGTGACGAAGGCATCAGAAGCGACGTCGATCTCGAAGGGACTTCGCTTGACCCGAGCATCGATGTAGGTGTAGTTCCCGCCCACCGAGAGATACTCGAAGAGATCTACGCCCGGAAAGTCGAGGCCGATATCGCGCAGGAAATCGAAGCTCTTTCGCGCTTCGACCTCGATGCCAAAGAGACGTGCGGTAGAGGGGTTGTTGAAGAAAGTCCTGAAAAAGGCTTCGCTTCCGAGTTCCACGTTAATCGCGTCGCGAACAATGATGCTCTCGATTGGTCGATCGATCACTTTGTAGAAGGCCGAGAAAGCGATCAGGTCGCCAAGATCGCCGAAGACGTATTCGAATCGTCCGTCGATGCTCTGCACGTCGGAGGTTGTGAGGAGCGGATTCCCGACGAACTGCTCATCGGTGCCGGGCTCGACCGACGCGTAATACCCCACCTCTCGCAGGGAGGGACGCGCCACGGTCTCGGAATAGGAAGCCCGAAGCGTTACCCCCTCCAGAGGACGGTAGGTCAGGGTCGCGGAGGGCAGGACGTTCAGCTCCTCGATATCCCCCGTGACAGCTTTGCGAATCTGCTCCTCCGTCAGCAGATCCACGAAGCCACTTTCGTTGGGTGTGCCCGGGATCCCGAGTACCTGATCATTGAAGGGCCGCCGCGTGGCGGGTGCGACCTCCGGCGCGCCTTCGAAGGCCGGAGAAGCACGATCTGAATTATCGATGCGATCCAAGAAAAGATAGGCCGAGGGGAAAATCGCGGGGCGACTGAAGAGCGTTACGCCCGTAAAGGCCTCGTTCAGGGACCCGATAACGAGTTCTTCGATCCGAAACCCGGCGATCAGGTCGAGATCCTCCCACAGCGTCGCCTTGACATTGAAATAGCCCGCCGTCACTTCACGCCGTGAACGATTCGAGGCTTGCCGGAGCCCCTGGTCGCGAAGGACCTCGCCGAACAACGATTGGCCGAGACCCGGCAGCGTCGGTGAGGGAATCGCGAAGTTGCCCGCTGAATCCGTCCTCGCGACCGTCGCATTCTCAAGAAAGCTTGATTCGACGCTGCGTCGAGCCTTTTCCCACCAGACGCCCGTCTTGAACGTCATGCTCAAGAAGTCGGTGGGCTCGTAGTCTTGATCAAAGTCGAGGCGTCCGAACCACTGCACCTCGTCGATCTCGACCGAACTGAGGAGAATACCCCCGGATTTATTGCTGGCTAAATAACTGCCCACGCCCAGATCCGAGACTCGGACGGGAAAGCTTGTGGGAACCGGCGCGCGCGTCACGCCGGCAGGGCAGGTCGTTGCCTGCGAATCGCCATAACCGCACGGCTCGTAGAAGAATCGGGTCCCGAGAGCGTCATCCTGCTGAGTGGTGCGGGCAAAATTTGTCGCCCAATTCACTTCGAGGCCATCCAGAAAATCAAAGTCGTGCCCGCCGTTGAATTGGTAGACCTCGAGTTCACGTTCCGTTTCAAAGGAAGTCGTTTGACCAAAACTCGAAAACCAGAGCGCACCGACCTGAGGCGCTTCTGTAATTTCCGTGCGGAGATTACGCTCCTGACCGGCAAGCTTGCTGCCGCTCGTGGCCACAGGATTGCGTGAACCGATATTGTCCGCCTCGAGCTGAATTAACGCGTCGAATAGATCGTCCTCATCGAGGCTGACCTGGACGAGGTCCGAATAGTCGAAGTTGGAGAAGTAGCCGTTCTCTCGCAGCCGGACGGCCGTCCGCTTCTTGTTCGTATAGAACGTGGAAAAATCGAGACGATGTTTCCCCTCATCGTCCCAATCGAAGCCGAATCCGAAGGAGGCCGTAAGCTGCTCCTCACGGGTGCTCGTGATCTCTTCAAAAAGTCCGTCGCTCAGGCTGAGTTCCCCAAGCGCGAGATCGCCCGTCACCTGGGGAGTCCGGACGCCGTTCACATCTCGAAACAAAAGGCGCGGTTCGAGCGTCTCCTGGAAACCGTCCTGGGAGCGGTAGTCGACCTCGTGATTGAAGACGCCCTTGAAGCGAATCTCGCGGTCGATGACGGGCGCGTCAACACGCCCGCCGAAGGTCAATCCAAAATCGGTCTCCGCAACATCGATGCCGCTCGCTTCTTCGCCTGCTGGCGACCCGCTCTTGAAATCCACGAACCGGTCCCGCGAGCCCTCTTCGAAGCCGGCTCCGAGACTGATCTTGAACTCAAGCTCCTCGGGGTAGTCCTGCGTCATGATATTGATCGAGCCCGCGGCCGAGTTGCTCGCGGAAGCCGGCGCAAAGGTCTTCGCGATGACGAGATTGGTCACAACGTCGGAGGGAAACAGATCGAGCTGAACCGACTGGCTATTCGGATCGGGACTCGGAATCGGAGCGCCGTTAAAGAGCGTGCTCGTGTACCGGTCTTCCAGCCCGCGCACGACCGCGAACTGCCCTTCGACAATATTCACGCCCGCCACGCGCTTTAGGGCATCGGCCACATCACTCGCCGCATATTTCGACAGGTCTTCCGCAGACAAGATATTGAGCATCTGGTCCGAGTCGAGGCGGAGCTCAAGCCCGTCCATCATCTCACCGACGACAGAAGCCTCGACCACAAAGGCATCCAGCTCAAGAATGTCGCTGCCGGTCGAGGCCGCGGCCTGAACACGGGGCATAGGGAAGTCCGCGACATTATCCTGGCCGACCTTCACTTTGAAGTTCGTCATCGACGACGCGCGGTAGCCCGACTTGATGAAGCTCAAGCCGTAGGCGCCAACGGGTACGGCGTCGAATTCGTAGTCGCCGGACGGCCCGCTGCTCGCGACTTCTTGACGGATCTCTTCGCCGTTTCCTGGGTCCGGGAAGGCCAGGATGATCGTGGCGCCTTCGATCGGCGTTCCGGCTGAAGAATCGAAGACGCGCCCGGAGATCGTACCCATCTCCGGCGCCACCAACTCGGCCTGTCCCCAAGCCTGCGACGCAAGCAAGCTGAGGCTGATCGCGAATCCGAGAAGCAAACTGAATGCGCTGAAGCTCCGTCGCTTATGCGAACGCTGTCGTCTCATCCGAATGACCCGACTCATCGTCGTCGCGCGACCTCTTCTATCCGAGCGAGGAATCGTTCTATGCGGGGCTCCGACTTGATCCGAAGAGCCTGCTTCAAAAGGCCCGCCGCTTTTTCGTAGTCCTTCTTCGAGACCTGAAGCTGAGCCTGTTCAACTAATGCCTGATATTCGAAGCCGTCCAGGTTCGCGGCGCGCTCAAGCATCAGGATCGCCTTCTCGGTCGCCCCCTGATCGCGATGGAAACGCGCGAGTTCAAGGAGTGCATCGCCTCGCGTCCCGTCGCGGTTCACAATCGACTCGAGCAGTCGCGCTGCCTCTTTGGGTCGACCCTGCGCGCGCGCCAGCTTCGCCTTCAAGGTCATCAGCAAAAGCTCATTGTCATTCGAGAGTTTCTTGCCGTAGCGATCGTCGATCGAACGAATGATCTCGGCCGATTCTTTGTAGGCCTGCGAGCGGTAGAGAAGCTCAGCGGCACGATGCGCAGACTTAAACGAAGCACCCGACGCGTCCGACTTCACCACCTCGAGGTAGGCCTCCTTCGCCAGATCGGAGATGCCCTCGTTCATGTAGATATCGCCGAGCAATGTGAGCGTCGCCGCGTCGGCCTTTCCCAGCATCCGAACCGCCTCAAGGTTGACCGCGGCCGCCGTCGGCTGATCGAGGGCGAGCAGCGCATTCGCCTGAAGCATCCATGCCGTCGCGTCCTCGGGGTTCTTGTCGATCAAAGTCGCAAAGAGCGCCGCCGCCTCTTCGTTCTTGTTCATCGCAAGCAGAGACCGCGCGAGACCAAGCTGCCAATCGCGCACCGCGGGCTGCTGCAAAATCGCGCTTCGATAGGCCTGCTCCGCCGCCACGAAATTCTCTTCGTTCACGAAGCAGTATCCGAGCAGACCGAAGCTTCGACCATCGCGATCGCCAAGCTCAACCGCGCGACTGAGATGCGTAATTGCATCGCCGTACTGATTGACCTGCACTTTGAGCAGACCGAGGTTCTTATGTGCCCGCCGGAAATCCGGGAATTTGCGAAGGGCGTCGTCGTAGCCCTTCATCGCCGCGGCCGTATCGCCGTTTTGGAAGCCGAGGTTGGCGAGTACGAAGTCGAGGGCCGCGCTGCTGTCCTCGGGCTTTCGCTGCGCCAGCATCAAAGCCGCGGCCTTTGGGTTCACCTTGAGCAGATCGATGACCTCTTTCAAGATCTCGAGTTCAGAGGGGCGGATATCTGGCTCGGCGCCCGAAAGGAATCCGTAGCTCCCAAGAAAGCTCTTCTGCCATTCTGGATCGCTTATGATCGAAGACCCCGACCAGGGCTTGAACTGTGCCGCGGCTGGCAGCGCAAGAGCGCTCGACAGAGCGAAACCGCAAAACGTCAGGAATGCGGCGATCGCGCGGAAGCGCTTCGCAGCCAGGCCGGATTTCGTGCGGGCAAATGAATATTCAAAGGACATCAGGGGGACTCTCCTTGCGAGTCGTGCGGGGCAACGTGATCTGAATGGGCGGTCGCGGATTGGGCCGAAGACTGAGCCTTGGCGCTAGCCGCCGATTCGGATCGGAACAGGAAATCGCGCCTGGGCGCGAACGGGTGAACCTTCTTTGGTCGGCGGCGTGAACCGCCACTTCTTGACCTGACTCGACACGATCTTTTCAAACTCGGGGAGGTCTGAACTCTCCACGCTCGCTTCCATCACGTTTCCGGATTCATCCAGCTTGATCAGCAGAACCACTCGACCGTTGACCGCCTTTCGTTTCAGACGACGGGGAAAGTCGAGACTCGAACCCGGCATGGGCCGCGGCGCTTGGTCAAGCTGAGAGAAGTCAATGAAATCATCCGTGCCCAGGCTGCTCGAAGTGGCCTGTACGGTTGGAAGCGCAAAGTCTCCAACGATGTCGCCGCCTGTCCCCGGATTCAGAGCGACGTCGAGCTGCGCGAGGGAGAGCTGCGGAGGTTCGCGTTCAAGTTCCGGCGGCGGCTCTTCTTCGACGGGCGGCGGAGGCTCTTCCTCGATCTCTTCTATTGCAGGCGGCACATAGGCTACGACCTGTTCGATCAAGTTCTTTTCGGTCACGGGTACCTCACCGAGCAGCTGCACGACCGCCATTAAGATGAAGAGCCCGAACGCAAAAAGCACTCCGATCATGACACTGATCGGAATCGCACGACGTGACGATTCGACTCGAAAGGTTCGGGGGGACATGGTCGAAAGAGAAATTCCTATAGATGTGTCGGTCGACGTATGAATAAATGGGTGGCCAGGTGTATGGGCAGAGGTGTCGATAGGCGTGTGAGTCTGTGCATTGTCAAACGGTCGAACGAGCAAGCAGCCAAGCTTCAATCGTTAAGCGTGGAGAGGCTGATCTGTTTCGCGCCCGCACTTTTCACTTCACTCCAGACATCGGAGAAGACACCGTGCTCTGCACGCGAGTCGGCTTGAATGATCACAGGGAGTTCGTCGCGGCTCAGCAGCGCACGCACCCGCGCGCCTACGCCGGAAATGCCGAGTTCCTTGCCTCCGTAGATCACCTTATTGTCCGCGGTGATCGCGATGATGATGCTGTTCTTCTCAAGGTCCGCATCGATCCATGCGTTGGGCTTCAAGATGTCAACGCCGGGTTCCTCGACGAAGACCGTCGTGACAATGAAGAAGATCAACAGGATAAAAATGCAGTCGATCATCGGCGAGAGATTGATCTCGGTTTCTACATCCGGCTCTGCGCTCAGACTTTGCCGCGGCATCTAGTTCACCGTACTGAAGCTAAGCATCTCAGCCCCGCCCGCCTTGGCAGCATCCCATACGCTCACGAAAACGCCGTGTGATGAAGACTCGTGCGCTCGGATCACGACGGGCGTATCCGGCTTCACTAGACCGGCTTTCACGCGGGCGGCGAGATCGGCCACGGCGATTTCGCGTTGATCAATCAGCACTTTGTTCTGAGGCGTGATCTCAACCACGATATTATCACTTTCCTCGTTCTGCGACGCGGCCGAGGCATCGGGCTTGTTGACCTGAAAACCCTGTTCTTCGACGAAGACCGTCGTGACGATGAAAAAGATCAACAAAATGAAGATGCAGTCGATCATCGGCGAGAGATTGATCTCCGGTTCTTCTTCCTGAGCGATTAGGCGGCGTCTGGCCACTGCTTAGCTCCCGTCACCTCGCCGATCGGCAAGGTCTTTGCGTCTGCATTCGCTTCCAGATTCATGTACGCGAGCGTCAAGCTCTCAAGCCGAGCGAGGCTTCCCGCAAGAGCATGCTTGCGACGTTGAATCAGCATCACCACGAAGAGTCCGGGAAGCGCGATCGTGAGTCCCGTCTGGGTCGTGACGAGCGCTTCGGAAATGCCTGCTGCGACGACGCCGGCCGTCTCCGTCCCGCCGCTCGTCGAAATTCCCAGGAAGGTCTGCAGCATTCCGAGCACCGTCCCAAGGAGCCCCATCAGAGGCGAGGCAGCGACGAGCATGCTGACAAAGATCACCCGCCGATCGAGCATCTCAATCAGGTTGCGCCGAATTTCATCGAACCGGTTTCGCACCTGATCTAGGGTGTCCACGCCATTCTGCGTGTAGTCGAGGATCTCGCGAATGCGCCCTTCCGCATGTTCCGGGTTCCGGACCCAATCCCACCAATGCGCAGAAGAACGCTCGGAGAGGTTCCAGTCCCGAGCGACCAGGATCAAAAGAAAGGCCTGACTGTAAAGAAGCGCGGCCAGCGCAAAGAGCGGGATCATGACCCAACCACCGCTCTTCCAAATCGAAAGAATCTCTTCCATTTATTAGTCCTTCTTTATCGCTGCGCATTGGCGCGCAAGCAGGAGTAGAGAGTTGTGGAGAAGGGAACGGGTTAGTTCGACGACCGACCCCGTCTCTTCATAACGTCGAGGCCGTTCACAAACGCGACCGAGATCTCTTCCAAACGGCCGATCTTTCGCTTCGCCATGCGGGACAAAGCGCCGTGCAGAATCAGAGTCGGAATCGCGACGATCAGCCCAAGAGCCGTCGTCATCAGCGCTTCAGAGATTCCAGATGAGAGGCTCTTGGCATCCCCAGTTCCGAAAATCGTGATCAGCTGAAACGTGTTGATCATACCGATCACAGTTCCGAGCAATCCAAGAAGGGGCGCCGAAGCAGCCGTAATCGAAAGGAAGGGCAAGAAGCGTTCGACCCTCGGGCGAACGCCCAAGATCTTCTCGAAGAGAAGCTCTTCCAGAACGCCACGCCCTTCTCGCGCATGCTTTACGCCGGTCTGGAGCATCTGACCTGAGACACCTTCCACTGCAAGAGCGCGCTTCATCGCCGCGTCCTGGCTGCCCTGCTCGAGGTCGCTCAGAATATCATCGACGATTTCGGGCTCGGCCACCTTGAAGCCGACGATCTCGACGGCCTTGAAGAGCGTGAGTGCCAGCGCAGCCGCACCGAGGACCAAAATTACGTATCCCACCGCGCCGCCATCATCGATGTATTGACCGATGCTCTTGCGGGCCTTTTCAATCTTGAGCGCGCGTCCAAGCGTTGCATCGAATGGAACAAGGCCTGCGCCCGTCTGGGCGATGCCGGCAAGCGACGCCGAGAGGTTGCCCGGAAGCGGTACAACGACTGGATCCGCCGCGTTCAGCTGTGACTCGACAAGTCCCGATACAATCCCGTCGTCACTCACGTAAAAGACGGTCGGGCCGAGCGCGAGGAATTTCCCGGTCGTGAGCACACCGTCCGGTGCGAGCGCTTCGCCCGGGAAGATTTCGCCCCCCAGCTGCGATTCGACGCGGGAAAGTGCCGCCGTCACCACACGCAGCTGCGTATCGAGCTTGCCCATCGCATCCAGGTTCGCGTTCTTGTCCGCCAGCTTCGCGTCGGCAGTCATCTGCTCGTATCGGGGAAGCTCCGCGATATTCAGGCGCCCTTCGAAGTCGCGAACAAATTCGGAGAGCCGGCTCTTCACAAATTCATCCTGCCCGCCGAGCGACTCCACTTTTTTCCGCAGACTTCCGAGATCGATCGTGCCCGAGTCCTCTACCTGAAGTAGCCGCGCATGCTGGCGCCGGAGCGTCGCAACTTCGTCTTCGAGTTTCGAAACTGCGCGCGAAAGCGGCACCTTCGCTCGCGCAATCCGGTTGCGTTCTTCGGAAAGTTCGTTCAGCACGCCGTCGAGCCGGCTGTCGATCTTGGCATTGGTCTCCGCACTCTGCGCAAGAGCGGTTGCAGGCTCAATCATGAACGCAGAGCAGACCAGGTAAAGAGAGACCATCAGGCCCGCGATCCATCGCGGCGCAAACAGAGTCGAAGCGCGCTTCGCCTTACCGAAGCGTTGTCCCGTTTCATTCGGAGTAATCATTTGATGTTCACCGGCATCGGAACAAAGGCAATCGTGTCGACGTTGCCCTCGTAGATGTCAAGAAGGAGTTTTGCATCGTCGACGAGCGAGGCATCGTCGACGAATTCCCAGGTCGATCCAGCGGGCCGACCGATCCCCGCCGTCTTACCCCGAGCATCGACATAGATCGCCTGGCTCAGTCCCCAGTAAAGCGTTCGAACCTGCACACGATCGACCCCGCCGACAGAGCGCGTCTCGCCAACGAAGGTCGCCGTGCTGTTCCACTTCTCTGTCTGGGAAAGTACGCCCAGCACATTCATAAGGCGCTGCCCCAGAGCGATAGTCGACTCCTCGGGATTGTCCGGAATCTGCACAAGGAGAGGCTCCAGGCGTTCAACCAAAGGCGCCGGCAGTTGCGGCACGAGCGCGTTGACCTGCTCTTCCAGAGCAAGGACCTTGAGATTGAGGACATCCGACGTTTGCTGATAGTCGTCCTTTTCCAAGACAAGATTCTGGCGCTCTTCGTCCGCGCCAGTCTGCGATTCTTCGAGACGCTTGATCTCTTCTCGCAGGGAATCCCGCTCATCCTTCAGCAAGTCGCGCGTCGCTTGCAAATACTGCTTCTCCACGATCCAGTCGGACCGTTCTTTGGAAAGGATCGTGCGCGCTTCAACCCACTTCTCCATCCGAACGCGGAAGGCGTCGGCTTCACCCGCAGCAACGGCGGGCGGCGCGAAGCAGAGAGCGGTGGCAAAGGCCGCGAAGCAAAGAGCAGCGGCGAGGCCGGTTAATCGAGAGACTGGAGAGTCAGTTTTAGGTGTCACGCTTCGTCCGGGATGTTCAGGTTTTTGTTTCCGTTCCTTCACGGCCAGTGTTTACCAGCAGTTGAGAGGCCGGTGGCGTGTGGCACGTCATCCTCATGGTTTCTTCACACAGCACTCACATTCCGTTCTCATTCGTCACATTCCCGACGATTTACTTCAACATTGCCTCCCGACATTCACCGCCACTCACCACCCGTGCGGCCCGAACCAGCGCATGCGCTGCTTTCGCCCAATCCCGCGGGCATGTCTGCGTCGCGCAGGAGTCACACCCAATCGTGAAGCTTTACTCGCAGCCCCGTCACACAATTGTGACATTCGGTTGGTTAAGTCCGAGGTCCCATATGAGACAAGTCCCCCCTGCGCAGAACCGAGCCCTTCTCGTCGACCCCGATGCTGAGCATCGACGGACGATGCGCGAATCGATCCAAGAATCTCATCTCGAACTCATTGAGGTGGCGACCCTGGCGGAAGCGATGGACTACGCGCTCCGAGAACCGCCGCGCCTGGTCCTGAGCGAACTCGTCCTTCCGGACGGATCAGGGTTCGCGCTTTGCAGACAGATCCGTGAGAACTCGGCCGTTTCGGAGGTTCCAATCATGCTGATCAGTCGCTGGTGTACCGAGCGCGATCGCATCCTCGCCTTTGAATGCGGGGCGGATGATTTCCTAGGGAAGCCCTATTTCAAACGCGAACTGGCCTCGCGCATCAAGGCAGTCCTGCGCCGAAGCCGCGTCTCCGTCCAGCCCGAACATCCGCCTTTGGATGCTCAGCCCAATCGCGTCACCATCGATGAGGAGCGACGCGAAGTCCGAATAGAAGGGCAGGCCATCTCTCTCACACCGAGAGAGTTCGACCTACTGGCGACCCTCCTGAGTCATCAAGGTTGCGTCATGAGCCGAGGCGACTTGATCGCCGAAGCCTGGACAGCAGGAGAGAATCCAACCGAGCGCAGCGTTGATGCGCATATCAAGAGCCTCCGCAGAAAGCTCCTCAGCGCGCGGGGCATGATCGAAACCGTACGAGGTCTCGGGTACCGCTTCTCTGAACAGCGCGGGACCGGACGCAGGCGGCAGGTCGGCTGACCTGCGCTATCGCGCTTTCCCGACGACGCGCTTGTACCGCGTCCCCGATCGATACCGCACACCGGCGTCCAGCTGATTCAGGCGAGCCAGCGTATCGGCATCCACCGGCCCTGGATAGAATCGAACAAATTCTTCCTGACTGAGTTCGCGATCCGTCCGGACAATCTTAATGCGCCACGCTTTCGCCGCCAGAATTTCGCGATCCGTCTCGGCCGCATAGCTCGACAAGGACTGATCGATCGCGCGCGCGTACTGTGCGAAGCGCGTTTCCGGGGCAAACCCCATGAGTTGGACGACCGAGTCGCCATGCTCGACGAAGGCCGCTCGCGCTTGTATCGCGCCTTGCTGCGTCTGCGCTTGAACAGTGACGATGACCGAATTGAATCCGTTGATTGTGGTTCTCTGCACTTCGAGTACGCGGACGCCCTCGGATTGGCTCAGCTCCTGTGCCGCCGACTCGGCCGTCGGCTCTCCGACTAACGTGAGCTGAATGAGAGCATCCTGCTCGAGGCTTCCCGCAATGACCGCTTGCGTTTACTTTGCTGTCTTCCATCCCTCTGGAAAGTCCAGGCGGAATGCCATCTCAGGGTGATGAAAACGCGAACCGGTGAAGAAACCCTGCCGCGGATCGCTGAGAACCCCGACTAACGTCTTCCCGACCCGAGCTGCATAGTCGCGCAGGGAAAGACGGAAACACGAGCGGAGTCCCCGTGCTTGGCACGCAGCCAGGCCTCGGTTTCGTCCCAGGTCTTGAAAAGAATCGCCTTATCCCGCGCTTCCGGCTGAAGGCTTCCCCGGTCGACCTGTGGCGCGAAGAATACGATGTCACGCCCCTTCACCGAAGGCGCGCGGCGAAAGTCGAGGCGCATTCCGGGCCCAAACAACCAATGGCTGCCCAGCCCTTCCGCCCCCTCAAGCGCGACGACAACGGTCCCCCCTTCGCGCACCAAGGGAGCCGGAGCGGTTTGCCACGGCGCGAAGGCCGTCAGGTACTGAAGAAACTCTCCGTCCTTCGGATACACCGAGAGTACGCAGATATCAGCGCCTTCGGGAGTCGGGCTCGCAAAGACGTCTCGCGCGATTTCGACGCCGGCGCGATGCGCCGCGACCACATCGCCCGTCACCAGTCCGGCTATCCCCAAACGTGAATTCGGAATCGCGTTCACGATAAAGTCGACACCCGCGAGCCGAGCCGCTTCGTCCGCCTCCAGTCGAGCTTCGGTTTCGGTCACGGCATAGCGACCCTTCTGACAGGTTCCCCGATGATAGGCTTCGGCTGAAGCGATACTCGCGATGCCCGGCATGAGAAGCTTCGACCCACCCGAAAAACCAGCGGCGCCATGCGGAATGATCGAGCCCACGAGGATTTTGAGATCGGCCGCCATGAAATCCGCGTTGATCTCAACGGGCGAACCGAAACTCGTCTCGCCGACAGGAACACAACCATCCCAAGAGAAATGGTTGATCACGGCACAGCGCTCGAGCACGGCTTGCCCGAGCTTTTTCTCCAGATCCTCGCGCACCATTGGCCGATGATTCGCGACGCCCGCCAAGATCAACACGTCGGAAGCCGACACGCCCGCCGCCGCGAGTTCCTCAAGAATTGCCGGCACCAGCCGCGCGCCCGGCGTCGGCCGCGAGAGATCGTCGATCACAATGCAGGGACGCTTCTTGCCAGCAGCGAGCTCCCTTAGGCATTTCGTCCCGATCGGATTCGCGAAGGCGGCCTCGATCCCGGCTTCGCCAATATCCTCGCCGTCGCGCGGAGGGCAAAGTTCAACGTTCCAGTCGGCAGAGAAGCGAAGCGGCAGGTCCCGATCGTTGTACCAGGCCCCGAAACGAATCTCGACTTCCTGCGACTCGCTGGGATTCAGGGCGGAGATGTCTTCGGCGGCGCTCATCGTGTCGCAAAGCTATCAAAGGCGCAGAAGCTGCGCCGCGCCCGCCCGGGCCACTCGACCCGCTTGGCCCGCGATGGCCCTCGCACCGAGCGTTAGCCCTCGATGGCCTTCGGGCAGCGCATCAGACCGCGATGCTCGAGAGTCCCGCGAGATAGCCGCTCGTCCAGGCGTTCTGAAAATTGAAGCCGCCGGTGATGCCATCGACATCCATTATCTCACCCGCGAAATAAAGTCCCGGCACGTGCTTGCTTTGCATCGTTCGGAAATCGATCTCCCGAAGAGAAGCGCCGCCGCAGGTCACGAACTCATCCTTGTTCACACTCTTGCCGTCGACCTCAAACTCGGCACGGGAGAGCTGCGCCACCAAGGCCCCGCGCTGCTTCTTGGTCAGACTCGCCCAGGTCTGCCCCGCTTCGATCCCCGCCGCATAGACCAGCTGGGCCCAGAGGCGCTTCGGAATGGCGGCAAAAGGAGAGAGCCGGTCAATCTGGCGCGTCCCCGACTTCTCTCGAAGCGCCTGCAACTCCGCAAGGACATTGACTCCGGGCAACCAATTCACAAGGAGCGTGAAGCGATACGCGCAGCCGGCCAACTCGCGCGCGCCCCACGCAGAGATCTTCAGGATTCCCGGACCGCTCACACCCGTATGCGTCACAAGGAGCGGTCCCGAAGACGCCAGCTTGCTACCGACTATCTTGCAATCCACCTGCCCCACCGAGACGCCGGGCAGGCCCTGCAGCCGTTCGTCCCGGATCTTGAAGGTGAAGAGCGAAGGCACCGCGCTCTCCAGCGAATGTCCAAGCTGCTTGGCTAGCTTTGATCCCGAAATGACGCGCGTCCCGCCGGTCGCGAGCAGAATGCTCCGCGCGAGAAGCCGCTCGGCCGATTCCGTCTCCAGAATAAAACGTGCGGGTCGCTCCGAAGACGTGTCCGCGTACGTTCCGGCCGCGCCTTCGACATCCCCCTCTTCCGTGTCCGGCGCTTGATCTTCTTCCGCGTCCAGCGCCTCAAGCGCCTCGATAGAGGCAACACCGCAATGCCTTCGGGTCTCAACACCCGAGTCCGATGCCGCACGCTCCAGACAATCGATGATGGTCTGCGAGCTATCGGTCACAGGAAACATCCGCCCGTCGGCTTCAGTCTTCAGTTCGACGCCATGGGCCGTGAACCAGTCGACGGCGTCTTGCACTCCGAATCGATGCAGCGCCCCACGCAGCGCCTTCTGCCCTCGTGGATAGTTCATACAGAGCTCGCGCGGGTCGAAACACGCGTGGGTGACATTGCATCGGCCACCGCCCGAAATCCTCACTTTCGAGAGTATCTCGGGACTCTTCTCGAGGATCAGCGTCGCACCGCCCCCCTGCTCCGCGTGTGTAATCGCGGCGAAAAAGCCGGCGGCGCCGCCGCCCACGCAGATCAGATCCCAAATCATGCGGGAGGGGTAACAGAGGGGCGATCTCCGGGCAAATCGACCCGATTGACTGTGCTTCACTCTTCCTCGCCGTCGTAGATCGCGCGCGCACGGAATCGCAACGGGCTTCACCGTACTCTTCAAGTATATGGGCGATCCATCCGGCAGTTCGCGAGATCGCATAAACGGACTCCGTAGCGGCCGGCGACATCCCATTCGCAAAGGCCAGCGCGCCTAACGCGAAATCGACATTCACGGAGGTATCCGATTTTGCGTTGGCCGCTCAACCGGCGGACTGCCCGGCGACAGAGCCCTCGCCACACGCAGAGCGGCTTCTTCAGGCCCCTCGGACCATCGCGGCCGGGCCGGGATTTCTCCCGTCCACAGCAGTTCAGCCACCTGTTCGTAGTGATTCGATTCAGCCAGGCCGCGAATATCGTAACCGCGAATCGCTAACCGACCTTCCGGACTGACCTTTGTGAGCGAAGAGGCCAGCGATACATCGAACCGCCCCCACGCGCTTTGCGCCCTTTCGCGGACGCCCCCGGCGCGCAAGCGCTTCGATCTCCGCTCGATCGAATCGATCGTCCGTCGGGAGCCAGCGTCCGCGAGAGGATCTCCCGGCTCACATAGGCGTAGATCGTCTCGACCCGGACGCCGAGCCGTGCTGCTGCTTGGGATGCGCTGAGCTGCTTGTTGATCGTCGACATTAACATTGACGATAATCAATATTGACGTTAGTGAAGAGTCATCCCAAGCTGCCAGCATGGCGAAATCGACATCTTCCCCTTTTCCACGAAGCAGCCTTTTCCCGAGTCTCTGGTCCAATCTCGGCGGAAGCCCTGCCCTCCTCTCGTCTCTCACTTTTGACGAGGGCCGGATTAATCTCCCCTCCGTCTATCCGGTCAGCGAATTCGCGGCCACGACAGTCGGGCTCGCCACCTTGGCCGTCTCGGAATGGGAAGCACTGCGGAATGAAAGCGAAATCCGCTCATCGAGGATCGATTGCGACCATGCTTCGCTTGCGTTTCGCAGCGAGCGTTACCTCGCCCGTCCGGCCGAGCCGTGGCCTTCGCTCTGGGATCCAATGGCCGGTGATTACGCCACCCGTGATGGCTTTATTCGACTCCACACGAACTATCCTCATCATCGAGCCGCCGCGGAGCGCGTCCTTGGCAGCGGAGAAGACCACGACCGCGTTGCGCGCGAGATCGCCCGCCGCGACGCGGTGCCCCTTGAAAGCGAAGTCGTTGCGGAGGGCGGCTGCGCAGCAGCGCTCCACTCTCAGGAAGAATGGCAAGCCCATCCTCAGGGCAGCGTTGTTCATGCGCAACCGCCATTTGACTTGATGTCCCCGGTGGCCTCTTTGTTGGTATCGGAAACAGTATCTGGCTCGTCGACTGCACGTGATCGCCTCGGGCGAGCGCCAATCGGTCGCCCCCTCGCTGGAGTCCGCGTCCTTGACCTAACACGCGTCATCGCCGGTCCCACGTGCACCCGACTCCTCGCAGCTTGGGGCGCCGATGTGCTGCGCATCGATCCGGTTGGCTTCGACGAAGGTGCGGGCCTGCTCGCGGATACCACGGTCGGCAAACGCTGCGCTGCACTTGATCTGCGCGAGGCAAAGGCGCGCCAGCGGTTTGCAATGCTTGTCGCGGAAGCCGATGTCCTGGTCGTCGGCTACCGATCCGACGCACTCGGTGCCTTGGGCTTTGACCGGGCTACCCTACGAGAAGCCAATCCTCTTCTCGTGATTGCGGCGCTCGATGCGTACGGATTCGAAGGGCCCTGGAAGGCACGGCGCGGATTCGACAGCCTCGTGCAAATGAGCTGTGGCATCGCTGCACGAGGGCAAGCCGTCTACGGAACAGCCATGCCAAAGCCGCTTCCGGCCCAAGCACTTGATCATGGCACGGGGTATTTGCTCGCTGCCGCTGTCTGTCGGGGCCTTACTCAGGCCCACGCACAAGGTGCATGCGTGGATGCCCAGCTCTCTCTGGCGGGCACGGCCACGGCGCTCATGGACATGGGGGAAAACGGCGATCCCGAGGCGCCTGAGCCTGTGCCCTCAGATGTCGAGCCCTACCTCCTCGAGGAAAGCGGGCCCTTCGGCGCGATTCGGCGCGTCGCCTGCCCCGGGAAAATTGGTGACGACCACCCAGAATGGACCCGCCCCGCCGGTCAGCTCGGCGCAGACGCCGCCGAGTGGCCGACCGGCTGACGCGGACGGCCCTATACTCGAACTTTCCTCGAAATCTGGACAGCGGATTGACAGGGAGCGATTGGGAACGATCCGACAGTGCTAGAGGTCTGTTCCTGAAGATCCGCCCGCGACGCCGTTCGCCGGTTCGAGAGGAAATCCGCCCGATGAACCCGTACCAAGTCCTGGGTGTAGCGAAGGCCGCATCCACCGACGAAATCAAGAAGGCCTATCGCAAACTCGCGCGCGACACGCATCCCGACTTGAACCCCGACGACAAGGTCGCCGAAGCCCGGTTCAAGGAGGTCTCGGTCGCGTACGACGTATTGTCTGATAAAGACAAGCGACGCGACTACGACGAGTTCGGCGAGGCTGTGTTCAACGCAGGCTTCGATGCGGACCGCGCACGCGCTCAGGGCGCACAATTTGGTGGCGGCGGGCGCGGAGGAAACCCCTTTGGCGGCGGCGGCGGTGGCTTTGAGTTTTCGGACATGGATGATCTGATGCGGCAGTTCGGCGGCGGCGGCCGCGGACGCGGTCCGGGATCAATGCGGCGGCAGGGACGCGATCTCGAAGCATCGATGACTCTCGCATTTATGGAGGCGATCCGCGGCGGCGAGCGAGGCTTTTCTGTTTCGCGTCCGCGCGCAGACGGCAGCGTCCGCGCGGAATCCATTCAGGTCCGCATTCCAGCGGGCGTAAGCGACGGCGGCACGCTGCGTATCCCCCGCAAAGGCGGGGAAGGCATGGGCGGTGGGGCCGCGGGCGATCTCTTGATTCAGGTCCGCGTCGAGCCGCATCCCGTTTTTCGCCGCAAGGGCCGCGACCTCGAATTCGATCTCCCGATCACGCTGAGCGAAGCGGTGCTCGGTGCGCGGGTCGAAGTGCCGACCCCCGATGGGCGCGCCACGCTCACGATTCCCGCTGGTACGAGCAGTCACGCGCGTCTTCGACTGAAAGGACGCGGTGTTCCGGAGAACAAAAAGTCCCCGGCCGGAAATCTCGACGCACGCGTCAAGATCGTCATGCCGAAAGATCCCGACCCGCGGCTCAAGGAACTCTTTGAGGCAATCAATGCGGAGCGCGCGGGCAACGACGATGAGGACGAGTCTTCGTCCGCATCGATTTCCGAAGACGATCCGCGCAAGGATCTCTTCGGCTAGTTCTCGCACTATCCACCGCGTCATCCACCGCACCGCACGCACGCGGGTTACACGCACGGACTCGCATACTCGCTGCGGCCGTACGATGGCGGCGCAGCGGTGAGCGGGGCTACGAAACGCTGCGTCTCGAATCCGGCTCCGCGCGGCTGCGCATCGTGCCGCTTTCTGGTTTCTAGGTTCCGCTAAATCGTCACATTTCAGGGCGAATTGAACGCGACTCAGGTTCTCAGAACTACCCCCGCGCAACCCTGCTCTCAGCTGACAGACAATGCGTATTTCTCGGCGAGCAAGCGCCCTCGAGCACGAGGGACCCCAGAGTCCAATCAGGTCGTTCTTATCGGACTTCAACCGCTCTGCCCAGGGGAAGCGCAATGGAGGCAGCGAGATGTCACATCGGAAAAATGCTCGGATGGATTCTCAGAAAAAATCGGTTTCGCGCGCGGGCACGCTGCGGTTCGCGAAGGCAGCCTGTGCCCTGCCTGCCCTTTGCTCCCTGCTTCTCCCCGGCCTGGCCAGCGCCGAACATCGCGGCACGCGCGACGACCATCGCCGCGACCGCAACGATCATGACAATCGCTATGAGCGAGATAACGGCCGCGATGCCAATGCCTATGGGGCGTACGACCGACCCGGCTTCTATATCGGGGGCGGTTTGGTCGGCGGGTTCTCGACCCGACTCGAAAGCGAGCTTCACGAAATCGCCGGCGTGACAGACGTTGAAGTCGACCCCAGCGTCGGCCTAACAGTCCGCGTCGGAGTGCGCGTCACACCGCATATCGCGATCGAAGCGCACTACGAATGGATGGACGATTTCGGAATTTCCGTGGCGGGCAACGAGATCGCTGATACCCAGACGCAGACCCTGACGGGCGACCTGAAGGGCTATCTGGCAACCGGCAGCGTGCAGCCCTACCTGACGGCAGGCGCCGGCTTCCTCACGGCGAAATCCGATGATCCCCGTACGAATTTCCAGCGCACGGATACGGATTTCGTGGCCCGCGTCGGCGGCGGCGTCGAGTTCTACCTGAACGAAAGCGTCGGGTTCAGCGTCGACACAAGCTACGTCCTGCCGGCCGGTGATGTGAAGGATCTCGACTACATCTCCGTGGGGGCGGGCGTGTTCTTCCGCTTCTAACGGCTTCGTGGCGGCTTCGTCCCATAGCTTCATGGCCCCATCGCCCCACCGCCCCGCGACCTACCGCGAAAAGAAGGCGCGAGATCAAGTGAAACGAGCCCTCAACCAGGAGAGTCCTGGCCGGGGGCTCGTGCTTTGCATGGGCTTCAGAGCGACTATTGTCCGGTTGTTCCGAGCCCATAACCCACAGCCGTCAATAAACGGAGGAGACAGCGAGTGTTGAGTATTGCAGCGAGAGCCAGCACCCTCACCTGCCTCCTTTTTTTCGGCCTCGGCTGCTTCGGTATGCGGCCCGCGCCGACACCGATGCCCGCAAAGTTCTATGCATCCGCCGAGCCCCATGCGCTTGGCCTTGTCGTCTTCGTCCCTGGGATGGGCGACGGCCCAAACCGTTACGAAGAGAAGGGCTTCGTCGACATCGTCCGGCGCACGCATCCGCGTTTCGACGTCGTCTCTGCGGACGCCCATTTCGGTTACTACCGAGACTTCCGCGTGCTTGAACGGCTGCATATCGACGTCATCGAGCCCATCGCCGATCGCTACGAAGAGATCTGGATCGTCGGCATCTCGATCGGGGGCCTCCTCGCGACAACGTATGCAATGGAATACGGCGAGCTCACGACGGGCGTGATCGTCCTCGCCCCCTATTGGGGAGGCCGCAAAATCGCGGTAGAGGTGCGCGACGCCGGAGGCCTTGAGGCATGGACACCGCCCGACATCGAAACGGAGCCTGGCTTTCGGCGCCGCCACTACTACCGCCTCTGGAGCTGGCTCAAACGCAGGACAGCCCCCGACAGCGCATTACCTCGCCTCTTGATCGGCGCCGGCGATCAGGACCCCAAAAGACGCGCGAGCGAACTGGTCACACCCTACCTCCCTGCGCTCGACTACCAAACGGCGCCAGGGGGTCATGATTGGGCGGCCTGGACACCGCTCTTTGAGGCGCTGCTCAAGAGAGGTCTCCTGGAGGGGCGTGACAAAATACCTCAGAGCCTCGCACCATAATTGGATCTGCCGGCTGCTCCGCTTGGTGCCCGCAGCAGATTCTCGGTAGCCTCTAACGTGGTCGGCGGCACAACAAAGCAGGCTCTGGGCATCGGCCACTGATCATCCACTCGCCAGAGACCAACGGTCCGCACGATTCTCACGTTTCTCACGTTTCGTACGATCGAAAAGGAGATCCAGCCCATGCCGATCCTCAGCCTCGCTTCCCAGGCCGCCCTTCGCCCCGCAAAGTTCAGCGCCTTCCTCCTGGTCCTGATTGGTCTCGTGATGTCCGGCATCACGCTCTCAAGCAGTAAGGCCTCGGCCGCGGAGGTCCTGAACTACGAGGACCAACCGATCACAGCCTCCCTCACAGCGGCTCAGGTCAAGAAGGGCATCATGAGATCCGGCACGGCGCGCGGTTGGAAGAGGAAAGAGACCGGCCCCGACGAGCTGACCGCGATGATCCAAGTGCGCACGCATACGGCGACGGTCACGATCTCCTACAGCGCAAACACCTACTCAACGATGTACAAGGACAGCACTAACCTGAAGTACAAGGACGGGAAGATCCATGGCAATGTCAATAAGTGGATCACGTTCCTGAAGACCGATATCGACCTGGAGCTGAACTTCTAACGAAGCCGGCGCTCCCCCAGCAGTACGAGCAAGCCGAGCCCGTCCGCGAGTGCGGCGATGCTCGCAGGGGGCGTCGTACTCCCAAGAAGGGTGATGCGCACGCGTGCCAGTGTCCCCTCGACTTCCATCAAAAGGGCCATCATCGCCCCAAAGGCATTCGGCCCCGCGCGATACGGCATCGAGAGTGTGAACGTCGTGTTCAGCTGAACACTCTCCGGGGCATTCACGATCGGCGCCGATAGGCGCGGTCGCCAACGCGCCTCTCCGCATACCACGGCCCAGTTATCGTCCAGCCTGCCAAAGTCATCAGGGGGCCCTTCTCAGGACCTAACGCTCCAAGATCCGCACATTCAACGTCAAATGGATGCAGGAACCCCGCTCGCCGCGATCTCAAGAATGCGACGAATCGCTTCTTCCCGCGCGGGCTGCGGTAGCGCGAGCACAGAGCGCATCCGGCCTTCGAGGAGCAGTACTGCCAGGCCATGCACGGCCGACCAATTGGCCATGGCGCGCGCGTGCATCTCTTCCTCGGACAGGCCTTCGCCTGCAAACACGCTCCGAACCTCCTTGACGAAATGATCGAAGGCACGCCCCGAACTGCGGTCGAGATCGGCGTCGGCAAAATCGGGCCAGCTCGAGGCGAACATGAGCGAGAAGAGGTTCGAGCAGGTAAGTGCGAAATCGACGTAGGCCATCCCGCAGGTGATCAGCGAAGCAAGCTCCCCAAGCGCAGAGGCTTCATCGGCGCGGCAGTCGCCGCCTGCCCCCCCGCTCCCCGAGATCCGATCCGCAAAGACCTCGAAACCGTGCTGCGCGAGTGCAGTGAGCAGGCCTCGCTTATCGCGAAAATGATGCGCCGGCGCGGCATGACTCACGCCGGCCCGCTTGGCGACGCCTCGCAACGAGAATTTCTCTACCCCTCGCTCGCTCAGCTCTACCTCTCCGGCATCGAGAAGAGCCTTTCGCAAATCCCCGTGATGGTATGAACGCGCCGCCACGCAGCACTTCCCCTCTGCGGCCTTCTCGCCGCAAATCTTGACAGCGACAAGATAACCTGACAGACTGATTTTGACAACGACAAGATTGGATTATGAATGGTCACCCTCCTCGCCGGGCTCACGCTCTTCTTCTCAGCTCACTTCTACTCCGCCTTCCGGGCCCGAAACCCCGAGCGAGAGTTTCCCCAACGGATTGGCCGCTCCCTTTACCGCGCCGGGTACAGCTTGATCGCGGCCGCCGGCCTCGCCGCGATCTGCTTCGGGTTCGCCGAGACTCGCGCGATGCCCCCGCTCTACACCACGCCGCACTGGGCACGGTACGGCGCTTATGTGCTGATGCTTCCGGCCCTAAGCGTGATCGCAGCGGCCTATCTTCCCAACGGCTATTTGAAGGGTCGGCTGCGCCATCCCATGCTCATCGGGATCGGACTCTGGTCCGCCGGCCACCTGATGACCGGCGCGAACCTGCCCAAGTTCCTCATCTTCGGCTCTTTCCTCGCCTTCAGCCTGGTCGATTTCGTCGCCGCTTCGAAGCGCGAAGCCGAAACACGCGTGCCCCATCGACCTCCGCTCGCCCGTTTGGACTTCGTTGCCGTCGGCGTTGGTGCGATCGCGTATGGCCTGGTCCTCGTATGGCTTCACCGCGCTTTGCTCGGCATCGATCTTATGGCTGATCTTATGGCCGCATAGTGCGTAAACGGGGCCGCGGTCATTCAGCTCTTCCAAAGACTGGCTACCCTGTCGGCCAGATCATCACACGCCGCGCCCCACGCAGGAGAGTCTCCATGAAGCTCAAAATCAATGGCCAAACACATGAAGTCGATGCACCGCCGGAGATGCCCCTGCTTTGGGTGCTGCGCGACAAGCTCAAACTCACGGGAACGAAATTCGGTTGTGGCATCGCGCAATGCGGCGCGTGCACAGTCCAGATCGACGGTCAGGCCCGACGCGCCTGCGTCACGCCCGCGATCGCTGCCGCAGGCACAGAAATCCGAACGATTGAAGGACTCGAAGGTCCCGCCGCGAATGCCGTGCAATCGGCGTGGGTTGATCTTGACGTGCCGCAATGTGGCTACTGCCAGTCGGGCCAGATCATGTCCGCCGTGGCCCTTCTCGAAAACGTGCCGTCGCCAAGCGATGAAGAGATCAATCGAGCGATGATGGGCAATCTCTGCCGATGCAATTGTTATTCGCGGATTCGACAAGCCGTGAAGGATGCGGCCGACCAGACGGGAGGTGAAGCATGAGCGTCGAAACCCCAGACACCGCGCAAGAGACGGACTCGGCCGCAACCTCGAAGGCCGGCCTTTCGCGCCGACAGTTCATCACGCGCGGCGGCGCTCTCGTGCTCGGCGTGAGCCTCACGGGATGTGCCCCCGGATCCCCGCGCGTGCCGCAATTTTTCAAGATCGACGATAGCCAGACCGAGGGCCACGAGGAGTTCACCTTCGCTCCCGACGCGTTCGTCCGAATCACGCCCGACAGCATCGTTCATGTCATGATCAAGCACATCGAATTCGGCCAGGGCCCCTATACCGGCCTCACCACTCTGGTCGCAGATGAACTCGACGCGGATTGGTCCCAGATGAGAGCCCTCGCGGCACCCGCGAGCGATGCGCTCTACAAGAATCTAAAAATGGGCGCGCAGTTGACCGGCGGATCGACCGCCATGGCGAACTCCTTCTACCAGATGCGAAACGCGGGAGCGGCCGCACGCCAAATGATCGTCGGCGCCGCCGCCGAAACCTGGGGCGTTCCCGCGAGCGAAATCACGGTCCAAAAGGGCATAGTCCGACACCCCCCAAGCAAACGCCAAGCGAGCTTCGGCGACCTGGTCGAAGCCGCCGCCGGACAACCCGTCCCGTCCGAGCCAACGCTCAAATCCCCCGAAGACTTCGTCTTCATTGGCAAGGAAATGCCTAAGATCGACACTCTCGAGAAGAGCAACGGCACGGCACAGTTCACGATCGACCTCTACCGCGACGAGATGCTCACGGTCGTCGTCGCCCATTCGCCGACCTTCGGCGGGCGCGTCGCTTCCTTCGACGCCTCGGCGGCGCTCGCGCTTCCCGGCGTCGTCTCCGTGCAGGAAATTCCGCAGGGCGTCGCGGTCTATGCCGAGGACACCTTCGCCGCCATCCAGGGGCGCCGAGCGCTCAAAATTGAATGGGACAATTCGGCCGCCGAAACACGCTCAAGCGAAGAGATGATTTCAGTGCTGCGCGAGAAATCAAAAATGCCTGGTGCCGTCGCGACGAACCGAGGCGATGCGGCAAGCACTCTTAAAGACAAAGTCGGTACCGCCGCAGGCACGCATCTCGAGGCGGAATACATCTTCCCCTTCCTGGCGCATGCATCGATGGAGCCCTTGGATGCTCTCATCGAGCGCAACCCGATCGGCGAAGGCGTCATCGCATCGTACGGCGCACAAGCGCCCACGGTGGATCAGCCCGTGATCGCCGGCGTCCTAGGCCTCATGCCCGAGCAAGTCCGGATGGATGTTCAGATGGCCGGCGGGAGCTTCGGCCGACGAGCCACCTACGACTCCAGCCTCGCCAAAGAAGCCGCGTTCGTTTTCAAAAACCAGAGCGCGGATCCCGCATCGCGCCGCCCCACCAAACTTTTGTGGACCCGCGAAGATGATATGCAGGGCGGCTATTACCGCCCGATCGCCACGCATAGACTCTCAGGATCGATGAGCGCCGACGGAAAAATCATCGCCTGGGATCAAACGGTCGCCGCGCAAAGCTTCTACCTCGGAACCTCCTTGGAAGCGAGCATCAAAAACGGCGTGGATTATTCGGCCGTCGAAGGCGCCAGCGACCTCCCCTACGCAACCGACCATCTCCGAGTCACAAACCATCTGATCGAGACGGGCGTACCGACGCTTTGGTGGCGCTCCGTCGGCCACACGCATACGGGATTCGCCGTCGAAACCTTTATCGACGAGCTGCTCGAAGGCGTGGGCATCGATCCCGTCGAAGGTCGGCTCGCTTTGCTCGGTGAGCATCCGAGACGGGCGGGCGTGTTGCGCCGCGCCGCCGAAATCGCGGATTGGGGCCGGGCAGCGGCGCCCGGACGCGCCTTCGGCGTCGCCGTTCATAAATCCTTCGGAAGCTACGTCGCGCAGATCGTCGAGATCGAAGCGGCAGAGAGCCCCGACCGACCGCTCGTGCGCAAGGTCTGGTGCGCCGTCGACTGCGGGATCGCCGTGAACCCGAACGTGATTCGGGCGCAGATGGAAGGCGGCATCGGCTTCGGCCTAGGCGCTGCACTCTACAGCGAAGTGCATATCGACCAAGGTGGCACCGTGCGCGAGAAGAACTTCGACACCTACAAGAGCCTGCGCCTCCACGAGATGCCTGAGGTCGAGGTCTCGATCATCGCTTCCAACGAGGATCCGACCGGCGTCGGCGAACCCGGCGTTCCACCGATCGCCCCCGCCGTCGCGAACGCCTGGCGAAGACTGAAGGGCAAGCGCGTTTCCCGATTACCGATCGTGCGGACGACCTAACCCCCGCGCGATCGGCCGGCCGGCCTCCTCAGCGCGCGATCCCCTCTCCACCGCCAAAGCCCACCTTCTTGAGTAGGGCTGCGAGGCAACGCAGGAAGGCCAACCTCGCTGTGATACCGTGCGGCTCGGCCCATACGTGCATATTTTTGTTGCCACCGCATACGCGGGGCACTGACATAGATAGAGACGAGGAGACATCATGAAATTCGAAGGCGGCTGCTATTGCAAGGAAGTTCGGTACGAGGCGAACGGCGATCCGGTGATGCAGGCGCAATGCTTCTGCCGCGAATGCCAGTACATCACAGGAGGCGACTCCGTCCTCGTCCTCGGGCTCCCCGCCGACAGTTTCAAAGTCACGCACGGCGAGCTCAAGGGCTTTCAGCGTACGGACATCGAAAACGGCGTCACCCGCGAATTCTGCCCAAACTGCGGCACCCACGTCACGACCCGAGGCATTCCCGGCATGGTCATGCTGAAGGTCGGCACCCTTGATGACCGCTCACAGTTTACAGGCCCGCAGATGGCCATCTTTACTTGCGACGCCCAGCCCTATCACAGGGTCCCAGAGAATATTCCGACCTTCGAAAGGATGCCGAACTAACACGGAGATCACTTGCGCCGCAGCCAATCCTGCAAAAGGGCATCGTGCCGACTCGTGTCGGTCACGTTGCCCTTGCGCAGGAAGGTAGGCCAGCGGGGCTCCCCTGCTGGCTCGACGCGGTCGCCCATCACTGTGACGCGCTGGATCACGCGTTCTTCGGCGAAATCGTTAAGGACGAAATGCTGCGTCGCGCGATTATCCCAAATCGCCACAGTGCCAGCCTGCCAGCGGTAGCGCACAGTGAAGCGTGGGTTCGCGACCCAGCTCGCGAGATGCGCCAAAAGAAGATTGCTCTCCTTCCGCGAGATCTCGACGATACGCCTCGTGAAATGTTCGTTGACGTAGAGGCCCTTGCGACCCGTCTTCGGATGGAGCCGCACGACGGGATGGACCGTCATTTCGTCCGGCCGGCCATGAGGCTCGGCGTTATGCAAAGCCGTTAGGCCAAGGCAAAGGTCCTGAATCGGCGGTGAGAGTTCATCGTACGCAAGCGCGAGGTTCGACCAAAGCGTATCCCCACCGATCGCCGGCGCCTTCACCATATGCAGGATGGAATAGAGCGCCGGTTCGGGCAGGAACGTCAGATCCGTATGCCACTCATCGGCCACACCCCCATGACTCGCCGACAGCTCAAAAACATGATCAGGCAACCCCGGCGTCGGATTTCCCAGGTGCGGATGTTTCTCGAGGGGACCAAAGGATTCACCAAACGCAACCTGCGCCTCTGCGCTGGGCGACTGACCGGGCAAGAACAAGACCCCATGCTCCCAGAGCAGCGCTTCGAGAGCCCGAGTCGTCTCCTTCCGGAGATCATCGATCCTAACACCCCGCACTTCCGCACCCAAAGCGCCCGCCAGCCGCGTCACCTCGAAACTCTGCGCTCCTGCTATTTCCGGCCTCTCCCTATCTGCTCAGCAGAACGCTAGTCGGCGTGGCACTTCTTGAACTTTTTGCCGCTGCCGCAATGGCAGGGATCGTTCCGCCCGACCTTCGCCTCCATCCGTCGAAACGGGACGACGGCGGGATGGTCATGATTGCAATCGGGGCCGTGCACATGTTCGTGTGGGGCGCTTTCGGTCGAGTCTTTGTTCGTCATGCGCAGTAGTCTGACATCTCGATGCGAGTTCTGCTCGCCAATCATTCCCGCTATCCTCGGGGGTCATCTCGCCGCTATCCCCCGCCGGTGGCGAATGCCTAAACCCTACAAAGGAGACTTCAAGAATGAGCGCTGACGTCAAACTGCAAATCGTGACCATCGGCGCGTCGGGCCTGGTCGTCCTAATGATCGCGCCCCTTCTGCTCGCCGCCCTACCGTTCTTGAACTCCGCGATGGTCCGCCTGCTCCTGATCATCCCGCCGGTGAGCGTCGCCGCCTATATCTTCGTCTTCAACTTTCTTCGCGCTGCCGGAGGCGCTGCCGCTTCTGGCGCCGAACTGCCGTCCCTTGGCGTGTCGCTCGCGGCCATCGCCCAGGCCGCGGTCGCGGCGGGCATCTTTATGGGCCTCTTTTCTGCCGGTATGCTCCTCTTCGTCCGCTGGGCGGCTCGCTGGATCTAGCGCGAGCGGCACGGCCGAAACATCACGGCCATCACACGGCCAACACACCGCCAAAACACCGCCACCCACAAGAGCAGGCGAATGCAGACCCCTAAAACCTTCCAGCACGTCTTCGCGCCCGTCGGCTACTGCGTGGCCCTTATCGATACCCTCGTCTTGGTCGGCCTCGACAATATCCAGGAAGATCTCGAGAATCCCTACGACGGAATCGGGGTGGACGATATCGAGTTCGGCGGAGGTTCGACTGAATCTCAAACCCAGGTCAACTTTTGCTCACTCGCACTCGAACTCGAACTCGAACCCAGTCCCGAATCGGAGCGTCTTCGGTGAGATCTTTCGCGGTCGTCGCACTCCTCATTCCGGTCGCGGCCACGATTGGCTTCTCCGTGCTGCGCGAGGCGGGCGAAGGCCGATTCGGCGAACCCAATCCCTGCTTTGAGAGCCCCGACAGCGATGAATGCCCTTCGCCCTCGGAGCGAAGGGCCTGGTCCTCTCCGATCTTCCTGGATTTGGTTTCATAGCCAAAGCGTGGCGCCCAACGCGAAGGCTGCAGGATTCTCTGCGCGGCCGCCGACCGACTCAACAACAAGGAAGAACGTCTTGCATTACGAGATCACCCGTCGGTACATCGTGACTGCAGCGGAGGGACTCGCTGTCTACCCCCATCCGAGCGGAGAGGATTCGGCACTCTCACATCTTCCGGAGGGCACAATCCTCGTCTGCGCGGAGCTTTTGGAGAGCGCCGCGGCCGAACGCCGCATGCGCATCAGTGCACCGGCCGGGTGGATCGACCCGAGCGAGCTCGCAGAAGCTCCCAAGCCATCCAGCTTTGCCCTCGCCTGGCCGGAATTCGAGGAGAACCACACGGCCCACGCAGCCGGCGATCATTACGGCATCCCGTTTCCGCTGACCCACGCTGAGTTCAAGGAAATGGGCGCGGCTTTTCTAACGAAAGCCTTTCACGCGGCGGGCACGCTGAGCCCGAAAAACGAAGTGATCGACATACACGCCTATCATCAAGTCGACGGCGGCGGCGCATCCATCACCGCGGCCTTTGACGTCCGCTACGCCAATGAATTGAGGCCGACGCCCCCGAAAACGCTCTTCGCCAAGATGCCCGCAAGCGATATCCAGAGAAAATTCGTCTCCTCTCATATGTTATTCGGCGAGACCGAATTTGCTCGGCTCTCCTCCAAGCTCGAGCTACCGATTGACGTGAGCCGCTACGTCTTCGGCGACTATTGCCAACTGACTGCCAACGGCATCCTGATCACCGAGCGCATCGGATTCGGTGATCCGCCGATCGAAAAGGCCCATCCGAAAGGTCTCGACGCGCTCCTCCAAGATGCGGACGAGCACTATCGTGCGCTGAACGGCCTCCTCGCCCAGCTTGTTGCATTTCACAAGCGCGGCGGCTTTGGCCCGCAGCTCGAAGAGATCTTTCCGTTCAGATCCTCAGGCGGGACGATGCCACCCGTCGCGATCGACGGTCTTCTTGACTTCATTACCCATCGCGTTCCTCATCTGCTTCCCCCCGAGATGAGTTCTCCGACATTCCTAACGCGCCTAGAGAAGGACGCGGGCTGGATCCTTGCGCATTTAAAGGAGCTGGCGACCGCGCTGCATCGAGATGTCGACTACACAGGATTTTGTCATGCCAACCTAAACCTCGACAATGCCTGGTTTTGGCGCGACGCCGAGGGGCAACTTCAGGCGGGTCTGATCGACTGGGGCGCGGCGGGTCAAATGAGCATCGGCCAGGCGTTCTACGGCATGCTCTTCGCTTCCGAGCCGGTCAAAATGCTTCCCCTACGACGCGCGCTCGTCGACTCCTTTATAGAAGACTACGCCGAGGCATCGGGGATCCGGCTGGACTTTGATGCGCTGCTCTCCCGAGCGAAGATCGCGTGTCTTCTGAACTTGCCAATGATCGTCTTCGCCTCACAGCAGTTTCTGCAGAACTACGCGGAGATCGACCTCGGCCAGATCGAGGGCCTGTCGGATCCGAGTTTCGTGAATGACGATGGATTTCAGACGATGTTCGCCATGCTCGGCAATTGCTTGATGGAATGGTTCGACGACGATTTCGATCCGGTGGAGGCCTGTCGAGCATGCCTCAAAGAATCCGCGGCTTAGCGCCGCTTCCTGTCGCAGCACCGCTGTCCCCGGGCGTGCCACGTGCGACATACAATTTCCTGCCTCGAAACAGGCAACGCGCTAGACTCTTAGCGCCGCACAAAGCGGCCGCCAGGAGGAGACGCGACTTTGTCCATGATGAAAATCGCTCGCAGTAGTTCTGCCCGAACCCCGAACTTTCACAGCTTGCTGTGCGGGGCCCTCGCCTCGCCCCTCGCCGTTGCGTTCGCCGTTGCATTTGCTCTCGCGCTCGCCACGACCGCCACGGCCGCGCCGGATGCAGAGCCTCCGATTGGGACGGACTCAGCCCTCGAAGCCGTCACTGCCTCCGGTCCCGGCGCCTCTTTTATCCTCGCGCAGGCCGGAAACGACGCGGGGCGGAGCCGGCCGCTTGAGCCGACTTTTCAGCCACGCGAGCCCGCACCCGAGAGCTGGTACAACGGCAGCTACGTGTTCGCCCTCACGCGTAGCGTGGCGGACTCCACGATCGCCCCGGCCGGACAGGTTCCGCTCTATGTGCTGACGGTGCCCATCGATATCGCCCTTCTTCCCTTCGCTCTGATTGGAGGTCTCTTCGGATGATCGCTCTTAAGAACTCTCGCAGTGCCCGTCCCTTCCTGCTCAGCTTCCTCGCGCTTCTGGCCGCGGGCCTTATGACCGGCTGCGCGACTGAAGTCCTGCGCGGCGGGGAAGGCACGGACAACCCCGATCTCGACGCAGACGCTTTGAGCATCAAGCTCGACCGCGAGGACATCAACTATCTCGTCGCGAACTACCTCAAAGCCCTCGAAGGCTCGCGCTTCTGGATGGGCGATGTGCAGCGCGCGGCAGACCGACCCCTGATGGCGATCTGGCCTGTTCAGAATGCCACCTCGCAGCATATTGAAGACCAGCTCACGACCCTGCTCTCTTCGATCGAAACCTCGCTTGTGAATACGGGCGACGTGCGCGTCGTCGACCGCTCTACGCAGGACGCGCTCGTGCGCGAGATCGGCGTCCAGCAAGGCGCCGCGTACGATCCGTCGACCGCTCGCCGTCTGGGCCGACAGCTCGGCGTGCAGTATTTCGTGACGGGCAAGATCACGTCGGTGGACGAACGCCTGAACAAGCGGAACCGCGTCACCTACAGCCTCTTCCTTCAGGTGCTTGAAGTCGAGACGGGCTTGATCGAGTTCCAGAACGAAGTGACGCGGACGAAGCAAGTTAAGGGGTGAGACCCACGAGCTTGGAGAAACGGGCGGCACGCTTCGGCGGTATCGCCCGTCTTTGGCTGCGTTCGGGGCTGCGTTCGGGGCTGCTTCTGGTGCTGCTTTCGGGGTGCGCGACCTACTCCGACAAGCTGGCGTCTGTCCGCCAGGATGCGGATCGTGGCGCTTATCCCGAGGCCATCGAGCGTCTGAACGATGTCCTCGACGTGAAGTCGATTGAGGACAGTCCCGCCGTCTGGAAGGGTGAGCAGCCGCTTGCCGCGCTCGAACGCGGGGTTCTGCTTCAGGCCATCGGGGAATACGCGCTCAGCGCACGCGATTTCTCGGGCGCCGAAGGCGAGCTTGAGATGCTGGACCTAGGCCCCGATGCGCCCGGTCAAATAGGTAAGTTCGTCTACAGCGACTCGTCCGGCAGATACGGAGCGTCTCCGACCGAGAAGCTGGCGGTCAATGCTCTCAATATGGCGAATTATCTCGCCCTCGCGGATTTGAGCGGTGCCGCAGTCGAGGCCCGTCGCTTTACGAATATGCGACAGTATTTGGCGTCGATCGGGCTGAGCTCGACCGGCACGTTCGGCGCCTACCTTGCGGGCTTCGCCTTCGAGCGTCTCGGCGAAGAAGATCGCGCGCTTCGCTATTACGAGGAAGCCCTCGAAGGTAATCTGCTTCGCTCTCTCGAAGAGCCTGTCGCGCGCCTCGCCGCGCGCAATCCCTACCGCGGCCCGCGCATCACGGCTCTCCTCCAGGAAGAAGCCGCACGCGGACTGAATCGATCGGCACCGGGACAAAGCACGCACAAGCCGACCGAAATCCTCACCATCGTCGCGCTCGGCCGGGTCCCCTTCCGCGTGCCTGAGCGCATCCCCGTCGGTGCAGCAATCGGACTCGGCGCAAACTGGATCACGGGCAATTCAAAAATTCTTGAAAGATCCGTACTGAAGGTGGTCAGCTATCCCGAGCTCAAATCGAGCGGAAGCCTCGCACGCGGCGCATCGATTCAAATCGATGGCCTCGAATCTTCCGCGGAGCGCGTCAGTCACCTCGGTTCTGATATCCGCCGCGAATACGAAATCCTCAAGCCGCGTATCCTGGGCGCCGCGATCACGCGACTTATCACACGCGCGGCCGTTGCAGAAGGCGCTCGCCGAGCGGGCCAGGAAGCCGGAGATGCGGGGCAGATCATCGGCCTCCTCGCCGCACTCGCGGCCGAAGGCACGCTCGTTGCCCTCGATAAACCCGACACCCGAAGCTGGACCTTCTTGCCGAACGAGATCTGGATCTCCCGCCGGGCCGTCGAGCCCGGCACTCATACGCTGTCGATCAAAATCGAGGGTGTGTCGGAAACGCGCGAAGTCCAGGTCGACGTTCCCCGCGGCGGGTTTGCAGCGCTCGTCGTCACCGTCCCGCGCTAACCCGTCGGACTCTCCCCGCGCAGCGCCGCCCCCCTCGCGGACTCCGGCCACTCCACCTCGCCCCGCCTCGTCCTGCGCTGCTCCAGCGTTAGGCAATCGCTCGGTAGAGCAGCGCCGCCCCAGAGAAGACGAGCAGAATAAGAATCAATCGTTCGAAAGCGACCGCATCAACTCGGGAGCGAAGGCGAGTTCCGATCGGCACCATCATGAGTGTCGCGACCAGTGCGACCAGCGAAGCAATATTTCGCTCCTGATCAAACTCTCCGGTCAATACGAGCACCGCCAATTGCGCCACGCCCGCCACTAGGAAGACGACGGTCAGCGCGAATACGTAGGCATCTTTCGACAAACGATAACCATGCAGCCACATTGCGACGATCGGTCCCGAAATGCCGACTGCCCCATGACTGATCCCGGCGAGGAGCCCCACTAGCGGAGCCCAACGCGCGGTGAGCTTCGCGTCGAGCTGAAGCTCCGGACTGCGGAAGCGCTGAACGACGAAGACGAAAACGCTCGCAGCCAAGCCGAGCAGAAGCGGCTTCTCCGGCGCTTCCACGAGCAGAAAGGTGCCGCCGACCGCCCCGATGACAGAAGTCACGACGAGCACGGGAAGGTCGCGTGTCGCCGCGCGTTCATGCCTCACACCAAAACAGAGAAGCCCGTTGGCCACCACATTCGGGAGAGCGATCACAGCCACGGCGGACTCGACTCCAATCCAGAGCGTCAAGATCGGAATGGCGATCAGCGGATAGCCCATTCCTGTGACGCTCTTCACAAGAGCGCCTATCAGCGAAGCGATCGCCACCACGATGAGATCGCCTTCACTCATGTGACAAAGCTATCGCAATTCATGCACAACTTTTCTCCCATCGGGACGACTCTCAGACATCCCCGCCCTGCAGAGCAGAACCCTTTATAGAGACTCGCTGGGCCAGGTCGCGCTGCTACTCTTGATCGCCTCAGTCGGCGGCGTGATGCTCGCGCGCAGGCTGGGGGCCAGCCCCGCGCCACCCGCCTAGAGCCTAAACCGGATTCGCGGGGTTTCGAATTTCAAATGGGCCCGCATTTGCGAGCCAGCGAATGCGCGAACGGGCTCCGCAAAGGGGGGGCGCGAGCGCCGCCGAATTGCTATCGAACGTGCCGGTCGACGTGGCTGTTCGCCGACCTCATCCTCGAGAGAATAAGCAGTCGGAATCGGCTGAAAGGCGTGACTGGGACTATGAGCAAAGATCGCGATGAAGATCTCGCCGCCCTCCTAAAAGCCGTCCTGGCAGAAGATGACGGGCTTTCAGACGTGCCCGACGAGGCACCGGAACCCGCGCCGCCCGTGAGCGAGTTCGAGAAGCAGCTGCACGCTGCACTCCTCGAAGCGATTGGCATCATGCGCCAGCGTGAAGTCATTGAAATAGAGGATGATTCGATCGAGCCGCTCGTCGCCGAGATCACCGAGGCAGGACTCGACACGAAATCGCCCAAGCAGTTGATCATCCGAGTGATCAAATCTCTGCTCGAGAGCGATCACGTCGATGAAGTCTACGGAACGGACGAGGAAATTTCGCAGCTGCTGCGCAGCCTTCTCGGCGGGGACTAGTCGGGTGCAGGCGCTCTTTCGAAAGAAGGCGGAACCTTCCCTTCAGCCGGGGCCACTTCTGAAGGCGAAGATCAGAGGAGCCGAGTCCGATAAGCCAGCCAGCAAGACGAAGTGAATCACGCCTGAAGACGCGCCTAGCTGGGATCAGCAGCCTCTTGGCGTGCGCCCCTTGGCGCGGCGCGGGTTTTCGCTCTCCTGCTTTCTCTCTCGCCCTCATACGACTCATCGGCTTCCCAGGCTCCACAGCGGCCGCGGCCCCAGGATCCAAATCGACAGCCCGATCCATAACGGGCGGGAACGCAGGCCCATTTCCGATCAAAGTGGCCTTCCTGCCTGGTCCCAAAGGCCATCCGGTCGATCTTGCCTCGCTCCGACTCGAATACAAACGCGCCTGGGGCATCGATATCACCGACCGCGTGCGCGAGTACATTCAATTCAGGACGGGGTCCTCGATGTGCGCGAGTCTGAGCCGCCCCCGGGCCGCCATACGATCGAACGTCGCCGACGTGAAGAAGCAGATCAGCCGGCGCATCTTCACGGTGATCATCGAATAGCGGCTGCAGGACCCACCGGACTTCCTTCCGATCCGAAATATTTTCGCCGTCAGAAAGCCACTGAGCAGTACCAGAGAGCCAAAGTTTAGCCCCGAGGGGTTCGTGTGACATGGATCACGGGACGCAAGCACCCAGTTTGGCTTGATCTGTCCGGAAGCCAAGAGGCATCCGGCGTTCATCGCGCGTCGCAAGACGCTTTCGGTCCCACCAGGGAGGGCTCGAGACGATGAGCCAGAGCGAGGGAGCGGAAGCATGCATTCCATCATCCGGCAGGGACAGTTTTACGGGCAAATTCATGGCCAGTTTAAAGGTCAGCTCAAGGCTGAGCTCGCGCAGCCGCTGCCCCAGGGCGCTCATCCACAGGCAGTCCCGCACGCCAGGCCGATACTGGCAGGCTCCGAATGGCAACGACGTAGCCTCGTTCGGAACGCGCCTAACTCCGGTCGCATCGACGTCTGCCGCCTGATCGTGGCGACGTTCGGCCTCGCGATCTACTTGGCGCTTCCCGTCGCGGCCGTCAGCTTCGCCCTAAACCTACTCTTCGGGTAGTCCCACCGCGCCCGCGCTTTTCGCCTTCAACTAAATCCGTCGCCTTTGAGACCCTTCGAGACCCTTTGGAAGAGAGGGGAAGCCTTCGAAGGCAAATAGCCGCGCCTTTAATCGTCCTTTAGTAATGAGGCGGCGGGGGCTCTTCGCCGCCTTCGACGGTCCGCTCTTCTTGGCTCGCGATGATCTGATGAAGCCGGCGGATCTCGCGAAGGATGGCGTCGATCTGATCCTGCTGTTGCGTGACGACGCTATTCAGCTCTTCGATCGTCCGGTCCTGATAGAGAACCTTCCCTTCCAGGATTTGGAATCGCTCATCGAGTTCTTCCGGCAATTCTTCCAACATGATTTCCTCATTGATGGGACGATTGATGGCAGCCGGCCTCGCTTACGCGAATGCCGTTCCGCCCCGCTCGGTCAGCGGATGATCGAATGAGCATACCCTATCGGGCATCCCACTCTTTCTTGCCTCCCGGACTTTCCGACGTCCGAGAGAAAAGGCATCGTAACGCCGACCCACACAAGCGCATTGCAAGGACGAACACAGCTCATGAATGGGCTCAGCCACGGCGGCATCGTCGCTCGTTCCGTTGCCGCCTTCGCCTTGCTCGCGGCCACCTTATAAGCCCGAAGGCCAGTCCTATTACCATTGGGCCATCCCGACCCTTCCTGAAGTTGATGCCGTCAAGGCGTTCGTCGGCGTCGTTCTCTTGATCGGGTGGACGGTCTTTTTGCGAGCCGCAACGCGCTCGATCGGCGTCTTCGGATTCGTTCTCGCGGCAGGCCTCTTCGACACCCTGATCTGGATGGGAATTCAGTACGAGTACATTCAGAAAGACAACCCGCGCATGATCAGATACGTGTCGATGCTCGCTTTCGCGGGCGTCCCACAGTCGGCGCGACCTGGTCACAGGCCCGCCGCGAACTCACGGGGGAGATCGATGCCGGAGACATCGCTCCGAATAAGCATCGCATGCAGGCCTCAACTAGATCCCCGCCAGACCTCGACCGAGGCCCTCAGCTAGGCCGCGCGCCACCGGAAGTAGCCCGCCGCCGCCGCGAAGAAGCCGACTACGCCTAGCGCGCTAATCGCGGCACCCACGTACCGAGACAAGGGCGACGGGGGGGGGCCAGGGCAGGGAGGCCCGCCGCTTGCAGCGCGATGCCCGCGAGTTGCCAGCCCACCACAAGAGCGGAGTACGCCAGCAGGAGTCGCAAGGCGAGCCGAAGCGGGTCGGGGACGCTGGTTTGGATAGCCAGGTTCGAGACGGCGTCCGAATCGGGCATTCAGCCTAGCTCTCCGGAGACTCGATGAAGCGTGCGATCTCGTCCGCACGGGCATCCGCATCAGCCTCACCCAGCTCGATGATCCGCGTGAGAAAATTACCCTGAAACATCAACATGCTTAACACGTCGCTCGATTTACTATCCCGCGCGCCGAAGCGGCGAGTCAGGAAGCGAAAGAGCTTGGGCAGCTCAGGCTCGTAGTCCTGAGCAATCTGCGAGAGTTCGATGGACGGCCGCAGGATCAGAAGACCGACAGGGCGGAGTCCTGTCTTCTCCGTCGAAGCGCCAGCTCGAATCATGTCATTGACCCGCCGAAGTCGAAGCGCATCTTGATCGAGCAGATCCAGAAAGATCGAATTAAATAACACGCCCACAATCTGTGCAGGCGGCGGATAGGCCGCAGGCGGTAGCGGCAGCCGGATGGCAGGGCCTGCCGATTCTGCCCGGGTCGAAACCGCGATGATCTTGCGCGCGCCGAGATGAACCGCCGGGGCGAGCGGCGAATGCAGCCGAAGTCCGCCGTCGCCAAACCATTGTCCGTTGAGTTCGACCGCGGGAAAGAAAAGAGGCAACGCTGCGGAAGCCATCACGTGCTCGACCGAGATCTCCCGCAGGACGCTATGTCGCTGAGGTCGCTCCCAGGCCTCGACTTCTTCGCCCTGACAAAACACGACCGAACCACCGCTTCCGTAATGCGTCGTGGAAAGAGCGACGGCGCGTAGACTCCCCTCCGCCAAATTCTGTTTGATCCCTGGCAGCGATCCGTCCTGCGTTCCGAGCGCGCGATAGAGAAACTCGCGCAGGGGGGACGTATCGACGAGCCCCTGCGCCTGCGGCACATGCCGACGCCCGCCAAGGAGCGAGAGCTGCGCGATCCATCTTAATCCGCGAGGCAGGAGGGAGGCCGCGTCAACGCGAAAAACCTGGTCGACAGAGAGTGACTCCCAAGCGCGCGTCAAATCCTCAACGCGCTCACAGAAGCGACCCGTATGGTTCGCAAGCTGGATGGCGTTCATGGCGCCTGCGGATGCACCCGTCAAAATTTCGACCGGCAGATCCGGATAGCGGTGACACAGATGCCGCAGGAAGCCCACCTGATAGGCGCCGCGGGCGCCGCCGCCCGAGAGCGCAAGTGCGATACCCGAAGAATCCATGTCGTGACGATAGCTAAGTACAGCCTTCAGCGAAAAGAAAGCAGCGGGGCTCGGATTCTCAAGCCGGAGAGGGTCGCCGAAATGACGCGGCTCCAGGTCAAATCGGGCGTGCTCGCGGACATGGACATCGAGGGACTTGGCTGGGGACTTGGGGTCTCCGTCGTCGCGGATGCCGAGAAGACGCCGATGCCCGCGCGGAACGGCGATTATTGGTGGAGCGGCCGATTCGGCACGCATCTCTGGATCAGCCCCGCGACGAAGATAATCGTCGTCGTCATGCAACAGACGGAGCGCAGCGCCCAGTCGGACCTGCCTTATTCGGCTTCTCTGGTCCAGGTACTCGCCACGCCCTAACCTAGGTCGGCGCCACTCGACCAGAACGAGTCGAAGGCTCCACAGGAGACCGATGGACAAGGTTCAGCCAACGAAGGGATTCGGCGACCCGTATACCAATCCCGAGTTGTTTCAGTGGCTCGATAGCCTCGAAGGCGCGTCCGAATCGCTCGGTGCCGCCGAGACCGATGACGAGCGTGCGCGTTGGGCACCTTGGCAAAAGAGCGCCAACTACTTCTTCGGACTCGCGGGCACGACGCTGCCCGGCCTCGCCCTTGCACTGCTCATCGCGGGCGCAGGCCAACTACTGGCGGATCTACCGAACCTTGCGTTCGGTTTCGACAAGACCCCGATCAGCCCGATTCTCGTCTCGATCCTGCTCGGCCTCTTCGTGCGCAACGCCATCGGTCTCCCGACTGTCTACGAGGCTGGCCTTCAGCTTGCTCTCAAGAAGATTCTCCGCGTCGGCGTCGCTTTGCTCGGCATTCGCCTTTCCCTCGCCGCGACCGGGGCCATCGGCCTGCTCGCCCTTCCAATCGTGATCTGCTGTATCGCCACTGCCCTGTTTTTCGTGACCCGCGTCGGCAAGCTCGTCGGACTCCCCCCTCGCCTTTCGACCCTAATCGCCGTCGGCACCGCCATCTGTGGCAACTCCGCGATCGTCGCGATCGCGCCCGTGATCGAAGCCACCGACGACGAGGTCAGCTACGCCGTCGGATGCGTGACGCTATTCGGGTTGATCGCACTGCTCCTCTACCCCTATCTCGGGCACTCGCTCTTTGAGGGTGATCCCACCCTCGTCGGCCTCTTTCTTGGCACCGCAATCCACGACACCGCCCAGGTCGCAGGCGCGGGCATGGTGTACCTCGCCCAGTTCGGCACCCCTGAAGTGCTCGACAGCGCGACCGTGACCAAGCTCCAGCGCAATATGTTCATGATCGCCGTCATCCCGCTGATGGCGATCTACTCGAGCAACGCACGTCCGGGCCAACCCCTCAAAAAGCAGATTCAACAAGCGATGCCTCTCTTCGTATTCGGCTTCCTTGGCATGAGCCTGCTCCGCACCGTCGGCGACCTGGGCGATACGCCTTTCGGCGTCCTGAGCCCGGAAACCTGGGACCGACTCATCGGCTGGACCACTCATACCGCGACGCTCTGTCTTGCTGTGGCAATGTCGGCCGTCGGCCTCGGTACGAGTTTCTCTCGCTTACGCGGCCTTGGGCTCAAGCCGATGGCGGTCGGTTTGTTCGCGGCGCTGCTCGTCGGAGTCGTGAGCTACACGATGATCAAAATAATCGCACCCATGATGGGCGCCTAAGAATTCGATTCCCCTAACATTGAATCGAGTTTTGAAAAAGCCGTCTCAAATGGGTCGGCTGCCTGCGCGCTGCGTATCGGTTTCGCGAGAAACGAGCTCGGGACGCACGTGTAGAGGCTCTGTACCAAGGCAAAGCCCCAAAGCGAAAGCGCCGGGCCCCAAGGTGCAGGGCCGGAGAGCCAACCCGAAAAGAGCAAAGCCGTTAGGCCGATCACACCTTCGGCGGCGATCGCCTTACGCGGGTTGAGGTTCGCGGTCGCGTCGAATAAACCACTTCGCACCCCTCCGAAAACGAATGTAAGTCCAAGTGCCAGCAGGCTCATGCCCTCGGCGGAGAAGCGGTTCCATTCCGAGAGGAGCTCGAGCCAACCTGCCAGTACCGCCCCGACTCCAAGCACCGCTAAACCGAATCGACGCCCCGCCTCCCAGCGACTCCCCGCGCCCGCCGCGGAGAACGCGACCGTGCAAAGGATCCAGTAGAACGCAGTCCAGCCGCGCCCTGAACCGGTCATCCCGGCGCCAAGCTGAATCAAAAAGAGCCCGGCCGCCGCCGCCACACCCGCCACTAGACTCGGCCCCAAACGATTCATCCCCCACATGACTTCGCCTCCTCAGCGCGGCCGCCGACCACGGCGCCGCTTCGGCGACGCAACAACTCAAGCTCGACCTCCTCATCGCTCACAGACGAAACCGGCGCAAGATCTTGCTCTGGCGAGGCACGGCGCACAGGGCTCGCCAGTTCCGCACGCACCCTCGGTCGCAGATCCTCGAGCTGCGCCTCTTGTTTCTCCAGCAGCACGCGGACCTGATCTCGGCGTTCTTCTATACGCACGGCTTGAGCGAGCAGCGCCCGAAGCGCCTCTCGCTCTGGCAGCAGACGGCGAACCGCAAACCGAGCAAGCTCCGAATCCTCGTTCTCGAGCGCGAGCGCGACATCCGTATCCCGCTCCGCCACGCGTATTTCGAGCGCCTTTCCTTCCTCTTTCACCTGTGACAGCGATTCTTCGAGACTCTCGAGCTGCGCGCGCTTCTGCGCCAACGCGAAATCTGCTTCTCGCAAATGCTGCTTCAGTAAAAGCGAGCGCTCCTCGAGAACATCCATCATGCCATGCGCATCCGCGCGCATGAGTCTTCCCAACCGTTCAAAAACCTGCATTGTGTTTCCTTTCTCGCGTGTCTGTTCTTGGCGCCTCGTGTCGAGTGCCTGCTCTCGAATATCCATTATTGAGTGCTTACTGCCGAGTGCTCATCGTCGAATGCCTGACGCCTAGCGCTTCGCGCCCTTGCGTCGGCCGTCGGTGCCGGACTCATAGAGACGCTTGCCGAGCCGGTTTCGCACCTCCGATTGATCCGCAGCAGGCGCTGCCGCGGCCCTGCCCACCTCATCCTTCAGCTGCTCGATCGCCTCGAAGCTATCTGTCTCTTCCACCTCGTAGCCGAGACTCTTGAGTTCACTGAAGTCCACCAAATCAAGGCGCGATTGCGCCTCGCCATAGGCCCCGCTCGCCACCAGTTCCGAAACGGATTGGCGCAGACGATTCACCCGATCTTCGAGGTAATGCGTCTTGACCGCTTCCTTATCTAAAGAGGCAACGAACGCGCTCTCGTCGACGACGGCCTCGATCGCAGGGAACTGGGCGAGTTCGAGCTGCGTGCGCTCCCCATCAAGCGTCGAGTAACGAAGCTTCACTTCACCCAATTCGGTCCGACCCACTTGCGAAGCAGGCACCCGCAGTGTGACCCAAAAGCTGCGTTCCTGACCGCCAAAGAGCGTTCCCGGTCGGATCAGGACATGATTCGCATGCACCTCGAGCGGGTACCCCGCCGCATCAATCACCTCGACGCCCCGCGGTGTATCAATCTGAATTTCGAGTGCACTCGCAACGGTCTCGCGCGCGGAGTCGAATTCGGCGCCGAAGATTCCGCCCAGCACCTCAACCTCAGGCACGTAATAGAAGTTTCCAGTCCCCGCGTCGGCCAGCCGGGTCATCAATCGCTCGTCAAACCCCTCGCCGACGCCGACCGTCGAAAGCACATACTCACCGCTCACCGCGCGACCCGAACGCTTCGAAAGACCTTCCGGTGTGGCGTCGCCCTGGTTCGCATGTCCATCGGAAAGCAGAAGCACGCGCGTCACCCGACCCGCCTCAGCGCTCGCCGTCACAAGCGCATGTGCGCGGTCGAGCCCCGCCGACATATCCGTTCCGCCTCCGGGCGCAATCTGATGCAGCGACGCCACCCAGCGCGCACGCTCAGAAGAAGAGGCCTTCGTGAGCGGAATAAAGAGTTCCGCCTGATTCGAATACGTCACGAGTCCAAGCCGATCTTCGCTGCCGAGCTGCCCGATCAGCTCGCGGATCGAAGCAAGCGCCTTCTGCATCGGATCACCGCCCATCGACCCCGAACGATCGAGCACAACAACGACATCGGTCGGCCGACGAATCGAGAGTCCCGCTTCCGGCGCAGAGCCCGTGGCCACCAGCTCAAGGTGAACAAGGCCATCGCTCCCCACATGCACCGCCCCCCGATCGAGACGCCCGTCGAGCGAGACCAAGGCCTGCGCTGCATGTCGATGCAAAGCGCCTCCGGCAGCACCCCCTCCACCCGCGTATTCGGTCGCCTCCGCCGAGTATCGTGCGGCCAGGGTGATTCCGATTGTGAGCGCAAAAAGCACTACGAAAAGAATCCCGCGTGAACGGTCTTTTGCAGACCGGGCGGGACGGGCGGGTGTCGCCTGATCGGCTTGAGGATCGAGGCGCGGCTCGAACGGTTTGTCGTTTGACGTCGTCATATCTTTGTCTCCTTCCGCAGCGGCGCCTTACAAGATGTAGGCGGCGTTTCTACGGGCACGGGAGAATAGATAGACGAGGCCGCTCCTCCGTTCCGTCAAAGCTTCGTAAGCGAAGCGGCCGGCGTTTACGAAGGGTTTACATGCGTTTCGCCGAAACGGACTAGACTAGGAGCGATCATGGAACGCCAAAGCACAGCCTCTTCGGCTCTACCGATTCTCGTCGTCGAGGACGAGGAAGCCATCTTGCGTGGCCTCTGCGACGTGCTTGCTTTTCAGGGCTATGCGCCGGAAGGCGTCGCACGCGGCGACCTCGGTCTAGAGCGCGCACTGGATGCCGCGCATCCTCCCGCACTCGTCGTCCTTGACGTGATGCTCCCCGGACTGAGCGGCTACGACGTCTGCGAGCAGCTGCGGGCCGAGCGCCCGCAGCTCCCCATATTGATGCTCACCGCGCGCGGCGGAGAGGAAGATATCCTGCGCGGCTTTCGAAGTGGCGCGGACGATTATGTGACGAAGCCCTTTTCCGTCGCGCAACTGATCGCACGCGTGGACGCGCTCCTACGACGCAGCGGCGCGACACAGAGCGATGAGGCCCCAACGGGTCCCTTTGAATTCGGTCGTTGGTATATCGAGCCCGAGCTCCGCCGCGCCACGCGCGGGGATGCTAATGCGGGTGCGGGTGCGGGTGCGAACGAAAGCCAGGGAGGAACCGAGAGTGAG
>JBDNFB010000221.1:0-6526 GCA_041690055.1 Myxococcota bacterium | reverse complement strand
CATTACCCAGCCCCATACCCGGAAACCAGAGCCAGTAGTCGGCTTCGCTCGGACGCGGAATCGTTTCTCCAACGCCGGGCCAATGATCGAATTCACGTCCCAGCGCGACCGAAATTCGCGCGTGGAGGAAAGCCACAAGCCACAGCGTCCCCGCCCCAACCAGCGCGCCAACCGCGCTCAGCCTAAGCGCACCCAGGAAGCTCTCGCCGTAATACGCATGCAGCGCGGGCACCGTCGCCAGCGCCACCATAAGCCCTCCGACCGAAATCGAATCGGGGATGATCTGATGGTCGAAATCGATCACCGCCGCGCAAATCAGCGCCGCAGCGAAGAACATGTAGAGCAGCGTCCACGCCGTGCCACCGTACCGCCACGCGATCGCAGCAAAGATCAGCCCGGTCATCAGCTCGATGGCGGGATAGCGGAGCGAAATCGACTGCGCACAGCCGCGGCATTTCCCGCGAAGCCAGAGATACGACAAGACCGGCAGGTTATCCCAGGGCTTGATCAGCATCTCGCAGTTCGGACAATGCGAGGGCGGCAGCACGACCGAAAGCCCGGCCGGTACGCGATAGATCACCACGTTCAAAAAAGATCCGACAAGCAGACCGAAGATCAGCGCGGCTGGCACAACGGCGCTGGGCGCAATCTCGATGATCATGATTCGAAAGCTCCCTCGGCTCGAACTCTATGCCATCCCGCTTAGTCAGACTCGGAAAGGACGCAAACTTTCACTTGAAAAAGGCTTGGCCTCACGCAGAAGACCTAATTCTCTACTTGAAATCTCTCCGACTAAAAATCATCGAGCCAAAGATCAACGTACAGGTGGTGTATCCCAACGCGTAGACCAGAGCGAACCCGACTTCGTTCGCCGCAATCGGAAGCCCATGCACAGCTTCAAGCGTTTTGTTGAAGACTTCAAAATCCGGCATCAGAACGAACACGAACTCCGACATCCGCGTTACGGAGGCAATATCGGATTGCTGTCCCAGCGCATAAAGATCGCGCGAGAGATGGCCAATGATCCAAAGTCCGACCGTGAAGAGCGCCGCGAGCATAGGTGTTGTGAAAGCCGAAAAGAACGTGGCGACCGCGACGAGCACCATGAGTTCAAAGCCGATCAGGAGCACGGCGAGTGCATGGTCAACGCCAAGCGGCGCGCCGGCAAGCTTCGAGACGAGCGCAAAGGCGACGCCCATGAGGGCGAGCTCAAGCCAGACGGTGAAGGTGAGGCCTGCCCATTTACCGATCAGAAACTCAGTGCGAGAAACAGGCTTCGATAGAATCGTAAAGATCGTGCGGCGGTCGACTTCATTGTGGATCAGGCCGATCCCGACAAAGATCGCGATGCCGGCACTGAAGAAGCGGATAGCGCCCATGCCGACGTCCTGCAGAATTTGGTCCACCTCGACATAGGACAAGGTCGAGACCAGGACGCCCGAGCCGATCATCAAGATGCCAAAGCCGAGCAAGGCGTAGAGCAGCTTGTTTCGGATCGCCTCGCGAAAGGTATTGGCTGCGAGCGCGTAGATTCGGAGCATCGAATTCATACCAACGCCTCCCCGGCACGAACCGCATTCAAAAAGACATCTTCAAGGGAAGAACGGTGCGGTGTCACAGAGACCAGCTCCGCGCCGGCCTCAAGCGCCCCCCGAACGAGGCTCTGCACATCTTTGTGTTCCGCGCGGATCTCAATGCGATCTCCATGTCCACGAAGTTCAACCTTGTAGTCCGATTCGATCTGCTCGGCCGCTTCGCTCGGCAAGCGCGCGAGTACGATCTCGCTCGTCACGTCACTGTCCGAAAGGAATTCCTCGATGGGTCCCTGATGCCGAATCGCACCCTTCACAATGATCGCCACGCGATCACAGATCATCTCCACATCGGGCAAAATATGCGTGCTCATAAAAACGGTCTTCCCTGCGTCGCGCAGGCTGAGAATCACGTCGCGGATGTCCTTGCGACCGATCGGATCGAGCCCGCTCATGGGTTCGTCGAGGAAGACGACCGCCGGATCATGAATCAAGGCCTGCGCCACGCCGACGCGCTGAAGCATGCCCTTTGAAAACGTGCGGAGCCGGGCGTCTGCCGCGTGCGAGAGCTTGACGAGTTCAAGAAGCTCTTCAACGCGGGCAGCGCGGCCTGCCGATTCAACACCGGTGAGTCGGGCGTAGAAGTCGAGAATTTCCCGCGCCGTCAAGTAAGGGTAGAAATACGGGTTCTCAGGAAGGAATCCGATCTGGTCCCGAAACTCGGATTCAGCCACGTTCCGGCCGAGAATCTTGGCCTCTCCCTCGGTCGGCCGAATCAGACCCATCAGAATTTTCAGCGTCGTGGTCTTGCCCGCCCCATTCGGTCCGACGAATCCGAAGATCTCGCCCTCATGGACTTGAAAGGTGACGCCGTGCAGAACACGCTTTCGCCGTAGACCAAAGCCTGGCCGAAAGTCTTTCACAACCTGATCAACCCGAACGATTTCAGTCTGCTCACCCGGCATCGTCCGACTCCTCCTTTTGTTCATCAGAAACTTCCGCTCGCTTGCCCCAAGACTTCAAGCGCTCCTGATCCGTCCCCGTGTAGTGGACCTCGTAACGTCCGCCGAGATAGCTGGAGACGATCCGGTTCGTTTCGCGATCGATCTTCCACCGCGATCCACGGCGCAGAGATTCGGGCAGCGACTCCGGTTCCGGATTCGGCAGGGCACTAATCATGCGATGGGGTGCATCGACGAGATCGTTCACGTCCTCGATATCTTTCCCGGAAAGAGCCCGATAGGCCTTGCGAGCACGATCGAGATACCGCGCCTTGTACTCGATCTCGATTTCATCGAGTGCGCCCTCGAGTTTTGCGATCGCAGCTGGGTCGGTCGTACGATCGAGCAACTCCCGTAGAAAAACTTCGGCCACGTCGATATCAGCATGCTGGCTCTTAAGACGCGCAACCAGGCGTCCCAGATAGGGCGGCGACCCGGGCAGCTCCAGCGCGAGTTCGAGCGCTTCCGCTGCCTCTTCGTGCTCGTAGAGATAGAAGAAATGGTTGAAGCCCAAATAGTAGTAGTTGCGCCAATCCTCAGGATGGTTCTCGATCGCGCGGCGGAGTAAACGGTTACCTTCGCGAACCTGATCTTCGGTGTGGTTCAGCCAAACGGCTGCGAAGCGGTAGGGATGGCCGACATGCGGATTCAACGTCGTCACAACGTCGACGAGCTTGCCCAAATGATCAGACGTATCCGCATCAATGCTGGGATTCGCGCCAACGATTTGAACCGCCTGGAGCCAATAGTAGTCGGCGAGCAACGCGTCGAAGCCAATCGCGGTCGCACGAGCAAGGGTCGGGTTCGGCACGAAATCCTGGCCCATATCAGCACGCGCCGTTTGCGGAACCCGCGAATGGGCCCAACCCGTACATGTCACCGCCGCCAGAAGCACTGCGATCTTTAGAAGCTTGCTGGACACCGGTCACCCTCTCTGCGCTCGATTAAGGTCAGCATCGAATTCGGAGTCGCAGAGGCTCGGTCGAATCTCTTTGAATCCCGGGCAACACCGAATAGGAATAAGCTCTGCGTTAGAAGTCGTCTACTAACGCCGCGCGCGTCACCTCATCAGTGACCGTCGCACCACCGTTGGACGGGGGCCACCAAGGGCCGCCTCCAGCTGCTCGACCGGTGGAACACACCTGCCCGGCTGTATCGGGATGAGCGTAGATCAAGATGGAAAAGAGGCCGTCACCATCGAGGTCCCCGTAAGCACTCGATGTGAAGCAGTTGTCTGTACAAGTCCCGCAGTCGCCGAGGATTGGATCGACTCCAGTTGCCGTGTCGTAGTCAAAGAACACATTGCCATCGGGTTCCCAACCGACCGTCCCGAAAGCCGCACTAATCGGTGTCTTGTCGCGCTTTACGGTTGTCGGGAGATCACCACCCGTCCACCAAGGCTCAGGCTCAGCGGCGACGAACGCGCTGAACTCGGCGAAATACGACTTTTGCGCCTTCGCAAGCGAGCTTAGATTCGCATAGGCCTCGGCCCGCTTTGCAGTCAGCTGATAGTTGATGAAGGACGGAATCGCGACCGAGGCAAGCACCCCGATAATGGCGACAACGATCATCAGCTCAACCAATGTAAAACCGCTCGTGCGATTTTCAGAAATGCGTGTCATCTCGTTCTCCCCGTGGGGCATTCCGCACCGTGCGTCCATGCCACCTCGCCCTGCCCTCCACGAGCTAGAGCAACACCCGTGCCATCGGGCACGCGTCTCGCTTTGCATCGGCAACTATCCAGACACCCTTGAGACTTTGCGGCCGGAAACCCATCAAACCCAAGGACGCCGGACGAGTTTCGGTTCCGTGATGAGCGGTACGAAGTGCCGAATCGCGGTTTTCGATGCCGGAATTCGTCAGTCCCGCCTTCGTCCCACCCCTCTTCGCCGCCCTTCTTAACCGCCTTCCTAACCGTCTTCCTAACCGTCTTCCTAACGGCCTTCTTAGCCCCCTCGGGTTGACAGCTCCTGCTCAACCCGGCTAAGCTGGTCCGCTTCTCGAATGTGCTCCCATCGTCTAGTGGCCTAGGACACGGCCCTCTCAAGGCTGAAACACGGGTTCGAGTCCCGTTGGGAGCACCATTCTTTTTCCTCCGCAATCAACTTGAGTCCGTCGCTGCCTCTGCTGCTTGGGGCCCAGCTCGATGTGGCTTGGCGGGAGCGGCCCTCGCTCTCTAGCGACCGCTTAACTTGCTCTACGCAGCTTGGGCGCTGACGGAAACGCTCTTTACCTGACTTCGCCGAAGCGGGCTTTGCGCCTGAACCATTCTTCCCACCCTGCTGGCCTCTCGGCCGAATGAGACTGCTTCTATGAGCTCCGAATTTGCTTTTGCTTTCCTGGACTGTGAGTTCGGAGGGCTCGACGTCGAAATCCATGATCTCACCGAGGTCGGAATCATCATGACGGACGCCCGTCTTCAGGAATCCACCGAAGCTCAGTGGCGCGTTCGCTCGCGACCGGAACGGATCTCCAAGGAAGCGGCCGCGATCTTTGGCTACGACGAAGAACTCTGGGCGGTCGCGCCCCCGCTCCGGCAAGTGCTCACAGAGATCGTGGACATGCTGCCCAAGGACCGGAAGGTGATCCCGGCCGGTCAGAACGTGCGCATGGACGTGATCTTCCTCGAGCGCGCCTTCAAGAAATGTAATATCCCCTACCCCTTCGACTACCACGTTCTCGATCTCGCCACGCTCTATTATTCGTGGTCGCTCGTGGCGGGGGAGCCCGCGCGGGCCATCTCGCTGCGACAAGCGGCGACCACCGCAGGCCTTCTCGGCAAGGATGGCGTGGCGCATCGCGCCCTCGAAGATGCGCGCCTCACGCTTGAGTGCTTCCGGCACTACATCGCGCGACTCGCACCGCGCGAACCCGCAGAGCTCCCGACAATTTCTGCGCCTTCGACTACACCTTCAACTCCGCCTTCAACCATACATTCAACTACGCCTTAGACTGAGCCTTTGCCTGCCGCCGTTGTCTTTGCCTGCGCCCACACCTGAGTCGCGCCCTACGACCTAACCCGGCGAACTGGTCGCAGGCGGCACGAGTCGAACGCGCCATTTCTCAACCGCCGCAAGATCAATCCGGGCAAAGGCCTGCAAGAGCCACCTGCCCACCCAACCTCTCGGATCGAAAAACAAGGCCGAAGCGAAATCGATCAGCACGGGTTTTCCGTCTTCGCCAGCTAGGATATTGCTGCGATGCCGCAGGTCGAGATGCACGATTCCACGCGCATGCATGGCTGCAATCGCTGTCTCAAGCTCGGGCATGAAGCCATCCGGGAGCCTTCCCGCAAGCGAACGCGAGAGCAGAGTGCCGGGCCGGTATTCGAGAATGAGCGCATCGATATCGATTCGACCCAATAGGCGCGGAACCTCCGCAAGTCCGGCGAGACGCAGGTAGGCCCTCTCTTCTCGGCGCAGGAGCCAGCGCCCAAAAAGGACGCGCGCGAAGCGACTGCGCGCTGCGAAGTCCTTCACCACCACGAATTCGGCTCCGCCCCATGGAGATTCGACCAGCAGAACGTCCGGGTTTCCCCAGCCTCCCGTGCTGAGCACGCCGCGCGTTCGCTCAGCCAACTCCGTGCGGCAGAGCGAAACCGCACGCGTGCCGTAGGCCGCCTCCGCGGAACTCATCCGAGCCGAACCCTCGCTCGAACGATGAAGACGATCACGCCCGCCACGAGGGCAAGCAGCGTGCCGAGCTCATTATTGTCCGAATAGCACGCGAGATCCCAGCGTATTGCCGCCTTGCTCGTTGCCGTGTCCGACCAGGCCCGCAGGCGTGGCCACACTGCGGGTACGGCGGCACGGTAGGCTCGAAAAGCGTCGCCGTAGATCTCCTCGAGTCGCGCGCCCTCGCTGCGCTCCTTGCGGGGGAAATAGTGGAGAGCGAACCAGGGCCAGACAATCGCCAGCAGACCGAGCCCCAGCCAGCCACCAATCATGAGGACAAAGCCCGTGGCCACCGAGATGGTTCCGAAATAGAGCGGGT
>JBDNFB010000220.1:0-20661 GCA_041690055.1 Myxococcota bacterium | reverse complement strand
GCGAATCCGTCGGCATTGGCGAAGACATTCGGGGGATGCTCGATGAACGGGTTTCGATTCCGATGGCGGGAGCGCTTGAGTCGCTGAATGTGGCGGTCGCCGCGGGACTCGTGGCCTTTCACGCGGGCGGTCTGCTCGGGGGCTCGAAATAGAACCGGCCGCGCGGAGTCTCCGCACGACCGGTTCGTGTTCGTGTTTATGTTGGGTCTGGGTCGGGCTCTGACCAGACCTTTTCGCCTGGGCACCCAAGTGCTTGGGCCTGAGGTTCCCATGGCCCAAGCGTTAGGCCCTCTTGACTACCAACTTGCGACGGCCTTTCGCTTTCGTGCGGCGAGGGCACCGAGGCCGAGCCCGAGCAGAAGGGCTGTGCCGGGTTCTGGCACTGTCGTCAGATTATCGATGGCGAAATAGACCGGCGTGTTGATTCCGAACGAACCGATATCGCTCGACTCGAAGCTGAAGAGCAGCTCTTTTACGGTGCCGAGCGCGCTCAGATCCTGAAAGGTCCAATCTTCGACGATATAGTCGAGGTTATTATCTGCAAACCGGTAGTCGGCGAGGAGGAAGTCGATGCTTCCCGTCGAATTCCCTGAATTGTCGACGCCCTCAATGATGAGGCGAAAGAAGTCTTCATCGTCACCGGTCGCGCCGCCGAACTGCTTCGCAAACATGTCACCGTCCCGCATTGAGAGTGCGGCGTAGGTCGTGTTCGTGAGGTCCGCTCCGAGCACGGTCTGCGCGGTGGGAAGGACGATGCGGCCGTCGAAGTAGGCGAGGCCGTAGCCGGCGCTGCCCCCCGCTCCGCTGCCGGCGAAGCTGCTGAACTGATTGCCGAAGCCCGGGGTGGTTGTGTCTGTCGTGGTGGAGGCGGCGAAGCCACTGAAGCTATCGAAGGCTGCGGTGTAGCTGTTTTCGAAGAACACGCCGCCGCTCGTAAATCCGCCAGCATCGTCGGACCCGTTGAAGGTCGACTCGGCGCCGAGACCGAGATCGTCGAAGGTCGCCGTGAGTGCGGTCGCGCTACTCGCAGAGAGAATCGCGCAGGCAAGGATCAAGGTGAGGACGGTCCCCGTGAGGCGCGGGAGGGCGCTTGGCCGGGTGGCGTGGGCTTGCTTGTGAACGTGTTGGCCCTGCTGTGCGAAAGCTTTGTGCTGTAGATCGTGCATGAGATTCCTCGAGGCACCGTAACCGGGCGCCTTTTCTGGAACGACCAGGGGCCGCTCCTTGTGAGGACGGCTGGCGATCTGATCTCAGCGGAGCGGATGCGGGAGAACCCGCAGCCTGGATCAAAGAGGTAGGGAAGAAGGATCTGACTTCGAGCGCCTGGCGACGAGACACCGCGCGGGTGTGCTCGGCACTCTAAGACGCAATGCGCAGGAAATGCGCAGCCGAAGAGCGATCTGTCTTGCCCCACGCCCTCTGTTCCCGAGAGTCGTAGCGCCGCTGGAGGGTCGGTCTTCTGGCTCCCGGATCGACCGATCTCACGCGCCTTCCCAGCCCTCACGAAAGAGTGCCAGTGGCTCGATACGCAGATCGTCCCCGGTTACAGCGACGGGCTCGCGCCGGATTTACACCGGCTTCCCGCGGGTTGAACACACGCCGAGGCAACCATTCGTTTGGCCGCTTCGATTTGCTTCTTCCCGTCCCGTTCCCACGACCGATTTGGTCGCTTCGAACAGGATTCCCTCCACCGTCGGTGGAGGCGGTCGATTAGCCCAGCATTCAGGGGGGTGCAACTCACCCCGCAATTTGCTTCGCAGCGCGCAGGAAATTGCGGTGCAAAGCCGCGTCGGGGCGAAGCGCCTGATTTCCGAATGCTCAGTTATTCCGCGGGGTTGCCGAAACGATCTCCTGTGGCACGACGCTTGCTCTATCTGAGAAGAGTCTGAGAACAGTTTGAGGAGCCCTACGAAACTTCGGGCTTTGGAACAAGAACTTTCAGGATCGCCATTGGGCGGTCTTCGTCGCACGCGTCGCTTGAGGTCGCTTGAGGGAGTGGAGTTAAACATGAATCCAGAGAATAGACATCGCGCTTTAGCGACTCGGCGGCGGAGGCAGGACGGCTTTTCCCTGCTCGAGATCGCCATCGTGCTCGTGCTGATTGGCGTCATGACGGCAATAGCTGCGCCGAATGTCACACGGACGCTCGAATCGGGTCGCGGCAAAGCTGCAGCAAAATCCGTCGTGAATGCATTCAATTACGCTCGTGCCCAAGCGATTCGCTCTGGCAATAATCAGGTCGTCTTCTTCGCCGTTGGCGGCGCCGGAGACGCTGCCGGCAATACGCTCACTTCGGAAGACGGCACGGCCGTGCCGATCTTGGTGTTAGACGACGGCCGGCCCGGTTCCGCGAATCAGGACTGCAATGTTGATGCGGGCGAAGGCATCGTGGCTTTCGCCGCGCAGGAGGGAGTCGGCTGGGGCGCGAACAGCCCCCCGAATAACGCGCCCGCGCCGGATGATGAGTTACTGACCATTCCCGCCGCCGGTTCCAGTTTCCGCGCACCGGACCGAGCGACCCGCGTGACGTGGGTGCTCTTCCGACCTGACGGAATTCCCGTGGCCATCGACGCGGCGTGCAATACCGGCCGACTCGGTTCCGGTAGCGGCACGATCTATCTCTGGACGACGAATCGCGACTTCGCGATCACGCTGTCGCCCCTGGGCGCAGCCCGCGTCCATACCTGGGACCGCAGCGCAGGAGCGTGGACCTCATGAGCAACACGAATACAACTTACATGAGACGGAACAAGCGACGCGGCGGAATGACGCTCGTCGAAATCATGATCGCGATGGTCATTTTGGCATTCGGCATGCTCGGCGTCGCCGGGCTCCAGGTTCGCGCAATCACTGAAAGCTCTAGTGGTCGACATCTGTCCGAAGCGAGCGCGATCGCGCGAAACCGGCTCGAAGATCTCAATGTTCGCATTTGGAGCGATGCGCTTCTCAACGATACGGCCGGGGCATGGACTGCGGGCGCACCGGAGACGCCTGTGGGCGGCTTGACGTATACGCGGAGTGAGCGCGTGACGCTCGACGTGATCGAGCCGAACACGACAATTAAGTCGATCGAAGTCCGCGTTGGATGGAGCGATAGCAAACGACAGAACCGCACGGTTGTTCTTTCCAGCGCGCGTCTGCGGGAGGTGGGGGAATGAACCGGCGAATGAATACGACAAAGGGCTTTACGCTGCTTGAACTCATGATCGCCATGGTGCTTCTCTCGGTCGTGATTCTCGGCGTTTTTGAGAGCCTTACTCGGCAACACAAAGCTTCGATTGTCACTGAAGACATCGTCGAGGTGCAGAATAACACCCGTGCGATTTCGGCCTTGCTCGAACGCGAGATTCGAATGGCCGGCTTTATGGTGCCCAACGCGACGGCGGTCTGCGGAGTCGACAGCACAACCGGCCCCGACGAGCTCTATATCTCTGAGACGGAGCCGATCGTGCCCGACGACGAACGGTCGGGGGATCTAGGCGCCCGCATCACGGAGGCGGGCTTCACTGGCGTCGCCGGCGATGTTGTGGCCGGGACCGGCGAAACTCTTACGCTCGACTCGACCACGACCGATCTCGATGGCGATGGCACTTGGTTCTATGACAACGATGTGAATGGCACGCCGGAGGCGGACTTTCGCCTACAGGGCGGCTTCATCATCGGTGATCTGGCGAATCCTCATCGAGGAGCGCTTTGCGGAATCGTCACGAGGGTCACTGCGGCGGATATCGACGTGACGTATGCGGCGGGCAGTCTCGTAGCATTCATTGCCCTCAACGACGCTCCTGAAGAACTCGTGATCGTTCCGGCGGCGCGGTACTGGATCAACACGACCGTCGGGACCAAGCTCATGCGCAATGGCGATCTTCTCGCGAATAGCGTGGAGGATTTTCAGGTCGCCTACTTCTTTGACCCGAACAATAACGGTGTTGCTGATGCGACAGAACTAGCGGGTATGCCGGCCTTGCCGGCTCCCGGCGGTATCGTTTACGACCCGGCTGCTCGTGACAACGAAGATCTGAAAGAGATTCGGTTCTCTTTCGTGGTGCGCTCGCGGACGACGGATCCCGAGTTCACCGGAGGTCTATTCATCAGCAATAACAATCGTGCGGCGGTTGCAGGCAACGACGGATTTCGTCGCCGAACGATCGAAGGTCGCGTGCGGCCGCGCAACATCGGCGTCACGGGGAGCATCTAGCCATGAAGAACGCAACTATTTCTCTCACGAAGCGGCCTGCGAATGCGAAGCGTGAGGGCGGCATCGCCCTGATGATCTCGATTTTGCTCCTGATAGCGGTCTCCGGATTGGCACTCTCAACGATGCAGACCGCAGCGAGTGATGGCACGGTCGCAGGTTTTCAGAACCAGGAACAGATCGCCTTCTACGCGGCCGAAGCCGGAATGGCGGAGGCGCGCAAAGTTGTGCGCGATATGGGCTCGCGTGATCAAGTGCCGGCGTACCCCGCGGATTTTCCCAATTCGGGAACGCCCACGCCCATTGCAACGAGCGCGGACTACTACGGCGGAAATCGCCCCGAGTTCTACGCCGACCCGACGATCGCCGAACCGATCCAATATATCGGCGAGGGCACGCAATGCACCGAAGGCTGCAATATGACGATCGGTGGTCTCAAGTACAACCACACGAAATGGCAGATCCGCGTGGTGGGCGAATCGCCTTCCGGCGATCAGAAGCGGCTTGAAGTGGTGGCCACGCGCTTGCTGGCCGTTGGTTATTAGTCGGCCACTTATGCCAAACCGTCCGCGCGATCGCTTGGACGATCGGATAGATGTGCGCTGAACGTGTTTTCTCAGAGGGATCTGGAGATAAAATGAGTGTATTTAGTCATAGAGCCATACCAATGACGCTGATGTGCGTTCTGCTGGTCGCGGGTGGTGCATTGCGCGGGGTAGCCGGAGACGAGGACATTTTCTCGGCTCAGGTTCCGCCAAACGTGGTGCTGATGGTCGATAACTCGGGTTCGATGAACGCGGTCATGGAGCATCCATCTTTCGATTCGGTGACCTTCGGTTATACGTGCGATCTTATGGCGCAGACCGGAAATTTTTCAGCGACGCTCAACGATCAAAATGGCGACCCGACACGCTATGTCTGTCGTTCCTCAGGCTGTCGACTCGAGGTACGATCTGATGCAGTCGGATGGGTGGCGACGTCTGATACGACAGATGACCCTCGGAATGGCTATATCGAGCGAACCTTTTGCGGGCAGACCCGTAAGCTTTATACCGATGGGGTGAACGAGAACTACGGCAACCGGACCTGGTACTACTCCGAGTACGCAGAATGGCTCTACAGCCTCGACGACTCGGATAATGCGACGCTCGTGGGGCCGGCAGGGGAGGAGCGCACGGCGCCGACGATCCTGGCGGAAATTGATGATGGAGCGAACGGGCAGAACTACATCACGGGAGATAGGTTCGCGAAGCATCAAATCACGCGAATTACGGCCGCGCGCGAGATTGCGCGGGATGTCATCTACCAGACTAATAGCGATTGCCCCGCTTTTCTTGGCGACTGCGGAGTTTACGAAGATCGTGTGCGCTTTGGTATCGCGCAGTTTCATCGCTCCTCGCACGGCGGCTTCGTGCGCGCCGAAATCGATGCGTATAGTGCGAATCGATCGCTTCTGAACTCGGCCATTTCATCCCTCGACGCGCAGACAGGTACCCCGCTCGGAGAGACGCTGTTTAAGCTCTACACGTATTTCATGTCTCGGGACAGCTCTGACCGCCCGCTCGGCCAGGACGGCGCGACTCGCTTTCCTGAGTACGAGTACAGAATGAGCAACGGGGATTATACGAGTACCGCTTCGCTCATTCCCAACGACCCGATGACGGAAGCGTGTCAGAAAAACTTCGTCATCATGATCACGGACGGAGAGCCCACGAGCGATAACTTCGCGTCGAGTGGTTCGAATACGCAGGGATTCAACAACTTCACTTCGCTGATTGGGGATTACGCGCCGGATACCGCGGGTGATGCGGATATTGGTACGGACGCCACGCCCGAGGTGGGGAATCCGCCCTGGGGCAGCAGCGCCGGCTCGGGCTATCTCGACGATATCGCGCGCTTCATGCAGCAGAACGATTGTCGACTCGATTATGCAGGGCAGAACGTGGTCGATGTCTATACGGTCGGGTTCGGTACGCTCGGGCCCGTCAATTCGCTCTTGCAGAAGACTGCGGACGAGGGCAATGGCCTCTTCTTCGCGGGGAACCAGGCGGAGACGCTCACTGAAGCCCTAGTGAGCTCGGTGCAGGACATCATCTCAAAGTCTCAGGGCTTCTCTGCGGCGACGGTTCCGGCGGCACGAACGTCGGCCGGGGGTGACCTCTACACAACACTCTTTCAGCCGACGAGTGCACGTCCATTTTGGCCGGGTCTCTTGCGCAGCTACAAGATCAGGGCAGATGGCCAAATTGAAGATAGTGCCGGCAACTGTGCGCTCGAGAATCTAGTGAACCCGGCCTTTTGCGGGGGCGGTACGTTCAAGAGCGAAGCGCTCGCGCCGCCATTCTGGAATGCATCGAAGGTAATGCCCGGTGCGAACAGCAGATACCTGAGAGTGTCGACCGACGGCGGATCAAACCAGCTGGTGCAGGACTTCGATCTCACGGTCTCCGCCGCGGACCTCGGGGCGAACGTGGGCAACGTCTCCTCCTATCCGCCATCGACTAACGTCACGTCGGCGGCAGATCTCGATGAAGCTATCGTCGCATTCATCGCGGGCTGCGAATGGGGGACAGGCATGGTCGCCGGCGGTGGCGACGATTTTCAGGGCTGCGTGGATCGCACGCGAGTGGATAACGGAATAACCCAGGCAGATCGGCTGGGAGATATCTTCCACTCGAACCCCGTCGTCGTCGGCCCGCCCAGGAGCTTCATTGAAGAAGTTTCCTATGGCCAATTTGCTTCCAATGCTACGTACGTGCACCGCGATCGCGTGATCATGGCGGGCGCCAACGATGGGTTCTTTCATGGATTCAATGCGGGCGACTGGGACGGCACGAACCTCCGCTATGACGAAGGGACGGGTGTCGAGATCTTCGGTTTTATGCCCTGGGGCGCGCGATCGAAGGTTCCCAACCTCGCGAAGGATGATGCGACTCTGCATACGCTGAGCGTCGACGGCTCGCCGGCCGTGGCCGACGTTTGGCTTGACAGAAATGCGGATCCGCTTGACGACAAGATCGCGAGTGAGTGGCGAACGATTGCGATCGCGGGCCTTCGGGAGGGCGGCGAGCATTATTATGCGCTCGATGTGACTGACCCAGCCGCGACGGGCTACCCCGGATATCTCTGGGAGTTCCCGCGCGAAAGCGACACTTCTTGGCGTGCTTATGTCGGAGAGACCTGGTCGCAGCCGGTGATCACACGCGTTCGCATGGAACGGACGAATGGCGACCTTGAAGAGATGTGGGTGGCAATCGTGGGCTTTGGCTACGACGCGACGAGTGACCCGAATGAAGCAGCTCTCTACAATCCGCTCAGCCTGAAGGGCCGCGGCATGATGATGATTGAGATCGCAACGGGTCGTCCCGTCGCGGTGCGCAAATTTGGAAGCGCGACCGGCGACGTGAGTGATATGCTCTACGCGATCCCGTCGAGCCCGGCCGTGCTCGACTACGACCAGGACGGCTTTGCCGACGTGATCTACGTCGGCGATGTGGGTGGCAACGTTTGGAAATGGGTCGTTCGCGCGCCCGGGATTGCGGATCCCGGCTCGACTACGCTGTACCAGTCGAATTGGTCTTTCCGAAAGTTCTTTGACGATGATCCGAGTCGGTCGGATACGGCGCATGCACGCAGCTTCTACTTTGCGCCGAGCGCGACGCTTACACAGGGCATTCTTCACCTGGGATTCGGTTCGGGCGAACGCTCGAATCTGAATTGCTCAAGCACTCTGAATGGCTGTAACCTGCTTAACCATTTCTATATCCTGAAGGATCGGGATATCTGGGATACGGGCACGCTTTCGACGATCGATGGGCGACCGGCCACGGGTTTAGGCGACCTCACAGACGTGACGGTCTATGAGAACGCGTGTCCGACCGTGGAGCCGAACGGTCTGTTCTTCTCGGTACCGGATGGCGAGAAGTTTGTCACGAACAGCGAGGTCTTCAACTCGTTCTTCTTCTCGTCGACCTACAGCCCTGATCTGAGCAATGCCTGCGAGCCGGAAGGCCAGGCGACGCTCTACGGATTCTTGGCTCGATGTGGTCAGGGGTTCTTTGGGGCCACGAGTTCGATTAGTCCCATCGCGGGCAGCGATCGCAGCCTCGATCTCGGGAAAGGAATGCCGACGGACGCACGTCTGTCGATCGCGCCGGGCTCGGGTGGCAACCGTTTGATCATCAGTAAGCAGGATGGTGAATTGATCAATATCGATAGTGGCGAAGCCTCGCAAGAGCACGGGCAACTCTACTGGCGAGAACTGGACTGAACGTGCCAGAGCGCGCGTCTGAGAAAGGGTTTCGACTCATGGTATATCGATACAATACTTCGGAGAAAAGTGGAATGAGCATCAAAGCACTCTTGGTATGCATTGCGATGGCGCTAACTGGCACGGTGTTCGGGCAGGCTGCGGCCGCTCAGAGCTCGGTCAACCTGCTTCAGGAAGACGTCGTTGATGAAGTCAACACTTCACAGCGAACGCTCGTGATAGGGGGCGAGACTTTTCAGGTCGACAGTACCGCGGGCCTCGAAGATGCAGAGGGACGGCGGATCTCGATCGGGGAGATCCGCGCGACCCAGAATCATGGCGAGGGCGATCTCGTTGAGTACGCCCTAGTCGGTCGCGGCGACGTGCGCACGGACAGTGGGCTTCGGTCGATTGAATCGCTTCGTGTGCTAGGTGCGGATTACGAATAGGACCGCGGGCGCGCAGTCGATCTGCGAGCCCCGGTCTGACACGAGTTGGCTTTGACTGCCGACCCAATGGCAGCTTTAGAGAGAGACAAGCGCGGTGAAGGCGCCTGCTCGACGATTACGGGGGAGCACATGCAGAACGGACAGGGGGAACGAGGTGGGAAAGTGGGCTTCGGGGGCGTTGCGTTTGCGGCGTTCTTGGCTTCGGGGCTACTTGCCGGGTGCGGCGGGGACGAGGAAGCGAACGGACGGACGCCGTCCATGCTCGGTGCGTCAACGCAGGACGCTTCTACGCGATCCTCGGGCTCGAACTCGGTGCCTACGGTTTCGTCCATTCGGTTGGATCCTGAACGACCTGCGCCAGGTCGTTCTATTGAGGCACGCGCGATCGTTCATGATGACGATGGTGACCGTACGCGGCTCAAGTATCGCTGGGAATCCGCGGGAGGGAGTCTGCTCGGAGAAGGCCCACGATTCGATACCATCGGTCTAGAGCCGGGTGAGCGGGTCACCGTGATTGTCGTCGCGAGCGACGGTCAGGACGAGAGTGCCGAACTCTCCCGCACCGTTCGGTTGGCGGAACAGTCGGCTCAGGTGGCCATTGTCGCGATTGATACAAGCAACGGTCAGAGTGCTGGGGCGAAGCTGAGTGCCTATTTCGAATCGACGGAAGAGGGCTTCTCCGATATGGATGCCCAGTACGAATGGCAGGTGAACGGGGTGGCTGTCTCTACGGAGGATGAACTCGAAACCGCAGCCTATGCGCCGGGCGACGTGATCACCCTTCGAGCGCGACTCGATAACGGTAACGATCGTCCTTCTCGTTTCGTGACAAGTCGGCCGATCACTCTTGCACGAGGAGACGCTCCGGAGATTTTGTCGGAACCCCTGGCGGGGATCGAAGCGGGGCTCTTTCGGTATCAGGTGCGGGCCACGAGTCCGTCTTCAGAGGCTCAGCTGAGCTATGAGCTGCTGAATGGTCCGCAGGGAATGACGGTCGATTCGGAGAGCGGCATGGTGCAGTGGCGCCCTTCTACTTCGCAGCGGGGACGCTTTGAGATCGAGGTCGCCGTGAAGGATCAATGGGGCAGCGGCGCCGCGCAGTCATTCGCAATCGAGGCCGCCGCGCAGGTGGCCCCGCCGGCGAGTCGACGTTAGTACTGAGCGCCTCGCAGCCAGCCTCCGTAGCGCATAATCAGCGGAGCGACTCGTGCAGAGCGGCCATAACGCTCGATCGGTAGCTTCCGCCGAAGAGAAGCAGATGAACGAGAAGCGGATAGAGTTGATAGAGCTCGATGCGGGTACTGAAGCCCGCGTCGAGCACGGCTTCTCGCTGATACGCTTGAAAAACATCGGCATCGAAGCCGCCGAAGAGCTTCATCATTGCGAGATCAACTTCCCTATGCCCACCGTACGCGGCAGGGTCAATCAGCCAAGGCGCGCCGTTCTCATCAAAATGAACATTCCCACTCCATAAGTCGCCGTGGAGTCTTGCTGGCGGCTCTGGCGGGCCCACGATTTCATGGACGCGGCTGAAGAGCATCTCGAAATCCCGCGTTTCCTTAGGGTCGAGCAGCGCCGCGTCTCGTGCGCGTTCAACGAGCGGCCGAAGCCGGCGCTCAACGTAGAACGAAGGCCAGTCGTCCTCAGGCTCGTTGCTCTGGGGGAGCCGGCCAATCCAGTTATCGTGCCCCATCCCAAAAAGAGTCGCGCCGGAGGAATGGAGGTGCGCGAGTTGGCGTCCGAGGAGAACGGCGGAGCTGGGCCCCGGTGGTGCAGTTTCGATCCACTCGAGTGCGAGCCAGCGCTCTCCCACGGCAATCACTTGGGCCACCTGGATCACGCCCGGCTCGTCGAGCCATCGGAGTCCCTTCGCTTCGGCTTCGGTTTGCCCCGGCTCCGCGTCGGAGTAGTGCTTTAAGAAGCATCGTGTGCCTGAAGCGAGGTCGACGCGATAGCTCGACGCAATATCTCCTCCGGAGACGGCGTCGCAGGTTTCGATCCGTTCCTTTGTGACGGCTTCAAAATCGCGTTTCCAGCTCATGCTTCGAGATCTCCGAGCCTGAAATAACGGAATGCGCCTCGAGTGCGAATTCGCTTCAAGCGTGGCTGTCTCGCACTTTTTCGAGCAGCCCCCGACAAGCCGCTTCGCAGAGGTCGAGAACTTCCTCGAACCCGGCATCGCCCCCATAGTACGGGTCAGGCACCTCCGCGCCCGTCGGCGCGACAGGATCAAAGGCGCGCAGCAATATGACCTGGGCGCCCGATGAGCCGCTTCCCGACCGGAGCATTTCAAGGTTCTCGAGATTCTCGCGATCCATGGCCAGCACCCAATCAAATCGGTCGAAGTCGGCTTCGAGGAACTGACGCGCGTGACTGTCGAGGGGGGTGCCACGCTTTCCCGCGAAGGCGCGAGCACGCTGATCAGGACGCTCTCCGGCGTGGTAAGCGGCGGTGCCGGCGCTTTCGATTTGGAATTGATCTTCGAGCCCGGCGTCCCGGACAAGACGGCGCATGACACCTTCGGCGGTGGGCGAGCGACAGATATTGCCGAGACAGACAAAGCAGACGCGGGTCACGCGGGCTTTCATTTTGAAACTCCTTTTGCCCAGAAGACCCTAGCAAGGCTGCTCATGAGTTGACCCGATCATCTGGAGTCCCGTTTGGTCGATACAACTAGGAGACGCGACCTGCGGATTGCAGGGAGGGAGTTCGCTAATCCGATGATCGACTCATTGGTTGTCCATAACCTGAATTTCGCGACGCTCGCGATGGGGCTCACGCTGCTTGCGATCTCATCGTGGCGGCTTCGCACGACCGCGGTAGGGCGCAGCTACCTTGCGTTCCTGCTCGTCTCCGATGGTTGGGCGATTGCGCGACTCCCCGTGTCGCAGATGGGGGTGGGCGAGGAGGTCAGCGCTTTCGCGGGGGTGTTCTGCGCGCTGCTCGTGGCTGCGACTGTGCTTCGTCTCGCGACGCAGGTTGCGCAGGATGGTGGGGCGCTCTCGTTGTGGACTGAGGCCACGATCTGGATCCCGCCCGCGATCGTCTTGGTGTTAGGCAACCATGTCCTCGTGCCCCTGTGGATGGCCGTCACGTTCGCGGTCGCCGGAATTAGATTTACGCAGGTGCCACTGCGGAGCTGGGAGGGTTTCGTTCAGGCTCGGTTTGTTACGACCGTGGCGACGATCCTGCCTGGGGCCTCGCCGATTCTCTGGCTAGCAGGCGCGTCGCCCTTGGTGATGTCGATCGTTGCGCCGACTCTGATCCTGTCACTCTCGATCGTGTTCTACTACGCGCTGCCGCGCTTAGGTGTACTCGCGTCGGATCGGGTACAACACGGCACGGTCATCGAAGCGATGGACGATGGCGTGCTCGTCGTCGATATGAGTGGGCGGCTGGTCGAATTCAATCAGGCGGCGAGCGATATCCTCAAGCTCGGCGAAGAGATGCGCCATCTTCCACAGCTGACCGTGGCGCTCGCCCATCATCCTGATCTGGTCGAGCTGTTCAGCGGCGCGATCGAGGGAAGAAGTGTCTATGTGCCCGAAGCTTCCGCGGAGAGTGATTCTGGAAGCGACGACGAGGACGTACAGGATAAGCGGACCTACGATCTTCAGCTGAGCCCACTCTGGGATTCCACCGGAGCGATACGGAGTCGCGTGCTCGTTCTGCGAGATATCTCGGACCGAATGGCGATCGAAGAGGACAGCCGGCGGCAGGCGAGTTATGTCCGCCTCGTCCATCAGGTCTCGGCGACTGTGCATGAAGCGGATACAATCGAACATGGTCTTGAGGCTGCGCTGGAACTGATCGGGAATATGATGGGTTTCGGGCTCGGTCATTTCTTGAAGGCGACGGATTCCGAAGACGGCGGTCAGCTAATCGCTTCCGGCGTGATTTATTGCGGCATCGAACTCGACCGTTCCGGCGGCAGTATTGTCTTCCCCTCCGTTGTTCGGCTCGAGACAGAGGCTTCGTCGTTGGATGCTTCCTTCCCCGCGGACTCACCCTATGCGGAATTGGGTAACGGCTCTCGGTTGGTTGGATCGGCGGGAGCGGCTGACCCGAAAGGTCTCAGCTGGTGGAAGGATCTTGGCTTCAAGCTCGTTTTGACAGTGCCGATCTTGATCGGCCCCCGTCTCTATGGGATTTTCGAGTTCTTCTCTGCCGATAACATCGAGGTGGACGCGGCGAGCGTCGAAATTCTCGAACACGTCGGTGAACTCGTAGGCCGTGCGGTCGAGCGAAAACTTGCAGACGAGAAGATTCGCCGATTGGCCTACCGAGACGATCTCACAGGACTTCCCAATAGGCAGCGCTTCAATCAGCTGTTGCAGGGGGCTGTTTCGCTCGCAGCTCGTTCGAATCGTCGTATGGCGCTGCTTTTTATGGATCTCGACGGATTCAAGAAGGTCAACGACACACTCGGGCACGATGTGGGCGACAAGTTGCTCGCAGAAGTGGCGCATCGCTTTTCTACCGTCGTGCGGGCCAGCGATCATCTTGGCCGCGTGGCGTGTGGCGAACCCGCACCCGCAGTATCTCGGTTAGGCGGCGACGAGTTCACGGTCTTGCTGACCGAAATCAACAATCCGACCGACGCATCTTTAGTCGCCGGCCGTCTGCTTGCGACGCTTGAAACACCGATCGTGCTCGATGGCCAAGAACTCTTCATGAGCACCTCGATCGGGATCGCGGTCTATCCCGAAGATGGCAACGATACTGAGAGCCTTCTTCGGAACTCCGATGCGGCGATGTATTTCGCGAAGGGGCGCGGCCGTAACTGCTATTCCTTCTACAATGAGGAAATGAACCGCTCACGATCCGAACGGCTCGAAGTGGAATCGAGATTGCGCGGGGCCCTTGAGCGCGACGATTTTGAGGTGCACTACCAGCCAATTTTGGATGCGCAGACGGGACGAGTAGTGGCCGCGGAGGCATTGGTCCGTTGGGTTGATGATGAACTCGGCTTCGTGCCGCCCGATCGGTTCATCTCGGTGGCAGAGGAAACGGGATTGATCGTGAGTCTCGGCGCATGGGTTTTTCGAACGGCTTGCGAACAAGCGCGCAGGTGGAGGGAGGAACTGGGGGCTTCTATTCGCATCGGCGTCAACGTCTCGGGGCATCAGATTCGCGAGCCGGGTCTGATCCAGATGGTTCGCGATGCCCTTGATGAAACAGGCGTCGCGCCGGAGCAGGTTGAGCTGGAGATCACGGAGTCGACGATCATGCAAGATGACGCTCTGACAATTCAGACGCTGGGTGATCTGAAGTCGATGGGCGTGCGCATTGCGCTGGACGATTTTGGAACGGGCTACTCGTCTCTTTCGTATTTGCGCCGTTTTACGATCGATCACGTCAAGATCGATCGCTCCTTTGTGAATGAACTCCCCGAGAACGTGGGCGACGCGGCGTTGACCTCGGCAATCATCGCCATGGCACACGGCTTGAATCTCGATGTCGTGGCCGAAGGCGTGGAGACCCCGCGGCAGGCGCTCTTCCTGAAGCAGCGCGGTTGTGACGAATTGCAGGGCTACCTTTTTGGCCGACCCTGTAGGGCTTCGGAGTTCGTTGATCTGCTGCGCGCCAAGCCGCGTACGATCGAAGAGCGCAAGGACGACGAGGACGAGTCGGACGAGCCTTCGGACGAGGGCACGCCGATTTAGCGCACGTGCCCGCCAGTGAAGGGCTTCCACCCGCGCGGTGCCCCGGTATGATCTCCCTGAAGTCCGGCTTGCCGGAAGGGGAGGAAGCGGGGAAAGTGCAGAGCGCAGCAGCGGAGCAAACCGATCAAGCGGATCCGGCGGAAGTGCGGGGCCCGGACGTCATCGAGATTACCCGGCCCGATGATTGGCATCTTCATCTGCGCGACGGGCCGATGCTCTCCCGTGTCCTGCCCTGGACGAGTCGGGTATTTGGTCGGGCGATCGTCATGCCGAACCTGGATCCGCCGGTGGCAACGGTCGCAGATGCGAGGGCCTATCGAGATCGAATCCTCAAGGCCGTGCCACCCGGGGATGCTTTTGAACCTTTGATGACGCTCTACCTCACGCCGGAAACGACGCCCGACGAGATCGGGCGTGCGGCGGATTCACCATACGTCGCGGGGGTGAAGTTCTACCCCAAAGGCGCCACGACGAATTCCGCGCGCGGCGTCGACGGACTTGCCGCACTCGAAGATGTCCTCACCGCGCTGGAACGCGTCGACCTTCCGCTCTTAGTTCACGGTGAGACGACCGACCCCGAGTGCGATGTTTTTGACCGTGAGCGGGTCTTTCTCGAGGACACGCTTCAGCCTCTGGTTGAACGTTATGCGGGGCTTCGCGTCGTCTTTGAGCATATTACGACCGCGGATGCCGCCGCGTTCGTTGCGGAGGCGCCGGCTCGGATTGCGGCGACAATAACGCCACAGCATCTCTTGATGAATCGAAATGCGATCTTCGAAGGTGGAATCCGCCCGCATCATTATTGTTTGCCCATTCTTAAGCGGGAGGCGGATCGCGAAGCGCTTGTGAAGGCCGCGACATCCGGCGACCCCAGCTTTTTCCTCGGCACAGACAGCGCGCCCCACGAGGTGAACGCAAAGGAGTCAGCGTGCGGCTGCGCCGGCATCTTCAGTGCCCCGGTGGCGATCGAAACCTATGCCGAGGCGTTTCTGCGCGCAGGGCGGATCGACCGTTTGGAGGGCTTCGCGAGTCATTTCGGAGCGGATTTCTATCGCCTGCCCAGGAATGCGGATCGGATCCGACTCGAACGCCAGGTGGGGCAGGGACCCGCGCAGGACGGGGCAGGGCAAGACGCACTGGCCGTATTTTGGGCCGGGCGCAGCTTGCACTACCGCCTTGGGTCAGACTCCTAGCAAGCGACTCGCTTTAGAGGCCGTTCATAATCTGGTCTCGAAAGGGTACGGAGAGCGGATTCTTGCCGAGCCAGATTGAGAAATAGTCTCGCGCGAAATCGGCTCCAGGAATCGTGCCCAGCGATTCACCGTTGAGCCGAACCGTCGTTCCTTCGCCTGGGACATAGGTGAGCCGGTACCGATCACCCACATCCACGTCCTTGTACATCGCGTTCAAACGGTCGAGCCGCGCACGGAGCGAGGCAAGGCGTTCTGGTGGCAGGTTCTTGGCAAGCAGGTCATCTGCTGCTTCGCCAAAGAAGCTCCCCGGGATATCCCAGAAATAGTAGAGCTCGAGCGCTTTCGGAACGTCCTGAAAGACCTCGTCCTTTTTCGCGCCGGCCGGCATATACAGGCCGCCGACATAGCCGCGGAACAGGACGCGATATCGGAGCAGGCCCAGGCCGAAGAGTGGAACCTCTGTGTCGCCCGCGACGACCGTCTTGGGGAATTCGATGTCCTCGATTTCGGCGCCCTGACTGGGCCTCGCGGCGCCCACGAAAAGCGATGCTGCGGCTGCGAACAGGAGAATGCCCGTCCGGGCGCTGTTCCCGAGCAGGGAATTACGGGCGAAATCCCGTCGAGCGGTCGGCCGCTGAATCATCAAGCAGAGTCTCCTGGGCAGGTGCGTGAAGTTCCAAAATTGAGCGCGCTGGCTTCGAGAATAGCTGTAGGGACCCCGCAGGACCCCGCCTTGTTCACTCGATGAATTGTCTGCGTCCGGCCATGGCTCAGCGGCCAGTCCCGCCCTGTCAGTCCAAAGAAGGGGTAGCGGGGGGGCAGCGGGAAGGGGAGCGGGCAGAGGCAGCGGTCAGAGGCAGCGGTCTCAAACGCGAACGCCCCGGCGTCTTGGAAGACGTCGGGGCGTTAGCATGGACTTTCGATTGGTGCTCAGCCAACCCATTCTCTGCTCAGGAGAGCGGGCTTCGAAAGGCCATCTTGTATTGCTCTTGCTCTTACTACTCAGAATTGCGAGTTGGCCTGGCGGAGAACCCTTCCAAAATCGCTCACGAGAGTGTTGGCTCTCGATGAATTCTGGTTTTTAGTAAAGCACGATGCGTGCCAACCTAGTCGAAACTCCAAAAACCTTAATGGCGGCAAGGGCTTAACGCATTTAGGCCTCTTTCCCTGACAGTGAGCGGGTGGTAGTAAGTGGTGTGTTTTGCGCCGATTTCCAAAATGGATACGTAATTAGGCCCGCAAATAACTGATTTTAAATAGAAAAGTACGGATCACCAAAATTCGGTGCATTTCGCACCAGTGGAGCAATTTGCACCGGTGGTTTTTTACGCCTTTGGCAGAAGGCCCCCGTCTCTGCGATCCGCGCGTGTAGGGGCTTGGGTTCCGGGCCTCAAAGAAGGACGTGATAGTCTGCCATCCGGTGATCGTCGTGCTGTCCGCAAGCTCAGGGCTGCGTTGCCGACTGGTAGGGATGGAGATCATGAGTTCGGAAGCGAACGAGACGCAGGAGGGCGGACGCACGAGGGGGCGGCGAGGGCCGGTGGTGATCGGCGTTGTGCTGATTGTTCTGCTGCTTGGCGCGATTGGGCTTGCCTCGCGCTTTCTTAGAGACACGCCCATTTCTGCCCCGATCAAAATCGCCGATGTCGAGTCCCAGCGGCTTCTCGGGATGGGGAGCGTTGTCGGGTTCGCTGCACCTCACGAGACCCATGCCTGGCTTGGGATTCCCTATGCGCGCCCGCCGGCCGGGCCTCTTCGCTGGCGTGCACCGCAGGCGGCGGAAGCTTGGTCGGAGACGCTCGACGCGCTCGCGCCTGGATCTCCCTGTGTGCAGCTCGCCTCGAGGTTGGGGGGCGTGGAGTCGACGGAGCCCGATGGCTTCGCTGGAGATGAGGACTGCCTTTATCTGAATGTCTGGGCGCCGCGGCAATCCGAGGAAGAAGCGGCCTCGAACGTCGCCTTGCCCGTGATGGTTTGGATTCATGGAGGCGGCAATACGGTCGGCACCGGTGGGGCTGGGCTCTACGAAGGTGCGCGGCTGGCAGCGAGCCAGCAGGTGGTCGTCGTGACGCTCAATTACCGGCTTGGGCCGATGGGGTGGTTCTCGCATCCGGCTCTGCGTCGGGAAGCGCGCGATGCCTTTGAGGGGTCCGGCAATTTCGGCACGCTGGACCAGATTGCCGCGCTTGAATGGGTGCGCGATCAGATCGAAGCCTTCGGAGGGGATCCCGCCAACGTGACACTCTTCGGAGAGTCTGCGGGCGGGCGGAATGTGTTTGCGTTGATGGTCTCGCCACGCGCGCGCGGGCTCTTCCATCGCGCCATAGTGCAGAGTGGGTCAACCGAGGCCTATTCCCGCTCCCAGGCCGAGAATGCGCAGGATGCGGACATCTCCGGACATCCGAACAGCTCGGCGGAAGTGGTCGTCGAGCTGCTTGAGGCTGCGGGCGTTGTGCCCGACCGAGCGGCAGCACGCGGCTATGCCGAGGGCCTTCCTGATACGGATATCCTTTCTTTCATTCGCGGGCGAAGCGCACGCGAGATCGTCAATGCGTATCGCGAGCCGTCGGCGTCGGGTACAGATTCACTTGCGGTTCCGACCGGAATTCGGGACGGCGCGCTCTTACCCGAAGAAGAATGGCTTGAAACGCTTCGAGCAGGAGATTTCGCCAAGGTGCCTGTTCTGCTCGGGACCAACCGGGACGAACAGAAGCTCTTCCTCTCGCAGGATCCTGAATACGTGCGGCACAGCATGGGGTTGATCTACACGATTCGAGATCGTGAAGTGTACGCACAGGACGCCCGCGAGCGCAGCGAGAATTGGTCGATCCGAGGCGTGATCGCGCCGGCCTCCGCCATGGCGGAAGCGGGGCATCGCGAGGTTTACGCCTACCGCTTTGATTGGGATGACCTGCCCAGGCGGATGGGCGTGGATTTCGCCGAGCTGTTCGGTGCAGCACACGGTTTCGAGCTGCCCTTCCTGTTTGGGAACTACGATCTGGGCGATGAGCTGGTCAATCGCGTGCTCTTTCCGGAGGAAACGGAGGACACGCGGGAGCAGCTTTTTCGGCAGATGAGCGGCTACTGGGGGGCCTTCGCCCGGAGCGGCCAACCGGGGCGAGGCGAGGGCGGCGCGGCTTCAATCGAACAAGAGGCGCAAGAGGCCCAAAGGGAGCAAGACGCGGAGGCGCCGGAATGGCTGCGCTGGCAGGAGGCGCCCGGCGAGCCGGGACGCCGATTGATCTTGGATTCGAGCTCTGATGCCGGAATCCGCATGGCGCCGCTCAACCGGGCGGCCCTTTCAGATTAGTAGAGTAGGCAGAGTAGGTCCGAGGAGGACTCGGAGGGCGCTGGCGCCCTTCTGCGGTGGAGGGCAGCGAAGGCTCCGCTAGACTCCGCGCCCCAAACCCGAAAGGCAGCCCCGTATGGCGTCCGTTCCCGCCGCCCCTCCCGAAATTCTCGATGCGCTCTTTGAGGTCATCGAGGCCCGCCGCGACGAGCGCCCGGAAGGGAGCTACGTCGTTTCGCTTCTCGATGGTGGCTGGGGGGCGATGGCTGCGAAAGTTCGCGAAGAGGCCGAAGAGGTCTGCATAGCGGCGCGGGAAGAGGGCGACGATGCTCTGGCCAACGAGGTGGCGGATCTGATCTTTCATGTGTTCGTCGTTCTGGCCGCGCGCGGTGTCGCGCCGGAAGCCGTGTACCGCGAGCTTGCCCGTCGGTTCGGACTTGGTGGGTTGGATGAAAAAGCCGCGCGATCGTCGGGCCAGGCAACACCTCCGAATACGCTTTCTAATGCGCCTTCCGCTACGCGCGAAGACTAAGGACGATCCGCATGATCCCCGATGAACGACTCCGAATCGCTGTTCCTTCCAAGGGTCGATTGCGAGATGCCGCGCTTTCGACTCTGGAACGCGCGGGCCTACGCTTCAAGGTCAACGGTCGCCGACTCTTTGCGGTGTGCAGCGATACCGGTACCCGAATCATTTTCACGAATACCGCGGATATTCCCGTGCTCGTCGCAGAGGGTGTGGTCGATCTCGGCATAACGGGAAGTGACCAGGTCCTCGAAAAGGGCGTCGACGTGGTGGAACATCGCCGCCTCGGCTTCGGCAAATGCCGTCTCTCGGTCGCCGTCCACAAAGATGCGCCCTACAAGAAAGCGTCCGACCTGGCGGGCAAGGTGGTGGGTGCCAAATTCGTGCGGCTTGCCCGGGACTACTTCGAGCGCGAGGGCGTGACCGACGTGCACGTGATTGAGATTCAAGGTGCCGTGGAGGTCATGGTGCTGCTCGGCATGGTCGACGGCATCGTGGAAATCGTGGAGACGGGCAATAGCCTCCTCGAAAACGATCTCGTCGAGCTCGACCGGGTCCTGGATGCCGAAGCGGTTTTGATCGGCTCGGCGTCGCAGCGCGATCCCGAGCTTGCGGAGCAGCTGCTCCGGCGAATCGATGGGGTCCTCGCAGCGGGGCGCTACACGCTCCTCGAATATAATTGCCCGGCGGCGCACATTGACGAGGCGGCGGCGATTACGCCCGGCTATTCCTCGCCCACGATCGTGCCACTTCAGGATCCTGAATGGCTGGCAGTGAAGGTCCTGGTCGAGAAAAGTACGACCCAGACCGTGATTGATGCGCTCGAAGCGGTGGGTTGTGTCGCGATTCTCGAAACGGAACTGCGACACGCTCGGCTTTAATTTGACGCCGCGGGCTCTAACGGTGACGCCGCGGGCGCTAACCCTGTCCCATGTCGCCGCAGGCGCTAGACGACCACTTCAGACGTTGGCCCCGGAACCGAACCCGATTTGCCTGCCGACTCGCGGCGGGTCCCGTACGTTCATTCTGGGAATTTCAATTCGTAATTGGGGAGAACACCTGTCCCACCAGCGTCCAGGTGCCATTACCTTCTC
>JBDNFB010000219.1:0-25895 GCA_041690055.1 Myxococcota bacterium | reverse complement strand
TCGAGTCCCTTCGCGACTGGGCCGCGGAATTCGTTTCCGTCAAGGAGAGCGCGGTGCTCTGCGGCGACTTCAATATCGTACCTACGGATCTCGATACCTGGGACCCTGAGAAATGGGGGGGCGGCATCTTCCACACAAAGGAAGAGCGCGAACGCATGGCGGCCATCATCGATCTCGGCCTCGTGGACCTCTACCGAAAACTCGAGCCCGAAACCCAAGCCTTCAGCTGGTGGGATTACCGGGGCGGCTCATTCCACCGCAAGCACGGGCTGCGCATCGACTTCCTCCTCGGAAGCGACGCCGTCGTCAAGCGCTTACGCAGCGTCGAAATCGATCGGGATTTCCGCAAGAAAAAAGACGGACTCACCGCCTCGGACCACTGCCCCGTCATCGCAGTCCTCGACGAGGACTAACACCCGGACTCAGACCGGGACTCAGACCGGAAAGATGGCTCGAGCTATGGCCCGAACTATGGCTGGGACTATCAGCCGCCCAGGCGCCGGAACACTTCGTCCGGCGAGTCGGAAGAGCCGCTCCCGACCACCGCGGAAATGCCCGACGCAAGCTGGGTACATTTCTGATCCGCGTCTTCGATCCCCCGCGCCACAAGCTCACTCGCCAGGATTCTTTCGATCACGACGCGCATCTGTTCCGGCGTCACACTGCCCGCATCCAGCCCCGCACCCTTCAGCGCGATGCGAACCGTGCCGCGCGCCTCAAGTCGGTCGAGATCGGTTGCGAGCTCAAGATGCTCACAGAGCCAATCGAATGCGGGCGAGTTCGCCAACGGCGCGCTCCTCAGCGTGAGTCAGAATTTCCAGCTTGCCTATCGGCAACTAAAACCCGGTTCCTTAGAGGCCTTCATGAAGTCTGATAAATAGCACGGTCATCTTGTCCGAAATCCGCGGCCCACGGGCCTCTGTCCGTTCAGACTAAAACGTTCTTGTCCGATCAGAATCGCGCCAGCCAAGCCTCCGCGGCGAGGTAGCTCTCGGCATTTCCGACATCGAGCCGATCCCACAACCTGTTCGCCTGGCGAGATCCGCTCGGAGTGCATCAATCGACTCCGCCTGCATCCCGACAGCAGACTCGGAGAGGGTGCCTGAAGAACCCACGCGACCTATCCCCCTAGCCCCTTAACCCCTTAGCCCTTGCGCGCGACCAATTCGTCTCGAATCGTGCGCTTCAAGATCTTGCCCGCCGCATTCCGTGGCAGCTCTTCCGTCGCAATTTCAAAGACTGTGGGCACCTTGAACTTCGCCAGCTTCGTGCTGATATGCGCGGTCAGCGCATCCAGATCGATGGTCTGTCCCTTCTTGGGCAAGAGCGCACACGCCACTTCTTCGCCCAACCGATGATGAGGCATCCCGAAAACGGCCGCTTCGTGCACGGCTCCAAATTCATAAATTACCGCTTCGACCTCGGCGCAGTAAATATTCTCGCCGGCGCGCAGCACCATATCCTTGGCGCGGTCCTCGACGAACACGAAACCCTCTTCGTCGACGCGTCCAAGATCGCCGCTGCGCAACCAGCCACCGACGATTGTTTCCGCCGTCGCCTCGGGTTTGTTCCAATAGCCGCGAATCAAATTCGGACCGCGAAAGCAGAGCTCACCCACTTCACCATTCGGCAGCGGATTCATATCGTCATCGAAGGCCTTCACTTCAAGGATCGGCACCGCTCGCCCAGAACTTCGCGGCTTGCGCAGGTAGTCATCGCCCGCGTTCTGCGGCCCGTACGCATTCGTCTCGGTCATGCCGTAGCCAAGCCCCGGACGTGCGCGCTTGAAGCTGTTGTCTACGCGGCTCACGAGTTCCGGCGGTGCCGGCGCGCCGCCGCCGCCGACCGAAGCCAGGCTTGAAGTATCGCACGTCGCGAAATCCGGAGACTCCAACAGATCAATGGTCATCGTCGGTACACCGACGAACTGCGTTATGTGCTCGCGCTCAATCAACTCGAGCGCCCGCTCAGGACTCCACCTATACATCATCACGAGCTTGAACCCGTTCACGAAGCATGAAAGCATGACCGGCACGAGCCCCGTCACATGAAAGAGCGGCACGGACAGGATGAAACTGGTCTCGTAGGGGTTCGGCTCTTTCGGCGGCTGGGTCATCGCCCCCGCCGTAGCACGGCATGCGAAGGCTCGAAGCGCTGAGAGCGCAGCGTAGTGCGTCGAAACCGCACCCTTCGGAAATCCAGTCGTTCCCGACGTGTAGAGAATCGTCGCATCGTCCGAATCGATGACCGTGACATCCGGCATCGAAGCGCCCTTCGTCAGCACCTCTTCCATGCGATCAACGCCCGCCGGCAGATCTCCGTCATGCCGAACGCAAAGCCCCGCGACGCCGAACCGCGAAAGCGAAGGTCCCGCCGTCGTGATGCGCTCGATATCAGCGACGAGCAATTTGGAACCCGAGTCCGCGAGGCCGTAGGCCATCTCATCCTCTGTCCACCATGCGTTCATGCAAACGGCAACGCCGCCCACGGAGAGCGTCGCCGCAAAGTTGAAGATCCATTCCGGATAATTCCGCATCGCAATCGCGACCCGGTCGCCCTTTTGGATGTCGTATCGATTCACGAGGGCATCTGCGATCTCGTCGATCCGAGCCATCACCTCGGCGAAGCTCCAGGTCTCGTCCTCATAGACCAGGAAGGTCTTATCGCCGTATTCTCGGGCGCCGTCGAAGGCCTCCCGGAACGAGGACGGCAAGTCGGAGAAGACGTTGAGCTTTTCGCCGCCCAGTTCGCGCTCGACGATCTCAAAGGGAGCGCCGGGGCCCGTCAGAGCGCCGATTGCTTGTTCCCAGGTCAATGCATCTGCCATCCTGAATCACCATCCTCGTCTGCGGATTCACGGTACACGCGCGCGGGCCGGGTCCAGTGTCTGGGCCCTGCGCAGCCCATACGGCTCAACGCGCACGATCATAACGGAAGCGCGTCCCCGGATGCGGCAGGATCTACCCCCAAGAACTCAGGGTCGGCTTTTGGCATTGGACGGAATCGGATCCATTCCCGAAAGTCAGGAGACCCAACTAGGAGATACGATCATGGCCGAGGCAATCGAATCCGAGCTTCCCTTCTACCTGCGGGGTATCCACGCCCCGGTCCAAGACGAAGTCGAGGCCTTCGACCTGAAGATCGAGGGCAGCCTCCCGCCCGAGATTCAGGGCCACTTTCTCCGCAACGGCCCGAACCCGCGGAGCGGCGACCCGGGGCATTGGTTTCTCGGCGACGGCATGCTGCATGGCGTCGAACTCCGAGACGGCCGCGCGCTCTCCTATCGCAACCGCTATGTCCGCACTCGCGCTCTCGCCGGTGAGGCTCGCTGGCTCGAAGACCCGGCGAACCCCGACTTCACGGCGGGCGTCGCAAATACCCATATCGTCGAGCACGCCGGTCGAATCCTCGCCCTGGTTGAGAATGGTTTCCCCTGGGAGGTCGACCGCGATCTCAACACGATCGGCTACCACGATTTCGGCGGCAAGCTGAAGGGCGCCATGACCGCACATCCGAAGGTCTGCCCCAAAACGGGAGAGATGCATTTCTTCGGCTATCACTTTGCACCTCCCTTTTGCACCTACCATCGAGTCTCGGCCGAAGGCGAACTGCTCGACAGTATCCCGATCGAAATCCCGCGCCCGGTCATGATGCATGACTTCGCCATCACCGAGGATCATGTCCTCTTCATGGATCTCCCGATCGTCTTTGATGGCGAACGCGCGATGAGTGGAGGGATGCCCTACCAATTTCAACCCGAGACCGGCGCCCGCATAGGCGTCTTGCGACGCGACGATCTTCATGGCGAGGTCGACTGGTTTGAAGTGGAATCATGTTATGTCTTCCATCCGATGAACGCCTTTTCTTCGGGAAATACGATCACGCTCGACGTTGCCCGCTACGACTCTCTCTGGAGCAAGGACGCCGGCCAATTCGACGAGGCCTTCCTGCACCGCTTTGAGCTGAACCTTGAGACACACAGCGTGCGCGAACAGAGCCTGGACGATCTTCCCATCGAATTCCCCCGCATCAAGGAGAGCCTGACCGGCTCGAGCTACCGCTACGGATACGCCGCTTACACCGCGCAAGAGACCGAGCAAGGGGATGGCATCACGGGCGGAGGCATCGTCCGTTACGACCTTGAGAAAGGCACCCGAGATCTCTTTGACGGGCAGAATAGAACCATCCCAAGCGAAGCGGTCTTCGTCCCTGCCGCAGACGATTCAGCAGAGGAGGCTGGCTGGCTGCTCTCGTATGTCTTCGACAAGAGCCGAGAGAAGAGCGACCTCGCCGTTTTCGATGCAACCGAATTGGCCAAGGGACCGATCGCCCAGATTGAGCTTCCGCAGCGCGTGCCTATGGGCTTTCACGGAAGCTGGATCCCAAACGCCTAACCTCGACAGGTTCAGGTTAACCGCCGGGGCCCCTGCCGAAAACAGGTTCAGGTAGACCGCCGGGGCCCTTGGCGAAGCCAGGTTCAGGTAGAAAGCGCGATCCAAGCGCCGAGGCCGATTGAGCCCGCCGCGCTCAACATTCGAAGTGCGGTAATCCCATTCGTACCGGACGCGTGCGCAGACTTTGAAAGCCGGCCCGCTAAATGCCCGAGCAAGCCGCTCACTGCCGCCATCGCCAACGCGACACCGCCTGAAAAGATCAGCAAGTAGGCAAGGCCAAGGCCCGGCGACCGCGCGGCCGCGGGCAGCACGGCGAGAATCGGCGCGGAGCCCGCGAGTCCATGCAAGGCTCCGACCATGAGCGCGCCATGATCGTGGTAATGGCCGTGCTGATGGGCCTTCGCGTCTTCATGCGAATGCCAATGCGCGTGCGGCGACAGTCCCTCGTGTTCATGAAAATGCAAATGCCGACGGCGCCGAATGAGATCGGCCAAAACAAAAATCCCGAGCAGCACCATCGTACCGCCCACCGCCCGTTCAGCGATCGCCGACCAATCCGGCGGCAGCGCACGACCCAACCCGAAGAGCACAACGCCGATTGTCCCCAGAACGAGACCATGCCCAAGCGACCAGCGAAGGCCCGCTCGAATGCCATCGCGCGCGCGCGCTTTCCGAGTCGCGAAAACGGAGAGCGCCATCACATGATCTGCGTCGAAGGCGTGCAGCAGCCCGAGCCCAAGGGCGAGAACGAGCCATGAGAGGGTCGAGGAATCAGCGCCCCCTGCGCTCAGCATCTCGATTCCCAAAATGTCTCCTTCACCCCATCAGGGCGCCAAGCGCGCCGGCCGCAGCGTAGCCCGAACCATGCCAAGCCGCGTCCCGACGCTGACACCTCGGCCCCAATCCGCCCCTCGAATCGTCACCAAAACCGGATTGACGCCTCCCGCGCCGCTCTCCATTATCCCCAGTCCCAACCTGCACAGCATCCACTCTCATCTACCACCATCCACCTTCATCCACCGCCATCCACCTTTTGTAGGGAGCAACCCAGTGTCCGGAGCAGCCCAGAGCAAGCCGAAAACGATCCGCATCGCCGACCTGGCCAACCCGGTGCATTCCGAGGCCGCCGCGGGCGCGATCCAAATGGTGGGCCAGCTGCCCTTCGAGCTGACTTCGCAGGCGGTGATCGACGGCGCGCGGGAAGAATCCGATGTCCCCCTCTTTGAAGACGAAGAGCTCTTCCGTCGCCTGGGCGAATACATCGAGGCCATGCACGCCGACCGCGGCTACAACCGCATGGGTCAGTTCGGCGCGTTCATGAGCCTCAAGCGCTACTTGATTCAGCGCAGCCGACTCGAAGCCCTTTACGCCGAGCACCCCGAAATTGAAGAGGTCGAGATTAAACGCCCCTTGATCATCGCGGGGCTCCCGCGGTCCGGGACTTCCCATATGCTCAACCTGATTGGCGCGGATACGCGGCTGCGTTCGCTGCGCCGTTGGGAATCCCAAGAACCGATCCCGAGCGGGGCGGCGCGGCGCGGTGAAATCCCCGACGATCGAATCGCCAATGGCGCAGCGGCGATTGAGCAGCAGAACCTCCTCATTCCCCTGATGGCGAACATGTACGATGTGCCGAACGACGGTATCCACGAGGAAGTCGAGCTTCAGAACCTCTGCCTGTCCTCGCTGCTGATGGCGGCCGGAAACCCCGTCACGAACTGGATGAAGAACTATTTCGCCGAGGATCAGCGTCCCCACTACGCGTTCCTCAAACGCTCGCTCAAGGCGCTGCAATGGCTCGAGCCCAAGGAGCGATGGGTTCTCAAGAGCCCGCAGCATCTGGCGTTCATGCCGGCCCTGACCGAAACATTCCCGGACGCGACAATCGTCGTGACGCATCGCGACCCCGTTTCGGTCTTCACCTCCTGGATCACAATGACGCTCTACGCGGCGCGACTCTCGCGGGAGCCGGTCGTGTTTGACGAGATCGTGCCCCACGCACAGCTGCTTCAGAAATATCTACTCGACGGCATCATTCGCGATCGCGCGCATCTGCCGGAGGACCGAACGGAACACGTCTACTTCCACGATTTCATGGCGGACGATCGTGCGACCCTCGACCGAATCTACGAGCGCGCCGATCTCCCCATGACCGACCAGACTCGGGCCGAGATCGACCATTACATCGAGACGCATCCTCGCGGCCGACATGGCAAAGTCGTCTACGATCTCGAAAACGATATCGGGATCAAGCGGGAAGCCATGTACGAATACTTCGACGATTACATGCAGGCCTTTCCCATTCAGCGAGAAGAGCCCAATCAATAGTCGGCCGATTTTCAACCATCAACCATCAACCATCAACCCATGACCTTCGACCCACGAACCCTCGACCCACGCAGTGAGAATTAAGAAGGAGTCCCGATGAGCAAAGAAGAAGACAATAAGGCCCTGATGCGACGCTGGTACGACGAGATGTGGAGCCATTGTCGCTTCGAGCTCATCCCCGAACTCGCAGGCCCGGTCTACACGCGGCACGATATCGTCGGCACGCGCGCAGTCACCGCCGAGGAATACCGAGACCAGATGCTCGCCGTCGCGAAGGACTGGGAGATCTCCGACTTCAACTATTTTTTGATGGCCGAAGGAGACTACGTCACGGCGATTGGCTCATGGAAGATCAACGGAGCCATGCAATGGGACTGGGTGCAAACCTTCCGCGTCGAAGCGGGAAAGCTGGTCGAAACCTGGCTTCCCGCAATGGCCACCGAAGGCAAATGGAAAGCCGAAGAGATCCCCAAGAGCTAACAAGAACCTCTTCTCAGCCCGCACCGTGCACGGCCGGCACGGCGCAGATTCCGGCCTAATTCCGACCTAATCCCGACCTAGGCCATCTTCTGAATCACGTCCTCGGAGAATCGCTTGATCCCGTCGATCTTCTGGTCGAGATCTTCGGTGAGGCCGTGATAGAAGGCCCAGGGCATCGTCAGGATATGCGTCACGCCGCCGTCACCGAGCCGGCTGTAGCCGTCCACGTTATGCGCATCGCTCGCGCTGGCCATCACCTCACAATACTCGTCTTTGCCGAGACCCTTCCGGTAGCCCCGTACCTTCCGGATGCATTCAAGGATCTCTTCCGAGGTCTGAAGATCTGAGAGCCAGCCATCGTTCCGCGCAGCGCGCTTGAGGGCGAAGTCGGAGATCCCACCTACCCAAACGGGGATCGGCTTCGTGGGGAAAGGGGGCGTCAGCTTCAGGCGATCGAACTGATAGAACTCGCCCTGATGTTCGACCCACTCTCCGGTCCAGAGCTTCTGCATGATCTCAAGCATCTCATCCGCGCGCGCGCCGCGGCGGCGAAACTCTTGCCCGACGAGGTTGAACTCCAGGTTCGACCAACCCACTCCAATCGTCATCGTGACGCGATCGTCCGAGAGCGCCGCCGCCGTCGCGACCGCCTTGGCCGCCATGAACGGATTCCGCATGGGCAATACGAACACGTTCGTCGTAAATCGGAGCTTCGTCGTCACTGAAGACATCGCGCCGGCCAGCACCCAAGGATCAGGAAAATCAGAGGTCTCGTCGTAGCGACGCACGCCGTCTTCCGTGTAGGGATAGGGCGTGTCGAGGGTTTCCGGGTAGACCGCATGATCGGAAGAAGCGATGGCTTCGAAGCCGGCTTCCTCCGCTGCGATTGCAATCGGAACCAGATGCTTCGGCGGCTGAAAAGCGGCGGAAATCACAAACTTCATATTTTGCTCCCGGTAGGTTGGAAATGAATCAAAGTCTCTTTGCCCACGTCCTCGAAGGTGACCTCGACGGGCATTCCGACCTCGACCTCCTCGGGCGTGCAGCCGACGATTCGCGTCGTGAGCCGCGGCCCTTCGGCCAATTCAACAATCGCGACGATCAGAGGAAGCTGCGGGCGCTGCGCCGGATCCAAACCGAATCGATCGGTCGTGAAGGCGTAGAGCGTGCCCTTGCCGCTCACGTCTTCCCACGACCAATCGTCTTGAAGGCAATGCGGACAGCGGCTCCGCGGATAAAAGAAGAAGCCGTCCCGCGGACATTCCTGCAGGCTGAGCCGGCCTTCGCGCGCGGCATCGAAATACGGCGCGCTCGTCGGCGTTCGGCGCGGAATCGGTCGACCGTCCTCGGAATAGGGTTGCTCGACTCGCATCATCACGCGCCCTCCAGAACAAGCCCGACATGCGAGGCCATCAGCCCGCCGACGCCCGTCACATAAGCCTTATCCGCTTTCGGGAGCTGCACAGATTTCGCGCGCCCTTGAATCTGCGTCATCGAATCAATCACATGAGAAAGCCCGCCGGCGGAACCGCCCTGCCCCATACCCAGCTGCCCGCCATGAGTGTTCAGCGGAAAATCTCCCGAGTAGCTCAGATCATGCTCATCCACAAAACGACCGCCTTCGCCCTTTTTGGCGAAGCCCGCGTCCTCGAGCGTCAGCAGAACCGTGATCGTGAAGCAGTCGTAGAAAGAGCAGAGGTCGACCGCTGAGCGCTCCATGCCCGCCATCTTGAAGGCCTGATCGGCTGCGGGACCGGCCGGCGTTTCGACCAGGTTCGGCATATAGCTCACGGTCTTATGCGAAATGTACTCGCCGAAGCCCGACAAGAAGACCGGACGATGCTTCGACTTCTTGGCACGTTCGGCGCTCGTGACCACGACGGCCCCGCCCCCAAAGCAGGGCATCACCATTTCAAGAAGATGAATCGGATCTGAGATCATCGGCGAAGCGAGAACGTCTTCTACCGTGATCGGCTTGTCCTTAAAAACCGCCTTCGGATTTTTAAGCGCGCTATTGCGTTCGTCCACCGCGATCTTCGCCAACGTTTCAGGCGAAACGCCGTATTCCGACATGTAGCGATTCGCGACGAGACCAAAAGAAGGTGAAGCGGCGACGAGTCCGTACGGAATATCGAATTGGCCCTGCGGCGATCCCCAGGCATCCCCCATCAAGTAGGGCGGCATGACCATCTTCGCCGCGTCGCCACCGAACTCAACCGGCGCCGGCGTCGAATGCACCAGAACGAGCACGGTCTCACACATTCCGACTTCAATCGCGGCCGCCGCGCGCCAGATCATACCCGCCGATGTCGCGCCGCCTATATCGACGATCTCGCCGAAATGCGCCTTGATGCCCAGATATTCAGAGAGAGCGAGCGGAGCAAAGAGCGGCGATTCCTGAAGTCCGCCGATCACAAGACCGTCGACTTCGTCCTTGTCTATGCCTGCGTCTGCCAGGGCTTCCGCCGCCAACTTGGCACAAGCCTCCATGCTGAACATGGGCTCATCCCATTGTCGCTGCGGCGCCCATTCCGTGTAGCCCACCAAGGCTGCGGCTCGCTTCCCCATCTCATCTCCTTCTCGCCGCGTCCGCCCAGGCGTACGCAGCGACTCATTCCGGTTATCTGCAGTGCGGTATTCGTTGTAACCCGAGTGCAGCCCAGCGCCACGCTAGTCCACGCAATCCCGCGCTATACAGCGTTAGGCCACGGCCCGGCGCACAGGCAGCGTGCGCAGACCACATGCGAACGCCGGCGCGTTCATAGGCAAGGGCCCTTCGGTCGTTCGCTCGAGTCCCGGCAAATGCTTCAGAATTGCCTCGAATACGCATCGCAGTTCCAGCCGAGCGATATTCGCGCCCATGCAGAAATGCGTCCCGATACCGAAAGAAACATGAGGGTTCGGATTACGTGAGATATCAAAGCTCTGCGGATTTTCGAAGACCGATTCGTCCCTATTCGCCGCGGCGTACATGAGAAGGACCTGATCTCCGGCCTTGATCGTCTGGCCATGCAGCTCGACGTCGACCGTCGCCGTGCGCGACATATTCAGCAGAGGAGACACCCAGCGAATCATCTCCTCGATCGCGTCAGGCAGCCGCTCCGGCTCCGCCCGCAGAAGCGCAAACTGCTTGGGGTTATCGAGCAGAGCCAGCGTCCCACCCGCAATCACATGCCGCGTCGTATCGCTTCCGCCATTCAGCAGAAGCAGTGACTCCGAAGCGATCTCGAAATCCTCGCGCTTCGCCGGCCCGTCGCTCGCCTTCTCGACCATCTTCGAAAACCAGTCGTCACCGGGCTGTTCCCGCCGTTTCTGAACAACGCCGGTGGCCTCCCCAAAGAATCCCAATGCCATATTCATCATCTCTTCGGACTGATACCGCGGGCCACCGCCCGAAGCCATCGTCGTCTCGGCGATATTCGCGTACCGCTCCCAATCCGCATCATCGAGACCAAGCGCTTCAATGATCACGCGAACCGGCAGAGGGATCGCGAGCTCCTTCACGAGATCAAACTCCGTGCGGCCCTCAAGTCCTGCGAAAATATCATCCACGATTCGCTGAATTCGCGGGATGAATTGCTTCGCTCCCCGCGGCGTGATCTCTTTTTGAAAGATCTTGCGAAACGCGAGATGCTTTGGATCATCGCTATCGATCATCGAGCCCGAGCCCTGAGTGTTAGGCCGAGATCCCTGTGCGCTCGAGAAACGACTCGGGTCGCGCGAAATCGAAGTGATCTCCGCGTGCCGCGAGATGCCCCAGATTTCGTTCACCTCATCCCAGTACACCGGCGCGTTCTCGCGCAGCCAGGTGTAGGCAGGCTGGGGATCGCCTTCGTAGAGATCTCGATCAAGTAGGTCGATTTTCATTTTCTCATTTCCAAACCGGTTCGCGTTTTCATCTCGGATCCTCTTCGGGCCCCGACCCCCGATGACGACGCGACACCCGGGTCCAGAATCCTAGATCGAAGCGCCCAGCTTCGCTGCGCCCCTTTCTGCACGTTTTTCTTTCTGCGATCGCCTGTAGACAGATCGTGATGGAGGGCTAATCGGCTGGACGCCCAGACTCTCATCGTCGGCGCCGGACCTGCCGGGGCACTACTTGCCTACCTCCTGTCCTCCCGCGGCATCGACACGCTCCTGATCGAGCGTCAATAAGATTTCGGCCCGGAGTTCCGCGGGGAACTCCTCATGCCCAGCGGCCTCCGCGCCCTCCCGGACGCCGTTCCCCAGCCCGAGTTCCCTGAAGAACTCGTCCGACCGGCCAATGCCACGGGCCATTTAGAGCTTCGTCGCGGCACAGGTGTCCGCAGCGTCGATCGCGACGCCAAGGCAGCAATTTCGCTCCGCGTGCGCGATTCTCAAAAGGATGCGATCGGCCGGCTCGTGGGGACCCGCATTGGTCAGGCACTCGCTGCGCGCTTCCTGAACGGAGTGGCGGACGTCGAGCTCAGAGTGTGAACACGGCGCTGGCCCTCGACTAATCGTTCTCGTCCTCTTCCTCTTCTTCGTCGACCTGTTCCGGCGGAAGTGGACTCTCGAAAATTTCGCGCGGGCGCGCATCGATCGGCGGCGCCGCCTCATCGCTCAATTCGTTAAGTCGATCAATCAGTCCACGCAAGAGTCCGGCCGCTCGGCGATTAAAATGCAAACGCAGCCGCGGAAGTTCCGGGATCTCACCGCCCTCTTCCGGAAGAATCTCGGTCCGCTCGATCTCACCCGAGGAGAGCAGCGAGCTGAAGTCCTCGTTCAACTGCGCAAGCTGAGCATCCGTCGGCGCGACATGTAAACGAAGAATCAGCTTACCGCCGACATAACGAGACGAATGGTAGTTGCTGTAGAAGCTCTCGACTTCCTCGACCGCCTCTTCCACCGAGTTCGTCACGCGAAATAGATTGAGGTCATCCGGACCGATCAGCCCGCGATCGGCGAGATGCGTTTTCACGTACTCGAGCCAATCATGCCAATAATGACCACCCTCCGTGTCTACGAACACCACGGGCACCATCTCGCTCTTGCCCGTCTGAATCAGAGTCAGCGCCTCAAAGCCCTCATCGTGGGTTCCGAACCCGCCCGGGAAAAGCACGATCGCATGGGCCTCTTTCACGAAGACAACTTTGCGCGTGAAGAAGTACCGAAAATTGATCAGCTTCGGATCGCCCGCGATGGTCTCGTTCGCCTCTTGTTCAAAAGGCAGGCGAATATTGACGCCAAACGACGAAGCCCGGCCCGCACCGCCCTGCGCTGCGCCCATGACGCCGTCCCCTGCGCCGGTAATCACCATCCAACCCGCGCGCACGATCTTCTCGGCAAAGAGGTTCGCCCCCTTCCAGTCGGAATGTTCGGGATCCGTTCGAGCGCTCCCGAAGACGGCGACCTTGCGACGCTCCCTATAGGGCTTGAACACGCGGAAGGCGTGGCGCAGCTCCTTGAGCGCGCTGTTCACAAGTTTCATCTCGGCATGCGAGGTGTCGTCGCGAAGCAGATGCACGCCGGTGACTAGGATCTGCCGAGCGAGTTCAAGCTGCTCTGGGTCGGTCCCGTCACGCTTCGCATCCGTAAGCAGAGCATCGATATGTTCGTTGAGTTCGGACTTGCGGAGCTGATACGGTCGACGAGAAGAAGAGGCCATTGGGCAAGAGCATAGCGGGCCCCTCGCTAAGCGAGAGATCAGCCCTGTTTCAGAGCCTCAAGCATCCGGCCCATCTGCGCGTGAATCGTCTGGATCGCCTTCAGCGGCCGGATCATGACTTTGAAGTCCTCGATCAAGCCCTCGTTGTTCCAGCGAATCATGTCGACGCCGTTCACCGAGATCCCTTCGATCTCCGTCTGGAATTCAAGGATCGCATCGTGGTCTCCGACGATTTCGCGGACGTAGCTGAACTTGCTCTCGGGCTTCTCAAGCGAAGCCGGCTCCGCAGAAGCCTTGGCCCCATCCGCCGGGGCCTCGCCCGGAAAGACATTGAATGCCGCCATCAGATAGAGCTTCGTCAGCGTCTTGCCTTCTTGCGGCGTATGCACGACCGGCGAATGAAATACGACGTTCTCGGCCAACATCGCGTCGAGCGTTTCGTCGGTCATCTTCCCGACGATGCCATGCCAGCGGGCAAGACCGTCTTTTGCAATTGACCCTGTTCCAACCGACATGAACGCTTCTCCTCGGATTTCCCTACATGAATTTCTGGGGCACAGCGCAGAGCGCGCCATACACACCAAAGACCAGGCCACCGATCGCGGCCGCGGCAGGAGGCGCCTGCGGGAAAATCATCACCGCAAGGATGGGCCCCGCGACGAGTGCGACGCCCAGCACTGAGTAGGCGAAGGGGCGGCCCTTGACTTCCTTCACAATTTTCTGCGCGAGGGTCAGCTTGATGGGGGGTACGTCGCCGAGGGTCGGCATATCAGGGGACTCCGTATCGGTCATCGGGAACTCCTCGTCTGGCTCGGTATAAGGGGGGCTTAGCTCGGAACCAGAAAAAATATAGGGTGCAATCGAATATCGGGAAATGCAGCGACCTGTTGCTAGGCGCGACCGGCCAAACAGGGGTCAGGCAAGGGCTAAGCGGGGACCAGACGGGGGGACCAGCGAGAGAGTACCGCCCGCAGGGAACCCGGACGACGGGTCAGAACGCGGTCTTGCGCGCTTCGGTTGCCTCAATTGCCATTGCGATGCGCGTCGAGAGCTCGGCGAGAACCTGTTCGTGGGCCTGCACCAAGGCACCCGTGGACTTGCCCACCGATTCGATGCGCTCATCTAGAACAAAGAGTTCGGGCTCACCCTCTATGGGGACGATCGCCCAGCGAATCCGCGCGATCAGCCCACCTTGGGTGTCGAGAATCAGGTCGTCGACGTGGACACGCACGCGATAGTCGAAAGGAAAAGGCGCCCGCGTCGGATATGCCACGACCTGAATCGAGCCGAGCTGTCGCGAGAGTCCCGCCTCTACGCCGCGGATCACGTTTTTGCCGAAGCCGCCGAGCCAGCGATGGAACTCGTCGAGCTGGACCTCACCGCCGCGGCCTCGACGTGCGATCTGCGCGCGATCGAGATGGGTGGGCAGACGAACTGTCTCAATTAAGACGGCGAGATCGGGACCGCGCGAGGCCGACGCCGGCAGTGCATCGACACCGAGCACATAGCGCTTCACCTCAGGACTTCGCCCGAGGCAACCCGAAACCGTCAGTAGCGCGGCGAAAAAGACCGCGAGGCCCAGCCCGGCTCGGGCCCTTGCCGTCGCTGCTGTCGCTCTCGTCGCTCTCGTCGCTAGTGAAACTCCGCTCGTCGGACGATTCATTCTTTCTTCCCCCGCAGCAGCTCTTCCGGATGCTCTTCCAGGCGCTCAGCCAACATCCGGATGGATCGCGCGGCTTCCGCGAGATCGACGACCAAAGTCTCAAGTTCTTGGGCCATCGCAGAATCCGGTGCAATTAAGGTATCGGCCGAAGCCAGGGTCTTCTCAAGCTTCGCGAGCGAGGACTTAATGCCGGGCAGAATCTCGGTGTTGGCAGAACCCGCGAGGGTTTCCATTTCACCCAGCGTTGCCGCGAGTCCCGAGAGTACCTCCTCGAGGTTTCGCCCAATGGACTCGATCGGAAGGCGATCCACCTTATCGACGATGCGCGCCACCCGCGATGTGATCGCGTCGAAGCCACCCTTGGCGGTCGGCAAGATCGGGTAGGTATCTCCCATGGTGATCTCCGCCGGCTCAGGATCTTCAATAAAGTCGAGAGCGATGGACTTCTGCCCCGTGACGATATTCGCCGTCTGAAGACGCGCACGAAGTCCGCGCTCTACCTGCTGGCGCATTCGGGTGATTTCGCCTTCGCCATCCGCCCCCGGATCAATCCCGAGTCGCTCGGGCTCGATCTCCACAACGACCGGAATCTCAATCTCATTCGTCTCGAGATCGAGCTTCACGTCCACGTCGAGCACTTCGCCGATCTTGATCCCGCGAAACTCTACGGGCGATCCCTGTGCGAGCCCCGCCACCGACTCTTCGAAATACATCAAGAAGCGGGACTTCACGGAATAACGAGGCCGCCGCGTTTCCTGCTTGTTGGGATAGAGCTCGAAGACCATGTCTTCCGGCACATCCCGCGCCACGGTGACGGTCGCCGGCGTCTCGAAAGCGATGCCGCCCACCAGCATCGTAATCAGCGAGGGAGTATCAATCTGAATCCCTTCTGCGGAGATCACTGCATCGAGACCCGATGCATTCCAGAATCGCGTGGTGGAGCGTACCCGGGTGTCATGGGGCTCCTCGATGAAAACCTGGACATCGACTTGCTCGCCCGACTCCGACAACTCATAGCCCGCGACTACGCCCACCCGCAGCCACCGATAATAGATGGGCGAACCCACTTCGACCGAACCCAACTCCTCTGCACGAAGATGGAAAAGCGTGCCCGGCTTGTCCGACGTCACGATCGGCGCCTTTTCAAGGCCTTCGAAAATTCGAGTTCTGCGACCTTCACTCGAGGGGTCCACCGCGATGTACACGCCGGACAAAACGGTTTCGAGCCCCGAAATCTCTCCCGCCGAGACGCGCGCACGAACCGCCCAGAATCGCGTGCTCTCGGTGAGGTAGGTCGCGAACCCGTTGACCAGGCTTGCGGTCACGATGACGCTCGAAAGATCCTCATTGAGCTCGACGGACTCGATCCTCCCGACCTCAACGTCTTTGTACTTGAGCTTCGTCTTCCCCGCTTCGAGACCTTCCGCGCTTTCGAAACTGATCGTGATCTCGGGACCTTGCTCCGACCAAGCCCAGTAGGCGAGGTAGATCCCGACCGCCGCCGCGATCAGCGGAATCAGCCAGACGCTCGAAGGTCGCGCCTTGTTCGTGACGACCACCGCCGGCATGCCGCCCGCTTCTGTTGAATCCGATGGATCTGAAGGGTGATCACTCACGTCTTGCCTCGATCTGGTCCCACATGAGCCGAGGGTCAAAACTCTCGGCTGCGAGAATGGTGAGCACAACTACGGCTCCGAAAAAGAAAGCGCCCAGTTCCGCTTCGACCAAAGCGAGTGAGCCCAAATGCACGAGGGCGACCAGAATCGTCACCACATACACATCCACCATCGACCAGCGGCCGATCGCCTCGACAATGCGGTAGAGGAAGGCCCGGCGCCGCGGGCGCCACTGACTCTTCCACTGGACCGAGAGTACCAGTCCGATCAGAGTGACGATCTTAATCACGGGCACGACGACGCTCGCCACGAAGACGATTAAAGCGAGCGGCCACATGCCGTGCGAAAAAAGAAAGATCACGCCGGACAGGATCGTATCCGACTGCGCCGTCCCAAGCGAAGTGGAGGTCATGATCGGATAGAGGTTGGCGGGGATATAACAAATCAGCGCAGCGACCAGAAATGCCCAGGTCCGCGAAAGACTGTCGGGCTTGCGGCGATGCACCTCGGCGGCGCAGCGAGGACAGCTGAAATAAACATCCCCGTGATGGACCTCCTGATCCGTTACGCCCGCTGTTTCAGGCGGAAGCGCAACGACCAAGCAGCAGACGTGGCACTGCGCGTGCGGTCCAGTCGGTCCAGTAACAGGCAGGCTCGGATGGCTCATTCGGGATGCTCGATCCGCCGCCAAACCAACTCGGCGTCCAAGAAGGCCGACGCCCCTGCCAAAATCGGAATCAGCAGAGCAAAAGCCCAGAGTGCTATTCCGGGGATGATCTCCGCGAGGTCCGCCAATTTCACAAGCGCCACGAAAATCCCGATCAAGAACACTTCCATCATGCTCCACGGGCGAAATCGCTCGAACCATCGAAAGGCGGCCGCCGCCTTGTACGCCCGCCGACCCAGATGCAGCGGCGTGAGCACATACAGGAGTAGAAAGATCTCACAGGCCGGCGCAAAGATCGTCGTCAAGAAAACCAGCGCCGCCACCGCATAACTTTCTTGTTCCCAAAGGGCCTTCGCGCCAGAGCCGAGCGTGGTCTGCGTTTCTTGCCCCTGCATCTCGAAAGCGAGGAAGGGATACGCGTTGGCGACAATGAAGAGGATCGCCGCCGCGAAGGCGAGCGCGAGGGTGATCTCAACGGTCTCGCTCTGCCGCCGGAACAAAGTGCCACCACACCGGAAGCAAATCGCAGCGCCGCCGTCCGGAACGACCGGCTCCTCGACGACTGCGTCACATTGATGGCATCCGATCAGCGGCACGGGAATCCTTCTCGAGCGTTCGCCTCTAGAGTATCGGAATCAGCTGGAGATGGGATTTTCTTCGGCTTTGGCTCGAATTGCCGCAATTCGGTGGTCCTTCTCGTCCCAGCGCGCCGATAGCCACGTAGCCGCCGCCTCTCGCGACTTCGGCAGGTCGCAGCGCTCGAAAAGCTCTGCCTCGATTTGTACCGGCGGCAATTCTCCCGAGAGAAACGTCCAGAGCGAGACCGAGGCCGGATAGCCAAGCGTCAAGTCGATCACGCCCTCCACCTCGTCCCCGAGCCCCTCGACCAGCGCATAAAAACCACCGACTCGCGGCGCAAGAAGAAACCGATAGGGACTTTCTTGCTCCGCCCGCTTCTCCGGCGTCGACCGCGAGCCTTCCGCGAAGTTCATCACCGCGGCGGGATTCTCTCGAACGACCTGACACGCATCTCGCACCGCCTGCAGATCACGATGCCTTCGCGTCGCGTCATCCTCGCCCGCCCGGCTAGTCCGCTGCAAAAGCGGAAAATCATAGGCCCAGAAGATCAGCCCGAGGATCGGTATGAAGGCCAGCTCCCGTTTCACCAAAAATTTGAGCAGCGGCCCTTGCCCGGCCCTTTCCCCGACACTCTGCCCGACGCTCTGTCCGACGCTCTGTCCGACGCTCTGTCCGACCTTCTGTCCGACGCTCTGTCCGACGATGACGCTTTGGATCAGCAGAATATCGGACCACGAGGCATGATTCGACAGCACAAGATAGGTCCCATCTCGCTTGAGATTGAGAGCCGGTTTATTCCAGCGGATCCCCATCACCGAGCGAAGCCAGAAATCATCGACGCGCACCGCCCAGCGGTAGATCCCGTCCATCAGCCGGTTCGCGGCAGCACGCTTTCCAGGCACAAAGCCCTTAATGATCCCCGCGATCAAAAGGGGAAGCCCGCAAAGAAGCAGGTTCAGCGTAATGACACAGAGGCTTGCCGCGCTCTTCAGATGTGCCCACGGGCTCATTCGCTAAAAGCTTTCGCAGATCTGCCAGAGCGTCTCACGCTCTTTCGTCGTTTCGACAGTAGTAGGCACCCAATGTGCCCGAACCGGTTTGCGATCGAAAAAGAAATGTCCCGAGCGATCCCCCGTCTCCTCGGAAGCCGCGAGCCAAAGAACCGTGTCGGCCCCTTCCTCTGCAGTTCGAAGAATCGGCTTCGTGACTCTATGAAAAAGCGGCAAAGAGTCCTTCACGGACTGGGTATCCGCCCATCCTGGATGCATCGATGTGACGCTGATCTCCTGTCTTTCTTTCTCGAAATGCGCCGCCCAAAGCGCCGCGAGCACAACCTGGGCGCGTTTCGTTTCCGCATAGGCGAGCACACCGTCGTACTCGCGCTCGACCCATTGCGGATCCTCCACCTGAAGGCGACGCGTCAGCATCCCCCCAGAAGAAACGAAGACAACGCGAGCATCTTCCGACCTTTCGAGCGCGGGGCGAAGCACACGCGTTAGGCAATGAGGCCCCGCCACGTGGACGGCAAACGTCATTTCCAGCTCGTCCGCCGTTCCTATGCGCTCCTCGGGCAAACATCCCGCGTTATGCACAAGCACATCGACAGGCCCTTCCGCAAGGCGGCGACCCACGCGCTTCACTGCCTTCAAATCCGACATGTCAAGCTGCACGGCAGAGACGCGCGGATTGCCCGTCGTCTGTCGAATAGCCTCGGCAGCCTTCCTGCCGCGCTCTTCGCTTCGGCATAACAGTACGACTTCGGCACCGAGATCGGCCAAGCCCTGCGCCGTCGCGAAACCGATCCCCGAATTCGCGCCGGTGACGAGGCAGCGGCGCCCAAAGAGATCGACATCCAGGTCGCCTGCATCGAAGCCCAGCGCGTGACGCTGATACCCGATTCGGTCGAAGGACAAGAGCGGCGAGACATCGAGCAAGGGGCGCAGCTGATCGACTGCGGCACCGACGAGCGAAACTCCTCCGGCAGAGTCATCAAGAGGCTCGGCATCCGGAAGCAATGCGGCCGCGACCTCTTCCGGGGCAGCATGATCACCGGCCGCGGACGAGCGATGTTCGAAGAGAAGATCGCCCCCCGCGGCGAATGCGAGAATGCCTCCGAGCTGCCACGGATCGCCCTGAACGCCCGTCTGACGTGCACCCGTCCCGTACGCACGTAAAGCGTTCTTCAACATTTTAGGTGACGCAATTTCGCGTCGACCGCGCCGAAGGCCCGCGGCGCGGTAGGCCGCAAGCTCCGGGTCGACGAGAACCGGACCCGAGAGATCAAAGTCTTCGCGGAATGCCTGAGCAAAATTCGCGTTGCCATTGCCAATCACGACGACGCTCACGCCCTCGTCCTGCCATTCCTTGATCGAATCGCGCAACTGCACGATTTGCTCGCGGCAAAACAGTCAACCAAAATGGCGAAGGAAGATCAGGACGGCGGTCTGATCTTCCCAGTAGGCGCCTAATCGAACGCGGTCTCCGGTTTCGGAGTCTTCGAGTTCGAGCGAGGCGAGGCGGGTGGACGTACGCATTTGGATAGACCCCTTGGGCAAACTCGACACGCGACGAGGATCCCCGGTGGGACCTTCAGACAGCGAACTCTAGCGGCCACCCCGACCTGAACCAGCCAAACACTACGAGAGAATCCCGAGGCGGCCAATTCCATGGGCCGCCGCAAGGAGCTCTTCTCGCTCGTCCGGATGCGAAATCGCCGCCAGGGCCTCCGCACGCTCACCTACCGTCCGCCCTGCGAGCTCCGCAGCGCCGAACTCGGAAACCACCACATCGACCTGATGCCGCGGGCTCGTGACGAGCGCTCCCGATTCGAGTTTCGGAACGATCCGCGAGCGCGCGGCGCCGTCCGCCATGAACGTCGAGGGCAAGCAAAGCAGCGAACGCCCGTCCGGGCTCAACCCCGCACCCGCCAGAAAATCCTCATGCCCACCGATCCCGGAATGCTGAACCCCACCAATCGAGTCGGCAACGACCTGACCAAAGAGATCGATCGAAAGCGCACCATTGATCGAGATCATGTCTCGATTGCGCGCGATCACCGCAGGATCATTTACAACGCCAACGGGCAAAAACCGAACCGCCTCTTGCTGGTCCAGCCAGTCGTAGAGCGCCCGCGAGCCCATCGCAAAAGTCGTAATCGAATGACCATCGAAGACACCTTTCTGATTCGTCACCTTACCCGCCTCATGAAGGCGCATCAGACCCGTCGTGAACATCTCGCTATGGACGCCGTAGTCGCCGCCCCCTTCGTTCGCGAGCAACTCGACAACCGCGTTCGGCACACCCCCAATACCCGTCTGCAGCGTCGCGCCGGGTTTAATAAAGGGAGCGATATGAGAAGCGATCGCCAGCTCGACCTCTCCCGGCGGAGCCTCGTCCAGCACAGAAGGTGTCGCGTCGCTTTCAATCCAGACATCCACTTCGTCCATGCGCAGCGAATGCGGATGGTCAGGGCCTAACCCCAATGTGCGCGGAAAACTCGGGCTGGTCTCGACGACCAAAAGACGGTTCGGATCCCGGCCCGCCTCCTGCAGTTGCGAAACCGTCGCCCCCGCGTGCAACGAAAGCGAGAAGCATCCGTTCTCGTCCGGCGGCGCAGCGGCCGTGGCCATAATGCGGGGTGCAAAACGCTCGCCGATTTCCTGAAAGCGCCGAAAATCCGCCGGCACAAAAGACACATCATGCCCCGCCGCGCGGAGTGCGCGTTCGACCGGACCGAAAAAACCGGAACGCATCGAAACGCCCGGCTGCGCGAAGACCGAGAACAGGCCAACCAGCAACGCGCCAAACACGCCCAGATCTTCCCAATCCGTGCGCTCGCCCAGCGCATGCAAAAACGCCACGGGCTGCCCTGGGCCAAGAGGGATTCCAAGCCGGTCGACGGAGCGAAGACGGGCAGCCGCCTCCTGGGCTGTGCAGGATTCGAGTCGGTAAGATGAAGCGGTTGCCATAGTGCGGAGATGATGAAGTAAAGTCATGCATGTGCAACTCGCGGTGTGCAAGTGCAGCACAGCCCAGAGACTTAAACGGACCCCGCAAGCCCGCCCGAAACCGGTAGACTGTCGGCATGGTAGCCGCCCCGCCTCGCACCATGCCGGCCGGACCGGATTGGCCGGGTATCTCGCCCGACCAGCGCGTCGTCTTCCTGACGGATGCGGCGAGTCGAGTGGAGCGCCGCCTGATTGAAAGCTGGCTCGAAGAGCAGCGCCCGCCCGAGCATTCTGCGGAACTCGTCGAGCTGATCTCCATTCCGCCTTCACGGCGCCGCCGCACGCCGCGCGATCCCGACCCTCGTCTCGACGAAGCCCTTTCCGCTCCCGGCGACCCACTCATGGCGCCACTGCGCGTAATCTGGCGCGCTCCCCTTCGCGACGGAGAGCGCAAGGTAAGCTTCCTCGGACTCCTGACCGCGGGCGACCCGCGCGACCCCAACTGGATTCGGCAGGCCTGGGTTTGGCGACGCGATCCCGAACGCTGCGTGATTGTCGCTGGCGAACCCGCCCTGGCCTCGAATCTACGGTCGCGCTGGACTGACGCATGCGGAGGAAACTCCGCCGAGACCCTCGGACTCGCTGAGTTCATCACGCAAAAGGCCACCCTCGCCCTTGAACGCGCGGAACGAAGCATTCGCGGCGCGCGCTACAAAGTTCCGCGCCTGGTCAACGAGGAGATTCTCGGTCGCCCCGCCTTCCGCGGCGAGATCTCTCGAATCGCCAGCAAACTCCGCGCCGATGGCAACGAGCGCGCGAGTCTCGCCGGCGTCACGACGGAGGCGGCAAAATACATCAAAGAAATCGCCGCCACCCATAGCCCCCTCGTCATCGACCTCGTGAACCAGATCATCCACTGGCTCTATACGCGAGGCTACGACGAAAAACTCGTCTACGACGAAACCGTCATGAAGGGCATCGCCGCTCTCGAAGAACGACACCCCGTCGTCTTCCTCCCCACACATAAATCGAACCTCGACCACCTCGTGCTGCAGTATGCGCTTCACGAGCATGGCCTCCCGCCCAACCATACGGCCGGCGGCATCAACATGAACTTTTTCCCACTGGGCCAACTCGTTAGGCGCAGCGGAGTCTTCTTCATTCGCCGGACCTTCCGCGACAATGCCGTCTATAAACATGTCCTCTCTCATTACATCGACTATTTGATCGAGAAGCGTTTCCCGCTCGAGTGGTATATCGAAGGCGGGCGCTCTCGGTCCGGAAAGCTCTTGCCGCCGCGATTCGGCCTCCTCGCCAATGTGGTCGGCGCCTACCAGCGAGGCAAAAGCGAAGACGTCTACCTTGTCCCCGTCTCCATCGCCTACGATCAAATTCAAGACGTCGGAAGCTATGTGGCGGAACAGCGCGGCGCCGAGAAGCAGGCCGAAAATTTCAGCTGGCTCGTCAACTTCGTGCAGGGCACGAAAAGCCGCTACGGGCAGATCCACATCGCTTTCGGCGAGCCCCTCTCGCTGCGCGAACAACTGGGCCCGCCGGTCTCGGAAACCTCCTATGGGACCTCCTCTGAAATCTCTTCCGGAACCTCTTCCGGAACCGCGGCCCAGCCTCTGGCGCAGGTCGCCTCAGAAAGTGACGCCCAGCCAGCGCGAAGCGCCGCGAACGAACGATTTGACCTCGAGAAGCTCGCCTTCGAAGTTTCCGTCCGAATCAATCAAGTCACGCCGATCACGCCGACTTCGTTGGTCACGCTCGCGCTGCTCGGCACCACGGGGCAGTCGCTGACCGTATCCGAAACCGCGAAGAGCCTTTCGAACTTGCTCGACTCGGTCCGGCGCAGAAGCCTTCCCACCAGCGAAGATTTCGTTCACTTAAATTCACATGAGGGCATCGAAGCGACGCTGCTCGCGCTCGTCGACAATAACGTCGTCACCCGATTCGATGGGGGCCTTGAGCCGGTCTACGGCATCGGCGATGAACAGCAGCTCGCCGCTTCATATTATCGAAATAACATCGTTCATTTCTTCGTGAGCCCGGCGATTGCCGAGCTCGCGATGCTCCGCGCGATCCAAGGACCGCGCGAAGAGGTGATTCCCAATTTCTGGGACGAAGTCATGCACCTGCGCGACCTGCTGAAATTCGAGTTCTTCTTCGCCGAGAAGGAAGCATTCCGGCAGGAAATTCGACAGGTCTTCGAGTCAATCTCGCGCGACTGGGAAAAGCGCATCGAGGCCTACGAGGTGGATCCGGAAGACCTCATTCGCAAGACCAAGCCTTTCTGCGCGCATCGCGTGCTGCGCCCTTTCTTCGAGAGCTACCGCGTCGTGGCCGACCAGCTTGCCCAGCTGAACCCCGCGATCGAGCTCGACGAGAAGCGTTTCCTCGACGATTGCCTCGGCCTTGGACGCCAATACGCAATGCAGAAGCGGATCCACGCCGCAGACTCCATCTCGAAGGTTCTCTTCCAAACCGCTCTCAAACTCGCACGCAATCGCGGGCTCCTCGGTCCGGGCGGGACCGAACTCGCCGCAGCAAGAGCCGATTTCGCCGCCGATCTCCATGACGCCATCCGGCGCGTAGACATCATCGTTGCGCTCGCGGCCGGGCGACGTGCCGGCTTCGAGAGCTGATAGACTTAGAAAGTCGTCTGTCTAGATCTTCCGAGATCTTCAGAAAATCCCCTCGACACCTAGGAGCCCCCCCATGAGCAATGCCGCACTCCAGGAAATCCAGGATCGGATCGAAATCAGCGATCTCATGCATCGCTACGCTGAGATGGTTGACCAGCGTGAGTGGAAGATGATGGATCGCATCTTCGCCCTCGAAGCGACCATCGACTACACGTCGACGGGCGGCCCTACCGGGCCCTTCCGCGAAACGCTCGCCTGGCTTGACCGAGCGCTCGAAAGCTGGCCGATCAATCTGCACTGCGTCACGAATCTGATCATCGAGATTGAGGGCGACGAAGCGACCTCCCGATGTTATTTCCACGCGCCGATGGGTCGCGATGCGCCGGACGGGTCGCAGCTCATCATCACAAACGCCGGTCGCTACCTCGATCGACTGATCCGCACCAGCACGGGTTGGCGCATCTTGGAGCGACACTGCGACCAGACGATCATGCAGGGCAACCTGCCTGAGGGCTACACAATCCCGGAATAACGCACATCTCAGGCACTCTTCTGCCCTGTCCTGTCTTGTTCTCTTCCTCTGTTCTGCCGCCGCCGCCGCACTCTGCACCGCACGGATCTCCTGCAACACCCTACAGATGCGGCTCGATAAACTTCTTGCGGTAGGGACCGAAGGCGGTCTTGATCCCGTCTTCGGTGAGTCCGTAATCGCTCAGTGTGTATTCGTGGGGAGGGCGCTTGTCGCGGGGGTTATCCACGCGCCATTGCTCCATGCCCGCGCGGGCTGCGGGCGTCATTTCAATTCCGAAGATTCCGTATGCGCGCTCGATCTCGTCGATCGGATTCTTCATCGCATCCCGGAACCAGATATCGGCGAAGCGGTTCGGCTCGAACCGTGTCCTTGACTCCATCGCGCGCAGCGTGCCCCACGCAAGCCGCTCTTGCCACTGGGCCCCTGCCTGGTTGGCCTCCTGATTTTCGCTGTATAGCGCCCACATCGCATGATTCATGGACGCAGCGGAAGGTACGGTTTCGACGGGATCGCGATGCGTCTGAATCACGCGCGCACCCGGAAAGACGTTGAAGAGCGTGTCGAGGTATCCGAGATGGCCCGGCGTCTTCAGCACCCAACGATCGCGGACATCGCCGCGCTGGCGTTTTTGCCACTGAAGCGACTGCAGAAGTTTTTTCAAATAAACATAGGAAGGCGTCCAGTCCTGCTCGTTGATCCACGTGCGATAGGTCGGGATGTTGACGAACGCTTCGGGCACATGCGAGAGGAAGGAATGCTCGAGCAACATGATCTCTTCGTCCGGTGCCTGCGCGTTCCAGGGATGAATCGAAGCTTGACGCGGATCTGCTTCCAGGATCGCGGCCACTTCCGCTTCCGCGATCGGAATGCGCGGATCGGCCTTGGACCAATCGGTATTGGGATGCGGCGCGGGGAAGCGCGTCTCCCACCAATTCGCCGCATGATTGCGCGGATCGCAGGCGATGATGCGGTGCAACATCGTCGTGCCTGTGCGCATAAGACCGACCACAACGATCGGAGCACCGATCTCTTCTTCAAGAATTTCGGGATGACGCTTGATCCAGTCCTGGGTCTGAAGCCGCGTCTCCAAGCTCTCGACCACCCGCCCGCGCAAGATCATGCGACCGAGCTCATTCAGAGGCGCTTCTTCGCGGAGAGAGCACAGGAGTACAGAAAGGGGCTCCCGAAATTCGTCCTCGCCAAAATCGAGAAGACCCGTATTCGCCTTCGCGTCGGCCATCACTTCTTCGTCGACAAATGCGGCCTGGTTTTCGGCGGACCCTCTACTCATCTCGATGCTCCTTCAGCTGGACAGAACGGCGCGGTGCGGCGGGTCCCGTGGGACTCCGCCCGCGCTCGCCCGAACCGTGCACGGTAGGAGTTTCGAGCACACGCTTCAAATCGGCATCGGG
>JBDNFB010000218.1:0-5983 GCA_041690055.1 Myxococcota bacterium | reverse complement strand
TATTCGGCTCTACAGGTATTCGGCTCTACAGGTATTCAGTATATTCCTGTTCAGCACCGCACGCGCGAGGCATCCCGAAGGACGCCCCTAAGGCGCGACTTTCGACTAGCCCTTGAATGCAGCCACCAGTGCCTGCATTTCGGCCGCGATCGAATCCGGAATCGTATAGCCCTTGTCCGAGTGGATCTGTTCCCAGTTGGCCGCGACATCTTCCGCGCTCGGCGTCGCACCGGCGCCCGCGAAGTAGCCCTGGCCCATGCCGATGAAGATACGCGCGAAGCGCCCACCACCGACCGAGTAGATCGAGTGCGTCTCTTCACACTGCTCCGAGCAGAGGTAGGTCACCAAAGGCGTCACGCATTCGGCCTTCACGTTTTCGGCCAGCGGCCCGAGCAGATCTTCAGTGAGGCGCGTACGCGCGATCGGGGCGATCACGTTCGACTTGATGTTATTCTTCGCGCCTTCAACAGCGAGCACGTTCGAGAGACCGACCATGCCCATCTTCGCCGCACCGTAATTGCTCTGGCCGAAGTTGCCGAAGATGCCTGCGGCGGAAGCCGTGAAGACGAAGCGTCCGTAGTTCTTCTCCTTCATGGCACGGAAGGCCGGCTGGGAAACGAAGAACGAACCCTTGAGATGCACGTCGAGGACGAGCTCGAGTTCCTGCTGCGAAAGCTTCGCGAAGGAACGGTCGCGGAGGATACCGGCATTGTTCACGACGATGTCGACCTGGCCGAAATTATCGAGCGCAGTCTGGATGATCGCCTCGCCGCCTTCGGGCGTCGCCACGGAGTCGTAGTTCGCGACGGCCGTACCGCCGGCTTCGGTGATTTCCTTCACGACCTCGTCGGCCATCCGCGACCCGGCACCACTGCCATCGGCTGCGCCGCCCAGATCGTTCACGACGACCTTGCCGCCGCGCTGTGCAAACTCGATGGCGTAGGTCTTGCCCAAGCCGCCACCGGCTCCTGTAATCACTGCGACGCGATCGTCAAAACGAATTTCGCTCATACTCTTAACTCCTTGAACTCGAATGGATCCGAGCGGCCGAATTTCAGGCCGTCCCGGTCTTCGGTCCGGTCGGGGACCGGGGGGTGGGGGGACTGCTAAAAGGCATCGCCCGGCAATGCATCGACCCGCGAAGCAATGTTCTCGCGAATGCATCGATCGGCTCGTGCATTTGCGCGACGATTCCGGGAATGGCGCGGCGACCGTGACGGTCCCCGCGAGCCGGCGCGGATGATAGCAGTCGTCTCCGCAGGCGTGACGGGGAAGAAGTGACGACGATTCCAACGGCCGCATCAACGCTCCCCAAGGGGCTCAGCGTGATCATGGCGGCGCTCGTGCTCGGCACCACGGGCACCGGCTCGGCAGGCGAAGCCCACACGGGACCTGGAGCCTTCAGCACCGCCGAAGCCGCCGTTGCGGCCGCGCCCAGCCGACCCCTGGAAATTTCGCTCGCGCCTCCCGGCGACCCGAGCTGGAAGCCCTTGCTCTTCCGGAGCATCGAGCGACCGACTCTCTTTGAAGTGCGGAGCGACCCGGAGGGCCGGCCCGCCTTCCGAGCGACGAGCGAGTGCGGCGCCTCCGCCCTCCTCCTCCAGTTACCCGCCGATTTCGACCTCGCCAAAACGCCGCGACTCGCCTGGCGCTGGCGCATCGAAAAGGGCATCGCAGTCGACGCCGAAGACGAGCAAAGCAAAGCCGGGGACGATTTCGCTGCGCGGGTCTACGTCCTGCACGGTTTCGACGCCGAGCGAGCCAATATGTGGCAGCGCATGGAGCACAAGATGGGCCGTACGCTCTTCGATGCCGAAACGCCCGGGGAGACGATCAACTACGTTTGGGCCAGCCAAACCGCACAGGGCCAAAGCTGGACGAGTCCCTCTCGCGACGAGGCCAAACTGCTCGCGCTGGAATCCGACTCATTGGCGAAAATGAGCTCGACTTGGCGAGAGGCCGTCGTGGATTTACCCCGCGACGCCCAGAAGCTCTTCTCCCCGCCCCCGCGCAAATCGCCCTACGCGATCGGCCTGATGTCGGACGCCGACGGGACCTGCCAGCGCGCCGTGGCCTGGTTCTCGGATTTCAGGCTGCTCGGCCCCGAAGTCCAATCTGCGTCGCCCCCTCCGGCCGATACCGACCCAATCGCGCCCCCGCCAGAAAGAGGCGATCCCCACAGGACCCCTCCCTGATCTGCATTTCGAGCCCTAAGGTAACCAGACGTAACCAGCAAGATGCGCGTCGCGTATTCATCTTCGAACCCGACGCCATCCCACTTGGAGAAGACCTGATCCATGTCCTCTGATGCCTCAATCTCTTCCGAAGCCTCCACTAGCGCCTCTAACCACAGCTCTAACGATGCCCCCGACGCCCCCGATACTCCCGACAGCGCCCGCATCGACGCCGAGGACGCCACGCGCCAGCGCTACAGCGCCGCGGCGCAGATCCGCGAAGCCGCGCTCTGCTGCCCCGTCGACTACGACAGCACGCTGCTCGAAGCGATCCCCCAGGAAGTCATCGACCGCGACTACGGCTGCGGCGACCCTTCGGCTTACGTCCGCGAAGGTGAGACCGTTCTCGATCTCGGCAGCGGCGGCGGCAAGATCTGCTTCATCGCCTCCCAGATCGTCGGCCCTAGGGGCCGCGTGATCGGCGTCGACATGAACGACGAGATGCTTGATCTCGCGCGCACGAATGCGCCGCTCGTCGCGAGCAATATAGGCCACGATAATGTCGAGTTCCGCCGCGGCCGCATTCAGGATCTCGCCCTCAACGTGGACGCTCTGGAAACCTGGCTCAACGACAACCCGGTGAAAAGCCTCGGGGACCTCACACGGCTTGAAGAAAAGAAAGAAGAGCTCTCCCAAACGCAGCCTCTCGTCGCCGACGATTCCGTCGATCTCATCGTTTCCAACTGTGTGCTCAACCTCGTGCGCGATGCCGACAAGGATCAGCTCATCGAAGAGATGTACCGCGTACTTCGCCCCGGCGGCCGCATCGCCGTCTCGGATATCGTGAGCGATGAAATCGCCCCCGAACATCTGCGCAATGACCCGGAACTCTGGAGCGGCTGCATCTCCGGCGCGTTCCACGAACTCGATTTCCTAAAGCGCCTCGAAGACGCCGGTTTCTACGGGATCGAGATCGATAAATGGGAGGGCCATCCCTTCGCCGTCGTCGACGGCATCGAGTTCCGATCCGTCACCGTGACTGCCATGAAGGGCAAAGAAGGCGTCTGCATGGAAGCAGGCCACGCGATCCTCTACGCCGGCCCCTGGAAGCAGGTCGTCGACGATGATGGACACACCCTAGAGCGCGGCGTCCGCACCGCCGTCTGCGCCAAAACCTACCGCATCCTCTCGGGCGGCCCCTACGAAAGCCAGACGATCGGCATCGAGCCGAGCCAGGTCATCCCCGAGGCGGAACAAGAAGTCTTTGACTGTGGTCGGACGGATCCGCGCCACCCGCGCGAAACGAAGGGCGCAGACTACAAGGTCAACAAGGCGGCCGCCGAATCGTGCTGTTAGTCGAACGTAACAGCGCCTCCGCAGACGCCGCACCCAAAGGAACGACCGAGCGGGACGGCGGGCACGACTTCGAGGCACATCTCGAACGCGCGGGACTCGGCGCTCTGCAGCGAACGCAGGTCACCACGATCCAGCTCAATATCGGGTTGAAATGCAATCTCGCCTGCCATCATTGTCATGTCGAGTCCGGGCCGAAGCGCACGGAGAAGCTCGATGCGGCGGGCATTGCGCGGATCGTTACGCTGCTCGAAAAAAACCCGCAGGTGCATACCCTCGACATCACCGGCGGCGCGCCCGAACTGCACGAGGGATTTCGTGACTTGGTGCGTGGCGCACGGGCACTCGGCCGCAAGGTCATTGATCGCTGCAACCTCACGGTCCTCTTCGAGCCCGGCCAAGAAGACACCGCGGCATTTCTCGCCGAGCAGGGCGTCGACGTCGTCGCCAGCCTGCCCTGCTACAGCCTTGAAAACGTCGAGAAGCAGCGCGGCCGAGGCGTCTTTGATGGCAGCGTCCGCGCCCTCCAGACGCTTAACACCCTCGGCTACGGCGTCCAGGAGAGCGGACGCAATCTAAACCTCGACCTCGTCTACAACCCCGTCGGTGCGTTCCTGCCCGGCGCCCAGGCCGAACTCGAAACCGACTACCGCGCACAGCTCGGCAAACATTTCGACATCGTCTTCAATCGCCTGATCACGATCACAAATATGCCGATCAAGCGCTTCGCGCACGAGCTGATTCGGGACGGGCAATACAAGGACTACATGAGTCTGCTCGTGAACCATTTCAACTCAGAAACGGTTCCCGGCCTGATGTGCCGCAACCTGATCAACATCGCCCACGACGGCACAATCTACGATTGCGATTTCAATCAAGCGCTTGAGCTGAACCCGCCAGGGCCGCGCCGCACGATTTTCGATGTCGATGATTTGAATGAACTGACAGGCGACCGCATCACGACGGCCTCGCACTGCTTCGGCTGTACCGCTGGCGCGGGCTCGAGCTGCGGCGGCGCGATCGCCTAACGAATTTTCCAAGTGGACCGAATTAAGATCAACGCTGGGCTCGAGCCGAACTAAGCGAATAGATCGAACAGCGAACCCGTCATTTCGGAAGCCACCGACACGACTCGGGCTGACGCGGTGTACTGAGTACTGGCCTGCATCTGGCCGATGATCTCACGTTCGAGCTGAACCGGACGTGGCGAAGCCGACTCCCGAACGGTGGCAGCGGATCCGCCGCCTTTCAATGAGCGCTGGTCGGCTCGCTGCGGCTTGAAATCTTCCGTCAGTAGATTGGCGACGTTATGGGCCGAGGTCGCCACGCGCACGTTGGCACTCTGCATCCCCGAAAGCGCTGTTCCTAATGCATCCATGATCTTCGTTTTCGTCCGATACCGGAAGAATATTGATCGATCACTGCAATCGCGATGCATTCTGAATCGAATTCGCCTCTGCGCTTCGAGAGGCCTGCGGTCGCCTTGCGCATCTCGCCCCAGCCTTCTTCACCCCGCGCCACCACCGCTCGCGGGAGCAGGGGCTGACCGCGGCCAGCCCAGCCAACTCGACGCTCGCCGGCGCTTCGCGTAGGCTGCCCCCGCGCCTTCGCCCTATCGATTCTCATTCGCCTCGGAGACCTCCATGCAACCTGCCTCGCTCGTCCGTGCCTCGACGTCCGCCGCAAAGCTGAGCCCGCTTCTGGCTGCCTGCGCTTTCGCTTTCACGTTCAGCCTTGGCTGTAACGTGGCCGCCGGGCCGGATCTCATGACGCGGCTCGCCACAGGCGAACGCTCGGCTGAAGAAAAGGCCCGCGACGCGGGTCGTCGCCCCGCTGCCGTCGTCGAGTTCCTCGGCGTCCAACCGGGTATGACCGTGCTCGATCTGATTGCCTCGGGCGGCTACTACACAGAAGTCTTCGCCGAAGCGGTCGGGCCGGACGGCCTCGTCTACGCACAGAACAATGCCTTCGTGCTCAAAATGCGCGACGGTCGCAATGACAAAGCGATGGCCGCTCGCCTGGCCGGCGGCCGACTCCCTAAGGTGAAACGCCTCGACCGCGAGATGGACGATCTAGGGCTCGAGGAGGGCAGTATCGATCTCGCTTTTTCTGCGCTCAACTTCCATGACGTCTATGACAAGTTCGGCAGGGACGCCGCGCTTACTTTCTTGCGCACGATCCATGACCTGCTCGCAGACGATGGCGTGCTCGGACTGATCGACCATACGGGCAGGGCCGGAGCCGACAACTCCGACAACTCCGACAACGCCGAAAACAAGAAGCTCCACCGAATCGCCGAAGAGAAGGTCGTAAAAGCTGCCCTTGCCGCCGGTTTCGTCGTCGCCGATTCAAGCGACGTGCTGCGCAACCCCGCGGATGACCTGAGCCAATTCGTCTTTGCGGACGGCATGCGGGGCCACACCGATCGCTTCGTCCTCAAACTCCGCAAGGCGGAC
>JBDNFB010000217.1:0-3439 GCA_041690055.1 Myxococcota bacterium | reverse complement strand
TACCTCCGAGTTCGGAGCGGACTTTGCGTCTCGGGAATCGTCTTCGGCGCTACGCGCCTCCGCCGATTCCCGAGACGCAGCTAGAGTGTTCGCATCTTGATTCATTCGAGTACACCATCCATCGCCCTACAGTAATTGTTCAGGGGCTTGGTGTCTCATGCTTGTTGGCAGAGAGGGAAGGGCTACTCTCTCGCGACCGAGAACGGACTGAAAAACGAATTTTTCACCGGCGACGATAACCCTCCAGACAGACCCTCCGGACGACCACCCGGATCGCCGAAACACAGCTTCCAAAGACAGCTCGAAGAGGAGACCCGAATGAGCAGCAAAAAGAGAGTTCCCGCCATCGAGGGCTGGCTCACGATGGACGAAGACAACCCACAGCTCCTCGGATACAAAGACGAATCGAGTGGCACTTACTTCTTCCCGAAAGATGTGGCGATAAGCCATGCCCCAGGACACGCCGACGCGGAGTTGAAAGAAGTCGCACTCTCGAATCGCGGCAAGCTCTGGTCCTACACGACCAACCACTACCAGCCGCCGGATCCCTACATCTCGCCTACGCCCTTCGCCCCCTACACAGTCGCCGCGGTCGAGCTCAACGAAGAGAAGATGGTCGTCCTCGGACAATTGGCTGATGGCATCGATCCCGCCTCCCTCGAAGTCGGTCAAGAAATGCAGCTCACGCTCGCCACGCTCTACGAAGATGACGAGAACGAGTATATCGTTTGGAAGTGGAAACCCGTCGCGGCCTAATGAGACGCCCTTTCTTCATCCAACTCGACCGGACCGAATCAGACCGGAACTGAATCAGCGCGCGAACAGCGCGAGGAGTACAAGATGAGCAAGAACGATGTCGCGATCCTCGGTGCAGGCATGCACCCTTGGGGTAAATGGGGCCGCAACTTCGCCGAATACGGCGTGGTCGCCATCAAAGATGCGCTCAAAGACGCCGACGTGGATTGGCGCGACGTCGACTTCATCGTCGGCGGTGACACCATGCGCAACGGCTACCCCGGCTATGTAGCAGGCGCGACTTTCGCGAAGGCCATGGGCTGGACCGGCATCCCGATTGCCAGCTGTTATGCCGCTTGCGCCACCGGCGCACAGGCCATCGACATCGCCCGCGCCCGCATCCTCGCCGGCATGGCCGAAGTGGTCGTCGTCGTCGGCGCTGACACGACGCCTAAAGGCTTCCTCGCCCCGGCCAAGGGCGAACGCACCCTTGATCCCGATTGGCTTCGCTTCCGCCTTCTCGGTGCAACGAACCCCACCTATTTTGGGCTCTGGGCCCAACGGCGCATGGACCTTTACGGGGCGACCGAAGAAGATTTCGCTCATGTCAAGGTAAAGAACAGCCGCCACGGCGTGTCCAACCCGAACGCGCGCTACAAGAAGGTCTTCACGCAGGAAGAAGTGCTTGCTTCTCCCCTCGTGTCGCAGCCGCTTCGCCTCTTCGAAATCTGCGCCACGAGCGACGGCGGCGCAGCGCTGGTCATTACTTCGATGGACTACGCAAAGAAGAAGGGTATCAAGAGCCCCGTGCGCATTTCGGGCGTGTCAACGATCTCGCCAACCTTCCCACAGACGGTCATCGATATGCCGGACTTCACGACGGACTCGGCCGCGGGCGTCTCTGCGCCGGATCGAAGCTTCCGCGACTCGATCGCCTACGCCGCCTATCAGGAAGCAGGTGTCGGTCCGGAGGACATGGACCTGGCCGAGGTCTACGATCTTTCTTCCGCACTTGAGCTCGACTGGTACGAGAACATCGGCCTCTGTAAGCCCGGCGAAGCGGAACAGCTCTTGCGCAGTGGCGACACGGAGATCGGTGGGCGAATCCCCGTCAATCCCAGTGGTGGCTTGGGCTGTTTCGGTGAAGCCGTTCCCGCACAGGCCATTGCACAGGTTTGCGAACTCACGTGGCAGCTCCGCGGTCAGGCCGGCGAACGCCAGGTCGAGGGCGCAAAGGCCGGTATCACGGCGAACCAGGGCCTCTTCGGTCATGGTTCCTCGGTGCTCTGCACGCGTTAGTGCATCGGTCCATTCATTCACAAGCGCCCGAGCGCCCGAAGCCCCTCGAACCTTCGCAGGGCAACGCGCTCAAAACGCAGAACAAAGCGATAGACGGAAGCGTCCTTCGCTGACAAGAACTGGAGAAAAGACATGCCCGAGGCCTATATCATCGACGCAGTCCGCACCCCTGTTGGCCGCCGCAATGGCGGACTGGCCGGAGTGCATTCCGCTGATCTCGGTGCCCATGTAATCAAGGGCCTGATGGAGCGGACGAACGTGGACCCGAACGCAGTTGAAGATGTGATCTTTGGCTGCTGCGACACGATTGGCATGCAGGCGGGCGATATCGCTCGCACGTGTTGGCTCGCCGCTGGACTGCCCCAGCATGTGCCCGGCGTGACGATCGATCGACAATGCGGCTCCTCACAGCAGTCGGTTCACTTCGCAGCCCAGGGTGTGATGAGCGGGACAGCGGATCTCATTGTCGCCGGTGGCGTGCAGAACATGAGCCAGATCCCGATCTCCTCCGCCATGACCTGCGCGGCAGACCTCGGCTTCGAAGATCCCTTCTCGGGCTCCAAAGGATGGGTCGACCGCTTCGGTACGCAGGAAGTCTCGCAGTTCCGCGGAGCTGAACTCATCGCCGATAAATGGGATATCTCGCGCGACGATATGGATCAGCTCGCAATCAACAGCCATCTCCGAGCCATCGCAGCCACCAAGGAAGGTCGTTTCAAGAACGAGATCCTTCCCCTCGCAGGCATCGAAAACGATGAAGGCATGCGTGAGCCGAACCCCGAGAAGCTCGCCAGTCTGAAGCCGCTTGTTGAGGGTGGCAAGCTCACCGCAGCCCACGCGAGCCAGATCTCAGACGGCGCAACGGCGGTCCTCGTCGCTTCCGAACGAGCAGTCAAGGAGCATGGCCTCAAACCGCGAGCCCGAGTGCATCATATCTCGGTCCTCGCAGACGATCCGATCTTCATGCTCTCGGCGCCGATCCCGGCGACCAAACACGCCCTGAAAAAAGCCGGCATGTCGAAGAACGATATCGATCTCGTCGAAATCAACGAAGCCTTCGCTTCCGTCGTGCTCGCTTGGCAGAAGGAACTCGATTGGGACATGTCGAAGGTGAACGTGAACGGCGGTGCCATGGCTCTTGGCCATCCGATCGGCGCGACGGGCACACGCCTGATGACGACTCTTCTCAATGAGATGGAACGAACCGGAGCCCGATACGGGCTGCAGACCATGTGTGAAGCCGGCGGTCAGGCCAATGTCACGATTCTTGAGCGACTCTAATCGCCTCGCCCCTTCTGTGACGTTCATGAACTGCCAGGAACCGTCAGGTCTCGCGCTTTCTCGAAAACTCGAGACCGCCAACGAAACGAAAACTTACAGTGCGAAGAACGTGAGAGGCGCCGGC
>JBDNFB010000216.1:0-51701 GCA_041690055.1 Myxococcota bacterium | reverse complement strand
CTTTGTCATGCTCTTGACGGCTTGCCCAAGCGGGATCTTCGGGCCGCGCGTCCTGTCACGCACCCAATGCGTGAGCATGAAGGTCTGCAGCGAGGCATCACAGATCACGCCGCAATGCGCGCCGCCGTCGCCGAGCGAAACCACGGCTCGATCATTGTTCAAAAGCTCATGGAAAGGATCGAGGTTGCCGTCGCTGTAGTTGAAGAAGGTGAGGAGCAGAAGCTCCTTGCCTTCATCGCGCAGCATATAGTCATAGAGGACCTCGTCGGCCTTCTTGCCTTCGCGCTGGGCGATGGCCCAGATGCTGTTCTCCGGCGGCGGCTCGTAGTCCGGCGGATCGCCGAGGGGGAAGATCTTCTTCAGCATATCGGGACTGTCGAGGATGCTTCCGAAGCCTTCGCTGTTATCGCGTTCGTCGCTCAGGATGCGCGCGCGAACGGACGGATCCTGCAAGCGCTTCACGCGCTCGGCGAGCGGCAGGTCGGCGATCTCGATGTAGGCCGGGCGATTCAGGAACTGGTTCGCTTCCGTTTGATGGCCGGTGAGAAGACCGAACGGGCGCGGCGCGAACTGTGCCATGACGTCGGCGCCTTCCTTATGGGAGGACTCGCAGATATCGACGAGCTCACGCCATTGGTTTGGCGCGGAGTCGAATTGCAGCATGGCGAAAGAGACCGGTCGCTGAATCTCCTTCGAAAGGCGCTGCATCCAATCGATTTCCTTGAGCGCCGCGTCGATCGCGTCGCCCGCCATATCGCCTGCCGCGCCGGCGCCCGCAAGTTCGAACACACCCGTGCCGAGTTCGCCGAGAGCGCGACCGATGCCGAAGAGTTCGTCTTCTCCCGCGAAGGTGCCGGGAACGGGTTCGCCACTCAGGGCTTTATGGCCCATCGTGCGCGAGGTGGAGAAGCCGAGCGCGCCGGCCATAATGCCTTCCTTGACGATCGCGGCCATCGCGGCGATGTCCTCGGCCGTGGCATCTTCGTTTCGTGCTCCGCGGTCGCCCATGACGTAGGTACGGACGGAGCCGTGGGGCACGTGGGTGCCGACATCGACTGCAAGAGGGGCGCGATCGAGTGCGTCGAGATACTCGGGGAAGGTCTCCCAATCCCACTTGATGCCTTCAGACAGAGCCGCGCCGGGGATATCTTCGACGCCTTCCATCAACTCGATCAGCATCTGATGCTGGTCGGGCTTGGCGGGCGCGAAGCCCACGCCGCAATTGCCCACGACCGCGGTCGTCACGCCATGCCAGCCGGAAGGAAGCAGATGCGGATCCCAAGTGGCCTGCGCATCGTAATGCGTGTGGATATCGACGAAGCCGGGGGTCACGAGACGGCCATCGGCGCTGATCTCGCGGCTTGCTTCTCCGTCGACTTTGCCGACTGCGGTGATTTTTCCGTCGGTGACGGCGATGTCGCCAGAGAAGGCGTCGCCGCCTTGGCCGTCCACGATCTTGCCATTGCGAATAATCAGGTCATGCATGTCGGAGTCTCCATTTGCAGGGTACGGGCACGCGTGTGGGCGTTAAAGCCGAATCTTCGCCGTGCCGACCACGGGCGTCTCGCCCTTGTCGTTTTTGATCATGAGGTCTATTTCGATGATCTTGGTGTCATTATCGATATCCGTCACCACGCCGCTTGCGGTCGCCTTGCTGTCGACGAGAACGAGTGCGCGGAAAATCGTGTCCACATTGAGGACCTCGGCATTCGGGGCCCAGGCATGAATCAGTGAGACGAGAATGCCTTGGCTCATGATACCCGGCACGATCGCGCTGGGGAGCCCTGCCTTGCGCGCCTCATTATGATCGATGAAGCGGGGGGCCATCATCTCGGCGGCCTTCGCGAAGCGGGTCACGTTCGACAGCGAGATGTCTGCATCGATGGACGGGAGGTCCTCGCCGAATTCGACTTCTTCGAAGGTCTTGTTTTTGATGTTCGAGGTGTTCGCTTTGCTCACGCGTCGAACTCCCTTTGCACGAGGCGCCAGTCGACGGTCGCGAGGTGTTTCTCGTCCTGGTTGTAGAAGTTCATGCGATGCACGATGAAGAGCATGGTTCCGCTCCGACCGGTCTTCTCGAAGATGTCGGCGATTTCGCTCTTGCCCTGGATCTTGTCACCGGGTCGGACGGCAGCATGGAATTCGATTGACTTCCCCGCATCGAAACAGCGTGCCATCTCGACTGGAAAGTCTTTGGGCAGAGCGCGGCTGCCATGAATGCGCGTGAGGTAGTTCGGCACGCCCTGAAAATCGGAATGCGCGGGGTCGATAAATTTGGGCAGGGTCTCGCCGACGGCGGTGGCGAAGCCGACGAGGGAATCGCTCTCGATGTCGAGATCGATCTCGTCGAAGATGTAGCCCGTGAATTCGGCTTTGAGCTCGGCTGCAGTCATGCCGTGATCTTACCTGGACGAGCCCGTGGGTGTCAGGTCCCGTTTTGCAGGCAGGGAGACAGGCAAGGACGAAGGGAAGCGGGCAGGCAGAAAGGCGGCAGACCGGGCCAGAAAAGCTAGGAGGTGGGCGGGGGCGGTGTGGGCGGTGTGGGCGGCGCGGGTGTGATCGCTTCGCAGCGGCCGGCTTTCAAGGCCGCGACCAGAGAATCGATGCCCCGGATCTCGTCTTCGAAGCGCGTCGCGTAGCGACCAATATGGCTGACGATATGGGAATCGGACCCGCCGATGCGGCTCCAGCCGAAGCGTTCTGCGAATTCTTCGGCCTGTTCATTCTCGCCCTCGCGACTGCCGCCGTTCAGAGTCTCGATGATTCGGACGTTCTCGACCGGCCCGCGGGTCCCCCAATGCGCGCAGAGTCCGACCTTGGGACGGCCCGGATGGCAGGGGACGGCGACCGCGCCACAGCGTTCGGCCTCAGTGAGGACCATCGCGATCGGATTATCGATCTTCGCGAAATCAAAGCTCGCCCGGAGATCATCGTTCACGCCGAAAACGAGCACGTGCCCATATTCCGTTTCGACTTCACTTGCCTTGAGAATCAGCAGCCCGAACTTGTCCTCGAGCGCGCGGTAATCGTTCGTGTCATCGAACTGCCGATGTTCCGTGAGAACGAAACCGTCGAGGGGGAGTTCTTTGCGCTGAATCCACTGGCAGTAGTTTTCGACTTTGGCGCGGCCATCGTCGGAGGCCACAGAATGAGTGTGAAGATCCAGATTCATGAGGCAGGCACGAATCGGGGAACGCCGAGGCCGCCGTCGGTTTTTACGAAGTCCACCTGAACCGGCATGCCGATGGAAACGGTATCGGGGTCGCAGTCCACGATATTGGTGAGCAGCTGCGGTCCCTCTTCGAGTTGAACGTAAGCGACGACGTAGGGAACCGCGTCGCGGAAGGCCGGCATCTGGTTCTGGCGCACGACGGAATAGGTGTAGACCTCGCCACGCCCGCTCGCGACGAAATGCTCGATCTCGCCCGACAGGCACGTCGCGCAGATGCCCCGCGGACGATGTTGAACCGTTTCGCAGGAACGACAGCGTTGAAGCACGAGTTCCCCGCGACCGGCGCCTTCCCAATACGCGCGCGTCTCCCAATCGACGGAGGGCGTCTGGTATTCGGGGTTCTTCTTTTCTGTGTTGGTGATCGTGTCGGCCATCGTTTCGGCCCCTTCTGGGTCGTCGGATTAGTTTTTCGTGAGGATCAGCGACGCGCCACTATGCATCAGGCCGAGGTAGCCGCCCGTACCGTGCGCGAAAGCCACTTCAGCGCCCTTGACCTGGCGCTTGCCTAGCCCGCCGCGAAGCTGGCGCACGGCTTCGATGATGAGGAAGATGCCGCGCATGCCGGAATGATTGGAGGAGAGTCCTCCGCCGTCCGGATTCACAGGCAGGCGACCGCCGAGTCCTACGCCGCCGTTCTCGACGAAGGCTCCGCCTTCACCCGGCTTGCAGAAGCCGAGGTTCTCAAGCGTGACTAACACGGTGATCGTGAACGAGTCGTAGATTGTGCAGAAGTCGATATCGGCGGGCGTCATGCCGGCCATGGCGAAGGCGTGTTCGCCGGACTGCTTGGCGGCGATCGTCATGAGGTCCGGGGCGCCGATCTCGCGATGCGCGACGGACTCGCCCGTGCCGCGCACGATGACGGGGGCCTTCTGCAGGTCCTTGGCGCGTTCCAGGCTTGTCACGATGACCGCGCCGCCGCCGTCACTGATGATGCAGCAATCGAGCAAATGGAGCGGGTCGGCGATCACGCGGCTTTCGAGGACATCGGCGCGCGTGATCGGACGTCGCATTTTCGCGTGCGGGTTGAGGCTGGCGTGATGTCGCGTGGACACCGCGATGTCCGCGAGCTGCTCGGACGTCGTGCCGTATTGATGCATATGCCTTTGCGCGACCATCGCGTAGGAGGAGACAAGCGTCATGCCGTAGGGCGAGATGAAGGCGGAGCCGGGGTCTCGGCCGCTGGTATCGCCGGTTCCGATCGCCATGGCATCGGAGGCGGCGGTACTGCCGTAGACGATGAGCGCGACTTCGCAGAGTCCAGAGTGAATCGCGGCCGCCGCGTGCGCGACATGCGAAACAAAAGACGAGCCGCCGATATTGCTTCCGTCGAGGTAGCGCGGCTTGATGTTCAGGTACTCGGAGAGCTGCACCATGCCCATGGGGCCCATCGACATGGTCGCACCGAAAAGCCCGTCGACGTCGGAGAGCTCGAGCCCCGCGTCGTCGAGGGCTTCGCGCGTGCATTCGCCGATGATCTGGAATGCGGTCTTATCCGGGGACCAGCGACTTTCATACTCGTGAATTCCGGCGATGGCGATCTGACCTGAAAAGCTCATGCGGCCTCCGCGATCTTCAGAATTTCAGCGGCGAGTGCCGCGGGCTGTTCGAGGGGAAGGAAATGGGCGGCGTCTGCGACTTCGGAGAGCGTCGACTTCGCGCAGCGCCCTGAAAGCGACTCCGCCCGTTCGCGCGCAGCCGCATGCTCCGACTCTCCGCATACGATCCGCGTTGGGCAGCCGATGTCGAGCGCGCTCGAATTGGCGTCCGTCCAACTTCGACTGGCTTGGAGGTCAACGAGAGTCGCGCGGGGATCGGTCTGGATGCCTTCCATATACGCGCGGCGCATCATGTCTTGTCCGCCGGATTTCGCTACGCGGCTCGGATCGAAGGGGCGAGGCGCCTTGCCGAGTGTGACTTGGCGCATGGTCTCGATTGCTTCGTCACTGGTGCCGAGCGCGAGTCCCGCACCGCAGAGCACGAGTCCGCCGACGTCAGCGCCGGATGTCCGCGCCCACTCAAGAGCTATGAGCGCGCCCATGCCATGTCCGACTAACACGGGGTTCTCGATTTGGCACCAATCGGCAATCCAGCGGGCCATCACTGCCATCGCGTCGATCGACGCCAGCGAGTCCAGGCCGCCCGAACGCCCATGGCCCGGGAGATCAAAGGCGATTGCAGAAGCGCCCGCGTGCTCATTTACGGCGCCGAGGAGATCGCCGAAAACAGAACTCTGTAGTCCCGCGTCATGGAGGCACACGATCGACGCGCCCTTTCCACGCTTGGCACGTTTCGGCGGATTCTGAGGCAGCGTCGTGGGTCCCGTATGTCGAATTAGAATCGGGAGTCCGTGGCGGCGGACGTATTTCTCAGGCATGGGGAGGGCTCCTGCAGCGGCGTGAATCCGAACTGTGTCCCAACCCGCCGCGGACTGCCAACCGGACTCCGAATGAAAAACGGACCGCACGCCAACTGAGCGTGCGGTCCGTATCTGCGGAGCGGTTGGGCGAATCCGCGAACTCGCGAGTCGGCCCGGGCCGGATCCGGCGCCCGAGTCGAGCGCCGCCTTCGACGACTAGGCTTTTGGCGGACCCGACGGGATGTCCTTGAACGCGATGCCCTTATCGGCGCGCGCGTCGGCCGGCAGGCCGAGGACGCGTTCGGCGATGATATTGCGCAGGACCTCGTCCGTGCCGCCCGCAATGCGCAGTCCCGGGAGCGCGAGGTAGCGCTCCTGCCAAGCTGCGGCTTCCGGCGTGGCGTCTTCGTCGAGAAGGGCGCCACTGGCTCCCGCGAGTTCCATCGCGAACGAAGCCGCCTCTTGCTGAAGCACGGCGCCCACAAGCTTGCCCATGCTGGCTTCCGGACCAGGCATGCGACCCTGCGAAAGCGCGGTCAGCGTGCGCAGCGACGTGTAACTCAGGCCGCGCGCCTTCACGATGTAATCCGCGATGCGCTCGCGCACCTGGCGATCTTCGAGCGCCGGGACGCCGTCTACTTCCATGCCCTCCGCGAAGGCAACGAGATCTTCGATCGCGCCCACGCCCATGCTGCCACCGATCGACATTCGCTCGTTCATGAGCGTGGTGATCGAGACGGCCCAGCCGTTGCCGATTTCGCTGATGCGCTGGTCGTCGGGGACGCGGACATCGCTGAAGAAGACTTCATTGAAGCCCTGGCCGCCGTTGATCTGGGTGATCGGGCGAATCTCGACGCCGGGCGCCTTCATGTTCACGACAAAGAAGGAGAGGCCGGCATGCTTTACGACATTGGGGTCGGTGCGCACGACAATAATGCCCCATTCGCAGAGTTGTGCGCCGGTGGTCCAGATCTTCTGGCCGTTGATGACCCATTCGTCGCCGTCCTTCACGGCCGTACTGCGCAGGCCCGCGAGGTCCGAGCCGGCGGAAGGCTCGGAAAAGAGCTGGCACCAGACGTCTTCGCCCGAAAGCAGGCGCGGGATCCAGCGCTCCTTCTGCTCGTCCGTGCCGTGGGCGAGGAGCGTCGGGCCGCACATGCCGATCCCGATGCTGAAAATGTCCGAGGGCGTTTCGAATTTCGCCTGCTCTTCATTCCAGATCACGTTCTGCATGGGCGTCGCGTCGCGGCCGCCGTATTCCTTCGGCCAAGTGATACAGGCCCAGTCGGCATCGGCCTTATTCTTCTGCCACGCCTGAGCCTCGGCGACCATGGCCGGTGTGGTGCGCTCGGACTGCATCTGGCCCGGGGCGCCATCCGGACGGCGCGTGGCGTTGGCTTCGAGCCAGGTGACGGCTTCGGTTCGGAAGGCAGCTTCTTCGGGAGTATCGTTGAAATCCATTTGGGTTCTCCTCGGGCGGGACGCGGGGTCCGTGCTCCGATTGGTCTATGTCTCTGCAAGCTAAATGTTAGGCCCGCGTTAGGTCGGGCCCGCGCTTTTCAGGGGAAGAGGAGGCGCCGACTAAACGCCGACTAAATACTGACCAAATACTGACTAGGCGGCGGCAGCGGCTGCCTGCAGGCGGTCGATGAGCAAGTTCTTCCAGTATTTGGGCGTGCCCAGAGAAGACGAAAGCAGCTTCGCACGGCGATAAAAGAGATGACAATCGTATTCCCAGGTGTATCCGACACCGCCATGGAACTCGATCATCTCGACCGTCGTATGTTCGAAGGCTTCCGATGCGGAGATCCGCGCTAGGCAGGCGGCTACGCCCAGTTCGTCGTCTTCGTTCTCGAGGGCCCAGGCGGCGTAGTAGGCATTCGACCGGGCGATTTCTATGCCGCACCACATGTCTGCCATGCGATGTTTGATGCCCTGGAAGGCCCCAATCGGCTTGCCGAAGGCGTAGCGGCCCAGGATGAACTGACGCGTAATTTCGAAGGCGCGTTCGGCGGCACCGACTTGCTCGAATGCCTGAAGCACGGCGGCGCAATCAAGCAGGTGCATGATCCCGTCCGCATCACAGGAACCGAGCTTTTCGCAGGCGGCGCCGTCGAAGACGAGTTTGGCCTGAGCGCGGCTCGGGTCGAAGGAGTCGAGGCTCGTTTTTTCGATGCCCGAGCCCGCGAGGTCGACAACGTAGAGGCAAATCTCTCCGCCTTCGACGGCCGCAATCACAGCTACGTCCGCCTCGGCGCCGTCCGACACAGGGAGCTTCGTGCCCGAGAGCTTGCCGCCGCTCACGCTCGCTTTCACGCCGGCGATCGTATTCTGACCGGGCTTTTCGGCGAAGCCGAAAGTGCCAATCGCTTCGCCGCTGGCGAGCTTCGGGAGCCAGGCGTCCTTCTGGGCGTCTGAACCAAAGCGAATCAGGGCCTCCGTCGCGACGTATACGCTGGGGCCGAAAGGGATCGGCGCCAGCGCGCGACCCACTTCGTAGGCGATCATCGCGAGTTCGAGGTGCCCGAACTCCGCGCCGCCGTATTGCTCGGGAATCACAGCGCCCTGCCAACCCATCTCGGCGGCACCCTTCCAGAGCGAAGCGGCGTAGGGCTGATCGCCTTCGAGAATCTCGCGACAGGTCGAGAGGGGGGAATGCTCCTCAAGGAAGTCGCGGGCGGTCTTCTGCAAAAGTTTCTGATCATCGGAAAAGTCGAAGTTCATATCTTCGGGAGGCTCCGCGCCGGCCGGGTTGTGGCGGCGTGTTTTGGACAACGTGGGAAAGCGCCTGCAGGCCATTTTCGGAGCCGCTGCGCTCGTGCTGCGCGTCACAGTTTGAAAACGTGATAAAAGCGAGAATCGCTGAAATGAGAATCCTGTCAACGATCGGCGAGGCTGCCCTGGCTGCTAAAATAGCGTCCCCGAACAGGATATGAGTAGAGCGTGCGGAGACGATGAAATGACGCGAGAAAACCGGCTCGAAATGGAGCCGGGAGCCCCTTTTATCGCCAGCCAGGGCCAAAGGTTTATTGCATCGGGCCAAAGGTTTATTGCATCGGGCGAAAGGCTTCTTCACCGGGACCAAAGGCTATCCCCCCACTTGGGGCAGCCGTTTGCGCGACTGGGTAGGCGTGATCTGTGCGATCGGCTGGCTGGCAGGCGTGGCACTTTCATTAGCCCCCTACGAAGCCTCGGCGCAGACGCTCAGCGTGGCCGAGAGCGAAAACCTCGTGCGACAGGTCTACTACGAGGGTCTTCCTGAGGAAGAGGCGGAGCGCGTTGGGCCCGCTGGTGCGGATCGCTTGATGGAGATGCTCGCAGATCCAGCCGAAGCCAGGCATCACGCTCAGATCCTGCTCGCCCTCGGACTGAGTGGTGAGGACGGGGCCCTTGAGGCCATTCGCGCTTGGGCGGCGACGCCGCGTGAGGGCGAAGTCGACCGCGCCACGTTCAAGGCTTGGCAGGCTTTGCCCTTCGCGCTCAGTCATCTCGCGCATTATGACGCCCGCGCGCTCGACGATCTGGAAGCTCAAATGACAGACGATGCTCCGAACTGGCGTTTTCGGCATCATCAGGGCGCTCGCCTGCATGGCATGGCCCGTAAGTCCGCCGCGACCGCCATGGCGGAGACAGGGCTCCCCGCGGCCCGCCGTGCGCTCGAACGCGCCGAGCGGATGAGCTCGGATGCCGACTTCGAAGCGCATCTGCGCGGCGCGCGTGCTCTGCACAGCCGCCGGGCACAGGAGGGCGGGCGATGATCCAGTTGAAATCGCGCGCGCTCGACCTTCTCTTTGGAAGTCCTATCCGTCTCGCTTTCCTCGCGTTGGCGGCGGGCCTCCTCTTCTCGTCTGCGGCCCAGGCGGCCCCCGAAGTCAATTTTCACGATTTGACCTGGCGCGTACATGTCGACCTGATCAATCCGGGTTCTGGCGAGGACTTGGCCTATTGGCAGGGGGTGCTTGACGATGCGATTGCCAGCGCCAATAACCTGCTTGAGGGCGGGCAGGGCCCCGTTGATGCGCCCTGCTGTACGCGCCTTGGTGCCAGCGTCGCGCTCACGACCTTCGGGATCTCCGGCGATGGCCTCGATGTCGTCAACGATCTGTCCGACCAAAACTGGTTCGATGCGAATAGTGGCGGAGGTTCGAACGCCTTTCTCGTCGACAGCATGACCTATTGCGGCGGCTTGTCGCCGAGCGCGATTGGCTGTGCCGAGAGACCGAGCTGCGACGGCAACGGCAACAATAATCCCAACCTGTGGATGATCGTCACGGTCGAGTCTTTCGACGGCGGGACCCTTGCGTCGGTGATCGCGCATGAGCGCGGGCATAATTCCTGTCTTCAGCATGTTTCGGAGGCGGAATGTCAGATCATGCAGGGCACGGTGTTCTTGCCGGGCCTCGCCGGCTGTATGACGGCCAGCGAGTGTTCGAACTATGAAGCCGGACGCACGACGACCTCGAGCGGCCTCGAATGTGGTTGCCAGACGGATACGAGTACCTTCGAGCCGGATGGGACGATGTGTACCGAAGTGGCGATGGGCGTCTGCTCGGGTGGCCTGTGCGGAGCGTCTGACGGCGACGCGTCGGTGAACCTGATTGCCGCGGGGCAGCCGGGTTCGGCAGGGAGCCCTTTTGCCGACGACGCGATCGTGATTTCGCCGCTGACGGGGAACTGGGAGACACTGGCGCCCATCACGTCGCCGTCTTCACAGATCCGCGGGATGGCCTATGCGACGGACTCCGCGACTCTCTATGGCATCGTTCCCAGCGCTGGCGGAGACGATCGGCTGATCAGAATCAACCCGTTGACGGGCGAGGAAATCGCCGAGGCCGTTCTGCTTGTGAATGGCGCCTCTGAAATTATCTCGATGGCTTACGACCCAGGCGCGACGGAGTTGGCGAGCGATGATCGCCTGCTCGTGCTTGAAGTCACAGGAGATGTGGGGCGGGTTCGCGCGATCGACCCTGCTACGCCGAACGTTTCGACCCTCTTAGGCTCGATTATCTGGCAGCCTGCGGGCGAGTTCAAAGGCCTGGCCTACGACAGCATTCAACAGAAGCTCTACGCTACGAGTCCCTTCGGCCCGGACGGTCTCTACGAGATTGATCTGACGAGCTGCCCGCCCTCGCCGTGTGATGCGGAGCAGGTACCGGGCGCAGGGCTCTTCCGAAATGAGGGCAGCCTGAGCTATTCACCCGACACGGGCATGCTCTACCTGGTCGGGACGGCCTTCGGCGGTCAGCGCACCTTCTATAATGTCATCGATCCCATCACCGGAACGAGTGTCGAAACGCTCAGTCTCGACGTGTTTTCTCCCTCCGCGCTTGCTGTGGTTCCGGAGCCCGCGCTGATTATGTCCCTGGGGATCGGGGGGATGGGCCTGGGCCTCGCTGCCCGGTCGCGCAAAAAAATAAGTATTTTCACGGAAAGCGTGACGAGGGTCGGGCTTCTCCCATTAACGAACCGAACGAACCGAACGAACCGAACGAACCGAACGAACCGAATGAAGTGATCGGAGGGATCGAAATGATTCGAAAGAATATGACTGGATTTGTGGCGACAATGGGTCTTGGACTCGGGCTCGCTCTCGTTGGATGTAGTGGCGAGACGGAAGAGGCCAAGGAAACGGCTGGCTCCATGCTCGATAAGACAATCGGGAGCGTTGAATCCGGCGTGACCGGTGCGAAGAACCTCGTCGAAGATGCGGCGGGCAGTGTCAGTGAGACCGCGGGCCAGATTACGGATGATGCCGGTCAGCTGATGAATGACGCGGTCGAGGGTGCCAAGGATACGGCGCGCGCGGCTGGAGATGCTGTGGCCGAAGCGGGTGATGCCGCTGCGGGTACGGTGACGGGCGCGATGGATAGCGCTCGCGTAACTGCGGGCAACGCGGTGGATGGCGTGCGTGAGAGCGCGGCCGGCGCAGCGGACAGCGCATCGAGCGCAGTCGAAACGGCGAAGGCCAGCACGGCGGCAGCGGTCAACAATGTCACTGACTCGGCAGCAAGCGCAGCCAACGCGGCACGCGCTAGCGCGGCCGGTGCGGCTCAGGGCGCCAAGGACAGCGCAGCAAGCGCGGCCCAGGGTGCGCGGGATTCCGCAGCGGGCGCAGCGCAGGGCGCGACGGACTCCGCGGCAGGCGCGGCATCGGATGCCACGGAAGCGATCGATGAATCGATCGACTCGGCAGCCGAGAAGTTGCGCAAGGCCAACGAAGCGGCAGCGGGCGACTGGGCGAATTAATTCCGCAGACTCCTAACGCGGCACATTCGCAGCAGAGTGAAGTACAAAGAGGACCGATCGAGGGGCATGCCCCTTCGATCGGTCCTCGCCGTTTCAGCTGTCGGCCCCGTCGGTTATGTCGGCTCCGCTAAGGACTCGGTCGGTTGAACCCCGCCACCTCGGTCGAGCGTTCGGTCGGTGCCGCCATCTCGGTCGCAGCGGCCCCCGAGCCTTCGCCCAGGGCGAGGTCCGCCGCGTCGACCGTCACGGAGACGCCCGCCGGTTCCGGCGCGATGGCATCGAGCAAGCGCAGCGATCCGAGCAGAAGCAGAATCATCACAGCCAGCACGGCGCCGGCCGCGGTATTCCAGACGAGTCGTTCGAGCCAGAGGCCCGTTCGGCGGTTCGCTTCGTATCGCTGTTCCATGATGTTCTTCTCTCGTTTCAGCTCTGTCCGCTTCGACGTTTCTTCCGAGCTGCTTCCGAGCTGCTTTGAACAGCCGTGAGCCCCCTAAGCAGCCGAGGCAAAAGCCTTGAGCGCCATGCGCAGCCCTAAGCGCCAAAAAAACAGGTGGCTCCAAAAGCAAGAACCCCTCCGGCCTATGGGGCGGAGGGGTTCTTGATGACTCGGAGGCCGCTTCTCGAAGCACTTCCTTGGAATGGGTTGAAGGAGGCTCTATGGCCTGTGCCCTTCGATTCCGGAGTCGCCCTCCTCTGTAAAGCACGTTCGCGTGTGCATGCCGCTCCAGACCGTGTCTGGCTTGTTCAGGCATTCCAAATTCTCTTCCGCAACCTCCGCAACCTCCGCAACCTTCGCAACCTTCGCAACCAAAGGCGTGTCCGCAAAAAAACGCGAGCGAATTTCGAAGCCAGAAACATGCCCAGCGCCAACGAGCGAACTCGCGGCGGAGGCCCGCCTCGAATGAGTCGAATGAATCGACACGCTCATGGTCTCCAGCGTATTAGTCGTGGCAGTGATAAGGGCGTTCATGGACGAAATGAGATTCCTATTCGGTTTGCGATGGCAATTATGTATCGGCGATTGCACAGAAAGTCAAAGGACTTTTCCCGCGGAGATGCAGAATCTCTATTTCTGACCGAACGAGGGCGTGATGGAAAGCTCCGTAATCGCTGTTTGGCCGCCCATACACACGTCAATGTCATGCCCCGAAAGGCGAGGCCGATTATGGAAATCGCTGACCCAATGCAGGCGACCCTCCCGTTTCTCGTATTCGAAGGCATGGGGACTCGGGTCCAAGGGGCAGAACACAAGCTCGTGTTGCGTCGATTCGTCGGCGGGATGCGGGAGGTTCACATTCCAGAAGGTGCCCGGCCGAGGGGGGCGATCGAAGAGGAGCTGCAGGACCTCGCGGGCGCGCTCGGCGGTGGCCCGCCAGTCGGGCTTTCGATGCTTGCCGACGTACTGCGAGATCGCGATTGCGGGGTAGCCGAGGATCGCGGCTTCGCGGGCCGCCGCGGCCGTGCCCGAGATATAGGTGTCCATTCCCAGGTTCGCGCCATGGTTGATGCCGGAGACGAGCCAGAGATTCGGGGCCTCGGCGGCCTCGCCGAGTTCCTGTTTGGCGAAGGCGGCGCGTCGGGTGAGCGCGACCCGTGCGCAATCCGCCGGAGTGCCGTCCAGCCCGAACCGGCCCGGCCCAATCTCTTCGAGCGTCATCGGGTTACTCGTCGTCACCGCATGGCCGACGCCACTCTGCGGCCCGCTTGGTGCGACGATCAGGCAATCATCTCGTTCGAGCAGGACCTCGTACAGAGTCTGGATTCCGTCCGCGTGGACGCCATCATCATTCGACAAAATCAGGGGCATCGTTCACATACTTTCTGGGGCCGAGCGAGGGGCGGCTTCGGGTCGACCTGAGGTCGACCTAGGGTCGGCGCCAGCCATTATGCGCAAGATTTGCTTGCGCGTTGCGGAGCGCAGGGAGTGGGGTTGCGAGGTCGGGCCAATATTTTTCGACCTGATGGGAAACCCCTTCTCATTTCGTTCGATTGGACGATAGCTTCAGGGTCGCTGCGTTGCGCGAATTGTAAAAGCCGCGAGAATCGCGGGCCGCTTCTCGGACCGCCTCTCGGGCTGCAGATATCCGGACACGTAGTCCATAAGCAGGAACAGGAAAGAGTCGTCGGAGATGCCCCCCCTGAAGATTTCAACGGAACAGATGATTGCACTGCAAGGCTTCTTCGCCGATGCCGCGCGCGTGAGCGAGTCCGCGCTGGCGGAACTGAGTGGCTGCGACACGGAGATCGATGTTCACGAGATCCGTTGCACGGCGCTTGGGGAGTTCGGCGATCGGGGCATGCAGCTTTCCGATGATCTTGTCGCGGGGGTGATGGGGCGGCTTGAGGGCGCGATGCCCGGCTCGCTGAGCCTCGTGCTCGATCCGGATGAGGCTCTGCTCTGGGCGCAGCTCGGCGATGACACGGATGCGATTCGGGGCTTCGTTTCGTACGCGCAGCTTCTGCTTGAAGGGGTCGCGGTCGCGCTGACCGAGATTCTAGAGCGGGAGACGACCTTCGAAGGGGCGTCGCTCGTCGAGGAGCCGGAGCTGGCGATGTTGATCCAGACTCATGCGCCTTCGGATACGCTGGTTTTCTCGAGTCGGCTTCGACTCGATGTCCGGGATGAAGCGCTTGAGGCGATGTCGCATCTGATGATTGAGCCGAAATATCTGGCGCAGCTGCTCTCCGCACTTTCTGCAGCGGTGCATTAGAGCCGCCTCTCCTTTTTCCCGCCTCCCCACGCCCCTGCCTCCCCGACGGCGCTCTCGCGCTAGGCTCGCGGAATGGCGATCTATCTCATTCGACACGGCGAGACGGCGGGCAATCGAAACCGCGTGGTCCAGGTGCCTGAAACTCCGCTTTCTGAACAGGGGCTTTCTCAAGCCGCGCAGCTGGGCGACCGCCTTCGGGACGCGCCGATTGCGGAGATTTGGACGAGCCATCTGATGCGCGCGCGCCAGACCGCCGGCGCGGTGGAGCGGACGACCGGCGCGCCGCTCACAGAAAAGCCCGATCTGGAAGAGCGAAATTTCGGTTCGCTTCGCGGCACGCCCTATGCAGAGCTCGAGGTCGATCCTTTCGTTCCGGGCTTCAACCCGCCGGACGGCGAGGGATGGGACGATTTCCATCTCCGGGTAGCGCGGGTTTGGGGCGAGATCGTCGCGCATTACCAAGCACGTTATGCCTCGGCGGCGTCGCCGAATTCACCAAAGCATCTCGCGGTCGTAAGCCACGGCCTCTTCCTTCGGGCGCTCCTTGAAGAGGTCGTTCTGAGCAAGGCGCAGCGTGCGGAGCACGGTGATGCGGAAGGCGCAGTCGCCATGCCGAATACCGCACTTTCCGTCGTGACCCCGCTTGTCGACGGCACCGAGTTTCGCGGCGTTGAGATCGAGCTCCTGGCCTGCACCGCGCATCTCGGCGATGCGCCGGTCTTGAACACAAACTCGAGCGTCAAGAAGCCCTGAGACGTGGACCGTTAATTGCGCCTGCCATGAGCATCTGCTCGCCGGTCGATTCTTGGGGAAAAAGTCTATGGAATTGGGTACACCCGGCCACACAGAGCAGCACACCACGTGAACGCAAGGTCTCGTTTAGCTGTAATTGAGCGAACGGTCACCCCAGGCGCAATTAACGGTCCACGTCTGAAGCCCTGAACCTGATCACATCCGGCATCGCCTGGTCCGGCTATCCCGCCGTGTCCGCAACCACGACGTGGCGTTACGGCGTTGACGGCGTTGGCGGGGTTGATGGCGCCGAGATCGACGCGGCGCAAAGCGCCCACCACGCGATCACGGGCGAGATCAGCATCGCGATGCCGCCGGCCCAAACGGCTTTGAAGCCCACATAGGACAATGTGTCGACGGGCTGGGCCTCCGCGAGATGCAGCAGCAGCACCAGCGGCCCGCCGGCGATCGCGAGCACCACAATGGCGAGGACGAGGCCCCGGACCCAGGCCGAGCGATGATGCAATCCGCGCTCATCGATCTGCGCCGGGTTGAGCACCGCGATCTTGCCCTTCGTGACCTGCCCGCGGATCACTCGCGAGACGATGACGGCGGTGAGCAGCGGCAGGAGAAGGGACGTCGCGATCAGGTCGATGCCGATACTTCCGTCGCCCCAGAGCGGGAGCGCCGCGTGACTGCGGGTAATGAGCCAGGCGATCACGCCGTTGATCACGAAATTGAAGAGGCCGGGGTGGATGCATTGCTCGACGCGTAGGAAATGCCGGTGCTGCTCGGTGAGGACCATCGTCGGACTCCGTTTCGTGAATTCGGGTTCACGTGAACGCTAACGCATTGGAACCGCCGAACAGTTACTCCGCTCGTTTCGTTCGGCGGCCGCGTCCGGGACGTGATACTCAATAGGCATGGGGGAATCGCCGTCTTTGCTCGGGGCCCGCGAGATGCTCGCGGAGGTCTTTGGCCATCCGGGTTTTCGGCCGGGGCAGGCGGAGGCGGTGACGTCGGCGATCGAAGGTCGGGATGCGGCTGTTGTCCTCCCCACCGGTTCCGGGAAATCCATTTGCTTCCAGGTGCCGGCGCTTGTGGCTGCGCGCGACGGTCGGGGCACGACGATCGTGGTGTCGCCGCTCATCGCGCTCATGCAGGATCAGGTGGGTTCGCTTCGCGCGCGGGGCGTCGAGGCGGCCGCCTTGCATAGTCATCAAGAGGATGACGAGCAGGCGGATATCGTCCGGTCTTTTTTGAGCGGACAGCTCGAACTCCTATACGTCTCGCCCGAGCGTGCGGCGAAGGCGAGCTTCCGGCGCATGATGGCGCGCACGCCGATTGCGCTGATCGCGATCGACGAAGCGCATTGCGTGAGCCAATGGGGCCATGATTTTCGGCCCGATTATATGTTGCTCTCGGAGCTTCGCGATGTGGTGGATGCGCCGATGATCGCTTTGACCGCGACGGCGACGCCTGTCGTCCTGAAAGAAATCGAGGCTCGGCTAGGACTCGTTAAGCCGACGATCGTGAAGACCGGTTTTGATCGCCCGAACCTTTCCTTTGGTGTGCGCGCGATTCGTAAAGAAGCGGATCGCGTCGAGACTGTGCTCGCTGAGCTGGACGCGTCGGGTCTTCGTGGCCGTGGCGCGAAGGGACGCTCGATCATCTACTGCAGCACCCGGAAAGTGACCGAGCGCGTCGCGAAAGCGCTGCGGACTTCCGGCATCCGTGTGGGGCATTACCATGCGGGCCGCACGAAGCTCGCTCGCGAGCGCGCACAATCCGCTTTCGAGCAGGGCCGCACCCGAGTCCTCGTCGCGACCAACGCATTCGGCATGGGCATCGACCTCCCCGATATCCGCTTGATCGTGCATTTTCAGACGCCCGGCAGCGTCGAGGCCTACTACCAAGAAGCGGGGCGTGCAGGGCGGGACGGCGAACCGGCGCGCTGTTTGCTCTTTTTCGGTCGCGCCGATATCGCGACCCAGCATCGCCTCTCCGGTTCGGGCGGCGCGAACCAGAGCGCGGCTCTTGATCAAAGGCGAGACGATTCGATCGCCGAGATCGAGCGTTATGCGACCGAGCTGGCATGTCGGCATCAGGCGCTTGTGACGCATTTTACGGGGAAAGAGGACGAGCCCGAGTGCGGGCGATGCGATTATTGCCTTGGGGAAGCCGGTGACGTCGGCGCGGTCGCCTACGCGCAGGAAGAAAAGCCCGTCCTGGCGATTCTTCCCGACTCGGACAAGGATCAGATTGTGTCGGGCGTCGACCGCTTGTCGCGCCCGGTGGGGCGTCGTAATTTGGCGCAGGCCTTGCGGGGCGGGAAGGCGAAGAGCCTTTCGCGGGGCGGTCTGCTTACTATGCCGGAATACGGGGTGCTTTCGGAGCACAGCGAAGACGAGATCGTGGCCGCGATTGACGAGCTTTTGAGTGAGGGGCGGCTTCAGCGCACGGGCCAGAGATATCCGACGGTCTGGATTCCGGGCAAGCCGATTCGCTCCACGGCGAAGTCATCCTCGCGTTTGGCGCCAGATGACGAGACGGATTCTGGCGGTGGTTCTTTCGGTAACTCCGGCGGCAGTTTTGGGAACGGTCGCGCTTCGTCGTCCGGTCGCAAGAAGGCCGCTTCGAAGCGCTACGGCGGCGATATCGCCCGCGCCCTCGAGAACTACCGAAAGCGCACGGCTCGGAGTCTCAAGTGGAAGCCCTATATGGTGTTTCAGAAAAACGTCATGCTCTCGATCGACCGCGAAGAGCCCGAGACTTTGGAAGAACTCGAGCGCATCCTGGGCATGGGGCCGGCTAAGGTCGAGCGTTTCGGCGAAGACATCCTCGGTCTGGTTCGACAGCATCGCCCGAAGCATCGCGACTAACGTTCTAGCGTTCACAGGCTCGCAGGCTCAAAGCGGCGTCTTTCATCAGGCCGTTCGCCTCTCTGAGGCACGCCGGTACCTGCTACCGATTCCGAATCTCGATGCGGTACTTCTCGACGTTCTGGTCCAGGAAGCTCCAGCCCCAGCCCGCGAGCACGCCGCTTTCGATGACCAGCGGCGTGAGTTCATCATTGGTGATCCCATTGTCAGCGCCCTGGCGATCGGTGTAATAGAAGAGAATCTCAACGAACTTCCCGTCAGCGGATTCGCTCGTCTCCGTCCGGTACGGATTGGTAATCCGCTCGCCGCGGTAAACCGCCTTGACCTCTTCGGAGAGCTCCTTGCTGAAAGGTCTGCTTGGTAATGCTGTTCGCGTGTAGGTCTGAATTGTTTCAGTGCCCATTAGCTCCAGCACTTTCGCCTTGGGCATCCCCACGGAGAGCTGATTCAGTCGCTCGCGATTCTGGCTGCGCACAGTGTCCGACGAGGGGACGCCGATCCAGCTTCGACACCCGGAGACGATGATGAGCGTCGCGGCGAGGGTGAAAAGTACGGGGTTGAGTCGGTTTCTGCGCAGCATCTTGGTCTCCGTTGAGGATCACGTCGCTTCATCATCCCCCCGGAGTCCGTTCAGGTCAACCTGCAGCTACTCCGCAACTCGCCGTCGACGATTTCGTCGAGTTTGTGAACGGGCTGATCCGCGAGGGCGAAGCCGGCGGGTGAGTGACGCGGCAATGGCCGAAAACGCACTCACTGCCCCCGATCGCGTTAGGCTCCTTTGCTCTGGTCGAGTCGGGTGCGGTGTCTTGTTGAGCGACGGGGGGCGGCGGGAGCTGCGCATAGTCAGAGCATCTACATCAAAGCAATAGTCAGCAAGACGATCAGGGTGGCAAAAACGGCGATCGCTCCCTGCACCCGCTCGCTTGAACTCATATAGCCGGCGGCCGACAAGGCGAGTCCGACAGCCGCCGGTGCGAATCGCAAACCGGTAGCCGTCTCGATGGCTGGGCTGTAGATGGACCGCAAAGAGATTCCGATGGTCAAGATCATGTTGGATCCGAAGAACCACCTTCGAATGTTCCAAAAGTGAGCCTTCCAGTCTTCGATTTAATCGGGCTTCCGGGTCACGAGTGAGCTGGCTTGTAGGAATAAGACCGCCGGCGGGATGATGACGATCAGAAAGAAGAGCAGGTCCTGATCAGTACGGTCGCGCATTCCCGAATGCACTCCAGGAAATGGCAAGCACGAATAGAAGCCGGTTCACGACCCAGAGAGAGTGGCTCCAAAACCGCCGACTTGGATCGAATGCATCTCGCAGCCCCTCGAGTAGTCGGGCTACGGCGAGTGCCAAAATGATCGTGACGCCAGTAAAGGTAAACTCGAATTCCGACACGCTTCCTGCCGCCCATCGGACCTAGCGCGCAGCTGCGCGGCTCGCCTTATTAGGTTCGATTCGAGCATAGCGAACCGCCTCACATCCTCGTGTACCGTCGCGTGCAAGGAGGACACTATTATGGACATTAACAATCTCGCGGCCTGGGGCGAGTTCCTGGGCGGCATCGCTGTTGTCGTTTCGTTGGTCTATTTGGCGGGGCAGATCCGGCAGAACTCACGGCTGATGCAGACCTCGACAACGGTGTCCTTCGGCGCGTCGCATATCGAGCTTGGGAAGTTGCCGATCGAAGATCTGGAGGTGTGGAGAATCCTTGAGGACGGCTATGAGGGTAGTGAGGCGTTTTTGCGGGCGGAGGACATTCGCTTCCGGGCCTTCCTGGACTGATTGATGAGAGTCTTCCAGCGGAATTACTTTCTTGCGCAGGATGGTCCAATGAAGCCTGCAATCTGGAAGGCGGACGGCCGGGGGAATCTCTGGATTCTTCGACATCCCGGACCGCTCGTGTGGGGGGCCGACAGCAGCTTCTCGTTTTCCGACGAGTTCGTCGACCGCCTGATCCGCGAGGGCGAAGCCGCCGGGTAAGTGACGCTGTCGAAGGTGGCGGGGGGCAGACCCGCTATCTTCTCCCTGATCCCCCCCTGCCTCCGCCGCTTTTCGACGCAAAACACGGAGAAGCCCAGATGAACTCGATTACCGTGCGCCAGATGGATTTCAGCTTCAGCGAGGGTCTCGATCCGGTTCTCGTGCCCGGCGAACCCGAGCAGTCGTACTTGATGGTCGGCTTGTCGCTGCTGCTTCCCTACCTCGAGCCCTACTTGATTCGAACCATGAAGGTCGCCAAGAAGAAGGTCAGCGACCCGGAACTCGTCGCCAATCTTGATCGCTTCAACGCACAGGAAGGCCAGCACTACCGTCAGCACATGAACTTCAACAAGGCCGTTCGGCTGCAGGGCTTTCCGAAACTGGCCGAACTCGAAGCCGACCTCGAGGCGGACTATCAGCGCTTTACCAAGACCCGGTCGGTTCGCTTCAACCTCGCCTACGCCGAGGGCTTCGAAGCTCTCACGACCGCCAGCGCGCGATTCTCTTTCGAGACCGCGCAGGGGGACCGAATGAATCCGGAGGCGGCAGACCTGTTTCAGTGGCACCTCGTCGAGGAACTGGAACATCGCACCGTGGCCTTCGACGTCTACGATCATGTTTGCGGTGGCTACGCCTATCGACTCGCAGTTGGCCTCTACGCTCAATTCCACATGGGGCGTTTCATCTACCGCGTGATCAAGCACCTGCTCGAAGCCGATCCGGAAGTCGTGGCGCAGCTCGGCGGACGCAAAGCCCAAAAGCGCCGCATCCGAAACCAACTCGGTCTGCTGCGACGCCACTTGCTGCCCAAGCTCCTGCGCACCTACCTGCCGAGCTATACGCCTCACAACATCGGATTCACCGAGGAGATGGCCGAATTGGCCAGTGCGTATTCCGCAAGGGCCCTGCGAACGTCATGAGAGCCCGGCGAATAGTTGACAAGCTGGCGCCGCTTTTCCCAGGAAGGGGCCGAGTAGCCCGTCGTCGCCTAGTTGTCAGAGCGCCGAGTATCGGTGGTGCTGAAAACGCAGCTTGTTTCGCCTCTCCACCCGTGACCACCTGACGGCCAGGCGTCTCTGAATTCGGTAGCGTTGCGCCGTGCGGCATGGCGCGGGCAGCCACCGCTTCCCATCGCGACCGCTACCCCAACCGATTCACGGACAACGCGAGGACAGATGGAAAATAGCGACACCTTGCTTTCGCTTGCCGAGATCGCGGTAGCCCTTGCAGGGTTTACCGGAATTGTGGGTGTCCTTGGGCAACGCGGTCAGGGGCAATCACCGGTCGTTGTCTGGCTGCGATTGCGAACGATGCTCGAAGTCTCGCTACGCAACGCCGCGTTTGCGGTCTTGCCGATCCCATTTGTCGGATTCGTTTCGCCGGAAACGCTCATCTGGCGGGTCGCGAGTGGCACGTATCTCATGGTCCTGTTTGCCTATATTCTGTATCGCCGCCGCGGCGAAGCACCAGACACAGGCGTCGCTTTCAGCCGGTCTTTCCTTGTTCTCGTGCCGATCTCCACGGGCGCATGCATAGCGAACGTGTTTGGGCTTGCGGGCGAGCAAGCGTTTTCGCTTTACCTACTCAGTCTGGTACTTGGCCTCGTGACTGCAGGCATGCTCTTTCTTTCTGTTGCAGCGAGCTTCTTCGAATCGGGCGAAGAATAGGCCGCCGTTAGCCTGCCGTTGCCGTGGAAAGCTTCGCCTCCGCAGGCCAGTCACGGAGTCCCACCTACTCATGAACCGCAGTCTTCTTATCCTCCGTAGACTTCTATTGGTTGCGCTTATCCTTGGCGGCATGGGCGTCGGGTTCATCAGCTGGATGATTGCCAACCCCAATCCCGAGCAACTGTCTTTGCCGGACAGCTTGGTCTCTTCGACCAGTGACGCGGGTATCGAGCTACTCGAGCAAGCATCGGCGAAAGCGGACTACGCCGTGCTCAAACCTCACTTCGAAGCGTAGCTCTACCGAACCTACTGCGGTGTGGCCAGCAGCGTCATCGCGATCAACACGCTGGGCGGCGAAGCTAACCAGGAAATGTTCTTCGATGGTCTTTCTGCAAACACACGTGGAGGCTGGGCCACCTTCTACACAGGAATGACGCTCGACCAACTCGGCGCGTTGCTGGATGCGCATGCCCTTAGCGTGAGCGTGACGCACACTGCCGAAACCACACTGGAAGGGTTTCGAGCCGCGGCCCGCAAGAATCTCGCGACGCCCGATGACCTGATGCTGATCAATTATTCGCGAGCGACGCTCGATCAGGGTTCGTCTGGTCACATTTCACCGTTGGCGGCCTACGACGATACGAGCGATCGATTTCTTGTGCTCGACGTATCCGCCTACAAGTATCCGCCGGTTTGGGTCGAAGCAGCGAGCTTGTTTGACGCGATGAACACACTCGACTCCGCTTCCGATTTAACACGCGGCTTCGTGGTACTGAGGCGATAATAGATAGGGAAGGGTCGCGTCGCGGTAGCGCTCTTGAAATCGCCCCCGGAAGAGGCCGAGTAGCCCGTCGGGGCTTAGTTGTCAGAGCACGGAGTATCGGTGGTGCGGAAAACGCAGCTTGTTTTTCCTATTCTCCTACTCTTAGATGAACCCGAGACCGAGGGAGTGGACGCTTGACGCCTTCGCTCGACTGGAAGAAGAGGATCAACTGATGAAACTGGAAAATCGAGTCGCGATCGTGACGGGCGCGGGGTCTGGTCTCGGCCGGGCGATTGCGCAGGCCTATGCAGAGGAGGGCGCGCGAGTCGCAGCCGTCGATTTGCGACCGGAGACGGCAGAAGAGACCGTGTCGATGTTGGCGGGATCCGGGCATTTCGTGACGCCGGTCGATGTGTCTGATGGCGCTTCGGTCGTGGCGATGATGGGTAAGGTCGATGCGGAGTTCGGGCGCGTCGATATCTTGGTGAATAACGCAGGCGTCGATCATATTCCGGGCGACGGTCGCGAGAAGCTGCTCGAGACCGGCCAGCAGACGATCCACATGAGCGACGACGGATTTACGAAGCTGATGGCGATCAACGTGAACGGCGTGTTCTTTTGTCTGCGGGAAGCGGTGAAAATTATGCAGCGCGAAGAAAATCCCGGAAGCATTATCAACATGTCGAGCATCGCCGGGCTCTCCCCGAACGGAAACGTGAGTTATGCGGCTTCCAAGGCTGCCGTCCTCGGGATCACCCGGGCGACCGCGAGTGAACTGGGCCGCTTTGGGATCCGAGTCAACGCCATTTGTCCCGGCGTGATCGATACGCCCATGACCGCCGGGGTCCCGGATCCCATGTTAAAGCCGCTTATTCGCAGAACGCCGCTCGGGCGAAAGGGCGTTCCATCAGATATCGCTTCGACCGCGCTCTTTTTGGCAAGCGACGACAGCAGCTTCATTACGGGGCAGTGGATCTCGCCTAACGGCGGATTGGTCATGCAATAGCCAAGTCGCCGCGCACAGGTCCGCGTCCCATGAACCGGTTGGCCGCGTTTATTCGGATCTAAACCGCCGCCCTCACTCCCCTTTTTTTCCCTATCCCCAATGTGGTGGGCCATTCAATCAACGGACTATATGCCTGCCTTCCGCGCCGACATGGACGGCCTAATTCGCGAGGGCGAAGCCGCCGATTGAGCACGGGCATGAGGCTCCTGCGCTCAGGCCGAGCCCGCTGCATTGCCTTGTTGGGCGACCCCTGCCCCCCTGACCCCGCGATCAGTCGGCAAGTTGTTTCCTGCACTCTTTCGCGCGACGCCGGTAGCTGTTGGAGCGTGCTTTGGACTGGCTGAGATCATATTCCTCGATCTCTAGCTCGAATCGCGTTTTGATGTTCTGTTCAGCGAGGGTCCGGGTTGTTTCCAGGATTGCCGCGTCAAAGTTCCGGTCGATATCTGCGATCTCCGAGTCCCGATCCAGTAGTTTGCAGTCGAGTCGGCGATACTCGGCCTGCAGCTCCTCGACCCTCGCCGATACAGGGACCTCGTCCTTCGGTCCGAGAGCCTGAGCACATGCGAGGGCGTATTGCTCGACGATGCTGCTCTGCTGAGCGATCACGGTCCTCATGCGGGCGACGCGGACCTTTGTACGATCCGTATGCCTCTTATAATCAAGATAGATTTCTCTTTCGATTGAGCGCACGGCCCACAGCTTTTTGATCATGTCGAAGACTTTCTTGCGAGCAACGTATTCGTTCTTGACGAGTTCGAGGTCGACCTTGAAATCTTCGAGGGTTCGCTGGCGTTCGTGTTCAGCAAGTGGGCAGACAAGGCCAGCGGCATCGGAAGCCTTGGCGGGGCTGCCCGCCAACGCAGTGCCGAAAAGGCATAGCATCAGCACTGCAAGCCGACGCGGAAAACCAATTCGTTGTAAAATGGAAAGAGGCATTTGGCTCCACGCGGCTGTTGACTCGTCCGCATCAATGCGAAATATCGCGAATGAAGTTTTTCGGCTCGCAGACCCAAGAGTCGCGCTGTCTGCCTGCGCTTGCGTGTCGCTAGTTCGCGTCGAGCGTAATTTCGACGAGGACGATATGAGAAGCCGCGCCTTCGATGTCCTGCTCGCGCGGCCGCCGATCCTTGTCGAGTTTGATGCCGTAGACCACGGCATCTCGCGGTAGTGCCGTGAGGAACCCTCTCACACCGTCGCGGAAATGATCGCTATCGGTGCGCAGCGTGACCGCCCATCCCTTTCGGACTTCGCGCGCAATTTCGACCTCGACGGGGTAGCCCTCGTTTTTGCCGGGGGTCTCCGCTGCCTTGGACGTCTCGTCTTCGGGCAGGAAATTCGTCCACCAGCGAGTCTCTTGGCTACTGAGTAGCCGAACCATGTCCCCGTCCTGGACGTAGCTGAGGGGCGTTTCGAAAGGGCGGCCGCTGCGCCGACCCTTGTAGCGGATGATGCAGAGATTCTTGCTTGCGATGCCGTGTAAGGGAGAGCGAAGGAACGCGCGCATCGGTGTATTCAAGGCGGCGTAGAGGAAGGACTGGATTCGCATGGGACCTCGACGCCTCCCCTCCCGCGAGGTGTGAGAAGGCGCGGTTGGGGGGATTGTCGCTAAAGGCTCTGCTCTCGAATCAGCTCTTCGACGACCTCTTCGAAATCATCGGCGTAGATCGCGCGCGTCTCGGCCCGCCAGGTTCGGATACCGGGCTGTCGCAAGTTGGCTGCGACCGCCTGTCGATGATCAAACCAGGATGCCTCTGTCGACGCCCCCCTCGATATAGCGAGAGTACGTGTTCTGATGTGCGAAGAAGAGTTCTTGGAGCAGGCGGCCGAATCGATTGCTGAGATCCGAAGCGCGCGACTATGCTCCGTGGTTTGGGCGGCGCTGTGCTTAATCTGCGTGGCGAGGTAGGCGAGGTAGGCGAGCGAGATGTTCACGCCGATGGCGCCAAGGAGTTCAACGACCGCTCCGATTGCGTCCCAGTTCACGCGCTCTCTCCCGCTTTGAGGTTTCGGTCAGAGAGGAATCCGAGCGGTATTAGACGTTCCGCTTGGTGAAGAGCATGAAAGTCACGTTTTCCTCGCAGTCGCATTCGTCGTTCCACTCGGCGACCGGCAGGAACTCCTCTTCTTCCGAATGGTAGTAGAAGGCATTGAGGTCGAGGAGTTCGGCAAACGAGACGAGCGTTCCATGCCCGAATGACGTCCAGCTGTGATAGTTGAACATCGTCTTCTTGTCGCGCCGGTTGCTCGCCTCAAGCCGAACCGAGAGCTTATGCGTGAGCGGGTTGGGCGCGCCCCATTCTTCTTGGACGAGTTCACATTTGAAGCCGGCATCTTCTTGTTCTTGCCGCGTGAGCTCGTCTGTATCGCCCATTTCGGAGACGAGGCAGATTTGCGGTGTCTCGAGCATGAGGAAGTCGACGTGATCCGTCGCGACCTTCATGAGCTTCATGAGCTCTTTCGAGGAGAAATAATGATGGCTCTGCTTGCCAATATAGGCGAGTGATTCCGCGTTGCTCTGGGACTTGATCTGAGACCAGACCTCTTCGGAAAGCACGTCTCCGAGGATGTATTCCTTCGACGTCTGCGGCAGCCAGTTCTGTGAAAGGACCCGCTCTTTCGCATCCGAGTCGAGGTCGATCATCATGTACTGATAGTCGGGGAACTGGAAATGTCCCGAATAACAGAACTCCGCCGTGCCGGCCATGGGCTCGACCAGCGTCTTGACGTCCTTGCAGAGCTTCGTCGCCACGAAATCAGCTACGCCAAATTCAAAAGTGCCGAGGACGGAGGAGTAAACTTTGTAAGGGTCGAGGGCTTCGATGCCGCCGCGCTGATAGGCGGAGATATAGTCGTAGTTCTCGACGAAGGGAGAGTCGTACATCTTTGTCCAGCCGAACTCGGAGAAGTCGTGGAAGCCGGACTGCGTGATGGACTTCCACAGGGCGAGGCGATCTTTCTTGCCCCTCACCTTCTTCGTGCTGTCCTTGAAACCACGGAGAACACATTTGTGTATGCGCGCGAGAAAGGCTTGGCGTTCTTTCTCGGAGAGCTTCTGCAGCCGACAATCGCCCTGCAAGCGAATCCAGTCGGGCTTCGATTTCTCGCCCTTCTCGATTTTCGCCAGGACCTTTTCGAGGGCCTTGAAGGACTTGGCTATGCGCATGGTTTCTTTGGAAGACATGATGATCTTTTTCCGTCTGGCAGCGGGGGAGTCGTTGGATGACTACGCGGAATCGGTGTTCGGTTCCGCGGATTTGTCGGCGAGGTACTTCGAAAGGGAACGATGGATCTGGATGGCGCGGTCGCCCCGCCAGCCCTTCATTGCGGTGAGCACGAAATAGGCCTGCTGTTTCATCGTGTCCGCACCGTCTTTCTTGATCTCCTCGAGTGCGCGTTCAGCCGCTTTCACCACAACGCCGCTCGGGCAAGTGCGGGTCACCATCATGATGGCTTCTATAACGCCGAGGTCTCGGTCCAGATTTGGCAGGGGGGCAAGTTCGTCGCCTCCCGCATTCATCCCGCTACTCGATTCATCATTCGCCATTCTCGGACGATATCGCATTCGCGTGCGACTATCTCTGGAAGGGGGGGTGTGCAGTGAGGGCGACCGAGACGCGTGGCGCCGGCGCATACGGATGGCGATTCGATTGTTCGATTTCGCGAGGCGAACGTCATGTATCTCGGCGACACCTTCTTTACCGAGATGCATCTCTCTTTCGACGTGACAACGTGACGAGCTGACAAGGTGCCGACGTGACAAGGTGGCGAGGTGACGGCGAGGCGAGGCGGGGCGGCGGGCGGCCGGATCGAAGGCATGATCGCCGCGCTCGATCGGGCACGGACGATGGTGGATGAAAACACGAAGGTGATTCCGGGACACGGGCCGCCCTCGGCGCGCGCGGATGTCGAGCCGTCGCGGGCGATGCTTCGGGCGGCTCACGACCAGGTGGCGGCGCTTCATCGAGAGCGGGTTGGGCCGGGAGGCTGTTTTGGCCGCGCGTCTGACGGCGGCTTTCGACGACAAGTTCGGCGCGGGTTTCATGACGCCGGACCGTTTCGCGGGCATGGTCTACGATAGTTTGGTGGCGGAGCTGCGCTGAGGCATCGCGCCGTTCTCGCCGCCGCCGCCGCCGCCGCCGCCCTTCCCGTCCGCCGCCCTCCCGGTCCCGTCCCGTCCCGCCCTGTCCGCCGCCCCGTCCCGCCGTTCCCGCTGTTCGCGTCCTTGTGCCCCGCCGCTGCCTCCGTCCAGCGTCTCACCTGGATCCCCTCGGGTATCTGTGCGCGGGTGTGGCAGAAAGCGAGGGGTATTCGTCATTGAGGACGTCGTCTTCTCCTGCCAAGCTCCGAGCATGGGAAACGCGAGCGAAGCAGATCCAGCCGGCCAACGAGCCCAAGCCGCGAGCGCTCAGCTTGCCTCGCGAGGATCGTCGCCGCGCCGGGTCGCGATGGTCTGCTTTCCAGATGTTCAGCTGCTCGATGTGTTCGGACCGCTCGAAGTACTGGCGGCGGCGGGCGATGCGGAGCGGGAGGCCGGTTGCGGGCCGGGCTATGCGCTCGAGCTGGTTGGGCCTTCGGTCGGGCCAGTGGTGGGCTCGTCGCGGCTGACCGTGATGGCCGATCGCGATTGGTCGGATCGGCCAGAAGACATCGATACGCTGATCGTGGCGGGCGGGACCGGGACGGTGGCCGCCGCACAGGATCCGGCGCTCCTCGAATACGTACGTTGGGTGGCGCCGCGGGCACGACGGATCTGTTCGGTTTGCACGGGGGCTTTGATTCTGGCGCGGGCCGGCCTGCTCGTGGGCCGGCGGGTCACGACGCATTGGGCCTACGCGGAGGCGCTGGCTGCGGCGTTTCCCGACATGGCGGTCGACCCCGATCCGATCTATCTGCGCGATGGCAAGGTCTGGACCTCAGCGGGCGTGACCGCGGGGATGGATCTCGCGCTTGCCCTCGTGGAAGAGGACTCGTCCCGCGATTTGGCGCTTCGGGTTTCACGCCGCATGGTGTTCTTCATGAAGCGTCCCGGCGGGCAGTCGCAGTTTTCCGCGCAGCTCTCGGGGCAAATTGCTGAGCGCGATCCACTTCGAGAGCTGCAAGCGGAGATCGTGGAGCATCCGTCGGTGGATCATTCGACTGCCGCGATGGCTGCTCGAGTCGGGATGAGTCCGCGGCATTTCGCGCGCGTGTTTCGTGAGGAAGTGGGGCAGCCGCCAGCGCGCTTTGTGGAATGCGTGCGGGTGGAGGCGGCGCGCCGCGCACTCGAGGAGTCTGCGCATTCGGTGGATGAGATTGCGGGCTCGGTTGGGTTTGGCACGGCGGAGACTATGCGCCGTGCATTTTTGCGACAGATGAATGTAGGACCGGCCGCGTATCGCGAACGGTTCAGGAGTGCCGCGAAGGTCGTGGTCTCATAGATAAATCGGCCGCGCGCGGGTATACGCCGCGCCTCCGGTCGCATAAAAGGAGATTGATCATGCCCGATATGCCGGATCCGAACGCGAACAGGCCGCTCACAATCGGCCTCGTGCTTTTTAATCAAGCCGAAGAACTCGACTGGGTCGGTCCCTTCGAGGTCTTCACGATGGCGCGCGAAGTCTCGGGCGAGAGTGGCCCGGCGGCGGGGACAAAGGTCGTCTTGATCAGCGAGACAGGCGAGCTTGTGACGGGCGCGAAGGGGATGCGCGTCGAGGTCGATGCGTCCTTCGCGAACGCGCCGAAGTTGGATGTGCTCCTGATTCCGGGTGGAGTCGGGACCCGGACCGAGATGACGAACGAGACGATGCTCGATTTTCTACGAAAGCAGGGCGCCGGCTGCGATTGGGTAACGAGCGTGTGTACTGGATCGGCTGTGCTTGAACGCGCGGGCTTTGCGAAAGGAAAGCGGATCACGACACACTGGGCCTATGTGCCTGCGCTGCGCGAAACGGCGGGCGACGCGACGACTGTGCTGGAAAACGTGCGCTACGTCCGGGACGGCAATCTTGTGACCTCCGCCGGCGTGTCTGCGGGAATCGATATGGCGCTTTGGCTGACGGGTCAGATCTTTGGCGTGGACCATGCGCGGCTTACGCAAAAAGCGATGGAATACGATCCGGCGCCGCCCTATACCGCGGACGTCTGAGCGCCTACTTTGAACGCCTAGGTGCGAGTTCCTGGCTGCAGGTGGCTTCGCGTGAGTGGCTACGTCTGAGTGGCTTCGCGCGGGTGACTCGTCTTAGCGGCGGCTCGGCGATCGAGCTCGGCGCGGATGAGTTTATGCTCTTTGCTATCGAGGGAGAAGCGCGTGAAGGCGATCATGCCGATGAGGATGCAGATGAACGGGACCCCTCCGGCGACAAAAAGGATCGTGTTTTTCACGAAATCTGTCTGCGGGACGCCGTTCACGTAGCCGGACCATTGCAGCGCCCATCCGCCTAACGCGATCATGAGCCCAGTTCCCAGCTTGGAGGCGAGATTCCAGGTGGCGTAGTAGGTGCCTTCTTTTCGTTCGCCGGTTCGGAGTTCATCGTAGTCGATGATGTCCGCCTTGATGGCGTACCCGAGCGTTTGACCGCATCCGGTGCCGAAGCCATTGATGGCGCAACCGACGACAAGCAACGTAATCCGTCCCTCGTCCTGGAAGGCGATGCTGCCGTAGCCGATCGCTTGGAGTCCCATAGCGAAGAGCCAGAGGCGATGTCGCTCGAAGCGGCGGCTCATCGAGATCCAGAAGGGAATCGATAGCGTGGTCGCAACCGTGAAGGCGAGGAAGACGAAGGCGATCGCGCTGGCGGCATCGGTGACGTACGCGAGGACATAGGGCGTCATGACGCTCGTGCCGCCGATTCCGAAGACTTCGATGAAATAGACGAAGAGGAGCAGGCGCGCGTGGGGATTCGACGCGACATCGCGGACCGCGGAGAAGGGGTTTTGGGCGCCGCGCAGGTTTTCGTTGACGGGCTCTGCTGGAAGGGCGCGGGCGCAGAGGAGCGCGATCGCCGCGAAGGCCAGGCCACCGCCGACGGACAAGAAGATGACGTTCGTTCGCGCATCTTCGTTGCCGACGATGAGCGGTGCGCCGATTGCGAAAGCGCAGAGCATGCCGACCGAGAGGCCGATCTGCCGGCCGCCGAAGATGCGGGCGCGTTCGTGTGGAACGGGGTTGATCTCGGCGCCGAACGCGAGCTGCGGGACCGCGTAGGCGGTGAATGCGGTGTAGAAGGCGAGGAGTGAGACGGTGACCCAGATGAGCAGCGCGGTCGGAGAGAGCCAGGTGGGCGGGGTCCACATCATGATCGACGCGGCGGCGAGCGGAATAGCGGAGGCCATCATCCAGGAGCGCCGACGGCCCATGCGCGACTTCGTTCGGTCGCTCCAATAGCCAACCAAAGGGTCGGATACGGCATCCCAAAGTTTCGAAAAAAAGAAGATTGTGCCGATCACGCCCGGCGCGATAAACAGGACGTCCGTTGCGAAGAACATGTAGCCAATAGTGACTAACATATAGAGGAAATAACCGGGAACGAAGGGCGCGGAATAGTTGAAGATTGTCCGCAGGGAGAGAGGGGTTTGGGGCATTGCCTAAACGCTAACACGCGAGGCGCCGACGGGCGCGGGGATGAACATGGGCGTTGATTGCGGGTAGCGCTCGTAGGTCCGGCCGACCGCGTCGACGAGATCACGCTCTTCGTAGCGGACCGCAATGAGGACGTACGATGTACAGACCGCCGAGAAGAGCAGGTGGCCCATGCTCATAGAAGGCGTGCCCCAGAGCGTAATGAACCAGCCGGCATAGAGCGGGTGGCGGACAAAACGGTAGAGAGAGGGCGTGACAAAACCGCCATTGCGGGCGGGCTTTTTACGAAGCGCGGCGAAGACTTGGCGCAGACCAAAAAGTGCGAAATGGTCGATCAAGATCGTCTAATAAAGTATGAGTCCGATGCCATGCCCGAAGGCGGCCACCGCGTTTTAGGTTCAGGAAGGCTTTCGGAACCGCAGCGTCATCCGGTCGCTCTCGCCGATCGCGAGATACTTCGCGCGGTCTTCGTCGCCCTTGCGCAGTCCAGGGGGCAGCGTCCAAACCCCGCCCTCGTAATTCGCGCTGTCCTGCGAGTTGGCATTGATCTCTGAACTCGCTTCGAGGACGAATCCGGCATCCGTCGCGATCTGGATGATTCGGTCCTGCGCGACATAACCGTTGAACTTGGTCGTGTCGGTTGCGGCACCGGCGCGATGCTGGACAACGCCAAGAACACCACCCGGCTTAAGAACGTCGAAGAAGGCGGAGTAGGCCGCTTCGGCGGCATTGTCTCGGAGCCAGCCATGGGTGCTGCGGAAAGTGAGCACCATATCGACGGAGCCCGCAGCTCCCAGGTCGATGGACTGCGGCGCGGTCATCTTGACGATCTGGGGCGTGCCGAAGGCTTCCGGGTTATTCGCGAAGCGATCGACCATCGTTTTGCGGCCCTTGATGCGGTACTCGGGCTGATCCGGAAGGTCGATATCGTAGTCGGCGATGATGAGCTGACCTTCGTCGCGGAGGACGGGCGCGATGATCTCGCTGTACCAGAGGGCGCCGCCCGGCAGAATTTCGAGGACCGTCATATCGGGTGCCAGGCCGAAGAAGGTGAGCGTCTCGACGGGGTGGCGTGCGGCGTTGCGCGCGATGTTGGTCTCGCTGCGATGCTTGTCCATCGAAGCATTGGCGATTGCGGCAGCGGTCGCCGCCTTAGACTCGGCCTCGGACTGCGTATGCGCGCAGCCCGCCGTGATGAGTAGCGTGACTGCGAGCGCTGAGAGCCAGGCCCATACGGCGAGGCGGTTAGGCGTCGCAGTTTTCAGATTCGAGTTCGAATTCGAGAAAGAACGGTTCATCGGGGCCCCTTGTTGTGGTCGTGGTCTTAGTCGTGGTCTTAGCCGTCACCCGCCCCGCCCCGCCCCGTCAGGTGGACTGCGGCGGTGAGCGGGACGACTTCAGTTGAGGCCCGGAGTGTGCCCTATCAGTATCCTAGATTCGACGCCAGCCAGCGCTCCATGTCCTCGACCGAGAGTCCGCTCCGCTCCGCGTAGTCCTCGATCTGATCGCGACCGAGCCGACCGATCGTGAAGTAGCGCGAGTCCGGATGACCGAAGTAGAGGCCGGAGACACTCGCAGCCGGCATCATTGCGCAGGTCTCCGTCAGCTGAATACCAACCTCCGGTGCATCAAGTAGAGTGAAGAGCGTCCGCTTCGGCAAATGGTCGGGACAAGCCGGATAGCCGAAGGCCGGTCGGATGCCGCGGTAGTTCTCGGCGATCAGGTCATCGCTCGAGAGTGCTTCCTCTGCGCCGTAACCCCAATCGTTGCGCGCGCGCGCGTGCATGTACTCAGCGAAGGCTTCCGCGAGTCGGTCGGCGATGGCTTTGATCATGATCGATCGGTAATCGTCGAGATCCTTTTCGAAGCCCGCCGCGAGGTCTGGCGTCTCCGCCCCGCTGGTGACTGCAAAGGCGCCGATATAGTCCGGAATTTCGGCCTTAAGCGGCGCCACGAAATCCGCGAGTGAACGATTCGCTTTGCCGTCGGGCTGAATGGATTGTTGACGAAGCATGGGGAAGCGAGCCACTTCCTGTGCGGCGTCGCCCACGCTTTCGTCTGAGGCATAAAGGACAATATCGTCGCCCACGCGTCGAGCCGGCCAGAATCCGTAGACGGCGCGCGGCGTGAGCCAGCGCTTCCCTTTGATCTCTTCGAGCATAGCCTTGCCATCGTCGAAGAGTTCCCGCGCGGCCTCGCCCTGCTTCGGATCATTGAGAATCTTCGGATAGCGCCCCTTCAGATCCCAGGTGGAAAAAAAGAAGGTCCAATCGATATACGGTTCCAGATCCGCCACCGTCACGTCGTCGACGACGCGGCGACCGAGGAAGCGCGGCTTCGCCGGCGCGAGGGTCTCGAAGTCGGTCTTCGTCGCATTCGCGCGTGCGTCCGCAATCGGAAGCAACGGCTTCTCCTTGCGACCCGCATGCAAAGCGCGCAGCTTTTCCTGCTCCACCGCGTTCGCGTCGATCATCTTGCCGCGCCGATCTTCGGACAAGAGATCCGAAACCACGTTCACCGAACGCGACGCGTCGAGTACATGCACAACGGGCTGGCTGTAATGCGGCGCAATCTTCACGGCCGTATGCTGCCGGCTCGTCGTCGCCCCACCAATCAAGAGCGGAAGCTTGATCCCTTGCCGCTCCATTTCCTTCGCAACCGACGCCATCTCTTCGAGCGAAGGCGTAATCAGGCCGCTCAGGCCAATCATGTCGGCCTTCTCTGCAATCGCCGTCTCGATGATCTTCGCCGTGGGAACCATGACGCCGAGATCGACCACGTTGTAGTTATTACAGCCGAGTACAACGCCGACAATGTTCTTGCCGATGTCATGAACATCGCCCTTGACCGTCGCCATCACGATCTTGCCTGCGGTCGAACCCTCCACCTTTTCGGCTTCGAGATAGGGCTGGAGGTACGCGACCGCCTTCTTCATGGAGCGCGCGCTCTTCACGACCTGCGGCAGGAACATTTTGCCTTCGCCGAAGAGGTCGCCGACGATGCGCATGCCGTCCATCAAGGGGCCTTCGATCACGTCGATCGGCTTGCCTAGTTTCTGACGAGCCTCTTCCGTGTCGTCGTCAATGAAGTCGATGATGCCGTGGATGAGCGCGTGGGAGAGCCGCTTCTCGACGTCGGCTTCACGCCAGGAGAGATCGATCACGCGCTTCTTGCCGCCGCCCTTCACATTCTCCGCGAAGTCGACCATGCGTTCGGTCGCGTCGTCGCGGCGATTGAAGATGATGTCTTCGACGTGCTCGAGGAGATCCTTGGGGATGTCTTCGTAGATTTCGAGCTGGCCCGCATTCACGATGCCCATGTCCATGCCGGACTGGGTCGCGTGATACAGGAAGGCCGAATGAATCGCTTCGCGGACGCGGTTATTGCCGCGGAACGAGAAGGAGAGATTCGAGACGCCGCCCGAAATATGCACGCCGGGGCATCGTCGGCGAATTTCTTTCGCTGCGTGGATGAAGTGCTTTGCGTATTCCGCGTGTTCTTCGATGCCTGTGGCGATCGCGAGGATATTCGGGTCGAAGATGATGTCGGCCGGCGGGAAATGCACTTTCTCGACGAGGAGCTTGTAGGAGCGCTCGCAGATCGCGACCTTGCGCTCGACGGTATCGGCCTGGCCCGTTTCGTCGAAAGCCATGACGACAACGCCCGCGCCGTAGCGGCGAATCACGCGCGCCTTCTCGAGGAAATCCTCCTCGCCTTCTTTCAGCGAGATCGAGTTCACGACGGATTTGCCCTGCACGCAGCGAAGCCCCGCCTCGAGCACGGTCCACTTCGAGCTATCGATCATGATCGGGATGCGCGAGACCTCGGGTTCGCTCGCGATGAGATTCAGGAAGCGGGTCATCGCCGCTTCACTATCGAGCATGCCCTCGTCCATGTTCACGTCGAGGAGGTTCGCGCCGCCGCGGACCTGGTCGAGCGCGACTTCGAGCGCCTTTTCGTAATCGTCCGCTTCGATCAGTTTTCGGAAGCGCGCGGACCCCGTCACGTTCGTGCGTTCGCCGATCATCTGGAAATTCGAATCGGACCGAATCACGAGAGTTTCGAGCCCGGAGAAGAAAGTCACGCCGTCTTCGAACGAAGGCTTCGAACGCGGAGCCACGCCGTCAACTGCTTCTGCGATCGCTTTGATATGCGGCGGCGTCGTGCCGCAGCAGCCGCCGACAATATTAACGAGGCCACTCGTGGCAAATTCGCCGACGAGGCCGCCTGTGGTCGCCGGTTCTTCGTCGTACTCACCGAACGCGTTCGGCAGACCGGCGTTCGGGTAGCTCGAGATATAGCAACCAGCGATCTGGGCGAGCTCGGCGACATGCGGCCGCATATCCGTCGCACCGAGCGAACAGTTCACGCCCACCGAAAGCGGGTTCGCATGCGCAACCGATCGCCAGAACGCATCGACGGTCTGACCCGAGAGCGTCCGCGCGCTCGCATCCGTAATCGCCACCGAAATCATCAGCGGGAGAGTGATCCCCGTCTCTTCGAAGATCTCGTCGATCGCAACCAGCGCCGCCTTCGCGTTGAGCGTGTCGAAGATCGTCTCGACGAGCAGCAGGTCGACGTCGCCTTCAATCAGCGCCTGGACTTGTTCCCGGTAGGCGTCCTTCAGCTCATCAAAAGTGATGCTGCGCGCGGCGGGATCGTTCACGTCCGGCGAGATCGAAAGCGTTTTCGGCGTCGGGCCGACCGCACCGGCAACGAAGCGCGGCTTGCTCGGATCCTTTGCGGTCCATTCGTCCGCCGCTTCCCGGGCGAGCGCGGCCGAAGCGAGGTTCAGATCGCGGACCGTGTGCTCGAGGCTGTAGTCGGACTGAGAAATCGAGTTCGAGCCGAAGGTATTCGTCTCGAGCATATCCGCGCCGGCTTCCAGGAACTGGCTGTGGATATCGCGGATCACGTCGGGCCGCGTAAGAGAAAGAAGCTCGTTGTCGCCCTGGAGCTCGCTCGGGTGATCCTCGAAATGCGAGCCCCGGAAATCGGCTTCCTGGAGCCCAAAACCCTGGATCATCGATCCCATCGCGCCATCGAGGACGAGGATGCGGGTTTCGAGGGCCTTTTTGAGGGCGGCTATGCGTTCGGGGCGGGATGTGACGGTCGGCATGAAGGGCTCCAATGACAGCGGCGGAAAGTAACATTCCTGTATCCGCATATCCAGATATAAAGGTGAGGCTTGGATGAGGCCCTGCGGGGAGACGAGAGCAAGGGGCTAGGGGAAAGAATTGCGGTGGCTAGCGGCATGAATGAATGAGGGCTGGGCGTTGGAGCTATTTCTGCAGGCAGGCCTTCTACCTATACCAGGCGGATCGTGACGTGGGCCGTTCGACCGAGAAAATGAACGCTCCGTGAAGCGCTTCACGGTTGGCTGGTCGATTCCGGCAGAAACTGATTTTCATCTTGGACGGCATGAGCGTGCAGAATCAAGATTGGGAGCGCGGGCGGGACGTTGTGGAATCGTTCTTTACTAGGAGCGATCCGTCTCGCCTGCATTTCCAGAACTTCTCGCTCCGGCTTTGAGAATGCGCGACCGCAAAAGCGTTCCCTCTCAGTACGAAGTCAGAGTACCAGGCCAGAGCGAGAGACCAGAGTCAGAAACGGATGCGGAGGCCAGCCGTTCCACTTAGGCCGCCGATGGTCGATCTTTGCCGCCACCTTGATCGCTATAGATGTTATTGCTCTTTGTGTTGCGACTGACGCCAATGTGGCCTTCTCCCGCGCACACTTCGTGTAGACCGTAAGCCAGTGATTAAGTGGAAAGTCGAGGCCGACGATTCCTGCGGCGCCGATCGTAAAACCCGACGGGGAGAAGTCGTCACGCGGACGACGTCTTTCAAGTTTTTCATCATTGATCAAGGCGAATCCGATCGCGAGGCGAGCGCCGATGTACGGATGTACAAATTCGCTCACCCCAAAACGATAGTGCATCACGAATGCGATCTGGTGGGACTCAAAGCCGATATCGCGTACGCCGCCGTCGTAGGGCCGGAGGTCGATCACGAGATTGTCGATCCAGTTCGAGCCATCGTGCAGTAGAAGCCCTGAAACGCCCACGAACCAATCGGGGCTCGGACTAAGCATCGTCACTCACGTCACAAGGGAAAAGTCTCGTCGACTTCAACCTCGACAACGAGATTGCCACAGCTCGGGTTCGTTGTGTCCAGAGGGCAGAACCAATGCGTCCAGTTCAAGGATGCGTACGCCGTGCCTGCGGTGACGGCCGTTTCGACTTCCCTGATGAGCGGAGCCGTGATGCCATCTTCCGTCATTCGCTTTATGCCGGGCGTCGCGGGTGTGCCCTCGTCCCAGAACGAAACGGCGGCATTATGGCTCCCGCCGCCGATCCAGGAGAAATGCGCGTTGGCCGGGAAGTTGCCCGGATGCATGGTTTCGTTCCAAGTATTGTCGACGGTTAGCCGGTAGGCGACGACTTGAGCGAAGCTGGACTCGGCAAAAGTCAGCGTGCACAAGAAAACGAAGACCGGGAGGACGCGAAAGATGAGTCGAAACGGCGTTGTATGTATTCGCAAAGGGCAGAGGTGTTAATCCTTTACTGCTCACGTTAGGTCTCAGGAAAAGCCCTTGATGCCTCTGGAGGCGAGGCCCAGGGGAGCGTCAGCTTGCTTGATCCGCCTCAAGAGGATGGAATCGGCGCAGGTACGCGATCACGCCTGCGTAGAAGAGCGGTCCCATCAAGATCCATGCAACTTGGCCTTGGAGGGTGATCGTTCGATCTCGGAACTCGAAGAGCGTTGGGTTGAACCAGGGGCCTGTGGGGACAAGCGGTGCCCAGGAGAGCGGCTTTCCTTCGGCGAGTTGGTCGTGATAGAGAAACATCTCGACCAAGATGTTTTGCCCGAGGAACCAGGTCATCAAGATGGCGAAGGCCGCCCAGTTCCACTCTCGAAAAACGGTTCCGTCTTTGCCGAGTATGAGCCACACGAGGAGCAGTCCGCCGAGGCAGATCGATCCTGCATCAGCGAGCGAATTCAGGATCCAGTTGAGATGCATTGGGATGGCCGCGTTCAGTTCCGCCCCACGACGCAGATGTACGGGATCACCGTCGAACCAGCCGTAGGTGAACCAGAGCTCCCATCCGAGCGCGCATGCCAGAAATGAGGCTACGAAAACCGGAATGACCCAACTCGGAATGAGATTCCTCCGGCGCAGAATAGGGATGAGGACCAGGGGCGAGAGCGCGCTCCAATAGACGACAAAGATCACGCGTAGGTGCTCGGGCATTGGACTGGGTCTCTGTTCCTTGGGTTCGGGTGTGGGCTCTAGGGTGGGCGATGTGGGGGGCAATGCAGTGGGCGATGGGGTGGGCCGTGCTTAGGTCAGGCCCGCTTGATAGGTCGCGATGTCAAAATAGTCGCGCCAGATTTTGATCTTGCCCCCTTCGATCTCGAAGACGCCAAGGCATGGGAGGTCAACGGATTTTTCTCCCGCTTGCGTTCGGTCGAGTCGCTCCGCAAAGACGATGTTCCCGGTCGAGGCGATATGGATCAGGTCCCAGGTGGTTTCGGTCCAGGGTGCGCTGAATCCCTGAATGAATTGCTCGATGTTCGCGCGCCCTGCGACGGGGCCGGTGGGCATATTATGGTAGACGCCGTCTTCGGTGAAGAAGGCCGCGAGTTCCTTGGCGTCGAGGCGAGACCAGGCCTCGATAAAAGATTTGATGAGTGCTTCGTTGGGATTCATTGGAGCCTCTCTTGGGAATAGCAGACGCCGCTCAAAGGGCGGACCGGCAGGCTTCTTCGGACGGAGCGCTCAAGAGCAGGAAGCACGCACGCCGAGGAAAGCCGTGGTGAGGCCGACTCGAATGCGATGAAGCCACGCTTGAAGTCTGAGGACGTCCCAGTCGACCTTGATGTCCGGCCGCAGCCTCTCCGCGGAGAGCCGCGTCCTTCCGCTTCTTGCGCCGCCCTTTTTTTGACGGTGTGAGGAGACGCTAGCGCGGCTCGAGCCGAAAAAGCCAGATCTCGCCGTCGTGTTCTCCTCGGCGCCCGTGTCGCTTGCCCCTAAGCTTCTGCATCTCGCCGTCAATCTTGGATTCGAGCGAGGCCACAAGTGTTGGGTCGTCTACGCGTGTCGCATCGAAGAGGTATCGATGGCCGCGAATGCGGACGACGACACGGCCTTCGCGAAGCACACATTTATGCCATTGCTTCACAAGCCAAATCAGCGCCATCGGCCGCTGATAGAATGCTCGTCTGAGGTGTCCCCGATGCGGTGCTATTCGCGGTCTTTCGGAAGCCGATCTGCTCTACTGGGCGCGATCGATCGCGCTTGTCGGGCGGCGTAGAGAGCGCAGCCTAAGGCGCCGACTGCCGTGATGAAGACGAAACTCAAGGCGGGTGTGCTTTCTAGGATTAGCCGATCGCGCCCGATTATGATTTGGCCGCTTTCCTGAAGGCAAGTGCCGTCGATCCATGCGAGCGTGCCGAGGAGGATGGCGACGACGAGTGAGCCGATTATGCGTTTCGTAGGCGTCTGCATCGTCATTCGGCGGGACTCCTAAGCGTCTGGCGCCGCACGATTCCGTTTTTTCTGCGGCGAGAGAAGTGCGAAGGCCCAGCCTGCTCTTCGGTAGGGCGCCAAAATCTGAACCACTTTTTGCAGAGGCACGGGAAGCGATTTCGGTACTCTAAAGCGCTTCTCTTCGTGGATGACGAAGGCGCGGGCGCTTCGCTCTCGGCCGCCAAGCCAGAATCGGATATTAGGCTCAGCCGCCGCATTGAGCACCCATTGAGAGCGTGCGCCTCGCGCGGTAGCGACGAGGACATGCTTCCCCAGTCGAGTCGCGACGAGCGGCGTTCGGAAGTGTTGACCGGATTTGCGTCCCGTTGTCTCAAGCACGATCAGACCGCCGGGTGCGAACCTCGGAGAGCCGATTCCCGACCGCACCATCGGTTCAACAATCCGATTGAGAGTCCGAAAGAAATCACGCTCAATTGAGGTACGCGTTGCCTTGGCCATCAAGTAGAGGTCTTCTGCCCGCTTCGAATACCTTGCATGCAATAGAGACTAGCGAGAATCCCCGCTTCAACAAAAACGGCCGCGGCGAAGTAACCCAATGTGAACGCGATGTAGACAGTAAAGCTCGTGACTGCGTTAGCGCCTGCTGGCAGAGCGATTCCGAAGGCTTCAGGTTCAGTCCAGGCCCGGTTTGGCGCTTTTTGCTTGCGAATTATGCACGGAGAATACGAGTGAGGTCAATCCAATTAGCGTCTCGGGGAGCCAGGGCTCTTTAGGGAAGGGAGGGCAGGGCTGAGCCTGGCTTGGCCTTTGAAAATGTTAGGCGGAGGGCAAATCGTCGAGTTGATATGCGGGTAACTCGAGAAGGTCCAGAAGTCCTCCCTCCGAGAGGCGTTTGTCGACGGCGACGATCATTTCGGATGTGAAGATCGGTCGAGCTATCATCTCCCACCATTCGGTGCCTCCGGGTGTCGCGACCACAGAGGAGAACCAGGCGAGATAGGGAAGGTAGGTTGAGTCTTCGAGCTGAGCGGACTCGTGAAGGGCGAATGTCCCTTGGAAGAACAAGGCCTCGTCGACCATGAGGGTTGCGAAAACATGTCGCTCGGCGAAGGGAAGGTCCGGAAAAGAAGTCAATCCCTTGGACCACGCCACGCCAGCCTTCGGATCGAGCCGGAGGCGGTTGGCATCCCGGTAGCCTGAGGAGATCTCTTGACGGCTCGCGGTCCGGAGTGCCTTCGTATTCTGGCGAATCTGAATTGCCAAATAGATCAGCGACACCACAACCGCGATCCCTCCGATGAAATCTCCGATATTACCGAGCGCTTCGAGCATGAGGTTCCTGACTCCGTTTGTGGACGCGCTCGCTCGTTAGAGCGCGCGCTTAATGGTTTTTGGATGGTAGTCGATCGTTGCCCGACAGCACGAGCGGCCTGCGTGCCCCGTGGCGTGACGGACTTAGAGAAACCCCAGCACATGCGGAAGAAGCTCTTCGCGCAGTTGGCCCCCCCTAAGACATGAATATGGAGGTGATGTACAGATTGGCCGCTCTGGGGATTGACGTCCACCTGAACGCGAAATTCGCTTCCCGCAATCCACTGGCTTTGAGGTGAAGCAAGGAAGGGACTCGCTCCTTCTGCTGAGGCAAATTTTCCTGCCTCGAGCCAACCTTCCAGGTACTGCCAAACTCCGCGTTCGATTGGACCGAATTCACCCACCAAAACCCCAAGGATGAAAAAAAGGAAGAGGTTCCGCATGGAGTTGTTCCGATCAGAATTGCGCGGCTTTGCTGAAGGGGGTCACCGAAAAGCATCAGAGGTCGGCGTCAAGCGGCGCTAAGCCTATTCTTCAAGTCTTAGGTCTTCCCAGACGAAGCCAGAATTCTGTGTGTCGCCAGAGTAGTACCGGTAGACGACGGGCCCGATCAACTCCTCTTTTCGAACGGACCCCCAATGTCGACTATCGTGCGAACTGGTTCTGAAATCGCCTACCAGAAAGTATCGGCCAGGCCTGATTCGCGTCGGCGATACTTCTGGTTGGAGATGCTCGGATTGTACGAGTATCTGGTGCGGTACAGAGCCTGAGTCCGTTTCTAGAATGGGGACTTGGCGAACTGCGAATGGCTCGTATCCCCGGCCCGTTTCGGAGTACTTGGCGGGTGCACCATTCAGGATGAGTTGTTCATTTCGCCACTCCACTTCGTCTCCGGGGACGGCCAGCACTCGCTTGATGAAGATCTCAACTTCCCAGTCAGGGTGTTGGTCGAGGGGCGCAATGTCTACGCCGTTTCGCCCAACCTTGAAGACGACGATCTCGCCTCGAACTGGGTCTCGAGTCCTGTAGGCCGATTTGCTCGCATAGACCTCGTCTCCGATTTCGAGGGTCGGCAGCATCCCGCCCGACGGAATGCGAAAAGCTTCATACCGGAAGGTGCGGATCAACTTACTTGCGGCGTCCGCAACGGGTGAGTTGCAGCCCTGCGTCGTGACGATGAGCAGCGCGATCAAGAGAATGCGAAGAGCGAGTTTGCTGAAGTCCGTGGTCCTGCGCATTTTAAGCACCTTATCGGGTGGCGTATCGACGCGACCAGGCCGAGGCCGGCGTAGATTGGATGAAAGCTCTCGCCAGTAGCTTGAGAGAGGTTGTAGTGATTCCATTCCGCCATCGATTCCCAAGATGGATCGCCAGTAAAATGGGAACTGGAACACCTGATGCCGGCATTGAGAGTGGTCGGTCGACTTCTCGCCGGCTATTTCTAGGACCCGGGTCCGCGTTTTGCATCTTCAACAATTGTCGCCACCTCAGCGGGACTTTTCGCCGGACCGTCATAGCTCCGAGAATTTCCGGAATGAGGTGCCGCGTATGCAGCGGGTAGGAAGCTGAGGGCCGTAGGGCGAATGTCGTGAATGTAGGCACTATCTCGTGTACCTGGGCGGAAAATTGCCGCGTGACGGATTGGGCTTCAGCTGCAGCTCAAGAGCGCTGACGGTCAACGCTATCCCAAAGTGTTCCGACACCAAAATGCGATCGAACTCAGGAATGCACGGCATAATAAGTTCGCCGGAAGGTCGCTCCTAGCCCCCCAACCGCTCTGTCTGGCTCAGGGGAATATTATGCGTCGTGAGGCTCCGTCGAGGCGATCTCCAGCGCGTCCGGAAGGTTGGGAGCGGAAACAACTGACGAATTTATGTATCCGTGTCCTTCGAGATGGGATGTGAGCATGTCGTTCGCGCGAAATCCCAGGAAGACCAAGAAGGCCAACCCCGCAGATGCAGCTCCCAAGAGCACGAGCACCGGCGAGGAGGGGGCAGCACTGGAAAACAGAAGGAGTCCGCAGCCTGCCAGAACGACGGTGAGGAACGCGACCAGCCAGAGGCCATTGGCGACCGCCCAAAGGATATTTAGAGAGAAGGCGGGCCACGAGAATCCGGCCTTCACCGCTCGGATGTCTCCGCGGTCGTTTATCATGATTCTATATTTGGGCAGAGAGTTGTCCTCGTGGAGGCTGGGCGTCCAAGCTAGGAGCGTCATGCCACATAACGATTACTCCGACAACATGCAGAGTCTGCTCAAAGCCTTTCTTGGAGGGTAGCCGCCTCGGAGCCGTCCAGCACGAGCCGCTCACGCGGGTCTCCAGAAAGGGATATGGAGTGTCGGCTACGGCCCCATCCAGCCAAAGGCTTTGGCCGGTTCAGGAAGCTGTTATGCGTCGACGACTAGGGATATTCATTACCCAATTCGTCGGATCGTATAACCTTTTCGAACAGAATTCCCCCTGCCGGAACATTCGTCAGCCCAAGGCTCGGATCGCAAATACCTCGAGGAGCGTTATCCCATCGGGTCACAAGGACGCGCTCAAACGGGGTATCCGTCCCCGAGTTGCTTTCATCCGCATCTGAAGTCAACGTGTCGTCGCGGAAGACGACCAAGGACGGCTCGAAGTCGATTAACGTGCACTTGTCTGAATGGGGGTGTGAGCATCCCAGACTTACGAGAAGGAGCAGGACTACGATCTCGGCCTTGCGAAGCGTCATAAGAGGCAGCCTCGGATAACGGATAGTCTTAGAATCTGCAGAGCCCGTTCGAAAGGTTCTCCGAAGGGTATCAGAGGTCGGCTCCAGTTGGCTCGAGCCGACAGCGACAAGAATTCCAAGGTTCCCCAGGGCGCTGGCGGTGCAGACCGTGACCGGCAAGGCAAGATTCTGTCCAGTTCATGCAAATGCTATGCGGCTGACCTCGTCTCGCAGGAGCGCTCGAAAACCAAGAATTCGAGCCCGTCATTAGGCCGCACGAATTTCGCGGACTTCACAAATTCCGCCCGCTTGAAGACAAGCTGAGAGCAGATTGTGAACGCGGCAATAGTGGCCCGAAGTTTTGGGGGGGCAAAAGGGACTTGGCAGCTAACCTGAGGTCCGCCTCAAGAAACAGACCTCCCTCGCCTCGCCTCGATCTTTTCTTTGCGGACATAGGCTGATTCCGACGTCGACACTCTTAGGTTCGTCGTCACCAACGGGGCTGCCAGCCACGCGCGCCTCGGGCCCGAAGCAACAGAACCCGACAAGTGACAGCCTGCTGAGCACTTAGAAGTGGCGACGCTTCGGATCGGAGAACACGTGTTCGGATCCGTTGCGACTGTTGCAGATATCATATAACGCCGGGCAGGTGTGCCGAAAAAGGACGAGCGCTTGTTCTCGGCTGGTCGGTGTCACGATCATTCGAGCACCAGAGGATGGGTCTGTCACCGCGATGTACGACCAGCTGTGGAGGCTGGAAAGCCCAAGAAACTCGCACTGATCGCCGTAGCCCGAAGGCTACTCACGGTCCTGAATGCGATGGTCCGAGACCAGGCGGAATGGAAGGCAGTGGGTGTCTAGAGGAGGGCTGCAATACGGTTTAGTGGTATGCGTCGTCGCAGAGGTTGGGGATCAGTTTCTCGATTGCGTCCCAATGGTCCGAAGTGCAGTACCTAACGAAGCACCTCGCTAGTCTCGTCTTTATCCTCCGAATTCTTCCGCGTCCCAGCATCATCTTCTCGGCGCAGTCTTGGTTCAATTGATCTGGGTCCCATCCGGCCCATTCTCCTGCGACGTCGATTAGATTCGACCAGAGGACAGGCGCCACCTCGTACCGTTCAATATCCTTCAATTCATTCATGGAGTAGGGGGACTCGGCAAGGACCTCGGCGATTCGCTTGTGGTCGTACTTGTCGAGTTTCGTGTCCAGCCAGAACTCGGAAAGGGCTAACCACACGGGTTCACGATCTGCTCCGGTACGTTCTTGCATATTCAGCTCGTCTTGCGTGAGCGATGCCGCATAATGGACACTTTAACAACCTGCAGGATCCGCCGAAAGGGTTTCGTGGAGGATCGTCGGTCGTCGCCAGACTGCACGAGGCGACAGGGTCAACCGTTCAAGGTTTCCCAAGTCGCTGGCGGTGGACGTCGGTCACGGCACGCCAGAATCCCGTCTGTTTCAGGGTGTTGTTATGCGGCGTTCGACGGATCAAGTACCAAATTCGGAAGTCAAGTACGGCACGGCAATTTTCATAGTTCGCGGCGATTCTGATGGGCAATATCTCCATTGTCGAAGAGCTGTTGTCGCGGCAGCTCCGAATTGGAACCCTGGAGGATCTTCCGCTATCGCCGTCGCGCTCAGAACTCTTCCGTCCGTACTAACGACAATCTCGATCAAAGCGCGACCGCTCATTCTCCGAGCGAGCGCTTCCTCCGGGTATTGCGGGGGAATTCTACGGACACCACTTTTGAAATCGTCGATGGGCTCGCCAAGATTTCGGCAGTATTGGGTCTCTCGATTGGAGAGGTCGGGGCTTCGCCAGTCCTCTGGAAGCTCGATTAGCGCTTGATATGTTGTGCAGCCGCTGAGGGTGGCGCAGGTCAAGGCAAGGGCGAGAAGTCGTTCGAGAATAGTCATTGAGAATGCCTCATAACGGATACTCCCATAACCTGCAGGGTTCACGGAAAGGGTTTCGTTGAGGATCACAGCCCCGGCCCCAGGCGGCGGACTTCGGTCCCATCCCGCCAGAGATTCTGTCTGGTTCAGGGGGTCGTTATGCGGTGTGCTTTAGGCTTAGAAGGAAACGCTCTGCATCTCTCGGGTGGCGAATCTCGATAACGTCTAGACGCGGATAAGCTTCGATTTCTTTCGGGTATTCCTTCTTGTACGTCGGATGGCTCGTCATGGCCCAGAGTAGGACGGAATCACGACTGAACAGAGCCTTGCTGAGCCCCTCGCGATTTCCATTGCAGCATTTCTCGCCCGATATTCCTCTGCGGAAGGTTCGACGGAGAAGGCGTCCGAAGGAGATATGGAATGGGTAGTTGAGCCAGATGACCGAAGAAGCGCGCGACCAGATCAGAGAACGAACAGAAGCATAATTTCCGTCGACTACCCAAGTTTTCTGAGAGACGGCGGTCGCGACGAGATTCGAGAACTCGGCGGCATTCGTTGTTCTCCAGCCCGGGTTCCAGAATAATGAATCCAACTCGACGCACGCGGAATCAGCCTGCTCTGCCAGGCGCCGAGCGAATGTCGACTTTCCTGCACCAGACGTTCCGACGACTGCAACTCGATCAAGATTCATAGGTCGGATATGCCGCATTGTATATAGGTATTAGTCCTTCGGATACGTCTTTCGTATCCTTGCGAGGCACCCAAGTTTCAATGCCGAACTCTCTACCAGGGATCGATTGGAACACGCTGTGGCTTGTCAGCTGCAACCGCTTGTTGGGCGGTTATCCCGAGTATGGAGACTCTAGAACGATTTGGTCGCGTCAACTCGGCGTATCGCAACTCAAGAGTCGATCGGGACTCGCAATCATGATCGTCGCGATCCGCCAGCGATCGGACTTGAACAGGGTATAAGTTCCGCCAAGTGCCGTGCGCCCGTCCTTTCCGATGCGCGCCAGCTTCATGCTGAACACCGCCACATTCTCCTCGGCCATGCAGACTCGCGCCTCCAGGAACTCGCTGCGAATCCATCCGCTCTCTTTCAGAGTGCTCTGTATCTGAAGGAGCCAACCCCGGACGTCTTCCATCGAGTTCAGGTTGCGAACGCCCGTACTCGAAACGATCGTGAGTGGTGAACTGAAGTAGGCGTCGGCAAGGTGCTGCGGCGTACGGACTTCGTTGAAATCGTGCAAGTAGTCATCGATGTGGCTGCGGACTTCTCCTTCGTCGGCATCGGCGGACGCCGACCCGAGAAGGAGCGCCGATAGGACCACTGCTCCGAGTCGTTCGATTCGCACTGCGCCGCCCCCGTTAGTAGCCGCTCAAAGCGGCTACAGCCGCCCAACGGATCGGGCTTCAGTTGCGCACCGCGGCGCCTCCGCGGTCGGCCAGAAGCCCATTAGTTCGTCGCCAGATTCTATCACGTCTTGATTGAGAATCGCCGTGGATCGACGACTGCAAGCCCTTGTTATGAAGCGACTAGCTTGCGCGATGTTCTGAGGCCTACCGTCGCTCCCAGCAATAGAGCTTGGCCTTCGAATCAGCTTGGCTAGAAGCCCGTCGCCGGCCGAGCAAGCAGCCCGTCTGGCAGAAGCCCTCAAACGTGGCTCATCAAGTGCGGGAACCTACCCGTTTCTCGAAGCCCCTTTTCAGGCGCTGCTTCGAGCGGGCCAAGATCGCGACGGGCTTTTCATCAGGAGCCAGTTTATTCGTTTACCGAGAGTGACAAAAGAGAGAAAATCAAATGCCAGTCGCGAGCTGCATAACGGATACTCCTATGACCTGCAGGGCCCGCTCAAAGGGTTCGCCGAAGGGTATCAGAGGTCGTCGCCAGTTGGCACAAGCCGCCAACTACAAAATAAGAAGGTTTCTATTAGTTCACGGCGGAAACCGGAGCCAGCACAGCCAGAAGAATGGCAGTATGCCATCGATTCCGGCTCACCCGAAAATGTGATTCTGACAGCACCGCAGAAGCACTCGCCATTGTGTTGCTGGGCCATCATTAACTCTCCCGGCACGCGAACAAGGCTCCGAGCCGTCTAAAGGATCGGCGATAAGCGGCCAGCAACAGTGCTGACCGGACCCGACCTTGCTCCAGAAGTATGCCGCCAGACTGCAACCAGGGTCAATTGATCCAAGCTGTTGCTGGTCCGCTGCAACGCCTTGTTGGGCGGCGGTCCTCAGACCACCCGGATATTGAACTGCTGGCGAAGTTCCCGCACGGGATCGTCGAGATAGCGCTTGTAGTCGTGCCACGGCCACTTGGGGGACAACCGAAAGCAGCGCGCGACTACTCGGCAAACGTCGGGAAGACACCGGGGAAACTCGCGAGCGATACGAAAGTAGCCCACCTGAGCAAACACCTGATTGACCTGCGGGTACTTGAAGTACTCGACGTATCCGCGAATGCCAGCCGTGGATCCGAACACGGTCCAGGCATCGATGAGGGTCTCGCCTCGAAGCGACGTGTCGCATCCGAACACCACGTGACCGGCGTCGTGCTGGCGGAACATCTCGGCTACGTCGCCGGGCATACCCTTCGGATCGAGTAGCCCCGGGTTGCGCACGTAGTATTCTGCGAGGGCCTCTCGGAGGGTCTCGGATGAATCCCGGATCAGGTATCGGGACGTGCTGCCTACCACGATCGCTCCGTCGCCCAACGGATCGTTGATAAGCGGCGTTGAATAGAGCCGCCGACTCGGCAGAGCCTGAAGGAGTTGATGCCAAACAGTACTGCGGTCATTTGAACCGCGTTATTCAACCTCCGACTTCATCGGCTTGTTATACAGCGGTTTCGATTTGGTCAATCGCCGCCCCACCCGCGGCTTGTTTTCGAATGACGGTACGACGTCGATTCTAAGGGGGTTCAAGCTCGAACGCGCATATCGCAGATCTTCGTCAAGCTTCTCGGCAGTGACCGAGAGGAAGCCGTGTCCCTCGATGAAGCATACGATAATTCGCTGTCCCGTCTGCAACATGTCCGGATACCAAAGCCGATAGAAGTCCCCCAACTCCAGCGTGGTGGACGTGAAGTTCTCCCACTGCTTTGTCGCGGCGTTCTCTGCGAGTCGACAATGCGGCCATATGTGAAGATGTCGGCCACCGTCTGCCGTCTTCTGAATCGCATAGTTATTGTCGTGCCGAAGCCACCACATTTGAGACGAGGCGGCGATTGTCTCGATGGAATACGCGTAGCATTCATCCCTGTCCATCGAGAGGATATGAAGAAACTCCTCGTCGGAGAGTTCGGGCACGCTGACCTCAAGCTGTATAACGGATCGGCGATAAGCCGCGTGGGATAGCGCCGCCGAGTTCGTCGAGCCTGAAAAGGTTGTCGCTAGACTGTACCGCGTTCGCTTCAGCCAGCTATCTCACGACGGTCTTCATCGTCTTGTTAGAAGGCCGGCACCATCAACCCGCTCTCTTCATTCTTCGAATCGTGCGCAGTGCAGGCGCTTCGCTCTGCTGCGCGTGATAAAGATCCCAGCGTAGTTGGAGGTTCATCCAGAAATCCGCCGTGTTCCCGAAGAATTTCGCGAGTCGCAATGCTGTCGCCGGAGTGATGCCGCGTCGACCATTGACCAGCTCGTTTATCCGCTGATACGGCACGCGAATCCCATTCGCGACGTCGCGCTGGGACAAATTCATCGGCTTGAGGAATTCCTCAAGAAGCATCTCGCCAGGGTGGGTGGGCTCTCGATGTGTGGGTACGCGAATCATGATTGGCCTCTAGCTTCAGTGGTAGTCAACAATTTCTACCTCGTCTGGTCCGTCCTTCGTCCAACCGAAGCAGACACGAAACTGCTGATTGATCCGAATGCTGAATTGTCCTTTCCGCCCGCCGGACAGCGCTTCCAGCCGATTTCCTGGCGGAATGCGCAGATCCTCAAGCAGTGCCACTGAATCGACTTGTTCCAGCTTTCGCGCAGCAACTCTCCAAAGATCCCGCGGACAAGTCTTGCGTGCGTCCTTCGTATTACGACCGTTGAAAACGTCCTCCGTTCCGGCACTACCGAAGGAAATGATCATTCAGGCACGGTAGCACGGATACCATGCTATCGCGATCTCGGATGCGCGCTGCTTCGGAGGGCCTTCTAACGGATACTCCCATAACCGGCAGAGCCCGCTCAAAGGGTTTCGTCAAGAGTAGCCGCCTCGGAGCCAGTCAGCACGAGCCACCCACAGCCGCGTTCGGGAGGGAATGCAGAACGTGGGCGGCGATCTTTTTTCCCACCCTCAACCAGGATCTGTCTGGTTCAGGGAAATGTTATGCGGAGAACACGTTTTGGCGAACAATCTCTGAGAACTCCAGATCGTCTGATTGGCTGGCGAAGGAGTTCCGCGGGACGACTAAGCCGCCACATCGGTCTATCAATATGAAGTATCTTTCTTTGGACTCGACTACTCCGGATATCGCGGCCCATTCGTATTCGCATCTCGCAAGCGCCGCGGACAGCTTTATGCCCTCGCCGTCAACTTGAATCGAATGGGGCCCCAAGAAGAGACCTCGTTCCGTTGGAAGTAGATTGGCCTGAGGTGTTTTACTCACCACGACAAATGACGCGAGACAAGTCGCAACGGTTAGGGCTAAGACCGGCCAGTTGTTTGATAGAGAAAGCTCAAAGTGAGAGTACATCCACCGATAGACGAGCATTACACACGCGGACCCGGCCAAAATCGCCAAAGTTCGAACCACGGGATAAGGATCTTGACCCGAAAGGTCACGACCCCGAGCGACGATTACTTCAAGAAGTGCTGTGTAGTCGTCTTGGTCTACGTCGATTGAGACACGCATGGCCGTCTGCCGCATAACGGATACTCCCACAACCTGCAGGATCCGCCGAAAGGGTTTGGTGGAGGGTAGTCGATCGTCGCCAGATGGCACGAGCCGCCAGCGTCAACTGTTCAAGGTTTCTCAAGTCGCTGGTGGCGGACATCGCTTCCAGCACGCCAGAAGACTGTCTGGTTCAGGAGATTGTTATGCGGGGGCAGGGCTCGGGCCCGCGCCACACGATCCGCACTTCCGACTGAGTGGAATCGGTCGACCTCTTCCTCGGGCGAAGGCGGCGCCGCAGGACGGGCAACGGACGAAAAGAAGAATCACGAGATCGACCAGCCACACCACCGCCCAGCTGGCCGCAAAGGCGACTGAACGGGTCGACGGACTCACCAATAGCCAGGTTCCCGCCACAGGGACGAATAGAATCGGCAAGAGAAGGGCCGCCAGTTGAACTACCCGGATCACGCCGAACTGTTTGCTTTCGGCCTTTCGGAAACTCAGTGCCACGAAATGGAGCCACAGAAGTCCGGCGGCAAGCCCGGCGAAGCCCATAGTCGGATTAGCCAATCTGGCTGGCCCGAATGCGAGCAGGGCGATCGTACTTAAGCTCCAGACCACGGCGCCGAGGCCCATGATGACGCCTGCGAACCTGGACGTGCGAGTGAGATTCATACGGCCGGCGTCTGCCATATAACGGATACTCCCATAACCTGCGAGTTCCGCTCAAAGGGTTTCGTCGAGAGTAACAGTCTCGTCGCCAGACAGCACGAGCCGCCCACTTCGACCTCCTGAAGGGAACATGGAGCGTGGGCGGCGGACTCCGGTCTCATCCCGCCAGAGATTCTGTCTGGTTCAGGGGATCTTATTGCAGAATCCCTAACATGAGAATGGCCGACAGGGGAGAACGAACTCTCCTGCCGGCCCTAACTCGGAGTCGGTAGACCGCAAAGGGATCGGTCCTTTAGAGACCGTTAACAAGCACGGGTCACCGCTCCATTTGAGCAGCATCCAACTCGAACGGTTGCCTGGGAGCTCTTTCGAGAAAGAGAATCCCGTATCCGAGAGCCAGAGTGTCGCTGCACACGGAGAGTTTACCATGGGAATCTGCATTGGGGTGGATGTTGCGAAAGCACATCTTGACTGAGCCTTGGGGCCTAAGGGTCAAGTGAAACGGATCCCGAACACGAAGGCGGCGGTTCGAAAGCTGATTCGGGAGCTGCATGGGCTCGAATTCGATCGAGTGGTCCTGGAATCCACCGGGCAATACGAACGACTTCTGTTCGAAGCGCTCGGAGACGAAGGCATTCTGGTTGTGCGAATGAATCCG
>JBDNFB010000215.1:0-32361 GCA_041690055.1 Myxococcota bacterium | reverse complement strand
GCAGGCCTCGACGACGGGTCCCTCGTTCCGACCCGGCGACGAGCTGAGCGAGACGCGCCAGATCCACACGCGCCCGGCGCGCGAAGAGCTCAAAAGTTCCGTTCAACAGTACGTCGCCGACGCGACGACCTGGCCCGATGGCGTCGTTCGAACGGCTGGCCGTGACTACCACGGAGTGCTCGGTTCACCCTGTTTCGGGAGTGGCGAATTCGGATGCCTAACTTGTCACTCGATGCATGCTTACGAGGATCGCGACGACCAGCTCAAGCCCGGCATGCGCACGAACCTCGCTTGCACCCAATGCCATGATGAGTTCGAAGACGACAAGGCGCTTGAAGCACATACCCACCATTCCCCCGAGTCCAAAGGCAGTCGCTGCTACGACTGCCACATGCCGCACTCGAGCTATGCGTTGCTCAAAGCCGTCAGAACGCATAGAATCGCCTCTCCAGCCGTCGCCGAGAGCATCGAGTACGGGAGACCGAATGCATGCAATCTCTGCCATCTCGACGAGACCCTCGAATGGACCGGCCGATTCCTCGAGCGCTGGTACGACATAACGCCATCGCAACCCGATGGCTACGTATTTTCCGAGCGCGCTGCAGCGGCGGACTGGCTCCTCTCGGGCGACGCAGCACAGCGCGGACTGATCGCGGCGACGATGGCGAGACCCGGGCCGCAAGCAAACTCGGGTACGACCTGGATGGCTCCGCTGGTCGCGCAGCTGCTCGACGAAACAGAATATCCGGCGCTCGCGCTCATCGCACAGCACACGATCACATCCCTACCCGCTTTCGAGGACGTCGATGTCACCTCTCCCGACGCGCGGGAGCGTGTGGTCGAGCGCTGGCGAGCACTCGGAGGCGACGCAGCACGCGCGACTCGGGTCTTCCAGACGCTGGACGGAGAGCTCGATTCCGAGGCAATCTCCGCCGCCTACGACAGGCGCGACCCGCGCCGCGTGAACATTGCTGAATAGACGTAAGCTGAGTAGACCTAAACGGAAGCAACCGAGCGTGAAAGCTGTCACGGTCTTGCGATCGAAGAGGAGGTAGAAATGACGAGCTCCGAACTTGTCCGACGTCATCTCTTCGTCGGGTGGCTGGCCATCACCGTTTTCATCGGGCTGGGAATCACCCTCGAAGCGCTCCATGGCTTCAAGGTCGGCTTCCTGCTCGACGTCGAGAATGAAACGCGCCGATTCATGTGGTCCCTCGCGCACGCGCACGGGACGCTCCTCGGTCTGGTCAATCTCGCTCTCGCGTTCACGGCATCGCGGATCGAAGTCTGGCGCGAGGGCATGATGTCACTCGCCTCGCGCGCGATGCTCGCCGCCACCCTGTTCCTGCCAGCCGGGTTCTTCCTGGGCGGCCTCGACGCGGCGGGAGGCGATCCCGGGCTCGGCATCCTACTCGTCCCGCCGGGCGGCTTGCTTTTGTTTGGAGCAGCAGCCCTCGTCACGCACGCAATCGCACGCTCGGAGGGGTCGGATCGATGAGCGCAGATCTCAATCCCAATCTTAAAAAGACTCCGCCCCAAGTCTCCCCTGCTCGCCGTTTCAGCTACGTCGGCATCACGCTGCTCCTGCTCGTCGTCGTCTTCGCTCTCCTGACAGAGGGCGTCTACCGGCTCGTCTCTTCACCGCCCGAAGTGTTCGACCTGAGCGGCCTGCACGAGTTTCGCCCAGACCGCGAGTGGCTCTACCGCGGCCGCGCAGGTGCGGCGGGTGAACTCTTCGGCACCTACTACGAGATCAACAAGGATGGCTTTCGGGGCCCGGTGCACGCGAGGGCGAAACCGAACGACCGGAAGCGCCTGCTCGTGATGGGTGACTCGATCGCGTTCGGCTTCGGAGTCGACGTCGAAGAGACCTTCCCGCGCGTGATCGAGACGATCCTGGACGAGCGCCTCCCCGAGGCCAACGTCGAAGTCATCAACCTGGGCGTCGGGGGCTACAACGCCTGGAACGAGGCTCGACTCCTAGAGGATGTCGGACTCGACTACGGCCCGGACGTCGTCCTCGTCCAGTTCTCGATCAACGATCTCAATGATCCCACAGTCCATTTCTCGACTCAAACGCGGCTCTCTATGGGGGCGATCCCGGATCAGGCTTTTCCGGATCCCAGTCGCAGCACGGGTCTCTCCGCAAGTCGCCGGGCCTTCACGCGAGCCTGCAATCTCTCGCGCCTATGTGCCGCCCTGCGCCTTCGCGCCAGCGAAGATCAGAAGCCGCTGCGGAGCGGAGAAGACGCCGTGCGCGCGTTCCGCGCCCCGATCGAAAAAACGGACCGGGTCGAGTGGCAATGGTTGGAGGAGCGATACCTTGAGATGGCCGCAGCCTCGGAAGGGGCGGGAGCAAGATTCGGCGTTCTCGCCTTCCCCTATCGCAGTCAGCTTCGCGATCGCAGTCAGCTTCGCGATCGCAGCCAGCTTCGCGATCGCAGCCAACTCGGCAGCCGTGGCGACCATCCCGTGAACCGACACCTCTCTGAACTCGCAGAACGACACGGATGGCTCTTCATCGACCCGCTGCCCGCCTATCGCGATGCTCAAGCGCGAGGGAACAAGCTCTTCATCGACCTCTGGCACCCTTCGGTCGCCGGCCACGCGATCGCCGCACGCGAAACGGCCCGCGCCCTCGTCGACCAAGGTGTCTTCTAATTCGCGGCGCCTGATTCGGCCGAACGCTGGGACTGAAGCAAGCCACGCGAACGGAGATTGGACATCACCCAACGACCCACTCGATCTGAAGGGTCGAATGAGAGCAGCTCGCGAGCGTCCGACTCGCACTCTGCTCGATCCGACGTTAGGCAAGTCACAACGCGGCACTGCACCTCGCGCCTGGCGAGATCGGGATCCGCTGCGTGCAACGACTCGGCGCTCGGGGGAACGTAGGAAGTGCCCCAATCCTCGGCTGGCGCAATCTGTTCTGCCGCGCGGAGCGCCGCCGCAATCTCGGCCGCGATGTGCTGATGCGCGCGAATGTTGGGGTGAGCGAAATCCGTGAAGAGGTCGTCGCCAACGGCGTTCGTTCCGCTCAGCTCGGTGAGAGCGCGGTCGACGTCGACGAAGAGAGTGCCTCGCTCCTCTGCAATTTCGCGCAGGATTTCATTGAAACGGGTGGGGGCACCGAAAGGCACCGGATCGAGGTCGCTCGCCCGCCGATAATGACTCCGAGCGGCCGCCAGATCTCCCCTAGCATGCAGGCAGCGCGCAAGCGCGTAGTGCGCGCCCGCATGCTCGTCGTCAATCGCGATCGCCCCGCGATAGCGATCCAAAGCGCTCGCACAATCCGGCTGGGCCTTCGCGAGTCGGTCGCCCTCCGCCAGGAGCTCGGCGAACCGACGACGGGACACGTCATCAAGACCCTCGCGATGGATCGATGCGGGCGGGGCCCAGTCGGCGAAATTCTGCGCCAGGGTCAAGAGCATGACGCGCGCTCCGACCGCCTCCATCGCATCGATCATCGAGTGCACACGGCGTCGATAGATCAGCTCGCGGTAGGCGACCTCCCGCTCGGGCGAGTGCTGCCGTTGCTCAATCCGCTCGCGCGCGGCCTGGAACATCTGTTGATTCTGACGCTGGATGTCGATTTCGATCTCGTCGGGTCTCGGAGGCTCGATCTTCGTGAGGATCGCGGCCAGCCCGTAGATCCGACTCGAATAGACGGCTTCGAGGACTCGAAAGACGGGCGGCGGAATCTTCATCATGCCCGAGTGATAGGCGCTCTCAGCCCACTCGTTGTGCCCCATGTAGAGGATGAGCAGATCCGGTTCGTATCCGGCCAGCTCCTCAACGATCGGCAGCAGTCGGCCGCTCCCGTACGCGGGCATCGCCGTGTTGACGACATCGACGTTCGCCTTGGATATCTGATGCCCGAGTGCCTGTTCCAGCCAGCCCGAGAACGCGAAGTCGGTCGTGTAGGGCGTTCCAGCCGCGGAAGAGCCGCCGGTCACGAAGATCCGGTAGACGTCCTCGCCGGGCCGAATCGAAAAGGTTCTCTGTGGCTCGGGCTTTCCGACATCCCCGTAGTGGCGCGCGCGCAACGAAGACCACTCGTAGAACCGAGTCCCGTCACGCTCCGCAACCTGCTCGAACAAGGGAACGGCTCGTGAGAACCCGGCAAAGGGATCGTACTTGGGGGCGTTTTCAGCGACTCCGAAGAGGCGCAGCGTCAGCTCGAAGACGACGATGAGCGTGACGCCAAATAAGAGGCCGCCGAGCGCGTAGGTGATTCGTGAGAACAAGCGAATATCCGGTGATCAGATCGAGCAAAGCTTAGCGTACCGCTTGCCCCCCTCGACGGAATCGCTTACTTCTTGCGCAGCAGGTCGCCGGGAGCTTTCACATGGGCAATGAATCAGGCAAGCATGGGACGGGCGAGAATAAGGGCTCGTTCCAAGCCACGGACAAGGCCACGGACAAGGCCACGGACAGGGCCACGCAGAAAGCCGCGGAAGAAGCGCCGATCGCCGAGCTGGCAACGGCCCGTGAATCCGGACTGACCGTCGAAGTCTTGCGGTTCGTCGCGCATACGCGCAAATGGTGGCTGGCGCCCATCATTATCATGATGCTGATGGTGGCCGGACTGCTGGTCTTGACGGGCACGGGTGTCGCCCCGTTGATCTACGCGCTCTTCTAATTACGCGCTCTCTTAATACAGGTGACGTCTTTTGTAACGGCGTCTCGGGTCACCCACCCGCGACACCTCCTGCGACCCCTTCTCCGACGCCTCCAGCAACGACGGGTGCGCAACGAGACTGCTCGCCTCTCCGCATCCGCGCGACTTCTTGAACGACCTGAGCTTGCGCCGCGGTTTCAGTTGCTGCGGTGTCGAGCCGTTCGAAGGCGTCTGCCGGGATACCGGGGATCAGTCCTTCGACGACCAGCTCGTGAACGACCGCCACCGCCACCAGCGCGTGTCCGCGGGCGTTCGGGTGGAGGGGATCCAGCGCGAGGTCGACGGCCTTCCTGTCGGTGTCAGTGCCGGCCATGCAGACGAGTTCTTCGACCAAATCGCGAACGGGAATTCCAAGTGCGGCCATCTGCCGGCGAAGGTGTGCATGGACCTCGGCGATCGGATAGCTGCGCAGATCCGTGAGCAGCGGAAAGATCATCGCGCGAAGGGGTACGCCTTGCGCCGACGCAAACGAAACCATCTCTTCCAGGCCCGACTCGACCGGCGACCAGGTCTCGGGCGACGTGTTGATCTCGGCAAAATACTCGGCGGCCCGACCCGTTCCCAGCGCGAGAAACTGCGGATCGTCCTCGTCCCACACGGGCTGATCGCGCTGCGACTGTTCTCTCTGGCTGCCCAGGTAGCGAAGCAGGCGCCAAAGGCGCGAGTGGTCGAGTAACCGGCTCGACTCGTCGACGAGCAGGTATCGCTCCTCCGCGTCCGTGAGCTGAGACAGCAGGGTGTCCATCTCGAGGCTGTATTCCTGCGGGTCGTTCAGCGAGTACGCGTAGAGGATCACATCCGGATCGAAGTCGATCACCTTCGTCCGCACTGTCCGCAAGATTTGACCAAAGCTGTAGCCCGTCACCCCGAAGTTCAGCACCTCGACGTTCGGCTCACCCTCGCCCCGGAAATACTTCGCCAGCAGGAGTTCGGCTCGCGAAGCGAAGGTCGCCGTCTGCGGCACACCGAGCCCAAAGGCAATGGAGTCGCCCACGATGGCGACTCGAATCGTCCCCTCCGGCTTGACGAGTTCCACTTCAGAGTCGCGCATGCCATGAGAATTAATTCGCGCCGCGCCGTCGGCGGAGCCCGGCACGAGCTCGTAGCCGAGCGTGGCATCTGCCGAGAGCCGGTAGTTCCCGCTCCAGACCGAGCTGATCTCGGGTCCGATGCCGAAGATCCGGATGGCGACTTCCAGGCCAGTCACCCAGACGAGTAGCAAGACCGCAAGCGTGCCTGCGGTAAAGAAGACTCTCCGGGACTTGGAGGACCCGGCGAGACGCCGCTCTTCGGATCGATCGTTTCCTCTCGGCGCCATACCGGCGCTAGAAGAGTGCGTAGATGAGTGGCGCAGCGCCCGTGCCCGCCAGAATCACGAGTCCCGCCGCCAACGCGAGAAGGACGACGATCGGCAGCAGCCACCATTTGCGCGTGTGCGCGATGAAACGGAAATACTCCGAGAGCAGTCCAGAGTCCCGCTCGTCCGCCAACTCATCGAGCGACGTGCGTTCAGCCGATCGCGGCTCTTCCTCGGTCCCCATTTCGAAGCTCCTCGCGCGCGAGCCGCGCATCAAAATTGCTGAAAGTACCGCTCCGCCCGATCGGCCGGGTCGTGCCGTTCCCAATAAGAATCGCGATTTTTCTCGAATCGCCTCGCGAGCGGATCATATCGCACGAGTCGCAGAACGAGTCCAATCGGCGTCAGGACGAGAAACCAGATTCCGAGCAGGATCGCGTGAGAGACCAGCCACCCGACTGGATAGAAGACCCGCATCCACACCAGGTAAAGCGGAAGCCGTAGAGAGCGCACGGCGTAGTAGACCAGGCAGATGATTCCGCCGGCGATCACGACGCCGCGGGACACCTGCTCTGCCCCGAGCTGCCACCTGATCATCGTCGCGAAGATCAGCGAAGCAGCCAGGACCACGAGCCCAAACCATCGCAGCTCCGAGGATGAAGCCTCCGTTCGTCGTTCGAGAATCGCCATGGTGTCGCCTCCTCCGATCTCCGCCTAGCGACTCGAACGCTCGGGTTTGCGTCCGATCATCACGAAAAGTCCGCCCTCTTTCTGTCCCTCACCGAAAAGCTGCCCAACCTGCGCGGCCAACCGATCCAATCCGTTGCCACGCGGCTGAGCCTCGAAGAGCGTGCTTCCCGCAAGGCCGTCGTCCTCCGGACGCAAGGCCGGAACCCCCCGGACGAACTCGATCCCGGAGTCGTCGAACCAGTCGAGCACCTCGCCCATATCGTGCTTCGACTCGTGAGGATGGCGGTACTGATCCGAGAACCAGGCATGGCGGCGGTCATCGCTCAGGTCACGGCCTCGCAGGATCGGATCGATCCATCGAGCCCGTCCACTCGTGATCCGGAAGAGAAGACGGCGCAGATCCGTCATCAGCCGACCGTAGGTATTGTAAAGGCCGACCACGATATGTCCGCCGGGCTTCACGAGAGGCAGCAGGCTCTCGAAGCCGCCAAGGGGATCGGCCGTGTGATGGAGGACTCCGTTACACAGCACGACGTCGAATTGTTCAGCCGCGAGCGCGGTCCGAAAGAGATTCATTTGCACGAAGCGAACGCGAGACAGTCCGTGCTCGCGACGGAATTCCTCGCCGAGGCGTAGGGAGTTAAGGCACATGTCGGTCCCGACGACCTGCCGGCAACCGATGCCCAGGAAATTCGAGAGCTGACCCGTGCCGCAGCCGACCTCGAGTACGCTGCTGTTATACGGAATCGTCTCGTCCAGCCGGCGCGCGTAGAGTCCAGCTCGCGACTTGTCGATCAGGGTCGAGAGGGAGTCGTGGTCGTTGTAGTTCGGGAACGGCGCATCCTCGTAGAAAGCCTTCACGACGTCCGTGACGTCCGTATCCTCCGCGATCTCTTCGTGGGGCCAAAAGAGCTGCGGGATTCCATCGGTGATCTCAAAATCGTGTCCACAGGCTTCGCATTTCAGCTTCGGCTCCGCGTGCGCAAGCTCGGCGTTGCAACAGGGGCTGCGGAGCCGTCCCGTCAGTACACCGGTCGACTCCGCCAGGTCCTGGGATGCGCTCATAGACGTCACGTGCATCGGCTGGTCGCGCTTCCTCAGAACAAACCGGCCCATGCATAACACATCGATGTCCGAGGACATGAACGTCTTGTAGGCATCTTCCAGCGTGCAGACGATCGGATCCCAGCCGAGATTGAAGCTCGTGTTCACGAGGACCGGACAACCCGTCTTCGCGTCGAAACGTTCCATGAGCTGCCGCAGCATCCCGTGGCGCTCGGCATCGACGGTCTGCACTCGCGCAGACGAATCCACGTGGGTCACGGCCGGAATCGTGGAGCGAGGCTGTTGGAGTTTATTGAATCCGCCGGTCTCCGACTCGACCGCGATCCTCTTCTCCTCGGCGACACCTGTCACCATCAGCATGTAGGGACTCTCTTGGTCCTGCCGAATATCGAAATACTCGTGCGCCCGCTCTCGCAGGACGACCGGAGCAAAGGGTCGGAAGCCTTCGCGAAACTTGACCTTCTGATTGATTTTCGACTGCATGTCCGGGTTCCGCGGATCCGCGAGGATGCTCCGGTTGCCGAGTGCTCTCGGGCCGTATTCCATGCGACCCTGGAACCAGCCGATCACGCTGCCGTCGGCGAGCTCCGTCGCGACCGTCTCGCAGGTCGCTTCGTCGTCCGGGAGCCGCTCGTAGGTGGCGCCCACCCCGTCGAGAAAGAGCGCGATCTCGTCGTCCTTGTACTCCACGCCGAGAAACGAACCCTTCTGAGAGTCGGTTCCGGTCGAGCCCAAAGCGACCACGCGCTCATTGTCGAGAAGTTGGTGCCAGATCAAGAGCGCCACGCCGAGCGCCCCACCCGCATCACCCGCCGCCGGCTGGATCCAAATATTCTCGAACGGTCCCTCCCGAAGCAGCCGGCCGTTTCCCACGCAGTTGAGCGCGACGCCTCCGGCCAAACAGAGATTATTCGAGCCCGTCTCTTGGTGGAGATGACGCGCGATTCGCAGCATCACCTCCTCGGTCACCTTCTGGATCGACGCAGCCAGATCCATGTGGCGCTCGTCGATCGGGTCCGCGGATCGGCGCGGGGGGCCCCCGAAGAGCCCGTCGAAACGCGGGCCCGTCATCGTGAGCCCTTCGCAGTAGTTGAAGTACGACATGTCCAGCCTGAACGAACCATCAGCCTTGAGGTCCATCAGGTTCTTGAGGATCACGTCGGCGTAGCTGGGGGTCCCGTACGGAGCCAACCCCATGAGCTTGTACTCGCCCGAATTCACTTCGAAGCCGCAGTAGTAGGTGAAGGCCGAGTAGAGGAGACCCAGAGAGTGGGGAAACCGGAGTTCGTGGCTGAGCTCGACCCGGTTGCCCACGCCTTTGCCATAGCTCGCCGTCGCCCATTCGCCGACACCATCGAGCGTCAAGACCGCGGCCTCTTCGAAGGGGGACGGAAAAAAGGCGCTCGCCGCATGCGACTCGTGATGTTCACTGAAGATGAAGCGCTTTCCGAAGCGGTGGTCGAAACCGCCGCGGAGCGCACGCCGCATGTGTAGTTTCTCTTTCAACCAAAGCGGAAGCGCTTCAAGATAGGACTCGACACCTCGCGGCGCGTAGGCGAGGTAGGTTTCGAGCAAGCGACCGTAGGTTTTCAGCGGCTTGTCGTAGAAGCCGACGTAAGCGAGGTCTTCGGGTTCGAGGCCAGCCTCGCCGAGGCAGTAGTCGACTGCGTGCTTCGGGAAGCTCGCGTCATGCTTCTTGCGCGTGAAGCGTTCCTCTTGAGCGGCGGCAACGACTTCTCCGTCGATCACGAGCGCGGCCGCTGAGTCGTGATAGAAAGCCGAGATACCGAGTATGGCGCTGGTCACACGCCAGAGGGTATCACTTCGGCGTCGACCTAGGCAACGATTTCGGCCCCGACATCGCATTTGGCGAGGGTGTCGGACGTTGCTCGTAGACGTGAACCGCATCGACGCGAAACGCGAGTGCAAAGCGTGCGCAACGATGCTCCCCACCGATCACTAGGTCCCATTCTCCGTCACATCGAAAGCGAGGCGGCGGCATGCCATTGAGCAATGCATCGAGCGCGCTCGGATCCGCGCGCAGCCCCGTGTAGCCCTCGACGAAAAGAGCTTCGAGCGGCGGCGCGAAGAAAGTCGTCGTCGTCGGGTAGTCCCGGGCAATCCGCTTCGCCGCTTCGGCAAGAGCGGGTTGGGGTCGTATCTCGCTCCCCGGCCCTTCGTAGGGCGGATCCGCTCGGGGGACAAACCAGATCCCTAGGCACGCGACGAGGATCGCGAGGACCCCGGCCGAGCGCGCAACACCGCGAGCGGAAAGCATTCGCAGAGCGTATTCCGCGGCAACGCCGGTACAGAGCACCGCGCCCAGATTCAGATAGAGCCCGACGCGTTGATAAGGAACGATCAGTCCGACGCCGAAGCTCTGATAAACGACGCAAGCAAGAAACGGAGCGACGAAGGCCGCCGCGATCCAGGCGCCGTTTCTTCCGAACCGTTTTTCCGAGTCGTCACCGTCAGCGACACTGTCACCCACAGCGGCGATCGCGATCCCGGCACCGAACATCGCGATGAGCATCACGACCGGATGAAGTAGGAAATCAAGACGGTATTCATCGTAGCGACGCAAATGCCATTGCTGGTCGAGTAGAAAGAGGTTCGCGAAGTGGGCGAGCGTTGCCCGGGCCCCGCCTTGCCACTCGTGCGTGACGAAGAGCGCGGCGCCGACGCACCCGGTGATCAGGCCGAGCCTCACGTAGGTCGTTCGAAACAGAGAGGGTCGTGCCAAGACGTCGACCGCGATCAGGCCTCCCATGACAATCAGAGTCAGGGGATAGACCACGGCGAGTAGCAAAGAAACGGAGCCAAAGAGGATCCACCAGGCCGTGGGCCGTCCCGTCGCCACCGCTCCAGACGGCGTCACCCGGACAAAAGACGGCGGCACCCCCACGAGAGACGGCGGCACCGCTGCGTCAGTGAGTCGCAGGTGCGCGACCCATCCAAGGGCGCACAGTCCGAGACCGAGGCTGCTGGGAACCGCGAGCGCAGGCCCCAGAATTCGCGCATCGGTCGGCATCACACCGATCGCCAGCAGCGCGGGGAACAGCGCGAGTGGCCGGACGCCGATCGTTCGCAAGAGCCACGCCGCCCCCGCGACGTAAAGAAACAAAAATCCGCCCGCCAGGAGCTTGAGGGTGCCGATCGGATCTGGAGCGAACCGCAGCCAGCCGGCGTAGACGGCAACAAAGCCGAGCGACCGATTCCGGTCGTTGATGTCGCGCGCGAGTCCGTTCGCGCTCCCCACCGGATCTTCGGCAACGAGCGCGCCGGACTCGACGAACCGCTGTGCCAGCGCGAGCGACCTCCACTCGTCGAAATGGTTCGGTCCCCAGTCGCCCTCGAATCCGCTCATCACGCGCATAGCAACCAGCGCGAAGCCGACTCCGACGACGAGGAAAGCGAAGGTCCGATCCGACAAGCGAGACCTAGCGGAGGAAATTGAAATCAGGCGTGAAGCTAAGCCGTATCCCCGCAGTGGCCATGTAGGACCAGGGGTCGTTCTTCAATTTGAACCTCACGGTCTCCTCCGGGATAAGGGGATTCGAGCCCACGAACTCGGTCTTCAGATCACCGAAGATGTGGCTGGCAACGCCCTTGATGAAGAGACTCACAGCGAAGGGCCCTAAAGCTTCCTGCGTCACGTACTCGATCTCAAGAGCCGGTCCCGCCGCATGGTAAACCTCCGTAAAACTGTCGCCGATGGAGATCAGTCGAAAGGAATCGAGCGAGCGAAATCGCGCAGTTCGGCCGCCGACCGTGACGAACGGATCCTCGTTCAAGGTACGAACGGCACGATTGGCGGTAGCGGAGACCTTGTTCTCAGTCCGACTGTAATGAAGCGATGGCTTGATCCGAACGCGACTCTCTCCGAGATCGAACGTGAAGGCCACCCCAAGGCCCGCGTGGAACTGCACGCCCTGCTGCTGACTCGTAATTTTCGTTCCTCTGCCAAGCACGAGACGCTCCGCAACGAATGCCGCACGCCCTGGGATATCCGGCGGCAATCTAAAGGCCTCGGGATCGCCTTCCCTCACAATCGACGACTCTAGAGTGAGCGCCGGCAGGATACTCACGTCGAAGAAGAGTCGCGGGTGGCTCGGGATGTCGAAGGGGGCGGGCGTCATCACACCGAAGTTCACCCCGAGCAGTGCCGACAACACATCGGCCTCGTCGCGCAGCGGGGCGATGACCGTGACGCCTTCGTCTCCGAGTAATTGGTTGATGTTCGTTGCGCGGTCCCCGGTGAGGAGTGTGCCTGTCGCCTTCGCCTCGGCAGACGTCCCGGAGAGCCCCACCTCCACGCCGGCCGAGAGCAGCCACTTCTCGAGTTCACCGTCGAGCCGTTCACGCGCCGATTCGGCCCTAGCGACACCCGCCATCGACATCGTCAGGAGCGACGCGACGAGCGATGCGGCCCACCGGCGTAGCCAATCCCGCCGCTGTGTGTTTCTCTCGCTCGACCGTGCCACGACGCGGTGCACGGATCGGCGATTCAGGTTGGTCACCGGGTCGGTCAGTGGGTTCGTCACAATGGCGGCATGCTTCATGGAACGTGATTTCGCTTTCGTCCTGCCGCGGCCACCATATATATTTGGCGAACGCGTTAGATGATTGGGAGACTGATCGAAACGGGAACTCGTATGGCCGCATGTGAATGACTCACGTCGCTGACCGGATCTCGAATTCAGAAACTCTGGCTCAGTAGCTCTGGCATAGCCAACATTCTGCACCCGCTCCGCACGCGATCACCAACTCGCGCCATGGAAGTGAAGCAAAAATAGTCTAGTGCATGGCCATGCCTGAAGTGTAACATTACTCTCCCAAGTCCATCTTAGATTTGAACGGCAACTCGCACGCGCATTCCTCGCAGAGCCGATTCCCCCGAATCGTCGCTGTCTTACTCAAGCTTTGCGAACCCGGTCAGACGGGCAGCGATCCGAGACCCGTATCGCCCTGACCACTCATCAGAAACGGAACGGGCGAACACACAGAGCTAGTCGGGATCGCCGACCGTTAATCCACAGCGGTCCGCCGCGAGATCAGGTAAATAGGAAGAAGATGTCCGTGTACGAGCGCCCTCAGTTCCTCATTGATTCACTCCCCGCCCGACCCTCTTTCAATAGTCGGGTCGCTGTTTTCTTCCTACTCCTCGTGTCGACGGCCTCACTGGTGCCGCTCGTCGCCTCCGGACAGGGCGAGACCGATGCCGGCGCCGATCCCTGGGCCGGCGTCGAAGAGATGATCGTATCCGGCTCGGGGATGAGCGCACTCTTAACGCCTGAGAGTGCCTCGGTGATCGCCTTCGACACCAAGATGTTGGCAGACAAGGGCGTCGCAGACGTGGGCGATATCGCCGCCTTCGTACCCAATCTGGACATCCGCACTTCGAACGCCACGAACGCTTCATTCTTCATCCGCGGCGTCGGCCTGCAGGATTTCGGCGCGAACTCCACGAGCGCCGTACCGATTATCCAAGACGGCATCATTCGAAACCCCTCGGCGACTCAGCTCGTCGGGCTCTTCGATATCGAAGGCCTCTCGGTCCTTCGCGGCCCACAGTCGACTCGCAACCATCGGAACGCTTCCGCGGGCGCGATCAAGATCCAGACAGCGAAGCCGAGACCCGAGTTCTCAGGCTACGCGCAAGTCACGCTCTCCCAGATCTCCTCGGTCGATGCGGTCGACGCCCCCCGTTATAGCGTCGAGGGGGCCATGTCCGCGCCAATCTGGGACGACATCATCTCGATCCGCCTCTCCGCCCGCTATTCGAAGGAATTCCCCTTCGTCGAGAACGGCTGCGCCAACCGCGTTTCGATCGCGGGCCGAACGCCTGCCGCCTTCGCCAACGACCCAAGCGCCCAGATTTGTACGTCGCTCTTCGATATCGATGGCCAAGGCCGGACCGTCGGGGTCGACGGCGAAAAGCTCGATCCGGGCGACATCAGCCAGGTTTTTCCTTATCTAGCCAAACGTCTCGGTGAAGTGGACGATTACGGGTTCCGGGTCCAGCTGGGCATTGAGCCACCGGACTCGGACGTCAGCTTCATCCTACGCGCGGAGGCCTCGAATCTGAACCGAGACTCGACAACCGGCGCCCATCTAGGGACCGGCCGAGCCCTCGGAGGTCTTGACCTTCTTGGGTACCGCGACGCCGAGGTCACCCGTCGTCGGAACAAGTTAATCGAGAGCGGCCTCTCGCAACTGGAAACTGACACTGCACTCGCGCGAGAGCTCTTTCGGGAAGGTGGCGATTCGAAGCCCTACCGAGGCAACTTCGACTCGCCCGGCCGCACTCTCGTCGAGACCCTCACGATCTCGATGACGACTCTCGCCACTTTTGATGCGTTTGAAATGGAGCTCAACCTCGGCTACATCGACTACAGCAAAAGCGAAGCTCGGGATACGGACCTCTCTCCCAACAGGCTCTTCCCGTCGATCGGAGAGGATGAAGCGTGGGAGGTCTACGCAAGTGCCGACCTCAGAGGCGAAGAGATTATTGGCCTGCCCATCTCGTGGACGGCGGGCGGCTACACAATCGCCGAGAACGTAAAGGCCGAGCAGGTGCAGTTTCTCAATCTCATTGGGGATAGGACCGGCACCAACCGCTTTGAGCAGGAGACCTACGGCTTCGGCCTCTTCGCGGACTTTGACTACCAAATCTCCGAGGCGATTACGATCTCCGCAGGCGCGCGATTCAACTGGGAGCGGAAGGGCTTCGAGGCGACCAATCTCGAGGAAATCGTGCTCTTCTTCGGCACGGTAGAGGAGCTCACAGGATCCGAGAACCAGCGCACCTGGGACGCCTGGACTGGCTTCGCTCGCGTGCGATACGAATTCACCGAAGACATCGGCATCTACCTGAGTTACACGCGCGGCTTCAAAGCCGGGCATTTCAACCCGAGCCGTCCGGATCAAGCCAAGGTGCCCGGTGTCGGCTTCGCGGACCCGGAGCGGGTCGACTCCTTCGAATGGGGCGCCGATTTCGCGGGCTGGGACGACCGGATCTCAGGCAACTTCGCCCTCTTCTACTACAACTATCGCAACTACCAAGTCTTCCGCCTGACCAACACCTTCGACGGCGTCTTTCGCGAGATCCAGAATGCCGAAAAGGCGCGCAACCTCGGCGCCGAGCTCTCGATCACCTTGCGCCCTCTCCAAGGCTACGTGCCTGAAGCGATCGAAGGCCTTTCGATCACCTTCGACGGCGGCTGGCTCGACACCGAATACATCGACTTTACGAACTTCGACCAACGTGTGCTCCCGGGCGGCCTGAACTTCAATGTCCAAGTCGACAACTCGGGCAATCCGCTGATCAGCGCGTCCCAGCTCCAGGCGACAGTGAACGTGACCTGGCCGATCCTGCTCGATCGATTCGGTACCCTAACTCCACAATACGACCTGACCTGGACCGACGACACTCCCTTCGACCCGAATCGAGGTCGCGGACAGCGAGACATCTTCGGCAATAGCAGCTTCCGGCCCTATCAGATCGGCAACCGCGCGTATGCGCTCCACAACGTACGACTCTCCTGGCAGCCGCCGGGAGATTCGGGCATGAGCGTGTCGGGCTGGTGTCGAAACGTAGCGGACCAACGCTTCGAGAACTTCTCCGTTGACCTCTCGAACTTCGCGCAGCTTCAGCTGCATTTCCCCGGCGACCCAAGGATCTGCGGAGCGGACGTCCGGATGACTTGGTAGCGCCGGCGGTTTAGCAGCACCTCGGCTTTGTTAGCGCCGCAGCTCCTATCATAAAGCCGCGGCGCTTAAAGCCTCAGCGCAATTAACGCCGCGGCGCGCTCGTACCAGGCGTGCTCAGTGCAGGTCGTATCCAAGCGCTCGAAGCTGATCGAGCTGCATCTCGTCCATCTCGACCGACTCGATCCCGAAATCCGCCTGGGTCTCGAGATGTGCCTCGGCGAGGACGCTCAGTCGTTCGGCCACTTCGGGGTACTCCTGGATCACGTTCGGCCCCGCAGTGTCGTCGGTCAGGAAGAGCGCTTCAAAGGGTCGCCCGTTTGCCCGGAGACCGCTCACGTAGCGGTAATCGCCCTGAACAACCGAGATCGCCGGCTGGACGGTGACAATGTTCTGCCCCCAGTTCTGGTCCAGGTAGGAGATAATCGTATCCGGCTCCGCCGGGTTCTCGGTTTCCGGGTTCTCTCCTCTGGCGGCGCGCAGAATCTCCGGCAGTCGCGACCGGCCATCGATGCTTCCACTGGGCGCCGGCAGACCGAGGAGATCGAGCAGCGTCGGCCAAACGTCCGTGTTGCTAGTCGGCGTCTCCACAACGATGCCTCCATCGACCGTGAAGGGGAGTGCGATCAGCAGCGGCGTCACGGTCGTCTCGGGGAGCACTTCTCGCGCATGGCCATCGAAGCCACGTTCACCGAACGCTTCGCCATGGTCCGATAGAATCACGACGATCGTCTCGTCGAGCAGGTCGAACTCGTGAAGCGAATCGAACGCCGTCGAGACGAGCCAGTCGATTCGACGAATCGAATTGTCGTAGAGGTCCGTGGTCAACGTCCCGAAGATCGCCGACTCCTCGTCGTACACGTACTCATGCAGATCCATCATGTGCAGGTAGAGGAACCAGCGTTCGGACCGACCGTGGATTCGGAAGAACTCCTTGGCCTCGATCATCATCGCCTCATCCGTATTATGGGGGAGCGCGTTCGGGTTCTGCCGGACCTTCGCAGCATCCGGCCTGTGACCCATCGGGCGATAGTATTTGTCGAAACCCTGGTCGAAACCGAAATAGCCGTGGACCCAGCCGTTTCGATACATCGCCACGTTCATAAACCCCGCGTCCTTCAATATCTCGGCCGGAAGCTCCAGCTCGTGCGAAAGCGTATGGTCGAACTTCGTGATCCCCGCCCGCAGTGGGTTGAGGCTACTCCAGAGCGAGGCCATCGAAGACTTCGTCCAAGACGACTGCGCGACATGGCGGTTGAAGACGATGCCGGTGTCGGCAACGGCACGCATGAACGGCGTGGTGTCGCGTTCGTAGCCGTAGGCGCTCATGCGATTTGCGCGGAGCGTATCGACGAGAATGAAGAGCACATTCACGTCATCGCGCTTTGCCAGGGCCTCGATGTCTTCGACCGTCCCGACGGGCCGGATCGGCTGAACCTCCCGCGGTCCGTCGAGCTCGACAGACTGATATACGAAGAATCCGATCGCAGCAAAGCCGAGTACGGCGAGACCCGCACGAACGGACAGAATCGAATCTCGCATTAGCCATGTCCCCTACAAGAGCGATCGTCACGACGCCGCCCGATGATTTGCAATGCGTGGATTGTTATCATTTGCGGATGTCAATTCAACCCACCGAAGCATCACCGTCTACAAAAGCGAAGCCCGACCGCATGGGCGGAGATCCCCGGAGCGTTTTGCCCGATCTCTCCCGAACCGAACGACGATCCCAACGCGACGAATGGTTTCGGTGCCCGTTGTCGCTGACCTGGATGTTGTTTCTCGCGTGCGGAAGCTCGCTCGCGTGCGGAAGTGCCGATGAACTTGAAGAGGTGCGCAAACTCCAGTCGAGTGGGCGAATCGAGGAGTCGGTCGAGAGACTCGTAGAGATGGTCGATGACGGAGATCGTCGCCCGGAGGTGTTGTACCGATACGGCCGCGCGCTGTCTAGCACGGGCGAGATCGGCCGGGCCGTTTGGGCGCTCGATGCGGCGATCGAAGATCCCGAGTTCACGGTGCCTGCCGCCAAGGAGCTCGCCCACAACGCGATTCAGGGAGGCAACGTCGAGTTTGCGCTGCAAACCCTCGACAGGCTGCGCGAGCTTCGCACTGACGGTGAAGAGGACACCGACGTTCGCGCACTCCTCCTCGAAACGCGGGCCCATCTCGACGGACGCCGCTCGTATGATTCCGCGCTCGAGGCCGTGGAGCGCGTGCTTGAGCTGGATCCGGGCAACGCGGAGGCGCAGCGGTACCAGGTCGTCGCCCTGCTGGGCGATCAGCGCCCGGAAGAGGCTCTCGACGTGATCCGCAAGTTCGGGCTCGGCTCTTTACAGGCTGATGGCTCTTCTTCCGCTGATGGCTCTCCTGCTGGCGGTGAAGGCTCTTCCGGCGCTGAAGGAAATGAGGTAACGGAGGATCTGGACCGCCAGGCGGCGTACTGGTGCTCCGTCGGGGTCTCCTTCAATAGAGACGCCGGAGACCTCGTCGGGGCCGAGAAGCTCGTGCTCGAATGCCTTGAGCGCTTCCCGGACAACCCGGCAACGATCGACCTCGCCGTCGAAATCTACCAGCTCCAGCGCAAGCATGAAAAGGCGGTCGAGCTGCTCCGAACGTCCTTCGAGAGCGACCCCGAGAACCGACGCCGGCGGCTGCCTCTGGTCTTCCAGCTACGCGCCCTGGGCCGCTACGACGAGGCAGAGTCCGTTCTGCTGAAGGCCGTTGACGAGGAACGATCCAAGGAGTTCCCTGATGAGCTGACGCTCGCCGGTCTCGTCAACGATCTGGGACGTTTCCAGGTCGACCGCGGAAACCTGGACCAGGGCATCGAAGCCTTCGAGGAAGTCCTGTCGCTGACCGGCGAGCGAACCGTGAGCGCCGAATTCCAGCTCTCGTACGCCGAAGCCCTGATGCGCGTCAGTCGTTTCGACGAGGCGTTGTCGATCGCCGAGGAGATCCCCATCGAGGTCCACCGGCCGATGATTCGCGGGCGGGTGGCCTACGAGCGCGGCGAATTCGACGAGGCCCTTCGCGAGCTCACAGCCGCCTCGAAGGTCTGGCCGAACAACGCGTCAGTCCGCTACTACCTGGCGCGAGCGTCCGAAGCCGTCGGCGACTTCGACCGCGCCACGGAGGAGTATCGGCAGGCTCTGCGCTCCGATCGTTCCCAGGCCGCTTCTCGGATCCGCTTGAGTCGCCTCCACCTGGCGGAGAATCGTGTCGCCCAGGCACGCGCGATCATGATGATTGCGCCACCGGTCGCGAACGCGGTCGAATCGCTGGATGCGAAGCGCGTGATGACCGAGATCCAGGTGCGGCTCGGAATGCCGATCGACCTGCGGAACTTCCCGACCGAACCGGGCCGCACGACCGAAGAGATCTGGTCCTCGGTCGCGAGTACCCTCGCGGAAGCGCTCCACTCCGCCCATGGGGACGACGGCTGGGTCCAGGCCCTCACTGAACTCCGCGCGCAGGCAACCGGCCCCCTCGAGCCCTTCGTCTTCCTGGAGGTCGTCGAGAGCCTACTGGCGACGGGGCGGGTCGACGAAGCGATCGACCAGGCCCGCCGCGCGCGCGCCGACCGCCCCGAGGATGGGCGGGTCGCCCTTGCCCTCGGACAAGCGTTGGGTGCTCGAGACGCCGGCGACGAGGAAGCGGCGCGACTGCTACAGGCCGCCGCAAAGGATGCGTCAATCGCAGCGCGCGCCCATCTCGCGATCGCCGACCTCATGACACGCCGGGGAGACTCGTCGGCAGCAGTCGAGCATCTTGAGGCCGCGATCGCGAAGGGCGACCGCCTCGTCGCCTCCGAGGCCATCCTCCGGCTGGCTGCTGCGCTTGCGCAGTCGGGCAAGCCAGATCAAGCGATTGCGCGGCTCGAGTCGCACCTGCTCGAGGTCGATCCCTACAACGGCCGTGCGGCACTCGTCCTCGCCCAGCTGCTCGAGACCCAAGGTGCCAACGAGGCCGACCGAATCCTCCTGGCGCTCCGAGCCCGTCGATTCGGCGCGGGCGAACCCGCGGCGAAGCTACTAACCGCGCTGGATCCCATCCGATTCCCTGAGCCAGACGCAGCGCCGGCCGGGGAGCCCAAGAGCTAGCGCAGCGCGCCAAAGGCCTGGCGCGGCGCCCAAAGGCCTAGCGCAGCGGCTCGACGGCGGCCGCGGCGCGCTGTTCTTTCACTGCACGGTCGAGCTTGCGCTGGGCGCCGAGCGAGAGGGAGTCCACCTCCTCAAGCGTGGTGGCAGGGAGCTCACTACGGTGCTCCTTCACCCATACCGTCGCTTCCATCGGTGCGAGATAGTTCCACTGCTGGAGTACCCAGAGGCGGTCGCTCGCGCTTTGACCGGCATCGACGATTTGCTCGGCCCGCTGCAGCATGGCGCGCCAGTCGATATCGAGCGGTGCGTCGTTGACGTCCTGGCGAATCGTGAAGGAGCGGGCCGCGTCGAAGGCCGGGTCCTTTCCTTGAGTCGCAAGCCACTCGACGAACCCGGACCGATCCTTGGCGTACCACTGGTCGGAGGCACGCTGCATGGAGCGATAAAGCTCTTTTTCCTCGGGCAGCGTCCGCGCCCATTCGATCGCGGCGAGCGGGTCGTGATGCGCCCAGGCGCCGGCGATTCGCATCGCGAAAGTCGACGTATCGACCCCCGCCTCTCGGGCCCTCGGTAGCCACTCGATCGCCAGGTCCGCGTCCTCGTGGGCAATCACGGTGAGCGCCCCTGCCAAGAGGAGTCGACGCTGCGGCACCGTGAAGGGCTCGTCCTTCTCGATCCACTCAAGCGTCTCGCGCGCGCCGTCGCGAAAGACCCGGAGCCTCGCGTAGGTCCGCAGCCCGCGCGTGATATCGCTGATCGTGGTGAGATCGCTGAGCCAGTTCTCGAGACCCGGCTTGCCCGATTCGAACCACCCGACGATCAGGGCGTCGAGAAGCTCGGTCGAGTAACTTCCGTCGGCGGAATGCGGATTGATGAAGTAGTTCGCTGCGATCGCCCCCTCCGGATCCGCGCGCATCCAGGCGCGCGCCGCTCCGGCCTGCAAGCGGCCGTGCTCGCCCCGGAGTGCACCGCTCACAGTGTATTTGTAGGCGCGGCGTGGCTGGAAGCGCCCCCACCACTCGATGAACAGGGCGTATTCCAGATCGCCTCGGTCGAGCGCTGCGTGCTCGAAGTCGTATTTGATGTCCTCGAGCTGATTCTGATCTGCCCGCTGGAGGTATTGCGCGACCCGCTCGATGCGGATCAGCGGCTCGTACTCGCGCAGAATCGAAGCCAGCTCGCTCAGCGACTCTTCCGCGACCCCTTGGCCCAGTTCGGGCGCCGTGGAGGTAGATTCGGAATTCCTCGAAGCGGCCGACCCGTCTTTGTCGGTTTTGTCGGTTCCGTCGGGACTACAACCCGCCAGGCCCAAGCCCAGACCCAGGCAGAGGACCCATAGGCCAAAGCTCTCGGCCAGCAGTGAGGAACTCGGTCGCGATATCATCCTGAGGACTCCCTAAATTGGACCACGGTGAGCCGCGCTCCGTTGTCATTCGACGCGCAGGTCTAGCAAAACTTATCGCAGACGGGCACCGGCTTCGTCGGCGCTTTGGACCAAGAGCCGGTTCATACGTGAACTGCTCGGACGGGACGGACGACCGTAGCTGGCTCCCACCAATGCCCCGGGGGTAATCCCAGAGCGGGACTGAGGGCGCACTCCCCTCAGGGCAGCGATCAGATCGGGTCAACCGTAGTTTTATCCCGTCGAGGGCTAAATTTCCTGCAAAACTCTGAGTCCGCGTGATACAACGCTCTGACAAGAAAGCTTGTGGATCAACCCAAAGGAGCACTACGAATGTTCAGCACATCAAGAATTGTCGGCTCGCTCGTCTTATCGCTAGCGATGACGACATCAGCGAGCGCGCAGTTTGTCTCGATGACAGGTGAGTACACCGAGTCGAACGGCTTCGTCGTCAATATCCCAAACAATCAGCCACTCATTACATGCGGCGGTACCACCGCGAGCCCCAACCCGAACCTTACGCCGACGAACGACGCGCGCTGCCACGGCGTGCGCCGGACGATTTACACACCCGGGCAGGGTGGTCCGTTCGGTGACTTGGACTTCTTCACCCCGGCGACTGGCGTCCCGGACCGACTCGCAGTCAAGACCATCGCAGGCGGGCTCGGCACGGGCGATCAGTTCACGGTCCCGACCAGCTTCTTCGGTCAGGATCCGGTCTCCCCAGGCATAAGCGTCGGCGGTCCCGTGATCGACAATGCGGTCATCTGGATCTCCTCGGCCTTCACCGCTCGCATGCCAGCAGCCGCTCGTGGGGTTGGCCCGCCGGCCTCGACGCGTCAGATGCGCGCCCAGGGCACTGGCGCGATCCCCGGCCAGACCGGTCGACCGGCCGGTCCACCCGCCGTGATCGTCAATGTCATGGATAATGCTGACACAAGTGACACCGGCACCGTGACCTACACTGAAGGACCCAACAAGTTCGGTGGAACGATGAGCGTCCTGCTCGACGGTGTTGCGAACCTCTACATCAAGACCGCCGCGTTCGATGCTGGTTTCCCGAGTGCGTACACGCCGGTTCTCGCCCGGCAGCCCGTCGGTGACGCGACCGTGACCCTCATGGAGCGGAACGGAGCAGGCTGGAACTACCCGATCGCGGGCGGCCAGGCCCCGGGAACCGTGTTCGGCCCCACCGGCACGGCCATCGTGCCCTGCAACAGCGCGCTTCCCGCTGCGCCTGCCGGCTGCAACGTGCCCCCCAACATCCCGCCGCCGGCCTCGAAAATTATCGACGTCGGGAACGCACTGCCCGCCGCGACCTCCACGAAGTACGCCTTCCCGTGGACGACCGGAACGGTCGTGAATATCGTCAACGCCGTGCGTGGTCCTCAGGGTACCTTCACTGAGACCCTGACCGGTATGGGCTACGACACGACGGTAGCTACCCCGGGTGTACGCAACGTCGGCCTCGTCGCCGGGTCGTACACCAACCGCACGGCGGGAACGGGTGTGCAGCTGGCTAGCCAGCTCGTCGGCATCAACCTCCGGCTCACGCCGGAACCGGCCTCGGCTGTTGCGCTCTTCACGGGCGTCGGCCTGCTCGGCTTCGCCGCTGCGCGTCGACGACGCGCCTAGGGCAAGAACGACGGCAACGGGCCCCCGCGACTGCTCTCAGAGCGAGCGGGGGGGGTCGTGAACAATCAGGGCCCCGATCGACCTATGTCGATCGGGGCCCTTTCACGTTGAGACGTGGACCGTAAATTGCGCCTACTCAAGTCGTAACGTCGCCGGGTTCCCCGCCTTTCATCCAAGTCCCCCCTCAAGCCGCGTACTTCGCCCGGTGCGACACGCATCGCTTGATCGCACGCGTTGGAATCCGCCCCAAAAAGCAATCCCTCAGCCATCCCGAAAGCCCAAACCGCATGGCGAACAGTCTTTCGCTCAACACCTCTTCGATCCTCAACTGATTCTTCACCAACCCCAAAGCCATCGCCGGTGTCCCCCGTTTTGCGTTCTCGGACCGGTCCTTCATGAAATTCCGCCAGACCGTCCAGACCGCAGCGCGGTAGAGAATTGACTGCCGCCGCTTCGAAAAAGCGATCGTTTCTCGCTTGTGATTCGAACTGCAGTGCCGAAGCAACATGTCGGACAAGTTCACCGGAAAGAGCGGATTCCGCGTTGTCCTCACCGCCTTCGATGACGTTTGCTCATGCTGAAAAGTCCGATCCCTTAGTCGTGCGAGCGAACGGCCGTAGGCCTGATGTTCGTCTGTTCGCAGCACAACATGCCCGCCGGGAGGCACAACGCGACGCAGCAGCTTCTCGACCTGCTTCTCCGTCGCCCGCGGATCGGGCCTCCCGAACTTCTCCTCAAGCGCAGTCCGTTTCTCTTTCTGTTTCGGACGCATAGAGCCGCTTCGGCGCAGCTCCGCATCATTAAAGCCGTACACGAACAAGGATTGGCCCACGACAAGGTTCAAATCCATCGGCCAGTACTGACTGTGTTCGAAGGTCCGGAACCCATCGAGCACCAGGGTCTCCCGAGGACAGCCAGTCGGCTTCATCTTCTCTTGAAACAGTAGGCAGTGTCGGCCGAGCCGGTCACTCAATGCCCGAATGGTCGAATGAGAGACGCCGAACTCCCGAGCAATCTGCCGAAACCCGGAGCAAGACACGAGCCTATGAAACGTCGGCCCGAGCAGTTCGGCGCGGCGCATCCAGTAGTCGGCCGCGAAGGTCTGAGAACTAAAAGAGCGACCGCACTGAGAACAGCGGTACCGCTGAATCTTCTTAGGGACCCGGTTCCGAAAGAAGAATCCCTTCTTTACGTATCGCCAAGTTGTTGGATTCTTTCGGGATTCGCAGCGACTGTTGGGGCAGAACGGGGGACGGCGAGAGCGAAGCGAAGTAGGCATACCCCCTGACATCGCAGGGAACGTGCCAGGCGCATTTTACTGTCCACGTCTTACTGCAAGGGACCGCCGCTCGTCGCAAGCGCGTTCGCAATCGCGGCCTCCGCCGCCGCCGCATCTTCGGGAGCGAGATCCAGTCCGCGCACCCAGTCCGAAGCAGCCTTCGCATCGAGCTGCGCCCAAAAATGCGCGACACGCAAGATGAGTACCTGACGGTTTGCGGGTTGCCCGACCTGCTCTACCCATTGGGCCGCCTCGACCGGTTGAACCCGCGCGAGTGTCCGCAGCGCCGGCGCCAGAAGGATCGAGCGTAAGGCCGGCTGCCCGACGCCCCGCGCATCCGCCTGCGACACCTGCTCCTGCCACCACCCCCAGGCCGCGCCTAGGTCCTGAAGCGTCCAGGCTCGCATTGTGTTCTTCAGCGCCACGGTCCTCTGCGGGCGGTCCGCCTGTTCAAGCAGCCAGTCGATCGCTGCCCGAGGATCTCGGACGGACCAGGGCGAGACGATCAGCTCGAGCCCGCCTTCGAGCCAGACGGGCGGCGAGGCACCCGCGAAATGAGCGTAGAGTCGCGCCGCTTGCTCTGGGCGCTCGTTCGCGATCAAGCCGATGCTCGCGAGAACCAGCCTCCGCTCGAAGGCATCCGCGCCGGTCCCCTCGAGCTCGCTGATCCGGTTCGCCATTGCCTCGGGCCCCAGCAGAGCCAGCGCGCCGCGGGCGAAGCCATAGACCGCCGCCCTGGGTCGGTCGAGGCTCTCCCACGCGACTCGCGCCCGGGCGAGCGCCCCGTCCACATCGCCGCTCTGGGCCCATCCCCGCAGCAGGGGCCCCAGCAGCGTCGACCGCATTCCTGCATCGTCGAGCGACTGATAGTAGTTGGCCGCCGACAGATAACGGCCGCTCGCCGCCCACTCCCGAGCCACGGTCCGCATCCCCAGCTCTCGTGGCGCAGCTGAAGGCCAGCTCCGCGCCTCCTCCATCGCCGCCAGAGGGTCGAACCCTGCCCAAGCGCTCAAGAAGAGCTGCGACACGATCGGGTCCAGGTATTCGGCGCCGAGCCGCACCGCACGCGCGGCACCCACCACGTTCTCGCCGTCGAGCGAGCGCAGGACCCGACCGACTGCATGCGCACGGTCGAACGCGCCGACTTCGCGAAGCGCCGTCCTCATTTCGTCCTCCATCTCGGAAGCGCTTCTCACGACGAGCGGCTCATCCGAAGAGCCTCGCCAATCGCCTAACAAGAAGCCCAACAAGACGCCCACGACGAGCAGACCGACACGCTGTCCCCATGGCACGGCCGGACGGGCTTCGGCCGTGGACTTGGACTTGGACGATGACTTCGATTCGACTTCAGACATGAATTCCTCGTATGGGGCAAGTTCGCGCGAACGCTCGCCGCGAACGCGAGCTATTCGAGATCAACCTTTAGATCGGGAGCCTACGAAACAGCCGCCTCGGCAACACGCGCAACACAGCCATGATCGGTCGTCAGACCCACGGCGTGTATCAGAACCACGGCGTGTAAACGACGCTCCGCCCGTGCGGCGCGAGGAACCCGATGCGAGTGAGCCAGTCGAGCATCAGCGGGCAAACGAGCCAGAGCGCTTCAGACCGCGAATAAAAGGCCATGACATCGTCGCCGCTGATGTAAAGCCCGCCGACCACAGGAACCGCGATGTAGCCGCTTACCCCACCGATCAGCTGCACGAGATCCGCGTCCTCGGTCCGATAGCCGCGAGGCGAAACGCGCTCCGCCGCCCCGAGCGCACGGGACCGGCCGTTTCTTCCACCCTCTCGTCAGCCCTTCCGGTCGAACCCAAACGCACCCCTCGCCCCCGCACTTCATTGACGCGGAACACCGCGCACCGCGAGACACTACATCGGCGCCGACCCGACTCCACTCAAGCGGATTTTTCCCCATGGGGCAGCCCATTCCGCCGGGGCCATCCCTGCAGACACGTTCCCCCAATGTCCCATCGCGGCCGTCGACCCGCTCCCAGGGAGTTCGCCTCGTGCTCACCGAAGAGGTCGCTGACGAAGTCGGCGATCCAGCTCATTTGCAGCTCGATCTGGGTGGGTTCGGAAGCGAACACGGCGGGGATTCCAAGCCGACCACCAGGCAGAGGTGTCGATCAAGGGCCGCTCGCAGCCGAGCCGACCGCCCCGCGGAGAGAGGCTCTCCGGGACCGCGACGACCATGCGCCGATGCATCACCGCTGGCGGCGTTACGAAAGCATGCTGGAGCTAGACATGGTTGCGGAGCATCCACTCCTTCGGATGGGGCTCGAGATAGATCTGGCCCTGCACGTAGTCGATGCCGTGCGACGCCACCAGAAAGCGCAGCAACGTCACGGGGACGACAAGGGGTACGCGACCCGCGCGGTAATCCGCAATCGCCTCGGAGACCTCTCGCTTTTCCACCGGTCCGAGCATCGTCTTCAGATATCCGAATAGATGCTCGAGCACGTTCACGTGTCGGGAGACCGTCGCATGCTTGCGAAACGCGCTCAAAAACAGTGGACGATAAGCACGGTAGATCTCGTCATCAGGTCGCTGACCAAAACTCGCGACCAATCGACCTAACGCGCGATAAGTCTCCGGATCATGCGCGAGGAGAAGCATCTTGTGTGCCTCGTGAAAGGCAACGAGCGCGCGGCGAGTCAGCCCTCGCTTCTCGAGAACGCGCCAGCGATTATGGCTGAAGATTGCCTCGATAAATTTTTCGCGAAGCGGCGGATCGTTCAGGCGCCCCTCTTCTTCGAGCGGCAGATCGGGCATTGCCGCCGCCAGAGCTTGTACGAAAAAGCCAACGCCGCGCCGATGCGGCGTGCCGCCGTCCTTCGCGTAGACTCGGACTCGCTCCATGCCGCAGGAGGGCGAGTCTTTCTTCAATACGAAACCGTCGAGCCCCATCGCCGCGAGTTCCCCCGCCCGCGAAACGCCGTACTCACGCATAGTGGCGGACAAATCCTCGCCACTCTCGCGCAGCACAAAGCGCTCGCCTTCTTCGCTTGCCCGCAGCTGAAACACGGGCCGCGGAACCGAGAACCCCGCCTCGATTTCAGGACAGACCGGCACCCATTCAACATGTTCGCCGAGCACGTCGGTGACGTAGCGGTCTCGTTTATGCCCGCCGTCGAAGCGGACCTCGGCGCCTAGCAGGCAGGCGGAAACACCAACGCGAATCGGTGTAGATCGATCATGCCATTGCTTCCATATCGGGACTCGTTCTTCTGCCGCGTTCAACAATCCATCCTCCGAACTGCGCGCGTCCACCCGCCCACATTCACACCGGCCCTCTTGCCGCGGTCGTCCGTGCCTCTAGACTACGTCGGCCTCTAATAGAGCCATCCACCACGGCCAAGGAACCCCCTATGGTTTACACCATTCGCACAGACGTGACGCTCGGCCGTTCCCTCGAAGACACCTTCGACTTCTTTTCCGACGCGGGCAACCTCGAAGCAATCACTCCGCCCGAGCTTCGCTTCAGCATGAAGACGCCGCTTCCGGTCGAAATGCGACAGGGCTCCCTCATCGAGTATGAGCTGAGCCTCTACGGCGTGCCCTTTTCGTGGCTTACCGAGATTTCGGTCTGGGAGCCCGGCGTTCGATTCATCGACCATCAAATCGCGGGCCCCTTTAAAGTGTGGCATCACGAGCATTGTTTCGAGCGCGTTGCGGACGACAAGAGCCGCATTCGCGACCAAGTCCGATACGTCCTTCCACTTGAGCCCTTCAGCCGCATCATCCATCCGCTAGTGCGCACGAAGCTGGACCGAATATTCGCCTACCGAACGGACAAGGTTCGAGAGATCATGGACGGGGGGCCGAAAGCTCTCTAGCTTTCTTGAATGCAGCGAGCGCCTCTTCTCGCGCTACGGCGTGATCCACGATCGGCGCCGGGTAATCCGACGGTCGCTCGCATCGCTTCCCAGGTGAGTGCACCGCCTTTCCCTCGATACCCCGAAGTTCCGGCACCCACTCTCGAACGTATCGCCCCTCCGGATCCCATTTCTCGCCTTGAGTGGTCGGATTAAAAATCCGGAAATAGGGCTGCGCATCGGTTCCCGTTGATGCGGCCCATTGCCATCCACCGTTATTCGATGCCGGATCACCGTCCACGAGCAACTCAAAGAAATAGCGCTCGCCCTTCCGCCAATCGATGAGCAGATCCTTGGTCAAGAAACTCGCCACGACCATCCGCACGCGGTTATGCATCCAGCCCGTCGCGCGAAGCTGTCGCATACCCGCATCAATGAAGGGAAATCCTGTGCGCCCTTCGCACCAAGCCTGAAACACTTCTGGATCATCATTCCATTCGAGCGCATCGTATTCCCGACGGAAATTATGATTCAAGACACGCGGTGAATTCTCAAGCACGCCCGTATAGAACTCGCGCCAGACCAACTCATCCATCCATTTCGACGCGCCTAACTCGAGGCTCGCATCTTCACGCGCCGCCTCCAAAGCGTCCCCGATACATTTGCGCACGGAGATCGCGCCAAAGCGAAGGTACGGTGAGAGCCGAGAAGTCCCCTCTACGTCGGGGCGATCACGGTCCGCAGCATAATTGGCTACGGGCCCATCAAGAAATTCGTGGAGTAGCCGTTTGGCGGCCGCTTCTCCGCCCGTCGGCAGCACTTGGTCAATTTCGGCACGCTCGATGCGCGCGCTGGCTAGCCGGTTCTTCTCAGTGAAGCCCGAAATCACCTTTTTCGGAAGCCGAACGCGGGATGCAGCAAGCCGAGGGGCCTGCTTCCAGGCCTGCCACCAGGTATTCCGGTAAGGGGTGTAAACGGAATACGCGCCGCCCGCCTTCGTCCGAATTTCATCCGGTCCAAAGATCGTGTGATCTCGCAGAACGATGGTCTCGGCACCTGCCTTCGTGGCCGACGCTTCGACACGATCATCCCGCCGGAGTGCAAGAGGTGTTGAGGCCTGAGAGAAAGACAAGCGCTCCGCCCGGGTCTCCCGGATTAGATCCGGAATCACTTTCTCGGGCTTCCCCTCAAGGATCTGAAGGGGAACGCCTCGCGCCTCGAGGTCCGCTTCCAGTCTTTCCAGGCAATCGAGCATAAAATGCGCGCGCGGCGTCTTCGCCTTGCCTCGCTTCCCTGCGCCGCCGAGCAGCTCGGGGTCGAACACGAAAACGGGCAGCCACTCGTCCACGCAATCGCTCAGCGCGGAAAGGCACGTATTGTCGAGCAGCCGAAGATCATTGCGAAACCAATGAATGCCGCGCATGAATTACGCTCCTCAGCCCTTCGGATTTTCGAGCATCGCGTCCGCGAGTCGTTCCGCGCTGATAAAGGCATCTTCGAGACGGTCGCCCTGCGTCCAGTCTCCGCAGAGACCGATCCCGACTTCGGCATCCCAGAGCGGCGTGCCGTCCAGCCCCGCGGCCGGCCGCGCATAAAGCCAGCGATGCGCGTTCATTGCCGCAAGCGCCGGCATTTTCCGCCCGAGCGCTGCTTCGAATTCGTCCCGCATCGCCTCCGCAATCTGGTTCATTGGAAGGTCGAGATGCGCCTCACTCCAGCTCGGCTGCGAGTGAAGCACCCAAGTCTCCTCTTCGCCGCGGCCCGGCTTCGAAGCGTTTCGCGCGACCCACGAAAGCCCCGACTCCCGCACGAAAGCACCTTCAAAACCGACCTCGAATTCACTCGCCGTGTCGGGCGCGAGAGTGAGCATGGCCGCGTGACAGGGCAGCATCTCCACCTCAGCGACCTTCGACCGCATCGCGGGGCAGAGATAAAGCAGCGACTCCGCCTGCGGAGCGGGCACCGCGGAAACCACGACATCGAAACCCGAGTGCGTCTCGCCGTCCGCGATCGCAAGGTCAAGCTGCGGTCCGTTCTTCTCCACGCCGATCACTCGGGCACTCAACTCGATCGGCATATCCCCGAGAAGATCGCGTCCGAGGACGCTCATCTTCGGCGCACCCACAAAGCGCTGCCCCGACTCTTTCTCGGGGATGACATCGCCCGCCGTCAGCTCGGCGATTCGCCCTGTCCACAACTCAACGACGCCTCGAGCGCGCCAATCCTCCACCTGTTTTTTGAATCGCGGATCTCGGGCGGTGAAGTACTGCGCGCCATGATCGAACTGACCGAAATCCGAGCGTCGGGTTGCGACGCGTCCAGAAGGCCCGCGCGCTTTATCAAAGAGCTGCACCTCGGCGCCCGACGCACGAAGCCGCCGTGCGACCTGCAGGCCAGCAATGCCCGCCCCCACAATTCCAACCTTCAAGAGTTTTTCCCCTTGGTCAACAAAAGACTCAAATCACTCGGCTGCCGCAGCGGATTTCACATCGAGCAGAGCCACGTGCGCCATCAGTTGATCGAGGTTCGAAACCTGGTCCACACCGCGAATCGACGCGCATTGCTGCGCGCCCGCGCCGCCCAACCACAGAGCAACACGAGTGGGCAGCGCCTTACGAAGCCCCGTCAAAATCGGCATCGCCGTTTCCGGCGACAGCGTCACCAGTCCCAGCGCGAGCACATCGGCGTGGCTTGATTCCACACAATCGATAAGATCCGACTCGGGCATATTAGCTCCAAGGAAGACCACGTTCGCGCCGTTCGCGGCCGCTGTTAGGCCCGCAATCAGCAGCCCAAGATCATGATCTTCACCGGAGGGCGTCGCGAAAACGATCGTCGGCCCCGCCTCTGGCGGCGTGTGCGCGAACAGTTCGCTGGCCAACATTGAACGAATCAAGGTCGTCGCAAGGTGCTCCGCTGCCACCGAGAGATTGCCGGCTTGCCACCGCTCTCCGATCTCGTACAGAAGCGGCAGCGCCCCTTTTCGTGCGAACTCTGCCATCCCGACCGATTCGACCCTCTCATCGAAGAGAGTGCGCGCGCGCTCCGAGTCGAGCTGTCTGAGCGCCGCGATCACATCGTCGATCCAGCTTTCTGCGTGCGTCGACGCAGGCGCGACGCAGGCGCGCAGGGCCTCCTCATCCATTCGGGCGACGTCACTGATCCGATGCCCTGCGTCTACGGCCTGCCGCAGCAACTGGAGTCGCTTGAGATGGTCGGCCGTATACCGACGCGTACCGCCTTCGGTGCGGAGAGGTTCGACCGCCGCGTAGCGGCGCTCCCAGGCGCGCAACAGCTCGGGCGTCAGCCCCGTCATTCGTGCAGCAACGCGCACGGGGAAGGTCGTCTCGGAGCTCTCCGTGACCCGCTCGGCTTCGCTCAATGGTCCTATTTCCTTGATTCGGTGGCTGGTCTCGATCTGCATCGAGGTTCGGGCGCGAACCTGGACAGGGCGCTCTCGACTTGTCCGGATTCCGGACCCACCCGCCAAGTACGCGCTCGTCGCAGTCTAGGTTTTATCTCGATAGAGGGAAGCGCATGACTCGCGCCTGATGGCTGAGATGTCGTTCAAACGGCCTCAGTTACCCCCAGGGTAATTGTTCAGGCTTTGTACACATCTTATGTACTGATTTTATCTTGACAAACACAACAAACAGACGACACTAGTCCCTGTACTCAAAAACCGCTTTTCAGCGGAAATGGAGCCGAAATGACCCTCGAAGCGAAGCCGACCTTGAGCGCCCTTAAGCCGACCAACGCCGATCGAGAGATCCTTCAGGACTACCTCGACGATATTTTCGACACGCCGGTCCTCCCGACCGAAGAGCAGGTGGGGCTTTTTCAGGCCATGGGCCTTGCTGAGGAAGGTCTGCGCGACGCGCTTGCCAAGATCCCCGCGACGGCTGAGCACCTCGTCGCTCTCTGGCGAGGACGCCAGGCCAAGGGCCGCGTGACGGGCGCACTTTCTCGCTACCACCGAGACGAAGGCAAGCGGAACCTCAATCAGGTTGTGGATCAGGCCCTCACCGAGATGGATGAGGCCTGGGTTCATCTGGATAAGCTGTCCGGCCGCGCGCGCACGTCTAAGCGGACAATGAAAACGGCCATGGATACGCTCGCCAGCCGAATCGCGGGCGCCGAAATTGCTCTGCCGATTCTCCTCGACATCCATGAAACCTTGTCCCAGCATCAAGAGAAGTTCGGGCCCGAGGAAGATTTCGTGGTCGAGGCTCTGCATGCGGCCAACGAATTTCGCGCGCGCCTCACCGACAGCAAGAATCGATTCATCTCGCATAATCTTCGACTCGTCGTCCGATGTGCGAAGGGCTTTCGCAATCGCGGCGTGCCCTTCCTCGACCTGATTCAGGAAGGCAATGTCGGCCTGATCCGTGCCGTCGAGAAATTCGACTACACGCGCGGCTACAAGTTCTCCACTTATGCGATCTGGTGGATCGAACAGGCTCTGGTCCGCGCCGTGGCCAACGACTCACGCACTGTTCGCGTGCCCAGCCCGATCATCGATCAGCAGCGAAAGCTGCGACAAGCCGAAGGCCCACTCCGCGCGTCGAGCGCAGTTGAGCCGACATCGATCATGGTATCGGAGGCGCTCGGCCTGAGCATCGAGGAGATGGATGCATTGCGACGCAGCTTCTCGCCCGAGATTTCGACGCAGAACGCCGTGCTC
>JBDNFB010000214.1:0-3953 GCA_041690055.1 Myxococcota bacterium | reverse complement strand
CTCGAATCCGAAGCTGATCGACAAGAGCCGCGCGTCACGCATCGCCAAAGGCTGTGGTCGCAAGGTCGCGGACATCGAAGGCCTCGTGAAGCGCTTCATGCAGATGCAAAAGATGATGGGCGCGCTGGGCAAGCAAGGCGGACTGCTTTCGCGAATGGGCGGAGGCGGTGGCGCAGCACCGGCAGGCATGGGTGGCATGCCCGGAATGGGCGGCGCCGGTGGCGGCATGCCTCCGGGCTTTGATCCGTCGATGCTGATGGGCGGAGGCGGTCGCCCTGGCGCGACGAAGAAGCGCCAAGATCCCAAGGCCAAGAAGAACAAGCGTAAGCAGCAGCAACAGGCTCGAAAGAAGAAGCGCAAGAAGTAGGGCCTGGATGGTGGATGAATGGGTGACACTGCCCTCACCCCGCGACGTCACCCGACGGAGTCGAAGGACGCGGTACGGCTTCGGGGAACCATCCGCAGCTCGGGGGCGACTGATTCAGGTCGAGTCTCGATCCGAGGGAAACCGAGCCTGGATTCGCCCGCGAGCGACAATGACCTAGAACAACGAACCTTAGCGATGGATAGGTTCTTTTCCGCTCCGATTTTGCCGGTAAGCTGCCGATTGGAGGGGGGAAGAGGGAGCCCATGAATCGAATTTTGCGAATCCACACCATCCACATTCTCCACGCCTTTCGCGTGATTGGACTTGGCCTGGCGCTCGGCGCTTTCTTAGCCGTAGCAGGGACTTGGAGCGCCGCGCACGCCGCGCCGCGTGATTTCCCCCAGCCGGCTGGGCTCGATCGCGATGTCGAATTCTGGACCCGGATCTACAGCGAAGTGGGCACGGATGCCGGGCTGATCCACGACACCCGTGACCTATCCATCGTGTACGAAGTGACCAACGTACCGAGCGGCCTCTCCCACCGCGGCCGCGAGCGCCACACGGAGAAGCGTAAAAAGCATTTCAAAACGATCCTCGGCAAGCTCGCCTCGGGCCGGCGCAGCGGACTCTCGGGCGAAGAGCGCCGAGTGCTCGCGTTCTTCGGATCGGGAGCGACGAACGATCAGCTCCGCGAAGCCTCGAACCGCTTGCGCTTCCAGCTCGGCCAGGCCAATAAATTTCGCGCGGGCATCATCCGCTCGGGCGCGTACAAGCCGCATATTCTGCAGACCCTACGCGACATGAATCTGCCCCTTGAGATCTCGAATCTGCCCCACGTCGAGTCCTCTTATACCCCGACGGTGTACTCGCGCGTCGGCGCCGCCGGACTCTGGCAGTTCACCCGTTCTACGGGCCGCCGCTTCATGCGCGTCGATCACATCGTGGACGAACGCCTCGATCCCTATCGTGCGTCCGTCGCCGCCGCGCGCCTGCTCGAACAAAACCTGCGTGTCACCGGCACCTGGCCGCTCGCGATGACCGCATACAACCACGGCGCCTCTGGCATGCGTCGCGCCGCAAAAAAGCTCGGCACAAAAGACATCGAGACCATCGTGCGCAAATACCGCTCGCGCACCTTCGGCTTCGCCTCTCGAAATTTCTACGTCGAGTTCCTCGCTGCGAACCACGTCGCGGCTAATGCGGACGCCTATTTCGGTTCGCTCGTCTTGGATCCGCCCATCGCCTTCGAAACCGCCGAGCTCAGTCACTACGCCAAGCCTAAAGATGTCGCTGCGGCTGTGGGCGTGGACGTGAACACACTCAAGCGAGCCAATCCCGGGCTTCGTCCCACCGTCTGGCAGGGCTCTAAATATATTCCCAAGGGCTACTCGATTCGCGTTCCGCGAACCGCCCTTCCGCGCCCGCTCTCGGACGGCCTCGCGTCTTTGCCTAAGGCGAAGCGCTATGCCAACCAAACCCGCGACAGCACCTACACGGTTCGCCGGGGTGACACGCTTTCGACAATCGCACGTCGGCACGATACGACTATGAATCAGCTGGTTGCGATCAATGGATTACGCAGCCGTAACCAAATTCGCATTGGCCAGAAACTGAAGCTCCCGCCCGGCAAGGGTTCGCCCACGCAAAAGGCGGCGTATACGCCCAAGACGAACAACTCGAAAGCCAAGCCGGCGGCCAAGCTCGCCACGGCGACCGCAGCCCTACCGGACGGCGGCGTCTACAAGGTTAAGCGCGGCGATAACCTCACGCGCATTGCCGATCAATTCGGCATGACCGTCGCCGAACTCGTCTCGATGAATAATCTGCGAAGCCGCCACCGCATCGCTGCGGGACAGCGCCTCCAGATCGCTACGCCGAAGCAAGTCGCAATGGTGATGCCAAAAGAGAAACCGACGCCTAAACCCACATCTAGGCCCACACCTGCGGCAAAGGCAAAGCCCAGCGCCAGGCCACTTGCCGAGCAACCTGCGGAGACGCCCAAGCCCGCCCAGGTCGCGAAGACACCCAACCCGGCCGCCGTGCTCTCACCTCTTCCGAATAAAACGCCTGCGCCGAGCGAGGCTCCTCCTCTCGTCGCCAATGCAGCCGCTGAGATCGACCCGCTCCCGCTCGAAGAGTCAGCGCAGGACGAGAGCGCCGTCGAGCCCAGTCCCGGACTCCTCGCGGACCCGTCCGATTATACCGTCGCGAGCAACAACACGATACTCGTGCAGACGAACGAAACGCTTGGCCATTACGCCGAGTGGCTCGGACTCCGCGCGAGCCAGCTACGGGACCTCAACGGACTGCGCTACGGCCAGAACGTCGGCCTCCAGCAGAAGCTCAAGCTCGACTTCTCGAATATCACCTCCGAGGATTTCGAACGTGTGCGCATCGAGTTCCATCGATTAATGCAGGAAGAGTTCTTCGCAGAGTGGGAAATCGAGGGCACGCTCGAACACACGGTCGGCTCCGGCGATTCGCTTTGGCTGCTCTCGACACGCACCTTCAAGGTGCCGATCTGGCTGATCCGGCAATACAACCCGGACGTCGATCTCGATTCAATCTCAGCGGGAACCAAGCTGACTGTGCCGAAGCTGCGCGGACGCGTGGGCGCCTCCACCGCCGATCATTCGGAACAACAGAAGCTCGCCGCTGCTACCCAGACCGCCAAGCGTTAGTTCGCCCGCCTTTTCACAAGGACGCGCTACGCGTTTCACCTGGTCTGCCACAGGGTAATGAGGCTAGTCGGGGTTAACCCGCCTGGAAAACCTTCTCGTCGGGCAGTCGAATCGCGGTCAGCGGTCCGCCGTAGACGGCGCCGGTATCGACACCGATACTGAACGGACTGTTCCAGCGAACGCCGAAATCTTCGTTCGGCGTATGCCCGTAGACCATCGTAATGCCGAGGTCATGAGGCAGCTCGCCAGTCGTGCGATTCCAGAGGATATCCTCGGGCCGTGATTTACGAAGCGCGTAGGCGAGATCACCAGACCGGAGATGCTCCTGGCTAATTCCCGCGTGCACAAAGAGATAGTCGCCCACAAGATGTGACAGCTTCAGCTCAAGCAGAAAATCTTCGTGATCCTTGGGGAGACGAAACGTCTCCCGCGCAGTGTCTTCCCGATCGAAGTAGCCGTAGCCCGCCAGCGTCCGATCTCCGCCGTTCATCAGAAATGCGTCGCCCCCAAAATACGCTGCATCCGTCCATCCGAGAAAGTCGAGAAACATCGACTCGTGGTTCCCCAACAGGAACGTGCAGCTGTACTGGCTTCGCAATTCGATCAGTCGCGAGATCACGCCAGAAGAATCCGGTCCCCGGTCGATGTAATCGCCCAGAAAGACCAGCTGGTCGCCCTCCGCAAGCGGCGTCTCCTCAAGAAGCTCGTCGAGCTTCTCGAGTTCGCCGTGAATGTCTCCGATTGCGTAAAGCATTGGCCTCGATCGTTTGGGATGAGCCGGGGGCTATCCGGAGGCGCCTGCAGCCCCCGGTAAAAGAGCCCATCGGCGGGTCCAACGATTCGCTTGATCCCTTATAGGGGCCCCTACGATGTGGGAGCGCTGGGAGAGCCGGGGGGGGGGGGGG
>JBDNFB010000213.1:0-13734 GCA_041690055.1 Myxococcota bacterium | reverse complement strand
GCGGCTCGCCAGCGCAATCCAGAACGTTGGTCCGGAAAGACCCGAAACTGGGAACGCATCGAGGTCGTCAAGCTGAATCCAGAAAAGGAGAAAGCCGCAGCGTAAACACAGTTCATGCGACAACTACCTTGAAACTCACCGTGAGTGGTCGAGCTTGGGGAATGGTTTGCTCGCTGATCCTATCGAAAGGGATCGCGCCCGCTTCGGTTCTCAAAGCAGCGTCCTCGCCGGCAGAGCGTCCCATCAGTAGCGCTCCATTTGCGTGCGCGCTCAGTGCGGGTGCCATTCTGGTAGCGATCAATCATGCGCCTTAGTGATCACACGCGCTCTGAAATGGGTAGCGGTCGAGGAAGTCGTCAGAGCGGCATATCCACCCTCGAATTTGCACTAACCCTTCCCCTCTTGCTCCTATTCCTTTTCGGAACAATCGAGTTTGGAGCCTACTTTATCCGTTTTCAAGTGCTCCATGACGTCGTCCGAGAAAGTGCCAGGGGCATGGCCCTTTTTCGCCTAAGTTGCCAATCCAATTCTGTCGAGAGCACAGCCCGTTCACTCATTATTGATAGGGCCTCGAACGCTGGCGTATCAGTCTCGCCAGGTGACATAACCATAGTCGGTACCTGCGACGGAGCGGAGTACATAGACGTAAGCCTTATTCACTCGCAGCCATTTTCGGTGCTGGGTGCTTTAGCCCCAACGTTCCCGACCGCGATACCCATGAATGTGACCTCGATCGCTAGGAATCAGAACTTTTAGACAGAGTTTGAGTGACTCGCGGATACATCTGAGCCGCGTCGAAACGAAATTCCTGGAGATAGTGAGTCCAGGATGGAGCCCAAAACATGCAACGCCCCATGGTTCGCATAATCCTTCTTTTGCTACTCGCGACTGCGCTCGCGATTGCCGCGACGCGGATCCTCACAATGAGCAGCGATGAAAAAGGGGTGGATGAAGGTAGCGATCTCGATCGATTAGAAACCGAGCTCGTAGCAGTCGCGAAGGACAACCTTGAGATGGGCACCCCGCTAAAAGTCGAAGACTTGAGAGTTGCTTCGTGGCCAAAACATTTGCTTCCGGAAGGCACAGTGAAAAAGCCAAAAGAGATTGCGGGGCGCATTTTGCGAGTTCCAGTCGCAAGCGGGATTCCGGTGCTCGAGGGGGCCCTATTGGCGCCGGGTGCGTCTACCGAGATTGACTGGCGCATCGAAAGCGGGCACCGCGCGATGTCGATCAGGACAACTTCCTCTGGCGGGCTCGCGGGCTTCGTGTTTCCAGGCTCCAGAGTAGACGTGTTGGTGACGTTTGATGCGCCCGGGTCTGTCAATACGGCGGGCCTCATTGCGACAACGCTCGCGCAAGACCTTCGGGTGCTGGCCACCGACCAGGAAATGAACCATGACCCCGAGGCTACCCGAGAGATCGTAGGTCTCGTCACCCTGGAGGTGTCTCCCGAGGAAGCCGAGCGATTGCTCTTAGGATTGAGTGAAGGGGAACTCCACCTGGTGATGCGGTTTGGCGACGAAGAGGAACGCTCTGATGCAGCAGGAGTCACCGCTGCAGACCTAGTTCCCGACCGATACTACAAACAAAGGGCGGAGAAATCTCCGCCTAGAGAGAATAGGCGTCCCTCTGTGAGTGTGATTCGAGGACTTAACACAACGGCTGAGAGGATTTGAGATTATGTACCCATCGCCTCATTGTCTAATGACCCGAAAGGCCTCATGGATCGTATGTACTGCAATTATTGGCGCCTTCCTTTCTGCCACACTAAACGCCCAAGCGTCAGAGCGATCCTTATATCTTTCGCGCGTCGGATTGGCCAATGATTCAGTTAGGGAAGTCAACCTGGACTTCGGCCACTCTCTGGCCTTCGCGACTGATTTTTCTGTGAAACGAGTTTCGGTCGGAGATCCCTCGATCGCAGATGTTCTCGTAATGACCGCCAAGGAAGTTGCCCTTGTTCCCGTCGGGATGGGCACGACTAACGTTCTCATATGGGGAAATGAACCGGCGCCGCTTGCCATACTGAATGTAAAGGTGGGCCCGGCGTTCGGAAATCTTCAACGCAGGGTGGCCGCTCTGGTCGGCAGCGAAGATTTCTCGATCGAAGATATCGGTGGCGCCATCGCTGTTTCGGGATCGGTACCAGACCTAATATCCGCCGAAAGTGCTTTGCGTTTGATCGAAGCAGGCCTTTCTTCGCGTAAGGAATACGCCCAGCTCAAGTTGGTAAATATGCTGCGGGTAAGAGGACAGCAGCAGGTCCTCCTTCACGTAAAGATCGCCGAAGTTTCACGCTCTCTCACACGGCAGTTTGGAGCGAACTTCAATGGTCTATTCAACACACAAGGGGGGCCAATTCAAGTCACAGGCCTCCTTGGGAAACTCGCGACCCCTACCGGGAGTGGCGGGATCGGCGCGTCTGAGGTCGCAAATCTCGTCGGATCACTTTCGGGTTTCGGAGCCCTCGAGTCATTAGAACTGGTCTTGAGTGCATTGAGGCAAAAGGGGCTGGCTAAGGTTCTAGCGGAGCCCATGCTGGTCGCTCGGAGCGGAGAGAATGCAAGTTTTTTAGTGGGAGGCGAAATTCCAATTCCTGTAGCACAAGGCGGTTCTTCCGCCGGCTCAATCACAATCGAGTACCGCAAGTTTGGCGTAGGGCTGTCCTTCACGCCGACCGTCCTCCGCGACGGTCGGATTCACCTCTCGGTGTCGCCCGAAGTGAGCGAGCCAGATTTCTCGATCGGTACGACAGTTCAGGGTACGAGCGTCCCAGGATTCAACACGAGACGAGCGTCAACCGGCGTCGAACTCGGCAATGGAGAGAGCTTCGCCATAGCAGGACTATTCAGAGACGACCTCCGCGAGCTCTCGGCTGCATACCCTGGCCTCGGAGAGATCCCTGTCCTTGGAGCGCTGTTCCGTAACAGCCGCTACGAGCAGCGCGAGACCGAGCTCGTAATTGTCGTGACTCCAACTCTCGTCGCGCCAATTCCAAAGGGCGAATCTTTTCGACTACCGAGTGATTCGGTGCACCCGCCTAGCGCAGCCGAATTCTATCTGCTCGGACGGATCGAAAGTGGGCAAAAGAGTACTGATCAAGAGAAGACCATTGACGCCGCGATACTGGATTCTCGCCGCAGCACGGAGATCACTTCACCTAACTGCGAAGCGGATTCCGAAAGCTCCAAATGCAAAGGCACTCACACAACGGTAGTCGAAGTCTCTGGCACCGCATCGAACATAGAGAATGGCCTGGAACAAGCTGAAGGGTTTCTTGGAACTATCGGCTTCGAAATCCCAGTCGGCCGACACTCGAACCTAGGAGAACACTGAAAATGAGACTTTTAGTCATGGCGTTTCTCGCATCAGTCTGCATGAGCATCACAGGCTGTGCCTCTGAACTTCAAAGCTCACCTAACTCCGTCGATCGGGCACGCGCGCAGATGCTTGAATCCGGTCGCCGAGCTCAATTGGAAGGCGTGCCTACAAAAATGCTAGACGGCGAGACTGCGACTGCTGCGATGCGACAGTATCGCGCCCAGCCTGCGCCGCAGTCGAATCCCGCGCTCCCTGCAAGCCTAATAGACGCACTGCAAGGAAGCAGTCAGTAGGATCAACATGCCTAGTAGACGGAACCACCAGCGGCCCGTAGGCCGATTAGCTGCAGTCCCGCAGTCTCGCAGATCGACCAGCGGGTATGCTTTGCCCGCCGTCGCAGCCAGCCTCCTTGTTCTGCTAGGCGCTCTCGCTCTTGCTATTGATATGGGTTCCGCGTTTTTGATTAAGGCGAAGCTTCAGGACATGCTAGATGCCACAGCATTGTCATCTGCGTCATTGGTTGCCGATTCCGGCTCAACGGATCCCACTAGCCAGGTCCTAAGCCGATGGCTGAATATCTCCAACATGACGGGTGCAGTAATGGGTGTGGACCCGACTCTTCAAGCTTCAGATGTCACCACCGGCCGCTGGAGCGCCGAAGATGAAACCTTCGTGGCAGTTGGAATTGACGGCGTTGACCACTCATCCAGTAACGCGGTCTCGCTTTCCTTGAGCGTAAGCGTTGACTCAGACTCCCCTGCCTCCTTTTTTTTGGGTGCCATAGCTAGCACCTCTGAGGTTCAAATCTCGGTGTCGAGCACGGCATATGTCGGTGCTGCGGGCTCGATATGCGCCGAAGAACTGTTCGCTCCATTCGCGATCGGTTGCTGCGCGTTCGGGGACGGGGCGTGCGGCCTGAATTACTGCAGCTCGGGGAGCTACCACGCCTTCGCGACTTGCGACCTCACGAATATTGACTCCAGCGACGATGATGCGAGTTGTCTTGAGTTCAGAAATCGATCGGCACAGAATGCCTGCTGGACAATCTATGGGGACCCCAATAACTCGGTTAACACGAACCGCCTGCGCAACTATCTGCGGTACGGACCATCTGCCGGAGGCGGAGATGCTTGTTCCTCGGAAGTATCGCTTGATGAGTATGAACTCAATGATGGGCGACGGACCTCGGTTGTCAGAGAGTTTCGAAACAAGTTTGAAGGCAGCAATTTCTACAGTGGCTCTCCCGCAGGAACAGATCGATACGCGCCATTCGACGGAGATTCCGATTCGTGGGTGATGCCTATTGCGATTGTCGAATGCGAGTCATCGGGTCGGACGTGCCGCTCTGGTCAGGAACGAGAAATTGTCGGATTTGGGTGTGCTGAGATTCGACAAGTCACCAACAACACCATCAAGCTACGCATGCTTTGTAGCGGCGAGCCTTTGTTCGAAGAGTGTGAAATCGCAGCAAGTGAATCCGGAGGAGTCAACTTCGGACTAAGCGCTTCCCAGTCTATGTTAGTCCACTAACTTTATGAGAAGATAGGAAACTCCCAATGTCTGTTCGGAATAGAGATGTCTGCCTCGTAATTGGCGGTAACGATTCGCTGCTCGACGAAGCTGTGAGGCTTAGTCTAAATGCGGCCACAATTCGTGTCGAAGGCTTAGCTCTGCTGGGGGAAGACTGGTCTCCAGCCATCGAGAGAATCGGGAAGGAACGTCCAAGTCTCGTTATCATTTGTCTGAACTGGGATATCTCCGGCGCCACCAATTTCATCAAGTCCAGCGACTTGGGGGCGCGCAAGTTTGTTGTGATTGGTCCCAGTGAAGATGCCGCCGTCGTTCTGAAAATCATGCGATTAGGCGTAGAGGATTTCGTTCCCCAATCAGAGATTGCGTCTGAGCTATCTACTGTTGTCAAGCGCCTAACACTTGAGCCAGAGTGCCTGAATAGTACCGCCCCAATAATTGCAGTTATGGGCGTGAAGGGTGGCGTGGGGACGACCATGACAGTGTGTCAGACCGCCTTCCACCTCGCCGAGCGGGGGCAGCGTGTGGCGGTCCTTGACCTGGCCTATCCAACTGGGGATGTCGCTCTATTCTGTGATCTCCAGCCCCAGACGAATCTTGGAGATTTGGCCAGAGCCGGATCAGATCTAAGCGCCGTCATGATTTCTGAAGCGCTTTTCCACCACAGTAAAAGCGACATCCAAGTTCTGGCTGCACCCACAAGAATCGAAGATTATGAATTTCTAACTGCGCCGCAGGTAGAGCTGATCTGCCAGGTTCTGCAGGAGCGGTTTGACTGGGTGATCGTTGATATCCCGAGAACTTGGAGCCCGATCGTTGGTGTCGTGGCCGAACGAGCAGACCAGTTGTTACTTCAGATCACGCCTGATGTTCCGAGTCTGGCTCACGCTACGGAACAACTCGAGCTTTGTAGACGCATCGGGCTCTCCGAAATGATGGTTCGAGTAATTCTAGCGCGGGAAGGCGGCAAATCAGCAATTCCGAAACGCGAACTTAAGAATCTCATCGGGCGTGATGCGGACCACTCGTTGCCTAACGACTTCCCTGGGGCGAGCGCATTTACGAACGAGGGACGACCCCTATCCGCCGCGATGAATCGAAAAGAACTCGCTAGGTCCTATTCAAGTTTAGTATCGAAAATCATGGCTTGGCAGGGCATTGAACCCGATGACGCGTTTTCGTGTACAGAGTCTTTCTCAATCTTTAACCGCGCGCTTCGCCTCTGGCGCGCTTAGGCTCCTGAATGTCTTTTCTTCAAACAAAGCTAGGCCAAGAACAGGAATCCGGGTCAAATGAAGCCGCGCTCTTGCGAGCGGAGACGGCTCTGACTCTTGCCGAGTTCTCGCAGGATCGGCCTTCGACGTCTGACAGGGAACTCCAACTCAAGGGCAGAATCCATAATGATCTAATTGCGATGCTGGATGTCAGTCGCCTATTCGAAGTTTCTCAAGAACAAGCGTCTCGGGACGTTGCTCAGGCCGCTCGGCAGCTTCTAGACGAAGATTCCGCAGACATTCCATACCGCGAACGTGGACGAATCGTAGATGAAATCGTCGATGAAGTCTTTGGGATGGGACCGCTCACACCACTGCTTCGAGATCCTACGATTGGCGACATACTCGTAAACGGCCCGAATAACGTTTTCGTCGAGAGGTCGGGGGTCCTTGAACTAACTAAGACTCGATTCAAGGACAACGATCACCTGCGGCGTGTCATGGATCGAATCGTATCGGCGGTCGGGAGGCGCCTTAATGAGGCAAGCCCGATGGTCGATGCGCGGCTCCCTGACGGGTCTCGAGTCAATGCGATCATTCCTCCCTTGGCTGTCGACGGACCCTGCGTGTCGATTCGCCGATTCCCTAGCAATCCACTGAGCGTTAAGGATTTAATTCGGTCCGGAACGATGACAGAAGAGGTTGCTGCAAAGCTCGAATCAATGGTCTCGTCACGAAAGAACATTCTCGTTATTGGAGGCACCGGGAGTGGCAAGACTACTCTTCTCAATGCACTTTCAAGTTGGATCAACCCGAATGAGCGCATTGTTACAATCGAGGATTCGGCCGAGCTAGCACTCCGTCAGGATCACGTGGTGCGATTAGAGACACGGATCGAAAATGTGGAAGGCGTCGGCGCAGTTTCAATCAGAAACCTAGTAGTCAACAGTCTGCGTATGCGTCCCGATCGAATCATCGTCGGAGAAGTACGCGGAGACGAAGTGCTGGACATGCTCCAAGCTCTCAATACTGGTCACGATGGATCGATGACTACTATGCACGCGAATTCTCCGCGTGATGCCATGGCTAGAATCGAGGCGCTCGTTGGAATGGCGGGAGTGGGGATGGAGCCTTCGATAGTTCGGTCCCTGATCGTGTCTGCATTTGACAATGTCATCCACATAACGCGATCGGCGAATGGAAGCCGCGAGATTTCCACAGTCTGTGAGGTGGTCGGGACTAAAGATGATGCCATCGATCTTCGCGAGGTAATTCGTCGCGTGGCGAGTGAGCCAGGTGGAGCTGATACGTTCATTTTTGATGGCGCAAGTATCCCCACTGGCGATCATTCGCAGGGTCCTGTGACACCTGATGCAGCGGATAAATCGGGCCTGCGCGAAAGGGCCAACTCCAGCTTGGCGAGTCGTTGAGCCATGTTTGAAACATTCGCTGCAACGCTCCTCGCACTCGCGGCATTTTGCGTCTTGGAGATCATTAGGGTGTTCGTGGCTGTCCGACTCGAACTACGACGGATTCGACGTGTTCGAAGGAAGCTTATTGTCGGCCCTGCTGGAGGAGCAGAGGTTAGTAGTAGGACAAGCTTGCTGTTGCGACGTCAGGGGCAGGCGTCGAATACCCCGGTCGGGGTGCTCAGAAGACTAGAAGGCGCCGTCAACGAATTTGTTGAGGGCGTGTATTGGCCATTGGGTGTGTCGGCGTTAGTTGCAATGATTTGTGCTGCCTCAGTTGCTGCCGGACTGCTTGTGGGTTATCTCGAAATGGGACCTGTTATGACACTTTTGGGGGCTGCTGGTGGGGCGTTTTTTCCGATCGTAGTGCTTGTTAGTCGCGCAAGGAAAATCGCCAAGCAGATCGAGGCTCAGTTACCGGACGCTCTTGATATGATGGCCCGCGCGACACAGGTTGGTCACTCGATTGGCCAAAGTATTGCTCAAGTGGCCGACGAGATGGCTGACCCCGTATCGAAGGAACTTCGAATCACGGCTAATGAGATCGCGCTTAGTAACGACGCACCGCGCGCCTTTCGCGGCTTTGCAGCACGTGTTAATTCAAACGACGCTCGTTTCCTTGCGCTCGCTGTTGCTGTTCAAGACGAGACCGGCGGGAGCCTCGTTCAAACGTTTAGGCGTTTGGGTAGTCTTATGAGGCAACGAGCAAAGCTACGCATACGTATCGAAGCGATCGTTGCGGGTCCTCGATTCACGGTTCGGGCTCTTCTCATTTTTCCAGTGTTGGCATTCAGCATACTCTGGTTCAATAACCCGGCTTTACTTGCGCCGCTCTGGGAAGAAGAGCAAGGCCAGCGGCTTGCCATGATGAGCATTATTGGAATTGCCACCGGCGTAGTCGCGGCCCGCTACCTCTCAAGGGTGAGAACATGATGTTTAAAGAAGCGGCGGCTCCGGCGGTTCTGTTCGTACTTTTCATTGTCATCGGTTACGTAGCGATCACGCTGCGCAGTGGGATTAGCACGAAAGCGAGCAAACGGATCATTGCCTGGAGGGACGCTCGGGCGTCCAAGTCCGGTGGGTCTGACTTGACCAAACACTCACAGAACCTTCTAGGACGCGACCTACTAAAAAAACTTAGCTTGGCATTGGCAAGTCTATCTAACGTTCGATCGAGTGAGCAGACCGAAACGCGAGAGTTGTTACGCCAATCGGGATTTCGGTCCCCTTCCGCCGTGCGAGTGTTCTCGGGCGCGAGGGTTGTATTGGAACTTGCTCTCTTCATAGTTGCTGCAAACTTCGCTCGGGTTTACAACTTGGCTCTTGCTGAGACCCTCGCAGCGCTGCTCTGTATGTTCACGGTCGGTCGCTTTATACCGACATACGGACTCACTAAAATTCGGGATCGACGTCATCAAAGAATCGTAGAAATCCTGCCGGAGTTTATGGATTTGTTGTCCATTTGCCTTGGCAGTGGACTCGGTGTTCAAGATTCGATGTTGCGGGTCACGGACGAGGTTCGCGAACTGAATCCCGTTTTCGGTGAGGAGCTGCATGTGTCTATGCTCGAAGTCGCGGCGGGTGTGGCTTTGGATGATGCGCTGAAAGGCCTCGTCATTAGATGCGGCACTACAGAGCTTCGGTCCCTTGTTTCGGTCCTCAGCCAAAGTACGCGATACGGCAGCGGCGTATGTGAAAGTCTTGAGGAATACGCACAGTCCATTCGTAGTTCTCGGCTAATCCTGGCCGAAGGACTGGCTGAAACCGCTCCAACGAAGATGTTGTTCCCAACTATGCTCATCCTTTTTTCCACTCTTTCGGCGATCCTCGGTCCTATGTTTTGGCGTGTGTCGGACGCGCTTGGCCAATGATCAGGAGACAAAATATGCTTACGGCATCTCGTTGGACCCTCTGCCGAAGTTTACATACAGTTCTTCTGGTTCTACTGGCTCTCTCCCTGTTCGCCTGCGCATCAAATCAGGTACCCAAAGATGAGGTTGCCGCGAGAGGAGAAGCGCATGCTATTGCGAGGCGCGGCGGGGTTACGGTCGCCGAGTCCGGGAGTGATTTCCTTTCCCGCGGCGCAGAGCTGCTAGCCGAAGGGCGCGATAGCGAGGCGATGGCCCAATTTATTCGGGCTTACATCGACACGGATCGTAGTATAGATTCGCAGACGGCAATTGCGTGGCTGCAGCTTCGTCATGACCATCGCATTGCCGAGGCGATGTTCACAAGTATCGTCGATGAAGAGCCAGAGAAGGCCTCCCACTGGTACGGGCTCGGCGTCGCGCGACTCTTGGGCGATGACGTCGATGGTGCATTTGGTGCATTAGAGCGGTCGTTGGAGCTTGAGCCTAACAGCGTGGATGCGGCTATTGCGATGGCATCGGTCGCAGTGGCTCGTGGTGAGATGGACCGCGCCGTGGAGTTTGCGTTACGCGCGAATAGACTGGACGCTCACAGCATCGAGGCGGAGAACGCCCTCGGGTACATCTTGATGCTTCGCGGCGACCTAGCGGAAGCCGAGGTTCATCTAAGGGGGGCAGTAAGCGGAGCCCCTGGGAATGTTACGTTCGGCAATAACCTGGGTACGTGCCTTGCCATGGCCGGCCGACACTCAGAGGCATTCTCGGCATTCTCAAAATCTGGTGAACAGCAACACGCGTATAACAACCTCGCGATGATTCTCATGAACGAAGGCCTGCAGGAAAAGGCAATTTTGTTATTCGAGCATGCCTTACTTTTCGGAGGTGAGGCCGACCTCACTGTGCTGAAAAATTTGCGGCGAGCAGCGGAGACGGCATTGTCGCGTCAATGATACTGACGTTAGGCTTCTGTAGGTTTGGTTAAGACCAAATTGACAGAGGGTCTGATGCTAACTGGCTTTGGGGAGGATGGGCGTACTGGGCCAGTTTGGGGAGCAGCCCCTTTTTGCCCGGCCCGAGCGAGGGGTATTTGCGAATAGGTTGAGACGTTCACATTTTCGAAGTGGTCACCTCAGAAGGGGTGGGTCGGGATCTGAAAACGCGTTCGTTGCGTTGCTGCAGGTCAGGAATCGCCGCCTCCGGCGGCAGTAGTTCCCTTGAACGTCTGGCAGGCTGCGGGAATTGTAAAGTTAGACTTAGTGGGATCGGGTCTCTCGGTGCGCAGACTTTTGGAGTTAGGTGTTATTCGGTGTTATGTTTGACCTGGCAGACGCCTACGCCCAATCGTTTCAAGGGTAAGAGGAAATTTTTCTGGAATGCATGCAACCGTCGTTTTTCTTGCACTTGAGCGAGGGGAACTGACGACCGCTAAATAGAGGGAATAGAGAGTAATGGGTGATCAACGAAATGGTTCTTTTCGAGACAATAGAGGGATGAGCGTTGTCGAGTACTCGATGATCGCTTCGGTTTTTGCGGTGATGATTCTCGCGGGGATTAACCTTCTGGGTCAAAATACTGGTGCAGCTTTATCCGCCGCGAGTGATGTCATCACGGCCGCTGGGGCGAGTGGCGAGGGTGAGGGCGGCGGCGATGGCGATGATGCCGGTGGGATGGGGATGGGGATGGGGATGGGGATGTGATGCTCTCTAGGGTCCTGCTAGCGCTCTTCTTCGTCTCGGGCGCCACAGGTCTGATGTATCAGGTCATCTGGGTGAGACAGTTGCAGCTGATTTTCGGTGCCACGACTTTGGCGGTAGCCGCCGTTCTCGGCGCGTTTATGGGCGGGCTGGCCGTGGGGGGTTGGGCCATCTCGAACCACGTGGATCGGATTCGACGTCCGCTCCAGGTGTACGCGCGGTTGGAGCTTGGAATCGGTCTGTACGCCTTGGTGCTGCCCGAATTGCTCCGGGCGGTGGAGCCGCTTTACCTAGGGCTGTCGTCGCAAATGAACCCATCTCCGCTGGTTTACGGCCTTATTCAACTATTGTGTGTTGGGTCGCTGCTAATTCTTCCGACCGCCTTTATGGGTGCGACACTGCCGCTACTCGTGAGACAACGGACATCCTCAGTGGATAGCTCAGGTCGGGAATTGGGTGCGCTGTACGGTGCGAACACGGCGGGAGCCGTGGCGGGTACGTGCCTTGCGGGGTTCGTCCTGTTGCCGGGAATCGGCGTGGCTGCCACTAATGTGAGCGCTGCCGCGGCTAACATTGCTCTCGGAGTCCTGGCGCTATGGTTGGATCGGTGGGCACCTGAGCCGAAGGTTCAGGATCGGCGGTCCGTTGATTTTCAGCCGGAGCCGATCGCCGTAGGTGTTGCACTTGCGTTGGGTGGGCTGGCTTCGATGGTGTACGAAGTCGCCTGGGTACGGTTGCTTACACTTGTGTTGGGCGCTTCTGCCTACGCTTTCGCATTAATGCTAGTTGCTTTTCTGTCAGGAATCGCTCTCGGTGGCGCGTTGGGCGGTCCGCTTGCGGACCGGGTGGCGGAGCGCCGGGGCGAGAGGGAGCTTTTGCATACGCTCGCCGCTTTGTACGTGCTGCTGGCCGCCGTGTCATACGTTGTGATGTACGCGTTTCCAGAGCTGCCGGTTTGGTACGTGTTGCTGATTGATGCAGCTGGTGCCATAGAATCTCCCCGTGCTGAGTGGGCGGTGATGTTGGGGATTTCGGTGGGAGTAATGACGCTCCCTGCGATCCTGCTGGGTGCCACTCTTCCTATCAGTGTGCGGGCGGTGGCGTCGCGGGGAGACGAGCTTGGGCGGACGATCGGCCGGCTCTATTCGATGAACACTGCCGGCGGCGTTGTGGGAGCGCTGACCGCGGGATTCGTGTTGATGCCAGCGATAGGCGTTCAGGGAGCTGTGCTCGCTGCGGCAGGGCTGAATATTGCATCGGCGGGCGTGATTTTTTGGCATATGGGTCCGAGTCCGCGGGATCGCGCAGTCGCGGTGGCGGTGGCGGCCGTGGTCGTTCTGGCGGCCATCTCCCGACCGCCGTGGAATCCTAGACTGATGGCTTCTGGGATGTATCGCTACTCGTCTTGGTTTTCCGATCACTCGCGGGAGGGCATCCACGAGTTCGCGCTCGACCGGGACGAGTTGCTGATGTACCGCGAGGGTCGCACTTCCGTAGTGACTGTGGGCCGGAACAAGCGGGACGGCAGCATCTGGATTGCAAACAACGGTAAAGGGGAAGCCGATAACGCCTTTGACATGGAGACTCAGGTCTTGCTCGGTCTGCTCCCGCTGCAGTTCGTCGAAGATCCGCGGGACGTGTTGGTGATCGGCCTCGGAAGTGGGATCACGGCTGGCACTGTAAGTAGTGTAGACAGCGTGGATCACGTCGACGTCGTCGAGATAGAGGCGGCGGTCGTGGAGGCAGCAGAGCTATTCGCAGAATGGAACCATCACGTTCTTGATGACCCACGTACGACGATCCATGCCAACGATGGGCGCAACCACCTGCTTCTGCACCCGCGAGCAACGTGGGATGTAATCATCAGCCAGCCGTCGAACCCATGGATCACTGGGGCGGCCAACCTGTTTACCCTCGACTTTTTCGAAATTGGCAGGAGCCGGCTTCGGCCGGGAGGGGTCTGGGCGCAGTGGGCGCAGCTTTACAGTATGGAAGAGGCCGATCTTAAAACGCTGCTTGCCACTTTTGCCTCGGTCCACGCACACGTGCTGGTCTATGTGACGGAGGAGACGTCGGACATATTGATGCTCGGCTCGGATCGACCACTCGATCCACTGGTGGTAGGCGAGATAAACGACCGCTTCCCTTCGGCTGCGCCGGCTCTGAAAGACCTGGGATTGCGACCCGAAACGATCTCAGAAAAACTACGGCTGGACCGGGATGCAATTTTGGAGCTTACCGCAGGCATGCCGATTAACACGGACGACAACCTATGGCTTGAGTACTCCGCCCCGCTGGCCCGCCACCGAAACACCGGCGAGGCGAACCAGCGCTGGCTGGACCGCGTATCGATTCGTTAGCGGACGGGGCGTTTGTATGGGTTTCTCGTAGAACGTCTTGCGAGCGAAGCTTGTCACATGGAAGTGCCGGCGTGCGCCTCAACCGTGCGACGCGGGGGAGCTGCGTCAGCCGCGAGTGACCAAGTGTTGAGTCCGGCCGGAGTGGGCGGCTATCCGCTCGATCGCGGAGAAGATCGGTTGTTCGCCTGAGACCCTGCGCAGCTGGGTACGAAGGACCCAGGTGGATACTGGGAAGAGGCCGGGAACCACAAGCGACGAGCAGAAGGCGAGGCGGGTCG